>CP054838.1:2054166-2712500 GCA_028768545.1 Desulfobacter sp.
CGGCCATGGCCTTGCACGAGGAGATTCCCATGTAAATATATTTATCCGCGGCCCGGTTGCCGCCTTCGCACATATTATAGGACATGGGACTTTCTGCCGAACCCGCCTCAACTCCCATGATTTTAGAGACTGCCTCAACTCCCTCTTTTGAATTGATAATGCACAAAGAGGGGTCTTCCCGTCCGGATACAATGGCATCTGCCGCAGCAGAGCATCCTGCATATCCGCAGCCGCCGCAATTGGCACCGGCCAGGTTGTTTTCCACCTGGGCAATTCTCGGGTCCTCATAAACGTAAAATATTTTAGAGGCAAAGCTCAGCACGATACCGCAAACCGCTCCGATACCTAACATGAACAGTAAAGCTGGAAGCATAAAATCACCTTTTGATAATTAGTGCGTTAACACGGTTCATCTTTAAAGCAAAACCACGTGGACCGCTTAGACCATGCCTTTGAAGGCCGTAAAGGTCAGGGCGATCATTCCAGCGGTCACAAGGCCGATGGAGGTGTCCTGCAACGGTTTGGGCACCCGCGCCAGGTTGATTCTTTCCCTGAGACCTGCAAAGAGGATCAGGGCAAGGCCGAATCCCACGGCATAGAAAAAAGAAGCTGCCGTGGCCTGGACAAAGGTGTATTCCTTGGAAATATTGATCAGACAGGCCCCCATGACCGCGCAATTGGTGGTGATCAGGGGCAGGAAAATTCCAAGTCCCGCATAGAGCCCCGGGATACTCTTTTTTAAAAACATTTCAACAAACTGGACCAGAGAGGCAATGACCAGGATAAAGGATACGGTTCTTAAATATTCAACACCAAGCCCTTTGAGCAGGTAGGTATCCACCATCCAGGTGATAATGCCTGCCATGACCAGGACAAAGACAACAGCCATGGCCATGCCCACTGCGGTTTCCATTTTTTTGGATGTGCCTAGGAATGGGCAGTTGCCGAGAAACTGGGCCAGGAGAATATTGTTGATGAAGATACATCCGATGGCAAGTTCAAAATATTCCATTGATCGTCTCCTTTATTTACTTGGGATAAGATTCATGATTGCCAGCATCAGCCCCAAGCCCACAAAAGCGCCGGGTGCCTCCACCATAAAGGTAAAGGGCTGAAATCCGGCAAACACAGTTGTGATGTCAAATGCAGGGGTTCCCCCCCAGATGGTGAGGGTGCCGGCACCGATAAATTCGCGCACCGCACCTAAAGCTGCAAGAGAGAGGGTAAAACCGATACCGATGCCCAGTCCGTCCGCAATGGACATGATGGGATTGTTTTTACTGGCAAAGGCTTCAGCTCTTCCCAGTACAATACAGTTGACAACGATCAGGGGAATGAATATCCCAAGTTTCAGGAATAAAGGATAGGTAAAGGCCTGCATCACCAGCTCAACAATGGTGACAAAGGTGGCAATGATAACGATGTAACAGGCGATTCTGACCTTGGTGGGGATGATATTTCTGAGCATGGATATCAAAAGGTTTGAAAATACCAGAACAAAAGTGGTGGCCATGCCCATGCCGATTCCGTTTTCAACGGTCTTTGTGACCGCAAGAACCGGGCATAAGCCCAGCACTATTCTGAAAGGAGGTATTTCAGCCCATAGTCCTTTTGTAAATTCTTTTGCCAAGGATTGTGCCATTTTATCTGACCTCCCTCTTATTTAATCTGTTTTACGATTTCAGGTTTGAGTTTTTTGTACAGATCCTGTGCCTGTATGGCGGCCAGGGTCACGGCCCGTGAGGTAATGGTGGCTCCGGACATGGCGTCAATGGACCCGTTGTCATTTTTCAGGGCCAGATTTTCGGACAATGATTTGTCTGAAAACTGGGATACAAACGAGGGATCATCCTTGGCCCGGGCGCCGAGCCCCGGGGTTTCCGAATGGGTGGTGACTCGGGCGGCAATGATTTGATCTGTTTCCAGGCTGATACCGATCATCAGTCCCACATCTCCGCCGTAACCGCCTTTGCCTTTGGTTTCAAAGGCAACCGCCTTGGAGCCGTCTTCCATTATTGCCGGGAAAACCTGGATTGATATACCCTCTGCAGATACAGGGAAGCGTTCCTTGAGGGGATCGTTTGTCACATCAACGAAGATCTCTGCAATGGCCGGGGCTTTTTGAAATTTAAGGACCTGTTCTTCAATCCGCAGTTTTGTGCCCGATTCAACTGCGGCCAAAAGACCTCCGGATACTGCGGTGAGTACGGTTAATACAATGATCATGCTCATCATTTCACGCATTGTTCACTCCCTTCCCCAGGGCTTTGGGTCTTATGGCGTCAATCAGGGGGTTCACAAGGTTGATCAAAAGAATGGCAAGGACGGTTCCGTCGGCATACACACCGATATTTCTCATGAGAATGATCATGAATCCCCCCAAAAAACCGTAAATCAGCATGGGAATTTTGTTGACCGGAGAAGAAGAATTCTCCGTGGCCAGGAAAAATGCCCCCAGCAGGGTGTATCCTGAGAAAAGATGGAAAAAGGGGCTGGCATATGCCTCTTTGTTGACCAGGTAAAAAAGGCCTGCCGTTACAAGGATACCCGCAATAAAGGAGACCACGATCTCCCACCGGGTATAGCCCCTGAGCATGAGATAAATCCCGCCGATGATAAGGCCGAGACCAAAGGTGGCTCCTATGCCGCCCACCTCTTTGCCCATAAAAAGGTCTGCCAGGGGAAACAGTTCAACCACCGAGGGACCCTGGGCTTTTAAGGCCACTAAAGGGGCAAGGGCGGTATAGTCAAATTGATAAGAGACATAGGCGGTGTCAAAATCCAGGAACATGGGCCAGGACATGGTCAGAATGGCAATGGCGATGAGGCTTGGATGGAAGGGGTTGGCACCGATCCCTCCGAAAATGAATTTTCCGATGACCACGGCCACAAAGGTGCCTGCCACCACGAGCCACCAGGGAGCCATGGCCGGCAGCATCAGGCCGAAGAGCAGGCCGATCACTGCGGATTCCATGTTGCCGATGGAGATAGCCTGTCTTGAGATAAGCGTCATGACAAGTTCCCAGAGCATTGCAGAAGATATCGACAACGCGATGACGCCAAGGGCCGGGGCACCAAACTGAATGATGCCGAAAACGGCAGCAGGCAGCAGGGCCAGGATATAATTCAGGTTTAATTGGAATAAAGAGTCTCCGTCATGCCAGAACGGGGCATGGGAAACGATTAGTTTTGCATCATTCATTGGCAGCCTCCATTTTAAGCTTCTGCTCTTAGGGTCAAAAGCTCATGTTTGCCGAGCCGGATATATTGGTAAAGGGGTATCCTTGCCTTGCACACATAGGCGCAGAGACCGCATTCAATACAGGATTCCAGATCAAATTTATCTGCAGCCTCTTCATATTCATCCGCTTCAAGATAACGGACAAGCAGATTTACCGGCACATTGGCAGGGCAGACCCTGATACACTCTCCGCAGTTGACACAGGGGGTGTCTGAGAGTTCCGGGATAATCTCTTTGTCCTGGATGATGACCATGTCCATTTCCGCAATCACCGGGCGGTGGGGGGTATAGGTGGTAAATCCCCTCATGGGACCGCCAATGATGATCCTGTCCTTTTCATTGAGCTGGATATTGAACCGGCTGAATATTTTGCTCAAGGGCGTACCTATGGTGGCGGTGAGCCTATGTTTTTTTCCGGCCTTATCCATCAGGGTGATCATCTTTTCAAAGACAAATTGTTTGGTCTGAAACACCCTGGCAAGGGAGACCAAGGCCTCTGCCCGGATAAAACATACCCCGAGATCCTCAGGGGTTTTACCCGGCGGCAGGATCAGGCCCAGATGGTCTTTCATGACCATGGCCGGCAGGGTAGCCGGATAGACTTCCGAGGTTTTTAAAACCTGGATGGTGCCGAAGTTGGCACGGGTATAAAGTTTTTCCGGCAGGGTGATGCAGAATTTGGGGATCTGTGTCAGTCGTTTGAGTATCCGGGTGCCTTCCACCATTTCATCTGTGAAATGGGTGCATATAAACTGGCTGGTGTCAGAAAGGATATCTGTGTCCGCCCCTGTGATCACAATGGTTTTTATTTTTTTGGTTTCATCTGCCAGAATATCAAAGGGCAGGGCGCCGGGCAGCTGCTTGAGAAAGGCATCTGCAAAATCAATATCCTCAACCGGGTTCAGATCCACGTTGTCCTTGTTTCCGTTTTTGGATGGATCTGATTTGATCAGGATATAAGTGGCTTCATTTCCAAAATCACCGAAATAGGGCTCAAAACCCCTGACGATACCGGCAACAGGACATAAAACATAGGCGTCACTGTCTTCATAGAGTTTTAGTTTTTCCCCTTTTTTGACAGCATCTCCTTGTTTGAGCAAGGCCTTTTTACTGCTGTCAATGGCTTCGGGCAGCAGCAGGGTAAGACTGCCGGGAACAGGGATGGCCTCAGGCGCCTTAAGCTTTGTATCAAGCAGGTCATAGGTCAGCCTGGGTCTGGATAGAGCAAAAAAAGATCGTTTAATCATAATTTGTCCTTATCTTGTAAAAAGCGTAAGTCAGGCAAAAAAAAAGGATGATTAAAAAATCATCCTTAAATTACAACGCATGACATGAATTACATTCTATCGGACCTGAACCATAATCTTCATGGCATCCTTTACATTGGGCGTGAAACGCATCCGCCCTTGACGGCATGTCTTCATCACCTGTGTCTTCATGGCATTCACTGCAGTTGTAGGTGTCATCATCTTCAATGTTATGATGGCAGTCCAGACACTCCAAACTATAGGTGTCTGTGTGCATGAGATGGGTGAACAATACTTTGCCGGCCTGATTTTGGAACATGAGCCTTACTGGATTTTCCGGAACAGGGGGTGAAAAAGATGCATAGCAGATAATACCTGTGACCAAAAGAACGACCATGATCAATACAGCTATTTTAAGATCTCGTTGTGATGTCATAATTCTTCTCTCAATGATTAAGGGTTAGAGTTTAACGACGAACCCACAACTGGCGCGTTTATATTATATTGGCGCTGGATTTACAAGAGAAAAATAGCAGTAATTTATTTATAAATTGGGACAGGAATCAGTGATTGAACGGGATTTTTTCCTTACGAGAAAGGGTTTGTATTCCTCTTTTTCGGACATGGATGCCTGCTTTTTTCGAACAATAAAAAAAGCTGCTGAAAAGCATGAAAATCCAATGATCATGGCTAAAAGGGATTTGTTCATTTGAAGGGTGGGTGCCAGGCTGTCACCAATAACAGCGCCGATCACCAATAATAGGATGGGAAAGACATAGAGCAGAAAACTTAAGTAGAGCATGGGGCCTGATTCAATACCGATGACAACGGTATCATCTTTTTCAACCCCAAGGGTGTTTTTGACAATCACGGTCATTTCCTTGGCCCCGTGGTGCCCGGAACCGCAACTGTCTTTTGAGGAACAGCTTTCACATGCTGCAGATCTTATGGTTTTAACCCATACCCTGTCAGAGGTTGCCCGGGTAACAATGCCGTTTTCAGTAATCATGATTGAGTTTCCAGTTCAGTTTACGCTGGTGAGAATGAAATTATGTTTGGGTTTATCCATTATTATCTGCCGCTAAAACAGCGGCCCCATAATAATAAGGGGTAAGATCAGGCCACAGTATCAATAATCTGGCTGACCCGCTGCTGGGCAGGGGGCTGATCTGGCGTTTCTGGCATGGGCTGGGTTTCTTGGGCCTGCTGATTCCTGGCCTCTTGGGTGATATTGACTTGAAAGGCCTGATTTGCCGCCTGAACGTTTTGGGGGTTCAGATCGGTTTTAAGGGCTTCCCGGTTCTGTTGTACCAAAGAGTCTTCGGCTGCGGGGCGGTTGTTTGCGTAAGGATTGGGACCTTGTATACTGGTAACGTCCATGAAATTTTCCTTTCTTATTCTAAGTCATCAATCTTGCTAAAGAATAAACATATGCCTGGATAATGTCAAATTTTTTAGCCAAAAGTCTTATGATTTTCCTTGACAAAGATTTTCCCCTGATATATAAACTCCGAGTCTTGTTTAAAGACACATGCTCCCCAGTAGCTCAGTTGGCAGAGCAATTGGCTGTTAACCAATGGGTCCGCGGTTCAAGTCCGTGCTGGGGAGCCAACCCAATCAAAACACCCCAAGAATTTCGGTTCTTGGGGTTTTTTATTTCGGATAAGTTAATGTGGTTTCTTGTTTTTAAGTCCCATTTCTTGTGATTTGGCAAACCGATCACTCTCGATGCTCTGTTGGGTCATGATAAGGTAATACAGAGTTCATATATCATCCCTAAAATAATATAGACCCGAATCTTTCTGACAATGAGATCAATGAATCATTTTCTTCATTTAGGAATAAGGTGGCTGACAATTTGGGTGGGAAAATTGGAAAAACACTTAGATTTCTTATCCCGACAGGCATGGGGTGCCTTGATGGAGGTCTTATTATAGGGCCGACATTCTCTGGAATAGACCACTTTGTGGTTCAGAAACTATTTCCATCAAAGGGACCTACTTTATTTCTTAATAAATTATATCCATCAATTTTTAAAAAAATGAAATGACCGAATAAAACGTTCTCAATTGAGTTTTCATTTACGCACAAAATAGCTATGGCCTCCATGGCTATAAAAAACTTAATCGTTTTTTAAGCAAAACTTTAGAGACGCTGCAAACAAACTGATCTGATCGATGCAGTCTATCAACTGTGAATGAACCATGGGTCCCAATATGAGCAATTTTACTTCGGATCTTGTACAGCTCATCTACCGCGGTGGATAGGTCATTTTTGTGGGGGGGATCACTGGGTAAGGCGTCAACAACAAGAGTTTTATTTATACAAATAAAATCCTTAAGGGCTTCCTTAATTGACTGTTTTTTAAAATTGTCCAAGATGGAAACAATTGTATGAATTGCCAAGGGCGTTCAAAATTCTGTGTCAGTTGAATGAAAGCTGATATACTCAGCTAAATAAGGAGAACTGACATGACCGAAGAAAACACCGAATTTGATTTTCAAAAAGCCCTTAAAGGCATCCAGGAAGGTAAACCCTTCACAGGTAAGGGCGGCGTCCTTACATCATTAATCAAAAATCTTGCTGAAGCTGCTCTTGAAGGAGAGTTGGAGTCCCATCTCGGGCAGGAAGTTTCTGCCAACCGCCGTAATGGAAAAAGCAAAAAGACCATTAAATCCCTGGATGGTAAATTTGAGCTAAAAACCCCGCGTGACAGGGCCGGAACCTTCTCTCCACAGATCGTCAAAAAACATCAGACAACGCTCAGCGATGAAATTGAAAGAAAGATAATAGCCCTTTACGGCCTGGGCATGAGTTATAATGATATGGCTTCCCATTTACAGGAAATCTATGGACTTGAGATTTCAAATGCCACTCTGAGCACCATTACCGATAAAATCATCCATACCGTCAAAGAATGGCAGGCCAGGCCGTTGGAAAATGTGTACCCAATCGTATGGCTTGATGCCATACATTATAAAGTACGAGAAAACGGAAAGGTCGGCAGCAAAGCCGTTTACACAATTCTTGGGGTGAATATCGAGGGCCGCAAAGAGGTTCTTGGGCTGTACATATCCGAGAATGAGGGTGCGAACTTCTGGCTGCAGGTGTTAACAGACCTTTCAAACCGAGGGGTAAAAGATATCCTGATTGCCTGTGTTGATGGTCTAAAAGGTTTTCCCGAGGCCATTGAGACCATATTCCCGGACACAGAAGTTCAACTCTGCGTAGTCCACCAGATCCGAAATTCATTGAAATACGTTGGTTCCAAAAATAAAAAGGAATTTATGGCAGATCTAAAACGTGTTTATAAAGCGGTCAATAAGGATCTGGCCGAAGAAGAACTGGATATCTTGGAAAATAAATGGAATGACAAATACCCGATTGTGATAAAATCCTGGCGGAACAACTGGGAACGCCTCAGTCATTTCTTTAAATATCCAGAAGAGATTCGACGGATAATATACACCACAAATACCATTGAGGCTGTGCATCGACAGTTTCGAAAACTGACCAAAACAAAGGGATCATTCCCGAACCAGGACAGCCTGTTAAAGCTGCTTTACATGGGGATCCAGAACGCCAGTAAAAAATGGACAATGCCGATTCAAAATTGGTCACTGACAATTTCCCAGTTGGCAATTTTCTTTGAAGGCCGGCTGGATAAAGAGCTGGGAATTTGATAGGGATTTATTTACAGATGGAAAAGATGGTTCCAGGAACTCCACGGGCGCATTCCCATTTTCCCGGTTATACCGCTGGCACTGGATTGTGCATGTTTGCCATCTGCTTCAGGCAGTTCCAACGCCCTGCTTTATAAAATGATCGCAGCATAATCATTTTTTCTGCATTCTCCCGATACCAAAAGATGCATGGACCTTTAAGACGTAAATTCACGACTCTCCGAATCGAACTTTCAATAGCACCGCTGCCAATAGGTAAGTTCAACGCTTTTACAGTTGAGAAATTAAGCCTCAGTTCATTGCGCACAAAATAATCCCGTTCCGTCTTGATAGCCTTACTGTTTCTGCCTCTACAAAGCTTCTGGACGGCCTGTACCACCTCAATCGCCTTTCCCTTCAGCAGAAGACCTCGCTGCTTCGATACCCAGCGTTTGCGTTCCTTGGATGACCAGGTCTTCCTTAAGCCTGCTACTGTACCCAGATGCTCAACTGCATGGTAGAAATCGAGAAGTTCATACACACGCTCAGGAGCCAAACCCAATGCTTTTAGCAGTCCGGGGATTCGATTCCAAATCCAATGTGCCCCATCTGCAACAAACAGTATTTTGTCTGAGTTCTGAATATGAAGGGAGTTCAAATAACCCTTTAACAAGTGGAATACACCATCCGGTCCATTGAAACAGCCATCAATAAATGGTGAAAAGCTTTTTTCTTGTTTTCCATGGGCGTCCACTACATAAATGATCAAAAGCTTGGGTTCTCGCCATGCCCCACGAAATCGGGTTCTATCCTTTTGGGTTTTTGGTCCCCTTTTCTTCTCTCTGAGCCGAGTGCGGCCACCATCAGTGCTGATAACGACTCGCCGCCCTTCAAGTAAATCTCTATCATTTAATGGGATTCGGCCCGCTTGTTGTTCGGCTCGAGCCCGCTCTGCGTACCGATAGGTCAGTTTACGGATGACCTTTATACCCAACGTCATCCCACGGTCACAAAGCACTTGACGGACTTCTTCAAAAGAACTTAATAAGGCTGACCAAGAACTCACCATAGAAGCCAAAGCAGGCGAGCAGCGATCATGGATTCCAAGAAGGATTAAGCCAGCGTATGCACCTTTATATCTTTTTCCTTTTCGGCGGTCACAGGACCTTCGATAGTATCGAACATGAATATCAACCGAACTATCTGTACAAAGCTGAATCCAAACGGTCTCAAGCCCTTCGCTTTTCATCCGTCCCGGCCAATTGGACATCAATTCTTTTTCTTGGTCGACCTGTTCAGAGGAATCTACTGAGGCCTGGATCTTTTTTTTAAAAAAAAGGCGCTTATCCGAGGTTCATCAGAAAATCGCGTACCTGGACTGAGAAACATCACTGGGAAGGCAATAACACAGTAAGGATTTTTATGCTTGAAATGATGGTGTGAACATGATCATGTTCTAATTTTTTTGTGTTATTCGCACAAAATCGGAGAATGAATTAATGTCCACAAGCTTCATATACCATGCCTTTGGCCTTCGTGACTACTTTTATAAAACAACGCGTTTCATCGGTGGAATAATCACTTTTGAACTCATACCAAAACCGGAGGCGGTAAAATGCCCGGAATTTAATTCCAGGTCCGTCACCAGGAAAGGGATTGTGACAAGAGATCTCAGAACAATACCGGTAGGTTCAAAACCCGTGATTCTCAGGACGGCTATCCAGAGAGTTTGGTGTTCGTTCTGTCAATTTGTCCGGCAAATCAAACTATCCTTTGCCCAGGAGGGGAAAAGCTATACCCGGGCTTTTGAACGGTATGTCTTGGAGTTGTCTCAGTTCATGACAATCAAAGATATTGCCATCCATTTAAGGATCAGCTGGGATACGATAAAGCAGATCCAGAAAGAAGACCTGCTGAGGCGTTATCGAAATATCCCCCTTGAGAAAGTCCGGCAGATTGCCATAGATGAAATTTCCATAGGGAAAGGGCATAAATACTTGACCATCGTGATGGATCTGGAATCCGGTAGAATTCTGCACGTGGGAGAAGGAAAAGGTGGTGAAGCTTTGAAATCTTTTTGGACAAAAGTGAAAATATCGAAAGCAAAAATCAAAGCCGTCAGCATCGATATGTCCCCGGCATACTTGAGTGCTGTTATTGAAAATCTTTCTGGTTCAGCAATTGTCTTTGACAGATTTCATGTTGTTAAATTGTTCAATGAGAAACTGTCGGATTTCAGGCGAAAGCTCTACAACCTTCTTGCCAATACCGGGCAACAAAAACTTCTGAAGGGAGTCCGGTGGCTTTTGTTAAAAAATCCCGAAAACCTCAGTGATGACAAGAAGGAGGCCCAACGGTTAGAAGAAGCATTGAAAATAAATCAGCCGCTATTGGTAGTCTACTACATGAAAGAGGAACTCAGGCAAATATGGAATCAAAAGAAAAAAGAAACAGCTGAAAAGATAGTCAGCAATTGGATCAATCTGGCCAATATTTCCAAAATTCCAATGTTGATGAAATTTGCCAAGACCTTGGCTGTGCACAGGCAAAGAATCCTTTCATACTATGATTACAGGATATCTACAGGTCCTTTAGAAGGGACAAATAACAAGATAAAAACCATGAAACGGAAAGCTTATGGATACAGGGATTCGGAGTTTTTCAGGTTGAAACTTTTGGACCTTCACAATAAAAGGTACGCATTAATCGGATGAACCTTATCCGATTTGTATACTCAAGGATTTCCTGCTCCATCTGTTCTAATTCGTTAGCGTTACGAACCAAGCGATTTGGATCTTCTTCCAGTTCTTTGAGGCATGCAAGGACTTCATCAACAGTATTACAATCTTCAGCTTTCTTCATTAGCACAATCCATTTATGTTCATTTCAGCGTAACAGAGGATATCATTCTTTTTGCTCTAAAAGACAGGCCTTTTTAAAACCGGGAAAATAGGAATGCGCCCAACTCCACTCCAGCAAAAGTCAACTCCTCCGACGTGGCTGATTGAAGGCCCATTCTCGGACCTGACTTTTACTTCCGCTGGCGCTGAGGCAGATCCGGGAACCGAAACCGTGACACAGAATTCTGAACATTCCTTCATTTCCAACCCCGTACCGCCGTGACAAGGCAGGGAATTTGTTTTAACCCCCCTGCGCCTCTGTTCGTCAGAACTTGGTCGGCCAGTTTGACAGCCGGTGCTCACCCACGCCCCGGCCATGTGAATCCCGGATAACGGACAAGACCTGGGTCAGGTATGACCGGGTCTGTCTGGGGTCTATAATATCCTGAATAAAATAGTCCTGGGCTGCGGGATAGGGAGACAAATCACTGATCATATGATCGAGCATCTGCTGCCGTTCCTCTTCGGGCAGGCCCCCGAATACGACATCCGCCGCAATGGTCGGCTCCATGAACCCGAGTTCCCCGGTGGGCCAGGAGACAAAATAATCCGGACCGATTCCCGGGCCGCACATGTTGACAGCAGCCTGGCCATAGGACTTGCGGATGACAATCACAATCTTGAGCACCGTGACCTGGCACAGGGCCTGGAGATTGTTCACCACCTTGGCCCCCACCCTTTTTTCTTCGGCCTCCTTTCCAACCATGTGGCCGGGAGTGTCATGGAGAAAAATAATGGGAATATTAAATGAATCACACAGGCATAGAAAACTGGTATGTTTTTCAAGCCCGTCCGTGTCCATGGCACCCACATTGTAAAAGGGATTGTTGGCAATAAATCCCACCACTTCACCGTCTATTCTGGCCAGGCAGGTGATCAGCATTTTACCGAAATTGGGTTTGATTTCAAAAATTTTTCCACCGTCAACCATACATTCGATCAGAGAATGCATATCATAGGTCCGGGTTCTTTTTTCGGGCATGAAATCAAGAATGGTTTCCATTTTACTGCCCGAGCCTTCAGGAACCGGAATCCGGGGAGGCCGCTCCTGATTATTGGAGGGCATATACCCTAAAAAGGTCTTGATCAATTCAAAACAATGGGATTCATCTTCAGCCACCTTGTCCGCAATGCCTGTAATACTTTCATGGATTTTCCATCCGCCCATCTCTTCCCCGGTAAAGGTCTGGCCAATGGCCCTGTTCAATGCCCTGGGCCCTGAAATGGACAGCACACTGCCTTTCTCCTGGATGACACAGTCTGCCAGCATGGCTTCAAAATCAGGAACCCCGTAACACTCTCCCATGGCCGCCATAACAAAGGGCATTTCCCTGAAATGGGTATATTCGCTAAAAAGGGTATGGGTTCCTCCCCCGCCCAGGGTACAAATATTTTTGGCCCCCTGGCAGTCAGGCATCCTTGCACCGCCGGCTTCCCCCAGCCAGATCAAAGGAACCTTATTTTTTTTAACCTGGGCCTTGAACTGAAGCATTTTTTTCAAATTAATCCGTGCATTGGTTGATGCCAGAACCGTAAAATCATTGGCAACCACCCCAATTCGCCGTCCCTCGATCAATCCGTACCCGCAGATCAGGCCGTCGGCCGGTGTTTTATTTTCCATTCCCGGCATATCGGATGTGGCCAAAAGACCAAATTCCATAAAAGAATCTTTATCCAAAAGCTTTGCGATCCGTTCCCTTGCGGTAAACCTTCCCTTGGCATGCTGTTTTTCAACCTTGGCAGCCCCTCCCATCTGCAATGCAGTATTTTTTTTTCCGGCCAGCTGGCTGAGAACTTCTTCAAACGCCATTGTCCTGCTCTCCTTTTTACTTTTTTTCAAATATCATGGGGTATAATTGTCAACACCCCTCTCTGCGAAGCGCTTCCATATCCCTCAGTTCTTTTCTCAACACTTTCTGAATGGGAGATTTGGGCAGCTCATCAATAAATTCAACAAGTCTCGGATATTTATACGCCGCCATATTGGCTTTGCCGTACTCAAGGATCTCTTCCTGGCTGATCTTCCCTTTGGCATCTTCTTCCAGCACCACAAAGGCCTTGACCGTTTCCCCCCGGTATTCGTCAGGCACGCCGATAACAGCCACCTCCTGAATCTTTTCATGCTTCATGAGTACGGCCTCCACTTCGGCCGGTGCAATATTATAGGCAGAGGCAATGATCAAATCCTTTTCCCGGTCAAGGAAAAACACAAATCCCTGTTCATCCATGGTCCCGATGTCATCGGTATGCAGCCATCCGTCAACAAAGGTTTTGGCGGTCTTTTCAGGCTGATTCCAATACCCTTTTGCCACCTGCTGCCCCTTAAAAAGGATTTCCCCCCGCTCACCCAAAGGAACGCTGTTTCCCTGGTCATCAACAATTTTAACCTCTCCGCCCATGGGCACCCCGATGGCGTCATGGTTGAACTTATTGGGCAAAGAGACAATGGCCCCGGCAGTGGTTTCAGTCAGACCGTAGCCGTTGAGCAGGTCCAAACCGGTCTTTGCCCGCCACTTTGCCTGGATGGCCGGAGGTACAGGTGCGCCTGATGCGCCGCCGACCTTAAGGCTGGAAAGATCGTATTGGTCAAAATCCGGCAGATTAAAAAAAGCAATATATACGGTGGGGGGCGCAAAAAACACGCTGACCTTGTATTTATGCAGAATTTTTATATAACGGCCGCATCAAACCGGGGCTCGAGAATGGTGGTGCCGCCCCCGTAAAACATGCAAATGGTGGCCAAAAGATAGCCTGAAATCAGTGATGTCCGGTTAGGTTTTTGCTTGCTCAATAATTTTTTGATCTTTGACAATATTGTCCCTGTTTGAACTATGAGAGCCCTGCTCCTCGCAGCCAAAAAGGTCATTTAGAATGGCGGTTCGCAGCTGCCGAACTCTTTTGATCGTGACCTTTTCATTAAACTGTTTTTGGCAATGGATTGCCAGTAACAGGTAAGTGATAAGGCCGCCAAGAATCTGAACCATAAGGCCGTATTCACTGCGGGCAATGAGATGATATACCTTCAGATGTTCTTTCCACCATTTGAAAAAATCCTCAATGGTCCACCGGAGTTTATAAATTGTTGCTATTTGTTCCGCTGTTAAATCATGCCTGTCAGTTGCCACATAGTATTTGACGCCAGCAATTTTATAGCCAACAACCCGAACAGGCCTTTTCGTCTGGTTTTGATTCGGAGTACCAAGTTTAACCAGTGCATCATAAAAAATGTAGCTGTCGGAAGGGGTCTCGTGGTTATCAATAATTGTTCTTGTTGTCCTGGTTTTTATACGGCAGACAAAATGTTTGCCTTGCTCCTGAAGCAGGTCAAATTCTTTATGGGATTGATATCCACGATCCATAACACCTGTTTGCCCCTTGGAAAGTATTTTGGGAACAAAAGTGCGTTCAGCGCCGTTGCCTTCAGTCAAAAAGATTTTGTTTGGGATTCCGTGATTAATGTCAAATCCGCAATGTACTTTGGCTTTTTTACTTCCTTTTCTGTAGTTCGCCCAGTGCATTGAAAGGACTGCATTTATGAGACTACCGTCAATGGAAACCAACTCTCCTAACTCGGCGTGTTCACCCGGATGACACTCAAGAGCCTGTTTATAAAGATCCTCAAAGATAAATTGCAGTTGTTCGAGTCCCCTGTGATTGATGGCTTCACAGAAACTACTACGGCTGATACCACCGTCTGGCGCAATATTTTCTTTAGCAAAAACATTCTCCTTGAGATCCTGAATTAAATGTCGGGCAGACTTGTGCTCCTGAAGATGGAAATAAACCAAAGCATTTATCTGGTCTTCGAATGTCATTTTTAAAGGGCGGTCTCCTCGAGATTGTAATTCCGGTGCTTTTGAAAGTGACTTTATCAGAGGGCACCTGAAATTGTCAAAGTTCAGGGACCGTAGTTGTTTTTTAGGGACTGAGATGTGCGTCATTTGAGCTCCTTGAGTTAAATTTTCAAGGCGCACAAAAATTTTTACGCACATTTGTCAACACAAAACCGACTGTTTTTTCAATGATTTTAGATGCTTTTTATATGCAACAACCTAACCGGACACTACTGGCCTGAAATATGAAACATGGGAAAAAGAACCAGGTTCACATTACCGCTTGTCATATCAAAATTTTCAGCCTGGTTGCCGGCATTGTAAACAAAATTTCGATGGGTCAGCATGACCCCCTTGCTCTTGCCCGTGGTGCCGGCGGTATACAAAATCAGCATGGTATCGTCAAAATCAATATCAGGACGCTTCGAAAATGAGCCCCCGGTTTTCAATAAATTCATAAAAGATAAGGTATGCTCTCCATAGCCCACCTTGACCCTTGTCCCGTCAAAACGGGTTTTCAGCCGATAGAGCATTGATTTGGGAAAGGCCAGAAAATCATCAATCCCGGTGACAATCACCTTTTGGACGTCCGTGCCCTCCATCACGGAACAAAGATTCTCATAAAACAGGTCCAGGGTAATGACAAGTTTCATTCCCGAATCCGTTAAAATATGTTTGAGTTCCTCCCCCTCGTACATGACGTTGGCAGGGACATGAATCGCCCCAAGCCTGTTGGCTGCAAGAAATGCTATCACATGCTGGGGGCAATTGGGCAAAAGCGCCCCCACCCGGTCACCCTTTTTTATCCCCAGCTTGAACAGGGCTGAGGCAAATCTGTCCACCAGGGTATCCAGCTGTGAATATGAAATCTTATTATCCAGAAAAATAAGGGCCGGCTTTGACGGATATAAAAGCGCATTTTTATGAAACATCTCATAGGTGGTCATGGGCTCGGCTTCCAGAGTCGGCCGTATACCCCATGAAGGGTCATACGCTATTTCAGATAAAATCTTTTCTTGCATAACAGGCCTCCATATGGTTTAAATAAATCTATCGGTTTGTTCTAAATAACGAACACTGTTCTGTGTGTCAAGTCTAAAAACCGTGAAACGCATATCTTAAGACGCAGATGCTTGATTTTTTGCCCTGTGCAATGGTATGGTTCAGGACAGATAAAGACATAAAACAAATAGGAATCAGATGGAAAAAATAAGCACCCTTACAAAATTAAAACAGGAGGACAGGGAACTCCGGAAAAACCTCATCATTGATGCGGCCCAAAAAATTTTTGGCAGCAAAACCTATGACCGTGCCAGCATGAGGGAGATTGCAAAGGAAGCTGGAATGGCCGTCTCCTCAATCTACACCTATTTTGAAAACCAGGAGACCCTGTTTGTCCAGGCCATTTTAAGAGAGACCAACCAGCTTCTCGATGAAATGGACATCATGGTTTCCGAAGAAATTGATATTGACATTGAAAAATTGATGAACCGTTATCTTGATTTTTATATTGACCATGAAAATCACTGGCGGATGATCACCCACTTTTTTCTATTCGGTAATATCAGCCCGGAGGCATCAAAAAGCCTTAACAACGTTGCAAGACGAATATTAAATATTTTTGATATTATTTTTACAAAAATGAACTATGAGGGCGATGTACGGCTTCTGTCCCATGCTTTTTTTTCCTGCCTCAGCGGAATTTTAATTTCATTCAGAAAATATCCCGGAAGAACAGATGATGAAATCAGGGCCCATATGAAACGTGTCGGCGGCATTATCCGGGGCATGCTTTTGCCTTATATCCAGACCGGGATATCAACACCAGAAGCCCATCAATCATAAAAACAAGCCATTACACCCCAATTTTTCAGCAAGACTGCCCTGAAAAACAATACCCATGACACGCCCCTCCGGTAAAACCGTGGAGCGTGTCATTCTGGGTTAAATAAATATGGTTCATCCGATTAATGCGTACCTTTTATTGTGAAGGTCCAAAAGTTTCAACCTGAAAAACTCCGAATCCCTGTATCCATAAGCTTTCCGTTTCATGGTTTTTATCTTGTTATTTGTCCCTTCTAAAGGACCTGTAGATATCCTGTAATCATAGTATGAAAGGATTCTTTGCCTGTGCACAGCCAAGGTCTTGGCAAATTTCATCAACATTGAAATTTTGGAAATATTGGCCAGATTGATCCAATTGCTGACTATCTTTTCAGCTGTTTCTTTTTTCTTTTGATTCCATATTTGCCTGAGTTCCTCTTTCATGTAGTAGACTACCAATAGCGGCTGATTTATTTTCAATGCTTCTTCTAACCGTTGGGCCTCCTTCTTGTCATCACTGAGGTTTTCGGGATTTTTTAACAAAAGCCACCGGACTCCCTTCAGAAGTTTTTGTTGCCCGGTATTGGCAAGAAGGTTGTAGAGCTTTCGCCTGAAATCCGACAGTTTCTCATTGAACAATTTAACAACATGAAATCTGTCAAAGACAATTGCTGAACCAGAAAGATTTTCAATAACAGCACTCAAGTATGCCGGGGACATATCGATGCTGACGGCTTTGATTTTTGCTTTCGATATTTTCACTTTTGTCCAAAAAGATTTCAAAGCTTCACCACCTTTTCCTTCTCCCACGTGCAGAATTCTACCGGATTCCAGATCCATCACGATGGTCAAGTATTTATGCCCTTTCCCTATGGAAATTTCATCTATGGCAATCTGCCGGACTTTCTCAAGGGGGATATTTCGATAACGCCTCAGCAGGTCTTCTTTCTGGATCTGCTTTATCGTATCCCAGCTGATCCTTAAATGGATGGCAATATCTTTGATTGTCATGAACTGAGACAACTCCAAGACATACCGTTCAAAAGCCCGGGTATAGCTTTTCCCCTCCTGGGCAAAGGATAGTTTGATTTGCCGGACAAATTGACAGAACGAACACCAAATTCTCTGGATAGCCGTCCTGAGAATCACGGGTTTTGAACCTACCGGTATTGTTCTGAGATCTCTTGTCACAATCCCTTTCCTGGTGACGGACCTGGAATTACATTCCGGGCATTTTACCGCCTCCGGTTTTGGTATGAGTTCAAAAGTGATTATTCCACCGATGAAACGTGTTGTTTTATAAAAGTAGTCACGAAGGCCAAAGGCATGGTATATGAAGCTTGTGGACATTAATTCATTCTCCGATTTTGTGCGAATAACACAAAAAAATTAGAACATGATCATGTTCACACCATCATTTCAAGCATAAAAATCCTTACTGTGTTATTGCCTTCCCAGTGATGTTTCTCAGTCCAGGTACGCGATTTTCTGATGAACCATAAATATTTCAGGTTCTCTTCTGTCTTGGAAATTTTTACTGACCCAGCTGACCACTTTATTGATCATGGGATCTGCCACAACCCTTGCCCCTGCAGGGCAGTTTTTAACACAGGCGTTGCAGAGAATACAGGCCAGGCTGTCTGTCTTAACGGTCTGCTCAATGGTGATGGCGCCTACCGGACAAAGCGGTTCACATTCACCACACAGGGTACAGTCTTCATCAATGGTGGAGGCGGCTTTATCCTCCATTCCCCGCCTGTCATGTTCAACATAGGGGGTATTTCCGGGAGGCGTGATCAAAGCGGCCTTGTCCACAGAGTCCAGCGCCTTTATCTTTTCACGTATCTTTGATCCAAACGCCATAGCCGCCTTGATATCTTGGGCATCAGGCCGTCCATTGGCCATGGGCCTGTCTTCCCTTGCAAACGAGTGTTCCCCGATAAAGGCCCCCCCGGCAACAGGTAAAAAGGAAAGTTCCAGGGCAAGGTCGTTTAATTCAAGAAGGGCATCCTCAAAATCTCTGTTGCCGTACATGACCACAACAACGGCAGGAGTATTTTTTGCCGTAAGCTGTTTTAATCTCGGGATGGCGGTCTTGGACACTCGTCCCTCATAGACCGGAACCCCCAAAATCATTAATTCTTCTTGATTTTCCTTTTTCCTTTGAATATCAGCTGCCGGTAATGTCAAATCAATTTGCTCAACCTGTTTTGCCCCATACCCCTTGGCAATGGCCCTAAGTATTTTTTGGATTGTTCCTGTGGGTAAAAAATAGGCAAGACTTACATTCTCAAGATTCATAATTGTCTTCCTTGTTTGATGGTCACCATTAGCCCGAATATTTCATAACCTGAAGGTCAGAAACTGACAATTTGAGGAAACCGGATATTAATTTCTTTAAATACAACAAGTTATAATTACTTACCAAACCAATTCCAAGGGTAGTCACCCTTCGGGCGAACCGATTTTACCTCATCTGCGTCGTTGCAGACCGTTCGCAGTAACTCACTACGGCTTCACGGCCTGGCGCCTTGCAGCTAAAGCAAAATCGATTCGTGAAATATGCGGGTTAAAATCTGGCCATTGAATTTTTTATTCTTCTTCTATGACCACAAGCACCTGTTTGGTGGCAACCATGTCCCCCTCTTTCACCAAGACCTCTTTTACAACACCCTTACCGGTTGCAATAATGGGATTTTCCATTTTCATGGCTTCCAAAAGCAGCAGTTCCTGGCCTTCAACAACAGGATCGCCAGGACCGACATTTACCTGGCAGATGGTTCCGGGCATGGGACTCAATATTTCAATACTCATGTTTTTCTCTCCTTGATTTTAATCTATTAAATTGATTTGCAGGGTCAGTCCCAAGGGTCAACTGTCTCACCCACCCCCTTGAACCAGAAGAATCGGATCTTTCCATCCTTCTGCCGCAAAGCAAGGCTTTTCTCTCCTGGGTTATGAGATCTTAGCAGATACCCCCCTGAGAGCCTTAAAGCTGGGTTCCTGACCTTTAGATTAACCCTTACTGATGTTTGCAACCCCGGGGCTAATCAAGATAATTGTTTATGGTTTTGCGCAATTCATTTTTGACTATTTTCCCGATGAGCGACCGGGGCACATCCTGGGTAATGATTATCTTTTTAGGCACCTTATAATCGACCATGCCCTTTTTACAATATGCCAGCAGTTCTTCAGGATTAAGTTCAACCCCTGGCTCGGGAATCACAAAGGCCACACCGGTTTCACCCCATAAAGGATCGGGGATTTCCAGCACAGCAGAGGTATTCACCCCCTTATAAGCGTTGAGATAAGATTCTATTTCCATGGGATATATATTATACCCGCCGCTGATATACATCTCTTTGATCCGGCCCATAAAGTGCAGGTACCCCTTCTCATCAAGAGCGCCAAGGTCTCCGGTACTCATCCAGCCGCCCACAAAAACACCGATATCGTCTTCCGGATCCATATACCCTGAAATTACGCTCTCCCCCCGGACCCACATTTCACCGATTTCTCCTGTGGGCACAGGTCGATTCTGGGTATCCAGTATTTTCATTTCCAATCCAGTGCCGGGTTTGCCTTCTGTTTCTTCCACAATTTGCGCCCCGTCATCCAGGCCGGTAAAGGTAAAAAAGCCCCCGGTTTCGCTCATGCCCCAAGAGGCCACTATTTTTGCCTCTGGAAAGGATCTTGCGATTTCCTGGACCAGTTCAGCAGAGGAGGGTTCTCCAGAGGTGATCGCACATTTAATAGAAGAAAGATCCACCGAGGAAAAATCAGCATTCTTGAATATTAACCGGTACATGGTGGGCACACCGCCCATAAAGGTCAATTTTTCCTTGGAAATAATATCCAGGGTTTCCTGGGGATCAAATTTGGGTACCAATACCCCGGTTGCCCCGGCATAAAATTGGGTGGCCAGCATGTCGTGGGTTCCGGCCACATGGCTTGTGGGCATATTGCATAAAAATTTATCCGACGCGGCTAAATTCCAAGCTTCTGTTGTTGCCTTGGCCATTCCCCAGGTATTTTTGTGGCTGAGCACAGCCCCCTTAGGCCGACCCGTGGTTCCGCTGGTAAAGATGATAATATAGGGATCATCTCCTTTGGGGTGAAACTTTTCAGGAACAGGTTTAGCCTCTCCTTCCAGCAAAGTCTCATAGGGTTTGGCTTTGGGGTAATCCAAATTTCCAAAATATGAAAAAACAGCCTCAAAAGAAAAAGCGTCCACCAGCTGTTCAACCTCCCTCTTGATCTCTTCGGGAAAGGCCAGGGTCACTAAAATCTTGGGCGAGGTCCGGTGGCACAGGGCAGCCATCTCTCCGACCTTGAACCGGGGATCAAGGGGGACAACCACCATGCCGATCCTGCCGGCAGCCATAAAAACCGTTGAAAAGGCAGGTGACTGGGGCAAAAGGGTGGCAATCCGGTCCCCCGGTCTCATACCCATCTCCAAAAAGGATCCTGCCACGATATCTATCTGCCGGTTAAACTCACCATAGGTTACGGGCTGATCAAAAAAAGAATAGGCAATATGGTCGGGTTGATTCTTTGCATGTGTCTCTATAACACTTGGGAATGGTTTGATCATTTTTTTCTCCTTTTGCAGTCGCTTTGGTTAAAAAACAATATAACTTAATTGACTAACACCTCATCCCTCTTTTCTTGATGCCCAAATTTGTTTTTTCATGGTCAAAGATTGTTTCAACCCAGTCGCATAATAAAGGCCTGGTTTCCCTTGGATCTATGATATCCTCAATCCCGAAATGCTCTGCCGCCCTGAACGGCTGGGCAAACCCCCTGTAGTATTCCTGAAGTTTATCATGAAGGGCCATGGGGTCTTCTGCAGATTCAATTTCAGACCGGTGGGCCGCATACACCCCTCCCTCTATGGGAATATTTCCCCAATAGGATGACGGCCAGGCATATCGCCAATTTAATTTCGCCGGATCGGACTGGGCCCCGCCGGCCACGCCGAAACATTTTCTCACATAAATGGATGCCCAGGGAACCGTTGCCTGTATGACCGAAAAACTTGCCCGAACGCCCTTTCTGATGGTGCCGTAATTTTCTGACTCCACACCGATAAAAAAACCGGGCTGGTCTATGAGATTGACAACCGGCAGATGAAAGGTATCGCACATATCCACAAACCGCTGATATTTTTCAGCAACATCCCATGCAAAGGAACCGGCCTTAAACCGTGTATCATTTGCCAGGACACCGACCGGATACCCATTCAAGCGTGCAAGTGATGTAATCTGTGACTGGCCATGATATTTTCCAATCTCAAATATGGAGTCCTTGTCAAATATAGCAGAGCAAACAATTACTTGAACAAGGATTTATACAACTTATATTTTCCCCATGAGATATTCATCAGATTTACGCAAACGCGTTATAGATTTTGTAGAAAATGGAGGAAGCAAGACGGAAGCTGCCAGTCAGTTTAATGTATCCCGTGGAAGTGTTCACAACTGGACGTCTGCCGAAGATGGTTTGTCATACAAGAAACCCGGTCCAAAAGGACCACGAAGTTTGGATCTGGAAGCTTTGCGCCTCCATGTGGAGACAAATGATGACATGACACAATCGGAAAGGGCGCAGCATTTCGGAGTATCCCGTGCCTGTATCTGGTATAATATGAAACAACTCGGAATCACTCGAAAAAAAAGATGACGGGATACAGGGAGCGAAGCGACAGAGGAATGTTCAGAATTCTGTGTCACGGTTTCGGTTCCCGGATCTGCCTCAGCGCCAGCGGAAGTAAAAGTCAGGTCCGAGAATGGGCCTTCAATCAGCCACGTCGGAGGAGTTGACTTTTGCTGGAGTGGAGTTCCTGGAACCATCTTTTCCATCTGTAAATAAATCCCTATCAAATTCCCAGCTCTTTATCCAGCCGGCCTTCAAAAAAAATTGCCAACTGGGAAATTGTCAGTGACCAATTTTGAATCGGCATTGTCCATTTTTTACTGGCGTTCTGGATCCCCATGTAAAGCAGCTTTAACAGGCTGTCCTGGTTCGGGAATGATCCCTTTGTTTTGGTCAGTTTTCGAAACTGTCGATGCACAGCCTCAATGGTATTTGTGGTGTATATTATCCGTCGAATCTCTTCTGGATATTTAAAGAAATGACTGAGGCGTTCCCAGTTGTTCCGCCAGGATTTTATCACAATCGGGTATTTGTCATTCCATTTATTTTCCAAGATATCCAGTTCTTCTTCGGCCAGATCCTTATTGACCGCTTTATAAACACGTTTTAGATCTGCCATAAATTCCTTTTTATTTTTGGAACCAACGTATTTCAATGAATTTCGGATCTGGTGGACTACGCAGAGTTGAACTTCTGTGTCCGGGAATATGGTCTCAATGGCCTCGGGAAAACCTTTTAGACCATCAACACAGGCAATCAGGATATCTTTTACCCCTCGGTTTGAAAGGTCTGTTAACACCTGCAGCCAGAAGTTCGCACCCTCATTCTCGGATATGTACAGCCCAAGAACCTCTTTGCGGCCCTCGATATTCACCCCAAGAATTGTGTAAACGGCTTTGCTGCCGACCTTTCCGTTTTCTCGTACTTTATAATGTATGGCATCAAGCCATACGATTGGGTACACATTTTCCAACGGCCTGGCCTGCCATTCTTTGACGGTATGGATGATTTTATCGGTAATGGTGCTCAGAGTGGCATTTGAAATCTCAAGTCCATAGATTTCCTGTAAATGGGAAGCCATATCATTATAACTCATGCCCAGGCCGTAAAGGGCTATTATCTTTCTTTCAATTTCATCGCTGAGCGTTGTCTGATGTTTTTTGACGATCTGTGGAGAGAAGGTTCCGGCCCTGTCACGCGGGGTTTCCAGCTCAAATTTACCATCCAGGGATTTAATGGTCTTTTTGCTTTTTCCATTACGGCGGTTGGCAGAAACTTCCTGCCCGAGATGGGACGCCAACTCTCCTTCAAGAGCAGCTTCAGCAAGATTTTTGATTAATGATGTAAGGACGCCGCCCTTACCTGTGAAGGGTTTACCTTCCTGGATGCCTTTAAGGGCTTTTTGAAAATCAAATTCGGTGTTGTCTTCGGTCATGTCAGTTCTCCTTATTTAGCTGAGTATATCAGCTTTCATTCAACTGACACAGAATTTTGAACGCCCTCTCTTATTACAACCCGTCGCTATGGATATGCTCTCAAAGGGCAGCGTGTTCATGGTTTGATTGCAGGAACAAAGCACCCTCGAACGTCTTTGATTGCTGCCCGCATCGAATATAGTTTTGAAGAACCATTTTTGTTTCAGGGAACATGCAATGCGGATATCTTTAATGCTTGGATCGAACACCAGTTGAGTCCACATCTGAACGATAATCATGTCGTTGTGATGGATAACGCATCCTTCCACAAGGGCGAAGAAACCAAATATTTGATAGAAAGAACTGGTGCAGCTCTTTTGTTTTTGCCCCCGTATTCACCGGATCTCAATCCGATTGAACACGATTTTGCGGCCCTAAAAACCATCCGTGAATACAATGAAAACGAAACGATTGATGAAATTATCAGGATGTATAAATAATTATCGGCATTGCTATATACATTCCAATATTCGCCTCATGTCATATGTTTTTTTCCCATTCTTGGGAATAATGGACAAAAGCTCTTCTTCCCGGCGTTCCGGGTCATCCTTGTCCTGATATTTTCTTTCGGGCATCTCCCACACATTGGACGGCAGGTAATCCAAAAATTGTTTGGCCTGTTCAATGGCGTCCTCTTCACTCTCCGCCTCATTATCAATGACACCGCTGCCTCTGGTGTGTATCCGATAACCGCCAAGCTCTTCTTTGGAGACCTTCTGACCCTGGGCCCACTGGACCAGAGGCGGTCCTCCCACAAACACCTGGCTTTTCTCTTTGACCATGATGGAAAAATGGGATTCAACTGCCAAAAGCGCACCAATTCCGGAGACCGGTCCAAGGGCAACGGAAACCATTGGGATTTCAGACATCAAATCCGCCAGCATTCCCATGGCCACGTCATTGACCACCGGAAGCTCAAGATATCCGATATCGGCCACTTCACGAATGGTCCCGCCGGCACCGTCCAGAAGCCTGACCAGGGGCAGTCTCATCTCATGGGCCATTTTACCGTTGTATGCAAGTTTGGCCTTGAACAGCCGTCCCACAGAAGCCCCCCGGATGGTAAAATCATCCCCCTGGACAATCACTTTTTGTCCGTTGATTTTCCCCCTGCCGATGACAACCGGACAGGGGGTGATCTCTTCTAAGTCCTGATTGTTGTTCGTATAGGTTGCCACACCCGCCATGACCCCGGTTTCTTTAAAGGTGCCCGAATCAATCAGCAGATCTATTCTCTCTCTGACCGTCATTTTGCCTTGGCCATGCTGCCGTTCCACCCCTTTTTCACCCCCGAGTTCGTAGGCTATTTTTTTCTTTTTTCGATTTCTTCAACTTCTTTTTTCCACATAGAGCTAAATCTCCTTTTCAATCAAACGCCTTGTGGCAGTATCGCCCAGCCATTTCATCCAACGGAAATATAAAATTTTATGATCCTAAAAATACAAAGAGGGGATGTTTTTTAACCCTCATTAAGGAACTGCCGCTGGTGCCCGGGCAAATTTTCCATAAAAAAGCCTCACAGTCGACCTGTATTTTCAGGCAAGAAAATTTTGTCGTTCTAAGTAACGAACAATGTTCGGTGTGTCAAGCAAAAAAAAACAGACCTCCGCCCCCTTTGATTGTTGTTTAAACGGTTTAAATTCCCGTGAGATACCCGGCGGATCCTGCCAACGCTTCAGCATTGGCAGGATCCTGGGACCAGGAAATTTCATTTTAAAAAATCCGGGTTTTAAAACCCATAGGTTTTGGTAATGATTTCACTCATGACTTCACTGGCGCCGGCGCCAATGGAAATCAGGCGGGAATCCCTGAACCGCCTTGAGATCCGCATCTCATTCATGAACCCCATGCCGCCGAACATCTGAAGGCAGCCGGCAGTCACCTCGTTGAGAAGGTTGCCGCTCAAAAGCTTACCCATTGAAATTTCCCGGGTGGCATCCTGGCCGTTCATTTTCATGCGCACAATATGATAGGTCAGCTGCTGCACCGTTTCAATCTCGGCCAGCCAGTGGGCCAGACGATGACGCAGCACCTGCTTTTTGATCAAAGGCTTGCCAAAGACCACCCTGCCCTTTAGGTATTCAATGGTTTCCTTGATGGTTTCCTGGGCCATGATATAGGCCAGGGGCAGAACGGAAAACCGCTCGTGCTGAAACTGCTGCATCTGCTGAATAAACCCTTCGCCTTCAACACCGATGAGATTTTCCGCCGGTATTTTCATGTTGTCAAAAAAGAGCTCTGCTGTGTCTGAGCTACGCATGCCCAGCTTGTCCAGTTTTTTGGATACGGAAAACCCCTTGATATCCGTGGGCACTACAAAAAGCCCAAAACTGTGGTAGCCGGGTTCATCCGAAGTTCTGGCCAAAAGGGTTAGAAAATCAGCCTGAAGCCCATTGGTGATATAGGTCTTGGATCCATTGAGGATATAATGGTCCCCTTCCCTTACCGCCGTGGATTTCAAAGAGGCCACATCAGACCCGGCATCGGGCTCTGTCACGGCAATGGCCGCCACCATATCTCCCTTTAATGCGGGCTTAAGATAGGTCTGCTTGATATAGTCCGACCCAAACTGATCCAGGGCCGGGGTGGCCATATTTGACTGAACGGCAATGGCCATGGGGATACCGCCGCAATGAATCCTTGCACACTCTTCAAGCACAATGGTTTCATACCAGTAATCCAGCCCTTCTCCGCCGTATTTTTCATCAAACCGGGTGCCGATGAAGCCCAAATCTCCCATTTTTTTAAAAATCTGGTGAAGGGGGGTAAACCCCTCCTCCTCCCATTGGTCCACATAGGGATTGATCTCTTTGTTTACAAAATCCCGAACAGCCTTGCGCACCAGATCATGTTCCTTGTTAAAATAGATATCACTTCCCATGAATTTTCCTTTACCAATAAAAATTAAAATGTCTCAAAAGGGCCAATTGCCCTTACCGCTGACGTTTCCTATAAAATTGAAACCGGAACCTCGATCATTTTCGCCCTTAAATACTCTCCCAGGGTTTTGGCCTGGGGGTCGCTTCTCATGGATGCCGCCACCCCATGACCCAATATTCCCTTGATATAAAAGTTAATCGCCTTGAGATTGGGCAGGTCATACCGCTGTATCTCAAAGGAGGCAGCATCCGGAAGCAGCTGCCTGAGGCGATCACAGGTCAGGTATTGGGATAAAAAAACATGGGACCTGTCATCTTTTGCCCATACCCCTAAATTGGCATTCCCTCCCTTGTCCCCGGATCGGGTGGCAAAAAGCCGGCCCAAAGGCATGGTCCGGGTTTTTTCACCCTCAAAAAAACCGGTCGGCACAGAGGGTAAAGATTCAGCCCGACCTTTTGGGCTAGGCTCGCCAACAACAATTTTCTGGGGCACCTCAACCACCTTGCTGCCCATACTCACAGATTGAATAATCTTTTCCGAGTCCACAAGAGTGGGCCAATGGCGGATGGCCGGACTGCCAGAAGAAGGCGGACCTGTCAGGGTAAATCCCGAGATGCTGGCCAGGGCCATTTCAACCACCTTGGAAGAAAAGAATTTGCCTGCCTTTTGGGCATCCGGATCCATGACCGTAATCCTCAGGCGAGCAAAGGCAAGATCGTTGTGATCCGGATCTTCTTTGTCCGATCTGATGAGCTGGACACAGGTTTCGGCAAACTGGTCTTTGCCGCCCAAAAGATCAAAGAGCGCCTCTTCCACAATGGCCGCCTTTTTTTCTATATCCAGACCCGTGAGCAACACGGTCATGGTATTTCTCTGGCCCCAGAAGGTATTGATGCAGACCTTGGTGGTCTCCGGCGGAGGCGTGCCACGGGTACCGCTTACCCTGACCCTATCCTCTCCTTCCTGTTCCAGTTTGAGGGTGTCAAAATGGGCGGTCACGTCAGGGGTCTTGTACCCGGGTGTCTGAATTTCATAGAGCAGCTGGGCCGTGACCGTCCCTGTGGATACCCTGCCACCGGTTCCTTCATGTTTGGTGATCACAAAAGAGCCGTCCGGATTTACCTCTGCAATGGGAAAACCCATATTCTTAAACGAGGGGATCTCCTCCATAAACGAATAATTACCCCCTGTGGCCTGGGTTCCGCATTCAATGATATGGCCTGCGGCATAGGCCCCGGCCAGGCAGTCCCAGTCATTGGGCTGCCAGTTGAACTTCCAGGCGCAGGGTCCGGAGACCAGCGCGGCATCGGCAATACGCCCGCCCACCACAATATCCGCCCCCTCTTTAAGCGCCCTTGTAATGCCCCAGCCGCCCAGATAGGCATTGGCCGTAAGGGGTGCTCCCTGGGCATCTGATAATTTCTCCCCTGAATCCAGATGAACAAAGGCCTGGTTTTCCGCCTGAAGTTCAGGCAGCCGGGAAAGGATATCATCCCCGGAAATTGAGGCCACCTTCGGGTGGAGCCCCAGCTGAGCTGCCACATCTTCCAAAGCCGTTGCCAGGCCCAGAGGATTGAGCCCGCCGGCATTGGCAACCACCTTGATGCCCTTGTCCAGACATGGCCCCATCACAGCTTCCATCTGTTTTAAGAAAGAAACCGCATACCCCTTTTCAGGGGCTTTCATTTTCATGCGAAAGAGCAGGGCCATGGTCAACTCGGCCAGATAATCCCCGGTGAGCACATCAATGGGGCCGCCTTCCACCATTTCTCTGGCAGCCGACATCCGGTCTCCTAAAAAACCGCTGCAATTGGCAATGATCAATGGTCGGTCAGAATCTTTCATCTTTTATTCCCCCGTAAATACAGGCGTGCGTTTTTCCATAAATGCGGTGATACCTTCCACCGCATCCTTTGTTCCGGCCACGGCCTCCAGCCCCTGGGCCAGGCGAGACAGGGCAGGTTCAAGTGCCAGTCCTTCACAGGCATTAAAGGCCTCCTTTCCCAGGCGAAGGCCCAGAGGACTCTTGGCGGCCAGAGTTCCCAGAATCTTATCCACCTGGTCATCAAAAATATCTTTGGGATAAACCCTTGTAACCATGCCCATGTCCAAGGCCTGGGAAGCCGGCATTTTTTCCCCCAGCAAGATCATTTCCATGGCTTTTTTCCTGAGCACGTTCCTGAAAATCAAGGCGCCGATCATCATGGGAAACAGCCCCACATTGACTTCAGGGGTGCCGAATTTGGCATCTTCACGGGCAATGACAATATCGCAGGCCAGCATAAATCCCGTACCCCCGGCCAGGCAATGGCCGTTGACCTTTGCCAGGGTGAGTTTGGGAAACTGGGAAATCCGCGCCAGAAGCCCGGCATAGGCATTGAACATCTTGCGCTTTTGTTCGGGGGCCGCCTGCATGGCGCCGCCCAAATCCGCACCGGAACAAAAAATCCGGTCGCCCTCTGCTGTCAGGCAGACGACCCGGACATCCGGATCTTCCTGGGCCTGGTCCAAAAATTTGAGAAAAAAATCAATGGCCACAGGGCTGATGGTATTTCCCTGGTCAGGCCGGTTGATTGAAATCCACCCGATATACCCTTCTTTTTTATAATTTAAATCGCTCATGCCGTTTCCTCGTCTGTGATTTTGTCAATATCTGCCAGGATATCTCCGGGCATGACCTTGTCCCCTTCTGCCACGCTGATGCGACTTATTTTTCCGCTGTAGGGGGCCTTAAGTGCCGTTTCCATTTTCATGGCAGAAACCACCACCACGATATCCCCCTTTTTGACCAGATCACCCGGGGATACCGGCACCTGGATTACAATGGCAGGCATGGGCGGGGTCACGGTGGTGGGTTCCTGGCCGGTTGTTAATTTCTTTGACCGGGCCTGGTCCTGGGAATCCTTATCTATGATAAAATAATGCCGGCCCTTGAACATCACGGATTTACCCTGATCCGTATTTTCCACCCAGGCGTTAAATTGGGACCCATTCACACTAAAATGAATTTTCCGGTCTGAAATCCGCTGGAACTCCAGGTCATAGTCCTCTTGGCCGATCCTGATAAGGGCCGTGTTTTCCGACCGGGATTGTAAATCCAAATCTATAATTTTATTGTTCACGTCCAAATGATATTCCATTATTTTCTCCTAGGGTCCGGTGGTTATAGTTTCCAATGGCCAAGGGTTAAAAAAGGTGTAGAAACCTTTGCTGAATCTTTTTGGGCAGCCCCCCCGGACGATAGCTTTCCTGGGCATAACTCATCTGCAATATAGGCCAGACAGGCCAAATCTGCATCATCTGCCCCAGGTGACCAGTCAGAAAAATGGGTGTCGATAAAATCCGTGAACACCTCGCCTTTTCTAAATGAATCACAGTCCAGAACATCGGCAAGAAAATCCACAGGGGTCCGCACGCCAATGACCACATAGGCGGCCAAAGACTTGATCATCTTGGCAATGGCCTGGTCCCGGGTTTCGGCATGGACCGTAAGCTTGGACAGAATCGGATCGTACTCCACAGGGACCATGGCCCCGGAATAGACCCCGGCATCATTCCGGATGCCCGGCCCTGAAGGGGCTTCATACCAGTCAATTTTACCGGGGCTGGGGAAAAACCCGTTTTCAGGATCTTCGGCATAAATCCGGCATTCAATGGCATGGCCCCGGCAAGCGATATCAGACTGAGACAACTCTAACGGCGTTCCGGCGGCCACAAGGATCTGCTGACGGACAAGATCAATGCCCGTGACAAACTCGGTAATGGGATGTTCCACCTGGAGCCGGGTATTCATTTCCAGAAAATAGTATCGGCCCTGGTGGTCCAGAAGAAACTCAACGGTTCCGGCATTGACATATCCGGCAGCCCTGGCCGCATCACAGGCTGTTTTTCCCATGCGCTGTCTTAAGTCAGGATCCACGGCCATGGAAGGGGTTTCTTCAATAATTTTCTGGTGCCGGCGCTGGATGGAACATTCCCTCTCCAGCAGATGAACGGTGTTGCCCTGGCTGTCCGCCAGAATCTGAAACTCGATATGCCGGGCCTGGGTGAAAAATTTTTCCAGATACACCCGGCCGTCGCCAAATGCATTGATCGCTTCACGGGATGCCACTGCCACGGCCTCTTCCATCTCTTCTGCCCGGTTTACAATGCGGATGCCTTTGCCTCCGCCTCCGGCACTGGCCTTGATCAATACCGGGAATCCCATCTCCTCTGCCTTTTCCAGCATATCCGCAGGACTAGCGTCACTGCCGGAGAGCCCAGGGACCACAGGCACACCCGCGGCCTTCATTATTTTCCGGGCCGTAAGTTTATCTCCCATCTCCCGGATGACCCTGGCCGAAGGCCCGATAAACACAAGTTCTGCCTGGGCACATTTTTCGGCAAACCCATGATTTTCAGACAAAAACCCATATCCGGGATGAATGGCCTGGGCCCCTGTTTTGTGGGCGGCATCAATAATTTTATCCATATTCAGGTAGCTGATCCCCGGATCTGAAGGACCAATGCACACGGCCTCGTCTGCTTCAAGGCGATGAAGGGCTGATGCATCAGCCTCGGAATAGACCGCCACGGTCTTAATGCCCATATCCTTACAGGTCTGGATGACCCGGACCGCAATCTCTCCCCGGTTTGCAATAAGTATTTTTTCAAACATAATCATTTCCTTTTGGCCTACATTCTAAAAACACCATACCCGTATTCTTCATCCCTGAGGGGTGCATTCAGGGAGGCTGAAATACACAAGCCCAGCACGTCCCTGGATTTTGCAGGATCAATGATCCCGTCGTCCCAGAGCTGGGAAGTGGAATAATAGGCATTGCCTTCTTTAAAGGCATTGGCCAACACCGGGTTGCGTATGGCTGCCACCTCGTCTTTGGTCATCTCGTCCTGTTCCATTCGCCGGCGCTGATCATTGGTGATGGAAATCAGCACATCCGCTGCCTGGGCACCGCCCATGACACCGATCTGGGCATTGGGCCACATCCAGAGCATCCTTGGGGAATAGGCCCTGCCGCACATGGCATAATTGCCCGCCCCAAAAGAGGCGCCCACAACCATGGTGAATTTAGGCACCGTGCAATTGGATACGGCATTGACCATTTTATGGCCGTCCTTGGTAATCCCGCCCTTTTCATAGGCCTTGCCCACAATAAACCCGTTGATATTCTGGATAAACACCAAAGGAATCTTTCGTTTGTCACACAGCTGAATAAACTGGGTCCCTTTCTGGGCGCTTTCGGAAAATAAAATACCATTATTGGCCAGAATGCCCACGGGATACCCGTGAATATGGGCCCAGCCTGTGACCAGGGTGGGACCGTACATCTCCTTGAACTCCAAAAATTCACTGCCGTCCACCACCCGGGCAATGACCTCCCTGATATCGTATGGCTTGGCAAGATCCGGGCTGACAATACCGTAAAGCTCTTTTGGATCATAAAGGGGGGGGGTAGCTGCCTTGACAGACAATTGGGATTTAATATTTTCCGGCAGGTTCTTCACAATCTTCCGGATCATGGCTATGGCCTGGGGATCATCTTCGGCAAAATAGTCAGAAACGCCTGATTCCTGGCAATGGACAGAGGGACCGCCCAGTTCGTCGGCCGTGACCTCATCGCCGGTGGCCGCCTTGACCAGGGGCGGACCGCCCAAAAAAATAGCCCCGTGATCCTTGACATGGACAATCTCGTCACACATGGCAACCCCGTAGGCCCCGCCAGCCGTACACAGGCCCATGACCCCCACAATCTGGGGAATTCCCATCTTGGACATCCGGGCCTGGTTGTAAAACACCCGTCCCCCGTCATCTATGTCAGGAAAAATCTCTGACTGCAGGGGCAAAAATGCCCCGGCAGAATCCATTAGATTAATAAAGGGCAATCGATTTTCCATGGCAATGGTCTGACATCGTAAAATTTTTTTCACGGACAGAGGATACATGGACCCGCCCTTGATGGTGGCATCACTCATGTTCACCATGCACTCTTTACCCCCGACCATACCAATACCGGCAACGATCCCTGCCTTGTGAATTTTGCCGTCATACAATCCTTTGGCAGCCAAAGGGGCAATTTCGAGAAAGGGGGTGTTCCGGTCTAAGAGCAGTTCGAGTTTTTTTTCGGCCGGGATCTTGCCTGATTCCCTGTGCCGGGCCAGGGCCTTTTCAGAGCGCTGGTTCATGGAGATATCCAATTCCCGGTTCAAATCTTCCACCAGGGAGCTCATCTCTTTGTAATTGGTCTGATAATTTTCTGAATTGACGTCTATCCGGGTTTCGATCACATCCATACCAAAAAATCCTTAATAGTAAATTAAACTGCATTGATATGAAACCAATCTGCCTTAAAACCAAGAGTCTCATATTATTTCAACGTAAAATAATGATGCCTTTCTTATTTCCATAGAAAATTATAGCATGACTATTTTATTGTCAATAAAAAAAGTGTTTAACTTTTATTTTTCAGGATCATATTAGGGTGTGACTTTTATATTTAGGATTTTCCCCACGACTTATCCCTGGTGTCTCTTTTTGCATCGGCATATCCCCCGGTTGCCGGTGTTGACAATAATTTGAAAAATTGCCTATAGTGAGACATGAATTCTTTGACAGAAGGCCCTCAAAAGAGGAAGACAGACCCCATGACAAAAACGTTGTCCAGGTCCGAACTCAGACGGGCAAGGGAACGGGAGTACCGTTACCGGACCATTCTGGATGCGGCAGAATCCCTTTTTGCCCACCGAGGGTTTCTTGAGACCAGTGTGGAACAAATTGCGGACAAGGCAGAAGTCTCCGTTGGAACGGTATATTTTTATTTTAAAAACAAAGAAGCCCTTTTAGATCAATTGTTTGATGAGTCGCTGTTTCTGCTCCGGTCTATCCTTGGAAAAAAATTTGAAAAGGCCGACACCCCGGAACAGGGAATAGAAATGGCCGGCCAGGCGTTTTTTGATGAATTCTGTCTTGAGCATACCCACAAGGCCCTTATTCTGTTCAGGGAAGCCACAAGCCATGGGAAAAAAATGGAAAACCGCCGGAAAAAAATGTCCGAAACCATCTCTGCCGATTTGAGCAAAGCCACAGACCGATTAGGCAGGGAAGCCGGCTATACCTTTCGAAGTCCGGAGTCCCCAGAAATATTTGCCAACTGCATTCTGGGTGTCTATGAAAAAATGGCACTTCACTTTCTCATAGACGACCACAAACCGGGCCAGCAAAAAGCCATGGCCCGGGATGCCGTCGAATTCACCATAGGCGGCCTGGCAAGGGTCACCACCCACCCCTGAAAAAGATCTTTATAGGTCTTTAATTTACAACACAGCCCGTTGTGCGGGCAAATATCTCTGCCGTCTCTTCCATGATCCGGTCAAACAATGTTTTGATGTTGGGAATATCCTCAACCAAGCCAATCCCCTGGCCACAGGCAATAATCCCTTCCCGGAGATCACCTTTATCATACATGGATTTGGCCTTTAACCCCGAGACCACTTCCAGGATCTGCTTGAAATCCACACTCTGGGCTTCCAGTTCCAGGCAGCGTTCCGCCGCCGGGTTGGCCAACACCCTGTGGGTGGCATTGATGGACCTCATTACCAGACGGGTATCGATTTCCGTTGTATTCAAAAGCACCTGTTTAATATTATCATGGATGGGGCATTCTTTGGTGGCCAAAAGCCGTGTCCCCATAATGACCCCGCAGGCCCCAAGGCAGAGGGCAGGGGCAGTCCCGCGGCCGTCAACAATCCCGCCCCCGCCGATCACAGGAATGTTTACCGCATCCTTGACCACCGGAATCAGAACCATGGTGGAAATATCAAAATTCCCCGTGGCCCCTCCGTTTTCATACCCCACCACCGTGACCAGGTCCGCGCCCAGGCCTTCCACTTTTTTGGCGTATCTGGGGCCCACACACTTATGAATCCAGGTCATGCCCATTTCCTTGAAGCGTTTGCTCAACTCCACAGGCGCGGAATGGCCGGAAGTCTCAACAATTTTAAGGCCTCTGCCTTCCATGATATCCAGGTAAAGGTCATTGTCCACACCCTGGATGGCTGGAAACAGGCTTAAATTGACGGCAAAAGGTTTGTCCGTAAGTGCGCAGGTCTGATCCAGCGCAGCCTCAAACGCTTCACCTGTCTTATAAATAGTGGAGGCCAATATGCCCATGCCCCCGGCATTTGAGGCGGCAGCCACAAATTCAGGGGTGGAAATGGACATCATGGCACCGCCGATCAGGGGATATTTAATCCCCAGACGGCGGGTCAGTTCGGTTTCGATCATTTTATTTTCCCTTTTCACGAAGTATGTTCTTCCTGACCTTGCCGGTTGAGGTCAACGGAAGACTGTCTGTGATAATAACCTGTTTGGGCACCTCAAATTTGCCCAGTTCCTTTCTGCAATGGGCAATCACCTCTTCAGGTGTCAGACGGCTGTCTTTTACCGGCACCACAAATGCAGTCACCGCCTCTGTCCACCGTTCATCCGGCAGACCCACCACAGCGACCTGCTCTACCCGGCTGTCCTCTAAAATAGCTCTTTCCACCTTGATCGAGGCCACATTTTTTCCCCCGGTCTTGATCATATCTTTTTTACGGTCCACAAACAAAAGCTGACCATCCGCATCAAAGGAGCCCAGATCTCCGGAATGCTGCCAGCCAAACTCACGGCTGGCAGCAGTTGCCTCATCATCCTTATAATACCCTTCCATGACCAAAGGCCCCCGCCAGACAATCTCTCCCACCTCACCCGGCCCGAGCAGATTCCCTTTAAAATCCATCACCCCGGTATCCAGAACCAGGTTGGATTTACCCCAATAATTTCCCTGCTTATCCAGATTACGGCTGGCATGGAAAATATTGGTGGGGGGGAAACACTCGGTCTGGCCGGTTGCCAGAGGAAATTCAGCCTTGAAAACGTTAATGCAGGCTTCCAGGGTTGCCTGATCCATGGGAGCCATGGCAAACAAGCCGGTTTTTAAATTGTCCCAATTGTGATCATGGACCGCTGGATGACCGACCAGGGCCCGATACATAATGGGCAGACCAAAAACAAGGTTCAGCCGGTCTTTTTCAATAATATCCATGACCTGTCCGGGCTCAAACTGCCGAATCACGGAAACAGCCCCGCCCACATTCAAAGTCGCCAGGGTCAGCGCCTGCTGGGCACAATGAAAAATAGGCAGCATCATGGTGGATGAAAACCCCTTTGGGTTTCCCTGTGGTACCGCTGGTATAAAGGATCTCAAAGATATCCCGGTCCTCAATGATGACATCTGCGGGTTCAAGGTCAGATTCCTGACCAATAAAATCACTGAACAGGATATAATCCGAGGAGACCGCCTCCTCCCCTGTTGGAATGCAGATCATGGTGGTAATTCCAGAAAGGGCGGGTTTAATCTTATCCACCAGGGGAACCAGAAGACTGTCTGTGACAATGGCAGATGCCTCTGAATGCTTGAGCACATAGACCACATCTTCAGGTGCAATTCCCGGATTGATGGGCACGGCTGTAAGACCTGCCTTGGCACAGCCGTAAAGGGCAATAACATACTCAAAAGAATTCAGGCCGAGCAGGGCCACACGATCCCCCTTTGCAAGCCCTCTTTTTTGTGCGGCATTGGCAAATTGATTCATGGCCCGGTTCAATTCCAGAAAAGAAAACTGTACTTTTTCTCCACTTTTATAGTCCCGGAGGGCAACCTGGTCCGGGGAGTTGGCAGCACGCCGTCTAAAGATATCCCCCACAGCCACTCTTTGAATTAAATTCTTTTCCAGTGCAAGATCCATTTTCCCTCCTTAGCATAAATAATGTAATACCGCTTATCATCGTGGTTCAGGCAGGATCCAAAGCAGACCCGCCTGAAATTATCTTTTAAGGACGTAAAAAACAGGTGACTCAATCAAACAAATGAACTTTATTCATTATTATAATCAAACTCAATAATATAATTAAATTCGAAATGTCAAGGCTTTTTCTTTTTCCGTTTAAAAACCCGGGATGGTTCGGCTGCCAATTTTCTGGGAAGGGATTAGAAGATGCTTTCCTGGAATCCACTTTGGGTGAAGTCCTGGATTTTCAAATTTTCATCACAGTGTTTTGTACATTCAAATAGTTGCATCATTTTTCTTAAATTTTTATGCATTGTTGGGGTTTACTCTTTGTCTTGTAACAACTGGCCATAAACTTGCACCTGATTGCGACCGTTCTCCTTGGAACGATAGAGAGCCTTGTCTGATTCATAGAGAAGGGATTCCAATGCCTTTTTACAATCCATCTTAGCGTTAGAAGGGAATGTTCAGAATTCTGTGTCACGGTTTCGGTTCCCGGATCTGCCTCAGCGTCAGCGGAAGTAAAAGTCAGGTCCGAGAATGGGCCTTCAATCAGCCACGTCGGAGGAGTTGACTTTTGCTGGAGTGGAGTTCCTGGAACCATCTTTTCCATCTGTAAATAAATCCCTATCAAATTCCCAGCTCTTTATCCAGCCGGCCTTCAAAGAAAATTGCCAACTGGGAAATTGTCAGTGACCAATTTTGAATCGGCATTGTCCATTTTTTACTGGCGTTCTGGATCCCCATGTAAAGCAGCTTTAACAGGCTGTCCTGGTTCGGGAATGATCCCTTTGTTTTGGTCAGTTTTCGAAACTGTCGATGCACAGCCTCAATGGTATTTGTGGTGTATATTATCCGTCGAATCTCTTCTGGATATTTAAAGAAATGACTGAGGCGTTCCCAGTTGTTCCGCCAGGATTTTATCACAATCGGGTATTTGTCATTCCATTTATTTTCCAAGATATCCAGTTCTTCTTCGGCCAGATCCTTATTGACCGCTTTATAAACACGTTTTAGATCTGCCATAAATTCCTTTTTATTTTTGGAACCAACGTATTTCAATGAATTTCGGATCTGGTGGACTACGCAGAGTTGAACTTCTGTGTCCGGGAATATGGTCTCAATGGCCTCGGGAAAACCTTTTAGACCATCAACACAGGCAATCAGGATATCTTTTACCCCTCGGTTTGAAAGGTCTGTTAACACCTGCAGCCAGAAGTTCGCACCCTCATTCTCGGATATGTACAGCCCAAGAACCTCTTTGCGGCCCTCGATATTCACCCCAAGAATTGTGTAAACGGCTTTGCTGCCGACCTTTCCGTTTTCTCGTACTTTATAATGTATGGCATCAAGCCATACGATTGGGTACACATTTTCCAACGGCCTGGCCTGCCATTCTTTGACGGTATGGATGATTTTATCGGTAATGGTGCTCAGAGTGGCATTTGAAATCTCAAGTCCATAGATTTCCTGTAAATGGGAAGCCATATCATTATAACTCATGCCCAGGCCGTAAAGGGCTATTATCTTTCTTTCAATTTCATCGCTGAGCGTTGTCTGATGTTTTTTGACGATCTGTGGAGAGAAGGTTCCGGCCCTGTCACGCGGGGTTTTTAGCTCAAATTTACCATCCAGGGATTTAATGGTCTTTTTGCTTTTTCCATTACGGCGGTTGGCAGAAACTTCCTGCCCGAGATGGGACTCCAACTCTCCTTCAAGAGCAGCTTCAGCAAGATTTTTGATTAATGATGTAAGGACGCCGCCCTTACCTGTGAAGGGTTTACCTTCCTGGATGCCTTTAAGGGCTTTTTGAAAATCAAATTCGGTGTTTTCTTCGGTCATGTCAGTTCTCCTTATTTAGCTGAGTATATCAGCTTTCATTCAACTGACACAGAATTTTGAACGCCCTTGGAAATGACGGTAAAAACAGGGCCGAGGGGGTAGGCCCGGATCATGGTCGTTTTGATTATTTTTCCCATTTTCTCAGACGGTGATAGTCTGCATGAGGGTGTTGATCTCTTTTTCAGTGATTTGGGTGCGGCTGTCTTCCAAAGGCTTGAAAAATGCCTTGGGCAGGGTTTCATCCCTTTTGTTCATTCCTTATCTCAGGTTGAATGACCGGGCTTTGGCAAGGATGTTGGCGGCAATGCGAGACAGATTTTTGGACGACCCGTCAATTCCCGTGGCCGCAGATATTATCTTCCCTAAAAGCTCCCAGGGATAAAGATCCCTGTAAAATTTACAGAGAATCATGGCGTCAAACAGGGTGAGGCGGTCTTCAAAATCCACAAACAAGGCTGCCTTGCCTTTGATCTGGTCAGGCAGGATCATTCCGGCAAGCTCGGGCTTGTAAAAGGTGGCCCGAAGATGGTAGGCCCCCCGGTCCGAGGATGCATAGGCAAGGCCCATGCCCTTGAGTACCCTGGGATCGTAACCTGCCGGCTCCATACCTTTGACATGGACGGCCTGGTCTTCAAGGTCCCAGAATTTTGCGGCATATTTGATGCCCCGGGCAAGGATATCCCCTATGCCCTGGTGTCAGCCATGAGGTGGAGCAGGCTTTCGATTTTTTCGGCCTCCCTGAATGTGATTGGGTAATCGCTTTTTTTCTTTTCATAGGCATACAGGATTTCATATTCCGGTCCCTCTATTCTAAGGCCTTTGTGCCGTCCTTTTAGTATTGTTGTCATTCTTCCGCAACTAAGAAAGCATTTGGCACAGGCATGGGCATGGACCTCGCATTGGCTGTGCAGGGCATTGGCAGAAATCTTTTCCCAATGGTCTGCCCTTCCTCGTGTCCAGTACCGGTTGGGAAAGGCCCCTGCCCCGTACAGGCCTGCCAAATTAATTTAAGACGGGATAGATCATCCTTTATGATTTCAACTGCCTTGTCAAAGGATTCCGGGCAAGATTCGACCTTTTATCTATATCAAGTTTGTATGGATATTAAAAATGAGTATACATGTATATACAAGTAGATTCCTTTATGGTAATACAATGAATAAACCATATCCATATCAACCATAGAGGAAAGGGCGGATTATGAAAAAAATAGTGGAGTGCGTCCCCAATTTTTCAGAAGGACGAAACAAAGAAACCATTGATGCCATTGCCCGGGCCATAGAAAAGACTTCGGGATGCAGTCTTTTGGATGTGGATCCTGGAAAATCCACCAACAGGACCGTGTATACCTTTGTCGGGGATCCTGAGGCCGTTGTGGAAGGGGCCCTGGCCTCGGCCCGGGTGGCCAGGGAAAAGATAGATATGCGCGGCCACACAGGAGAACACCACCGCATGGGGGCCATGGATGTCTGTCCCTTTATTCCCGTGGCCAATGTGACCATGGAAGAATGTGTGCAAATTTCCAAAACCTTTGGTCAAAGGGCTGCCCAGGAACTGGGCATTCCCATTTATCTTTACGAGGAATCTGGGGATCAGGACTATCGCAGCAAACTGCCCCAGATCCGAAAGGGCCAGTATGAGGGCATTTCAGACCGGATTGGCCTTGCTGAATGGAAACCCGATTTCGGTCCTGCCGAATTTATTCCCCAGTGGGGAGCCACGGTCACAGGGGCTCGGTTTTTTCTCATTGCCTATAATGTGAATCTCTTGTCCACTCCCAACCAGGCCCACCGCATTGCCTTAAACCTTCGGGAAGCCGGAAGAGGCCCGGATGCACCCGGACGGTTAAAAGAGGTCAAGGGTATGGGCTGGTATGTGGATGACTATAACCTGGCCCAGGTCACGGTGAACCTTAACAATTATCTTGTGACCCCGCCCCACATCCTTTTTGAGGCGGTCAAAGAGGAGGCGGCCAAGCTTAAAATCGGAGTGGCCGGATCTGAAATTGTGGGTGTGGTTCCTTTGGAAGCCATACTCATGGCCGCAGACTATTATATTGAAAAGGAAGGCCTCTTTATTCTGGACCAGGACCAGAAGGTCCGCCTGGCCATAGAACGCTTGGGGTTAAGCGCTGTGGCCCCCTTTGATCCAAAAGAGAAAATTATCGAATATATCATTGCCCAGGAACCTGATGAGCCCCTTGCCGCCTTGAGTGTCCGGGGATTTATTCAGGAGGTGGCCAACCGGAGTTCAGCCTCGGGGGGCGGCTCTGCCTCTGCGGCCATTGCAGCCATGGGCGCAGGGCTTGGCGCCATGGCAGCCAAGCTTACCCTGGGGGTGAGAAAATTTGAAGATGTGGATGACACCATGCGAAAGTGGATTCCCCTCCCTTCACGAGGCCGCCCATGAACTCATTCCTATGATCGATGCCGATACCAATGCATTCTCTGATTATGTGGCCGCCTTGGGTCTTCCCAAAGCCAGTGAGGCGGAAAAAGCCCATCGATCCGAACAGCTCCAGCTGGGTTTGAAAAAGGCCATTGAGATTCCTTTGTCCACCATGACTCTTGGGGACAAGGCATGGGATGCCATGATCCAGGTGGTAAAATACTCCAATATTGCATCCCAGTCCGATGTGGAGGTCGGGGCCCGCGCCCTTGAAATGGGGATATGGGGGGCCTATAAAAATGTGGTCATCAATATGAAGGGGATCAAAGACCTGGTTTACAAAGAAAAGACCATGGCCCGGGCCAAAGAGATCAAAGAAAGGGCCAAAAAGAACTGCCAGACGGTTCTGGATATCCTTGACGCCCGGTCTGTCTGATCCGGTCTTTAGGCATCACGGGGTCAAAGCAGGTTATGTTTCATCATTTGAGCATTGGCCTCGTTTATTTTTTTAAAATTTTTTGTTCCCCTGGACCCCAGACCGGCGGCGTATTGGTTTGCCCTGCCAAGGGTGTGGGGCAGATCCAGGGTCAGGTAGCACCCTTTATCGTATAAGATCTTACCGTTTACGGCCAGGGTTGAGACCTCATGCCCCCTGGCAGAGTATACCAGGTTGGGCACCAGGTTTCGCATGGGCTGGGTATATACAGGGGCCATGGTCGGCGTTGACAAATTTACCAGGATGAAATCCGCCTGTTTGCCCGGCTCAAGGGAACCGATTTCCCTGTCCAGGCCCAGGGCCTTGGCCCCGTCAATGGTGGCCATTTTCAATACCTGAGATGCCGGCATCACCTTAGGGTCCTGGAATCTGATTTTATTGAACAGGGCTGTCAGCTTCATCTCGTTGAACATATTATGACAGTTGTTACCCGGTGCCTGGTCAGAGCCTAAGGCCACCTTTCCGCCGGCATCACAAAATGCTTTGGCCGGCGGCACAATCCCGTCAATGATCCCGATGGAACCTGAGCATAGGATCATGGACACCCCCTGACTTGCGGCCAGAACGGCCTCATCCGCCCTGGCATCGGTCAGGTGGACGGCAATGAGGTGGCGGTCCAGATAGCCTATTTCGTCCAGAAATGCAATGGGGCGCAGGTTATATCGTTTGAGGGTCTGGTAGGTTTCCCTGTCTCCCTGCTGGACATGCATGTGGATTTTTGTGTTCCGTTCCAGGGCCTTTTCTTTGATTTTTATCAGCATTTTTTTACTGACAAAATCAGGCCCCTGGGGACCCAGTAAAATACTGATCCGTCCCTGGCCTGACCCCTGCCATCGATCAAAGGCATCAAGGCTGTTTTCAAGATCCTTTTCTGCCTGGGCCGGATCAAAGGTATATATTTCTCCGGGCTCATATATCCGTTCTTGGGCCTCCCGGATGCGGAGGGTCATCTGGCATCTGACCCCGGCTTTTTCCATGAATTTTAAAATGTCCGGATTATAGTCGCTGAACTCTTCAAAGCAGGTGGTGCCTGATGCCATGGCTTCGGCCACGGCCAGCTCAACCCCTATAGCCTGGCCGTGTTGATCCATTTCCATCTGAAAGGGGCTGATTCCGTGCATCATCCAATGGTCCGTATCCTGGGCCAGTCACCGCATGAGGGCGTCAACCATATGCATATGGGCATCGATAAATCCGGGCAGAACCAGGTGGCAGGGCCGTTCCAGGATTTGCTCGCTTTGATATGCTTTCAATATTTGTGTTGACGGCCCAATGGCCTTTATTTTCCCTGAGTCCACGGCCATGGCCCCATCGGCCAGGTACCCCAGGCCCTGGCCGGCCATGGTGTAAAAATGGGGGGCCTTTACCATTAAATCTATTTTTTCCATATTTGCCTTGCGGGTCATTTTGTATGAAAATTAGTCATCGTTCAGGCTGTGCCACGGATCGGTTTTTATACCTCTGCCCCGGCTAAAAAACCGCCGTGAATTGCATGGTTGATTTTTCCGGGGGCTTTGCTGTCACCTATGACAGAACAGGGGATGCCCAATTTGTCTGCCACCTGTTCAAGGGTGTTCACGGATTTTGAGCCCAGGGCCAGGATGATGCTATCAAAGGATTGGGTATCGATCTGTCCTTTAAGATCAAAGGTCAGGGTGTCTTGATTGATGGACAAAACCTTTGCCTGGGTGAGAATTTCTACCTTGTGGCGTTTGAGATTGCCCATGAGGATCCACCGGGTGGATTTGCCCAGGTCCAGGCCTGGTTTTTCCAGCATTTCAAAGACGGTAACCTTTGAGGTGCCCTGGAACATATACTGCCTGAGCCGGTTGGAATCAATGGCCTTATAGGTCATGAGAAAGTGAAGCATTTCAGGGGTGAGACAGCCCTTTGAGGCAACAAAATGGGCGGTTTCAAGACCTACGGCACCTCCCCCGATCACCGCCACATTTTTACCCAGAGGCGGGTCCTGGGCCAGCACATCCCAGGCGGATTTAACCCTTGGGCTGTCAATCCCCTGGATGGGAGGTATAAGAGGGGCCGCACCCTGGGCAATGATCAAATGATCCGGTGTCTCTTTTTGAATCAATTCTTCGGTGACCTGGGTATTGAGAAATACCTGGATATCATACTTGGCCAGCATGGCCCGGTAATACCGTAGATACTCCATGAGTTCGCCTTTATGGGGCGGGGCTGCGGCAATGGGGATCTGGCCGCCGATATCTTCTTGTTTTTCATAGAGGCTGACCTTGTGGCCTCTGCCTGCGGCAGTCACAGCGGCTTCAAGACCGGTAACACCTGCGCCTGCAACCATGATGTGTTTGGCCTGTTTGGCCGGAAAAAGGTTTCGCTCGGTTTCAAAACCGGCCCTGGCATTGCCGATGCAGGAGACCTGCCTGCCGTTGAACAATTCATCTGTACAGCCTTGGGAGCAGGCCACGCAGGGCCGGATCTCCTCTGGCCTTCCCTGTTATGCCTTTTGGGGCCAGAAGGGATCTGCAATGAGGACCCGGCCCAGGTTGACCATATCGGCCTGGCCGTCCACAAGGATTTTTTCAGCATGGCCCGGGGTGGTGATCCGGTTGGAGGCCATCACCGGTATGGACACGGCCTGCTTGATGTTCATGGCCAGGAATGAAAACCCGGACCTGGGCAGTTCCATGGGCAATTGGGGAATGTTCGACTCATGCCAGCCGCCGGTGACATTGAGGATGTCGGCGCCTGCAGCTTCATAAACCCGGGCAATTTTCGGGGTGGTTTCATCTGTGGTCGAGCCCTGGACAAAATCATTGCCTGCCATTCTCACGCCGATGGGGAAATTGGGCCCAACCTTTTCCCGGATCATTTTAACAATCTCTTTGGGAAACCGGGTCCTGTTTTCAAAGCTGCCCCCGTACTCGTCCTTGCGCAGGTTTTTCAAAGGAGATAAAAACTGGGTGATAAGATATCCGGCCGACCCGATGATTTCCACCCCCTCAAACCCGGCTTTCTGGGCCCGGACCGCTGCATCGGCAAAGGCGGTCTGCACTCCGTGGATATCTTTGATGCTCATCTGCCTGGGGGTGGTTTTGGCGTATTTTGAGAACACGGCAGACGGGGCCATGGGGGTCTCATTGTTGATGAGAAACGGATGGGTGTATGCCCCGCCGTGAAAGAGCTGGATCCAGGGACTGGCCCCCTGTTTTTTGATCAGGGCGCAGGCCTTGGAAAAGTCGTCTATGGCCTCGTTCTGTGCCAGGGACAGGGGAACAAATCCGGCCCCGATAAAATCCACCCCCACAGGTCCGACCGTGACAATGCCGGCACCCCCTTGGGCGATTTCTTCAAAAAAACGATAATATTTTTCATTGAGTTTTGAATCATAGGAAAAAAGCAGGCCCAGGGAGGGGTAGGCAATTCTGTTGCGCAGGGTCAGACCATTGACAGAAATGGGACTTAAAAGTGTGGGAAACATCATTATCCTTTCCTTTTAGCGGCTTCTATGGCTCGCAGACCCTTGCGAAGCACCTTGCCCACATTGGTTTTGGGTAACTCGTCAATGAATTCAACGCTGGTGGGCAGCTTGTATTTGGCCAGTTTTTCAGCACAATAGGCAATGAGTTCTTCTGAACTGGAGCTCTGTCCCGGGGCCAGGACAATAAAGGCCTTGATCTGTTCTCCCCGGGTGGGGTGGGGAATGCCTACGGCGCCGGCCTCCATGACTTTTGGGTGGGAAAAGAGCACCTCGTCTATTTCCCTGGGATAGACATTATACCCGCCTGAGAGGATCATGTCTTTTTTACGGTCCACAATAAAAAAATACCCCTGCTCGTCCATCAGGGCAATGTCCCCGGTGAACAGCCAGCCATTGATAATGGTACTCTCGGTTTCCTTGGCCATATTCCGGTACCCCTGCATCACCTGGGGGCCTTTGATGATCATTTCTCCGGGTTCTCCCACGGGCATTTCCCGGTCAGGGTCGTCAATGTCCACAATCTTGCAGAGGGTTTAAGGCAGGGGAATACCGATACTTCCCACCTTCCGTTTACCCTGGCTAAAGGGGTTGACATGGGTGGCCGGAGAGGATTCGGTCATGCCAAAGGCTTCGATGATCACGGAACCTGTTTTTTTCTCAAACCCCCGGATGACGTCCAGGGGAAGGGGGGCGGACCCGGAGACACAGGCCTTGATGGAACTTAAGTCTGCCCGGGCGGTTCTGGGATGGTTGAGTATTCCGATGAACATGGTGGGAACCAAAGGGGCAATGGTGGGCCTGAATTTTTCCATGGCCTCCAGCAGGGGATCTGGCTGGGGTTTTGGCACCAGAACATTGGCCCATCCCTTGGTAATGGCAAAATTCATGGACACGGTAAGGCCCATGACATGGAAAAAGGGAAGGGCGCCCATCATGATTTCTTGGGTGTTGTCTTTAAAGGTGGGCAGCCAGGCATTGATCTGCTGGGTCTGCTTGCTCAGGTTGCCATGGGTGAGAACCGCACCCTTTGAGACCCCTGTGGTGCCGCCGGTATACTGATACATGGCAACATCGTTAAATTTTAACCCCTTGGGTACTGCCCCGGGTGTTGATCCCAGGTGCTGGCGGATTACTTTTTTCCACTGATAGACTTCTTTGGCCGGCTTGACCTTTGCGCTGAGTTTTTTTTGTCTGCTGACCAGGGGAAACAGAATGTTTTTAGAAAATGGCAGATAATCCCCAATGGATGTGACCACAATGCTTTTAATCGAGGTTTTGGGGCGAAGGTCAATCATACGGTTGGCCAAAAGATCCAGGGTGATCAAATGGGTGGATTTGGAGTCATTGAACTGGTGGAGCAGTTCCGGGTCTGCATAGAGCGGGTTGTTCATCACCGCCACGGCCCCGAGTTTCATGATGGCGTAAAAGGCGATTGGGCAGGGGATGACATTGGGCAGGAGAATGGCCACAGCATCCCCTTTTTTAACGCCAAGTGTCTGGAGGAAGGCGGCGAATGCATCTGCCATCTCGTTGAATTCCTTAAAGGAAAGGGTGTATCCTTGGAAGATCAGGGCTGGGTTGTTTGGAATTTTTTGACTGTTTGCCTCCAGATATTCATGGAGAAGGGTGTTCTCAAACTCAAGGGATTCGGGTACGCCTGTATCATAAAAATTCAGCCAGGGTTTTTGATCATACCGCAGATTTTCGTTCATTTTTTCCTCCTTAGAATTGGGGGTTTGTCCAAAGATCTGTTTGGGTCGGGGGCAAGTCAGGCTTTTAATAAAAGGTAGGAAATCTGTCTGCCAAGGATCAGGCTTCTTTTGTCCGGATTTCAATGCCGGCCAGAAGAATGTCGATCAAAGGGTCGACAAATTGAACCAAACTTTCCGGATGGCCGGTCATTACCCAGTTGGTGACCAGGTGCTCGATGGTGCCCAGAACCATGGCCCTTGCCAGGTATGGGTCTAATTCTGATTTGAATTCCTTGGATTCAATGCCCGCTTCGATCACCCGGGAGATTTGCTTGATTCCGTCTTTGAGAACCTGGTGGCCTTCTGTGTTTAAAAATTTTTTGTTGTGTTTGAGAAAGAGCATGAGCACGGCGGCAAATTCAGGGCTGGACTGGTATGAGTCCAGGAGCAGGTAGACAATGGCCCTCAGCTTGTTGCCTGCGCCTCGGATGAGTTTCAGGTGAAAGGCCATGGTTTCGAACATTTCCCGGGTGGACTGGCCGGGAATGGAAAATAAAAGTCCTTCTTTGGTGGAAAAGTACTCATAAATTGAGGCCTCTGACACCTTGGCCGCTTTGGCAATCTCCGTGATGGTGGCTTCCTGGAATCCCTTTTGGGCGAAGACTTTTGTGGCGGTTTCCAGGATGAGTATTTTTCTAAGTTCGGTTTTGGGGGGTGCCATGACAATCCTTTTTCAAAATAGTAATTTAATAAAGATATAGAGTTCCACTGTTATTTTGTCAAATAAAAAATTGTTCCACTATTATTTTGACGCAGGTGTCGGATGCTATTGGTGAAAATTGCTTGAATTAATGGGGTTGCCAGGATAGGGGCGGCCTGGGAAGAAGGCCGCCCTTGTCCTGGATCATAGTTTGATTTTCTGCAGGGGGGGAGGGAATTCAAGGGCTGCTGCTGCCTTGAATTTGCTGAATACATAGGGTTCATACACGGCCGGGCTTTTTTGGAGTTTTGTCAGGGCCTGGTCCATTTTTTCCCGCCGATTGTCTGCTTTCCAGTCTTTCCATTCTTCTATGGAGGACCATTTGCTGATGATGAGTACCTTGCGGGTATCATCGGCGCAGATCAGGGTTTCCCCGGAGATATATCCGGGCTGTTGAAGGGCGTTAAACCTTAATTGCCTGAGCAGGTCAAAAAAATCCTGCTCTTTTCCGGGTGTTACCTCTCTTTGGATGATGACTTTTACGATCATATCTCCCCCTTTGTTGAGTGATTTAAGGCCAATCCGATTAAAGGGCTGGGTTGGAAAATCGTTTTTTGGCTCAATTCTTTGGTTACAGGCTAATTTGAATTCTTGAAATAGGCTGTATATTTCTTTGGTTCAGTGATGTCCGGTTAGGTTTTTGCTTGCTCAATAATTTTTTGATCTTTGACAATATTGTCCCTGTTTGAACTATGAGAGCCCTGCTCCTCGCAGCCAAACAGGTCATTTAGAATGGCGGTTCGCAGCTGCCGAACTCTTTTGATCGTGACCTTTTCATTAAACTGTTTTTGGCAATGGATTGCCAGTAACAGGTAAGTGATAAGGCCGCCAAGAATCTGAACCATAAGGCCGTATTCACTGCGGGCAATGAGATGATATACCTTCAGATGTTCTTTCCACCATTTGAAAAAATCCTCAATGGTCCACCGGAGTTTATAAATTGTTGCTATTTGTTCCGCTGTTAAATCATGCCTGTCAGTTGCCACATAGTATTTGACGCCAGCAATTTTATAGCCAACAACCCGAACAGGCCTTTTCGTCTGGTTTTGATTCGGAGTACCAAGTTTAACCAGTGCATCATAAAAAATGTAGCTGTCGGAAGGGGTCTCGTGGTTATCAATAATTGTTCTTGTTGTCCTGGTTTTTATACGGCAGACAAAATGTTTGCCTTGCTCCTGAAGCAGGTCAAATTCTTTATGGGATTGATATCCACGATCCATAACACCTGTTTGCCCCTTGGAAAGTATTTTGGGAACAAAAGTGCGTTCAGCGCCGTTGCCTTCAGTCAAAAAGATTTTGTTTGGGATTCCGTGATTAATGTCAAATCCGCAATGTACTTTGGCTTTTTTACTTCCTTTTCTGTAGTTCGCCCAGTGCATTGAAAGGACTGCATTTATGAGACTACCGTCAATGGAAACCAACTCTCCTAACTCGGCGTGTTCACCCGGATGACACTCAAGAGCCTGTTTATAAAGATCCTCAAAGATAAATTGCAGTTGTTCGAGTCCCCTGTGATTGATGGCTTCACAGAAACTACTACGGCTGATACCACCGTTTGGCGCAATATTTTCTTTAGCAAAAACATTCTCCTTGAGATCCTGAATTAAATGTCGGGCAGACTTGTGCTCCTGAAGATGGAAATAAACTAAAGCATTTATCTGGTCTTCGAATGTCATTTTTAAAGGGCGGTCTCCTCGAGATTGTAATTCCGGTGCTTTTGAAAGTGACTTTATCAGAGGGCACCTGAAATTGTCAAAGTTCAGGGACCGTAGTTGTTTTTTAGGGACTGAGATGTGCGTCATTTGAGCTCCTTGAATTAAATTTTCAAGGCGCACAAAAATTTTTACGCACATTTGTCAACACAAAACCGACTGTTTTTTCAATGATTTTAGATGCTTTTTATATGCAACAACCTAACCGGACACTACTGTCTTTGGTTAAAATTTGCCTGGCTTTTAACCCTAAGTTGAGCCTTGAACTCAACCTAAAATTATGAATGTTTTGAGTGACCTAAAACCAAGTGAGAAACAGATGTTAATGCAATGACAGCGAAACGTTAAATCAAAGGTGATGCAAACCTGTTCGTAAAATTTAACATCCGCCATGGGGAAACTCAAGGGGTTTTCGTCGTGAACGGCACAATGCGAACAATACAGATCCTTAACACATGAGTGATGGTCTTCTTTATTTTATCCCTTGCCATCAACGGATGGGTTCCTGTAAATAATAGGCCAGCAACAAGGGGGCTCTGGTCGGACCGGTTTTGCCTGGACGATATCATCAGGATCAGAGATTCCCACAACCCTTTCAGAAATAAAGGAAAACCAATGCCCATATTTGAGATTCCCGGGGCCCGCACCATTGAGATCAGCCATATCCTTCTTGATTATAACGGGACCCTGGCCGTGGATGGCCAGCCCATTGCCGGGGTAAGAAAAAAGATTCAGGCCCTGTCTTCAGCGTTTGATTTCCATGTGATCACGGCAGATACATTCGGGTCAGTAACCCAGGCCCTTGACGGAGTGAATTGTTCTGTTGTGACCATCCCTGACTGGGACCAGGCAAGGGCCAAGGCTGATTATCTGGAAACGTTGGGACCCTCTTGCACCATTGCCTGCGGCAACGGGGTCAACGACGAACTCATGTTGAAAAATGCCGCCCTGGGTGTGGCTGTCCTCCATGAAGAGGGACTGGCACGGCAGAGTTTGATGGCCGCAGATATTCTGATCCATCATATTTTGGATCTGTTTGGCTATCTTGAACACCCGGGCCGGTTGATTGCCTGTCTGAGGAAATAATAGCCTTGTTGGGCTGTCAATTTATAACAAGGGATAAGAAAAGGCCCTATCCGTTGTTTGGGTTTTCGGGCATGTTTTTTCTTCGTTCCGATTCTGTCCAGTCAATGCGGCTCATCAGCCCACGGATGATCCTGACGTCCCTGGAAGAGAGGCCTGCACTGCCGAAAATGCGCCGAAAGGCCCGAAGCAGATGATCCGGGTTCTGGGGATCTAAATAATCAATGTCCAAAAGGGTGGTTTTCATGTGGGCGAACATGGATTCCATTTCAAGGCCGGTGGCCGGGTGTTTGACCTTGGGATCATAAAACTGCCTGCCGGAATCTGACTTTAATGAAATTTCGTAGAGCAGGACAGAGAGGGAATGGCTCAGGTTCATGGAAGGGTAGCCTTCATGGGTGGGGATGGTGATAAAATGCTGGCAAAGCTCCAGGTCACAGGTCTCAAGACCCGTGTCCTCCGGCCCCATGACCAGGGCATGTTTTATGGAATCGTTTGATTCTTTATCCTGTTGATCGGCTGTAATCTGCTTTGCTGCCGTGGCAGGGGTTAAAAAGTTTTTTCTGTACTTGCCAAACCGTCGTGTGGTGCCAAAGGCCTGGTGAACATCTGCGAGGGCCTGGTCCAGGGTGTCGAAAACAGGGGCGTTTTCAAGCAGATGAAAGGCGGTCATGGCCATCTTTTTAGCGTCCAGTGATAGATATTCTTTGCAGGGGCTGACAAGCCTCAGCTGGGTAAACCCGAAATTCATCATGGCCCGGCAGACCGAACCGATATTGATGGGTCCCTGGGGTTTGACAAGGATGACATAAAAATTGTCTGGATTCATGATTTGTTAAATCCCAATGCTGTATTTAAAGTTGGACAAGATCTTAAGCGTTCCGGAATCAAAAAGGGGCCTTGGCAGATCCTGGGGAATACTCTTTTTTTTGTCATGGCCTGGATTCCAGGATCAGGGTCACCGGACCCTGCTTGAACAGGGATACGTCCATATTGGCCTGGAATTGCCCGGTTTTTACCACCACGCCGGCATCTGCGGCCTTGGCTGTAAAATAGGTATAGAGCCGGTTGGCCTCCTCCGGCCGGGCTGCCTTGATGAATGACGGGCGGCGGTCTTTTTTACAATCCCCCATAAGGGTGAACTGGGAGACCACCAAAAGCTCACCTTTGACATCCTTGAGAGAGAGATTCATTTTACCCTGGTCATCTTCAAACACCCTCAGGTGAATAATTTTATCCACCAGGTAGTCGGCCTCTTTTTCACTGTCTTTGTCGGCCACGCCTAAAAGGACCATCAAGCCCTTTGTAATGCGGGAAATAATGGTGTTGTCTACGGTGACCTGGGCATTTTTGACCCGTTGTACAATTGCTTTCATAGGGATGCTTTCATCGGGGTGATTTCATGGGTTTCAGGTGAGTTTCAGGGCTTGATTTCAGGCGCTGGCCAACAGGTGGAAAATCCCTTTGCCTCAATTTTTTGGATGGCTTCTGCCACAAATGCGCCGGCCTGTTCTGCGCTGTGGGCGTCGTCCCCGGGAACCACCCGAATGCCTAAATTTTTTGCCTGGTCCAGAATATGGGTTCCAGGGTAGGGAAGATCTTCCCCCCGGGACAGGGGGCGAAGATTGTAATCCAGGACCAGGTCCAGGGCTTTGATCCGCTCAAGGTTGCGCCTGATTTTTTTCTTTATCCCAGGGGTGTTAATCCGGGTTTCAAAATCCTTGTCAAAGATGCGGATCAAATCAAAATGTCCGACCACAAAAGGACGAAGGGCTTCTATCATTTCAAGCTGGGCATCAAAATAGGCCAGGTACATGGCCTCAACAGAGCCAAGCGTCTTGGCAATCGCTTCATATCCCTCACGGGAATAGTCAAAACAGATATCATTGACATGGTGGACAGAGCCGACAATATAATCCGGATTGAATTGTTGGATCAGCTCTTTTATAAAATCAAATCCTGTGCTCAGGGTCTCGGTTTCAAATCCCTTGTAAATGAGGATTTTGTCTTTGTATTTGATTTTAAGCCGGTCAAGCTCTTTAAAATACCGGGCAAACCGGTCGATCAGATCCCTGGCGTTAAGGCCTATGCGGATTTCGTCAGGGTATAAAAATTGGTCTGTTGGCGGGGGCATGTGCTCGCTGATGCCCACCTGTTTAAATCCTTTTTGAATATAGGCTTGGATCAGGTCTTCAAGACAATCTTTGGCATGGGAGCAGAACTGGCCGGAATGTCCGCCGTGCAAAGATATGAGTGCTGGATAGGTCATGGCCGGAATTTACCAGCAAAGGGGTGAAAAATCAAGTCGGCCCGGACACCTTTGAATTACAGCCGCTGGATGATATAGAGAAACATGGGCAGCCGGCTTTGGGTTTTCAGGTGGTAAAAGTCAAAGAGGACTTCTCTGGAGGGCTTTCCAAATTGCAGGGGGGAAAGGTATACACTGCCCTTGGGCCGGGTGAATTTGAATTTTTCCCGGACCAGCGCTATCATGGCAGGGGGGTGCCCCGGGGGCAGGTTTTCATCCATGATAAAATTACATGTCATTTCAATGCGGTCAAAACGCTTGTTGATGGCCTGCATCCGGTCAAATGCAAGACCCACCTTTTTGGGGGTGACAGGCTTGCCAATGCGTTCTAAAGTGGCCTGGTCAAAGGATTCAAGCCCGATGTTGATATGGGTGTGAAATGGGGATTTGTTCAATCGGGTAAAAAGTGATTCCCGGGCATTGAGCAGGGCATCCACTGAACCGAAAATATAAAGCCTCGGGTTTTTCATGTAGGCGTTGCCGAGATTCAAGACCTTGTGGGCTTTGGCTGCTGAGTATAAAATCAGGTCCGCCGGCGCGTTCAGCGCATCGTGCTCCCCTAAAAAAAGGCTGTTGTAATTTATGAGATCATTGGCGTACAAGTCTTTGAACGCATCCAACTGATCATCAATGTTTTTTTGGGATCTTGGGGAGAATGGTTTTTTATTTTTTACCTTGCAGAACCGACACTTGTAAAGACAGCCGTCAGCAATGGTCAAGGGGATAACGTCATAATCCGAATGCCGGGCGTCCGGAGGCAGAACCGTGGTCCGGGCACCCGGGATTTTAAACAGTCGATCTGCTTTATCTGCAAGGTCTGCAGGCGTTTTTGATTTGATCTTATCCACCCAGGACCTTATGGGGCCGGGCATTTTTTTTTCTTTGATTTGGATCTCGGCCAGGGTCTGGTGCCAGCGCTTTGACAGCCTTGCCACCTCTGGTTCCTCAAAGGGCTTTCCCCCTAAAAGGGAATTGGTGGTGTAGACAAGGTTGGGTAAATAATATTCGCCAATGGATTCAAATACACCTGCATATCCCCCTGTGGAATAGTAGATCCAGTCGTTACCCTTGGTCCGTTTGAGCCATTCCTGGGGATGGGACCATTGGTCTGTTTTGGAACGGGCATGCCTGATTTCGTTGTTCAGATCAAATTCAAGGATGATGTTTTGGGTTTCCAGTCTTGAAAAGATGCCGTATTTTATTGGAAAGGAAATTTTTTCATAGGTGTTGCTGCCCTGGCAGTTGAGTTCTATGGAAAGGGACTCATCCCTATATTTTGTCCTTGGGTAGACTGTAAAATTGTTTGTCTCCATTTGCCTTTTGTTTGTCTCCATCTTCACATTATCAGGGCAGATTCTCTTTACAACTGGATTGTGGGATTTGCAATCTTTTTCTGGGTAAATCTGTTTAAGGTTTAATCAGGGTCATGGGTTAAAAGGGCGAAAGAATCCTGCCTGATCCCAGGGTTGTGAACAGCATTCGTTTGAAGAAACATTTCCAAATGTTCATCAATTTTTTTTGCGGTTGTCTTTGACAAAGACAGGGGATCTGATCTAAGATGGTGAATATAAAATAGGTTTCACATCTCTATGAATTTGTTTGATGCATCCTAAAGAAGATATACGGTAAGACAAAACCATATAAGGCAAAAACTCTTAACTGATACAGGAGGGCGTATGAACAAAACCTTTTTTAATCTGATTCAGGACGTTCAGAAAAATGGGAAATGTCATCATTGCGGCGGTTGCGTCACATTCTGCTCAGCGATTAATTACGGGGCTTTGGATTTGGACGAGACGGGCAAGCCGCGTTTTGGTGAGATCGAGAAATGTATCGAGTGCGGGCTCTGCTATTCCATTTGTCCGGAGACAGAAGAACTTGATCTGGAGATCAAGAAGAATTTAGGCTGGGAAGCACCCTACGGAAAGATGATCGGCACCTCTGTTTCCCGGGCCAGGGATGAAGAACTCAGATCGAGGGGAACTGACGGGGGGATTGTCACGGCTATTTTGACCCATCTTTTTGACAATGGTCGGATCAACGGTGCCATCGTTTCCAAGAATACCGAAGACGGACGAATCCCTTTTTTGGCAACCACCCGGGAGGAATTGATGGATTCGGCAGGCTCTTGTTTTCATCATTCCCACGGCATGACCCGTTTGGCAAAGGCCTATAATACCTTTTCTCCTTCCATTGCAGCATTGGGGCGGTTTCGCACAGGAATTCCAGACCGGCTTGCCTTTGTGGGAACGCCCTGTCAGATCAATACCATGCGCAAAATGCAGGCCATGGGAATCGTTCCTGCGGATGCGGTATCCTATTGTTTTGGTCTTTTTTGTTCTGGCAATTTTCTCTTTGATGCCGAGGCGTTCAGGCATATTGAAAACCGGTATCAATTCAGATATGCAGATGTTGAAAAGATTAATATCAAAGAAGATTTTATTTTTACCCTTTACTCGGGAGCTAGTATTCAGGTTCCGGTTGACGAGCTTGATGATGTGAAGCGGGAGGCTTGCCAGTTCTGCAGTGATTTTTCAGCTGAATACGCAGATATCTCCTTTGGTGGTTTAGGCGCGGAATCCGGATGGACAACCGCCATGACCCGGACCCGGCTTGGAAAAGAGGTGATGGCCGAGGCCATGAAAAAAGTGCTTGAGCCCTGGGCCCATAAAGAAGGGGTAAAGGCGATTACATTTGCGGAAAATAAGGTAAAGAATGCCTGTGATGTGAAAAAACAGCGGGCTGACGCGTATATTGAATCCGTGTCAGCACCCAAGGTCAAGATTGTGTCTTAATATCAGGATTTAGAGTATGTCCTTTTTTGCAGCAAAGAGGAGGGCATAGAAGCAAAGGCCTGTAAACACAAAAAAGCTCCGGACGTCAAAGCGTCCGGAGCTTTTTATAAGCAAATAAAATGGCTGACTAAAGCACGGTTACATTTGTCGCCGCAGGGCCTTTTTGTCCTTCTTCAATATCAAAGGATACGCGATCCCCTTCATTGAGGGATTTGAAACCCATTGCGTTAATTCCTGAATGATGAACAAATACATCTTTTCCACCATCTTCTAATTCGATAAAACCAAAACCTTTTGAGTCGTTAAACCATTTTACGATACCATTTGTCATGTTGGCATGCTCCTGTAATAAAAAATAAAAAAAATCGCTTCTAACTTTGGGGGAGTAGACCACTTTTGAATATTGGGGATACACACCTTAAATAGGAAACTTCAGTGCTTCTTTATGCACAATTCGATAAGCATACAGACAAAAACGTGGAAAGTCAACCATTAAAAAGTTTATTGAATTCCAGGCATTTGTTCAACAAAGGGTTTATTCGATTGCCTTGCCTCTGATACCGTGTATGCTGAATACAGATATGCGAAGATTCTTGTTGAATCCAGACCGCTGATCAAATTCGGTCCATTCCAATTGAGTTTCATCAGATTTGAAAAATTTCCGGGCGGGCCCCGGGCTGGGAAGCGGTGGCGTCGATTCATTAAAAAACAATCAAAGAGACGGCCGTCGATCAACCGTTTCAAGCTGGAGTTGCCATGCCGCCATTTAGAATTTGTTATAAAACCATTGAAGTCGGTTCTATTGATATCCATGTCCGGACCCTTCGGGATATCATGCAATTCAGCGATATAGACAGGGTTGCTGAAAAGTTGGGGATTTCCTCTGCGGCATGGCCCATGTTTGGCGTTGTCTGGCCCTCCGGAGAAATACTTGCCAATTTTATGCTTGATTATAATGTAAAGGGAAAGCGGATATTGGAGGTGGGCTGCGGCATTGGTCTGGCCAGCCTGGTCCTGAACCATCGCCTGGCAGACATCTGGGCAACGGATTACCATCCTGAAGCAGGGTCATTTTTGGCTGAAAATGTGATACTCAACAAGGGGAAAAAAATTCCTTTTGTCCGTACGGGCTGGGCCGGGGATGAGAATGATTTGGGTCGGTTTGATCTCATTATTGGAAGTGACCTTTTGTATGAAAGGGATCATGTCGGGTTGTTGTCCGCCTTTATTGATGATCATGCAAAAAAACAATGTGCCGTTGTGATTGTGGATCCGGGGCGGGGGAATCATGCCTCTTTTAGCAAGCAAATGAAGGTCTTGGGATATTCCCATGCCCAGAGAAAACCTGCCAACAGTGAATACCTGGACAAACCCTTTAAAGGTCAGATACTTATGTATTCCCGGTCGTAAGCTTAAATTAACCAGACGGGCCTCGGTCAAGGGAGCCGGAATATAGACCAGGTCTTTTTGACACCTTGGTCATTGTATGGCAGATAATGACGGCCCAAAACTTGGGACTTACACATATTTATGATGCATTTTTAATCTAAAAAAATTTTCAGGGCTTGAACGGTGAGGTCTCGGGTTGAGCCTCTTTCCGGTTTGACGCACAGGATTGTTTGGAGGACATGTTTAGTGAAAGTTTTGTTTTTGGAACCGTTTTACGGGGGGTCCCACAAGGACGTGGCAAAGGGGTTTGCCCGGTTTTCCTCCCACGAGGTCTCGGTGATTACCCTGCCGCCAAGATTTTGGAAATGGCGGATGCGGGGAGCCGCCCTTTATTTTATCCGGGAAATCAAGGATCTTTCAGCCTATGATCTCATTTTTGCCACGGATATGATGGATCTGACTGATTTCAAAGGGCTGGCAGGGCCGGATTGTCCTCCCATAGCGCTTTATTTCCATGAGAATCAGCTTTCCTACCCGTTGGGACCCCATGAAAAAAGGGATTTTCATCTGGGGTTCACCAATATTGTCTCGGCCCTGGCCTGTGACGGTCTGTTTTTTAATTCCAGGTTTCATCTGGATGATTTTTTAACGGCGGCAAGGCAATTGATCAAGCAGATGCCTGATACAAGGCCATTGTGGATGATGGATGAACTTAAAGAAAAAGCCCAGGTGCTTTATCCGGGCTACCGGGTTAAGGGGGCCGGTCTGAACCTGGGCCGCAATGACCAGACTCCCCCTCTGGTGATTTGGAACCATCGCTGGGAGTATGATAAAAATCCTGACCTGTTTTTCAAGGTGCTCGGACAATTAAAGTCCAAAGGGGTGAAATTTCAACTGGCCCTCATGGGCGAGCAGTACGAGATTATTCCCAAGGTCTTTGAGCAGGCTCAAAAAGACTTTCAGGCCGAGCTTCTGGTCTATGGGTTCCAGGCCGTGGAAGAAACATACTGGGACTGGCTTTCAAAGGGAACTGTGGTGGTGAGCACGGCCATTCAGGAAAATTTTGGGATCTCGGTAATGGAGGCGGTTGCCCATGGCTGTTTCCCACTGCTGCCCAACCGACTCTCCTATCTGGAACTTATCCCAAAAGATTTGAAAAAAGAGGTGATCTATTCCTCTGAGTCAGGCCTTTTAAATCGCCTTGAACAGGTCCTTACCCTTTCTGAACAATATTTACCTGCCCGCAAGGTTTTATCCGAGCATGCCATTGGGTTTTCATGGGAAATATTGGCACGGCGCTGGGACATGATGTTGGAAAAGATTAGAAAGATTCCTTGACAAATAAGGTGTTTAGATTTAAACTAAAATTTTTACCTAAATAAATATGATGGGTAAAAAATATTCTTTTACAGTGAAATTTGTGCAGGACAGCGATTGTTTTTAAAAAAAATTAAACCACTATGGAGATTTTTTCCCTGGACGTTTTAGGGGATATAAAATACTGAGCAGGCCGGCCGTATATATATTGCCGGCCTGTCCTGGTTTGAATCTGGTTTTTTGATTTAATTTTGGGGATAAAATATATGCAGCTTTCACAACAGCAAATTGATTATTGTATGGAGTGCGGTGTGTGCACGGGATCTTGCCCTGTTGCCATGGCATTGGAAGGCTTTTCCCCCAGGCAGATGATCAAGCGGGCCATGGCCGACCCCCATGGCAATATTCTGGAGAGCCCTGATCTTTGGGCCTGTCTCTCCTGTTCAAGGTGTTCGGACCGGTGTCCTGTGGAGATTGATTTCCCCGGGTTTATCCGACGCTTTCGCAGCCGTGCACGGGACCGGGGCAACTTGCCCAGACTCAGCCATCACGGCATGTTCCAGACCATGACCCAGATCCAGGCGGCCCAGATTAAGAACAATCAGGGTGCGGTTGGAAAGAACAGGGTCGCCTGGGCCAGAGAATCGGGGAAAATTTTAGAAACGGGCGATTATTTTTATTTTTCCGGGTGTATTGCCCAATATGATGTGGCCTTTCAATACCTGGATCTTGAAATGATAAACACGGCCAAGAATAATTTAACTCTGCTCAATAAACTGGGTATTGAACCGGTTGTCTCTGAACAGGAGTGCTGCTGCGGCCATGATGCTTATTGGAACGGGGACGATGACATCGTTGAGATCCTGGCCAAAAAAAATATTGAGGCCATCCGTGCCTCGGGCGTGAAAACGGTGATTTTCGGATGCCCTGAAGGGTATTCCATGTTCCGGGAAGTCTATGCTGAAAAATTCGGCCCCCTGGAATTTGATCTGGTTCATATTACCGAATTCCTGGCCCGGCAGCTGCCAAAATTAGACCTTTGCTTTAAGGCAAAAACCCTTGACCGGGTTACCTTTCAGGATCCCTGCCGTCTGGGTCGGCGATCGGGTATTTACGAGGCGCCAAGAGAGTTGATACGCCAGGTGCAGGGGGTTGAACTGGCCGAGATGGAACATCATCGGGAAAATGCCATCTGCTGCGGCACCACCGGCTGGATGGAATGTTCGTCATGTTCCAAACTCATGCAGGTCCAGCGGCTTAAAGAAGCTCAGAACGCCGGGGCAAAGGCCATTGTAACGGCCTGTCCCAAGTGTCAGATTCATCTGACCTGTGCAACGAAAAATACAGACCATGACGTTGAGATTATCGATCTTGCCTCTTTTTTAACAGATCATCTGGCATAAACCTGAGGGGCAGGACATCTATATGAATCAGGAGTGAATGAATGGGAAATACAAAAAATATTCACGGGTCGGTAATGGTTGTGGGATCAGGGATTGCCGGAATGCAGGCCGCCCTTGATCTGGCAGATTCCGGATACCAGGTCCATCTGGTGGAAAAAAAGGCCTCCATTGGTGGGGTTATGGCCCAGCTGGACAAGACATTTCCAACCAATGACTGTGCCATGTGAGTGATCTCACCCAAACTGGTCGAGGTCGGCCGGCACCTGAACATCGAGCTTCACACCCTTTCAACGGTTCAATCCATTGAGGGTGAACAGGGCAATTTCCAGATTACCCTGAAACAGGCCCCCCGTTATGTGGACGTGGACAAATGTATTGCCTGCGGGGAGTGTACTCAAAAATGTCCGAGAAAAGTTGGGGATGAATTCAACGAAGGCCTGGTCAAGCGCAAGGCCATTTACGTGGATTATCCCCAGGCAGTTCCCTTGAAATATGCCATTGATCCTGAGTATTGTCTTAAGCTGCTCAAGGATAAATGCGGGACCTGTGCAAAGGTCTGTCCCACGGGCGCAGTCAATTACGAAGACACAGAAAAGATTTTGAATCTCAACGTGGGTTCTGTCATCCTGGCCCCGGGATTCAAGCCCTTTGATCCTTCAGGGCTGGACAATTACCAGTACAATGCATTTGCCAATGTGGTCACCTCCATTGAATATGAGCGGATTCTTTCCGCAGGCGGCCCCACCGGCGGCCATATTGAATGTGCCCCGGACCAGCGGGCGCCCAAAAAAATTGCCTGGCTTCAATGCATCGGCTCCCGGGACCAGAATAAATGCGGCAATGGGTACTGCTCTTCTGTCTGCTGCATGTATGCGGTAAAAGAGGCTATGATGACAGCCGACCATGTGGACGGTGATTTCCAGGCCTCCATTTTTCTCATGGACATGAGAACCTATGGCAAGGATTTTGAAAAATATTACGAGCGGGCCAAGGATGAAGGGGTGAGATTTGTCCGGTCCAGAATTCATACGGTGAACGAGAATTCGGATAAAACCCTGGACTGCACCTATGTGGCCGAAGAGGGCGTCAATGTTGTTGAAACCTTTGACATGGTGGTCTTGTCCATGGGCATGGAAACCCCCAAAGACCTGGCTGATCAGGTCAAGAAAATGGGCATTACCCTGGATTCCGACCGTTTTGTTGAAACCTCAAGTTTTGCCCCGGTATCCACAAATCGAGCGGGTATCTATGTGTGTGGCGCGCTTCAGGAACCCAAGGACATTCCTGTTTCCGTCATGGAAGCCTCTGCTGCGGCCTGCGATGCCGGCACCTGCCTGGCAAAGGCCAGGGGGAGTTTGACCCGGATTAAAACCTATCCCCAGGAAAAGGCGGTTGAAGCGCAAACGCCCCGCATCGGGGTCTTTGTCTGCAATTGCGGCACTAATATCGGCGGGGTGGTGGATGTCCCTTCTGTGGCAGCCTACGCCCGGACCCTTGACCATGTAACCTATGTGGAAGAAAATCTGTTTACCTGCTCCCAGGATACCCAGGACAAGCTTAAACAGGTGGTCGAACAGCAAAACCTGAACCGGGTGGTCATTGCCGCCTGTACCCCGAGAACCCATGAAGCCCTTTTCCAGGAGACCCTCAAAGATGCGGGCCTGAACAAATATCTGGTGGAAATGGCCAATATACGCAACCAGTGTTCCTGGGTTCACTCCAAGGCGCCGGAACTTGCCACTCAAAAATCCAAGGACCTGGTGAGAATTGCCGTGGCCAAGGCTGCCCTGATGAAACCATTGACACAGCCTGAGGTGGGGGTGACCCAGAAAAGCCTTGTCATCGGCGGAGGGGTTGCTGGAATGACAGCGGCCCTGGGGCTGGCCGACCAGGGGTTTTATACCTATCTTCTTGAGCAGAAAGATGATCTGGGGGGCTATGCCCTGAACCTGGATCATACCTGGAGAGGAGAGCCCATCCGTGAAAATATCGAAAAGATGATGGATAGGGTTCGTTCCTACACGTCCATTGAGGTGCTGACCCGGGCCAGTATTATCGAGACCAAAGGGTTTGTGGGAAATTTTGAGACCCGGGTTCAATCCTGCGGCCTTGATGGCGACACCGGCAAGGAGCGGGTTCTGGACCACGGGGCCGTGATTGTTGCCACGGGTGCGGTTGCGTCCACCCCGGATGAATATTTTTACAAAGAGGATGACCGGGTGCTCACCCATGTGGACCTGGACGCTGAACTGGAAAAGAATCCCGCCCGTCTGGAAGCTGCGTCTTCGGTTGTTTTCATCCAATGTGTCGGGTCCAGGGATCCCAGCCATCCCTATTGTTCAAAGGTCTGCTGCACCCATTCCATTAAAAAGGCGGTTCTGTTCAAAGACAAGAACCCTGACATGGATGTCTATATTCTGTACCGGGATATCAGGACCTATGGACAAAGGGAGCGGCTCTACAGGGAAGCCAGGGAAAAAGGAATTATTTTTATCCGGTATACCCTGGATGAAAAACCCGTGGTCGCCCCGGGCAGGGAGAGTCTTGCAATCCGGGTAAAAGACCGGATTCTCGGCATGACCCTTTGTATTGAGGCTGATTTTCTGGTCCTGGCCTCAGCCATTGAGGCTAAAAACAATGAGGATCTTGCCCAAAAGTTCAAACTCACCCTGAATGACGATCAGTTTTTCATGGAAGCCCATGCCAAGCTTCGTCCGGTGGATTTTGCCACGGACGGGATATTTCTCTGCGGCACGGCCCATTATCCCAAACCCATTGAAGAGTGCATTTGTCAGGCCAAGGCCGCCGCCTCAAGGGCTACGGTGGTGCTGTCCAAAGATAGTGTGACCGTGGACGGGGTGGTTTCCCATGTCAATGAGGCCCTCTGCCGGGGCTGCGCTGCCTGTGAAGATGCCTGTGCCTTTGGGGCCATTGAAGTCTTTGAAAATGAACACAAGGTAAAACTGGCAAGGGTCCAGCAGGCCCTGTGCAAGGGATGTGCGGCCTGTGCTTCTGCCTGCCCCACAGGCGCTGCTGGGGTGTATCACTATGACAATGAGGTGCTGGCTATGGTTGAGGCAGCACTGGATTAAACGTGTTTGAAATAAGGATGGCATAATGAGTTTTGATCCTAAAATTATTACCTTTGCCTGTAATTGGTGCTCTTATTCCGCAGCAGACCTGGCCGGTGTGAGCCGGTTCCAGTATCCGCCCAATATGCGGATTATCCGGGTCATGTGTTCCGGGGGCATTAACCCCAACTATATTCTCAAGGCCTTTGAAAAGGGGGCTGACGGGGTGCTGGTCTCGGGGTGACACATGGGGGACTGCCATTACCTGGACGGTAATGTAAAAGCGACCAAGACCTTTGAGATGACCAAACAATTGATGGCAGTTTTGGGCATTGATACGGACCGGATAAGGCTGGAATGGATTTCATCGGCCGAAGGCAATAAATTTGCCGATGTGGCAAACCAGTTTACAAAAGAGATTGAACGTCTGGGGCCTGCAAATATAAAGGGCCAGGCGGCATAGATACAAGAAAAACCGTGTGCTTATGAATGGCCCGCGGCTTGAGGAGGTTGATTTGACAACTGATATACTTGTTCTTGGAGGCGGTATTGCCGGGATTCAGTCTTCCCTGGATTTGGCGGAAATGGGGTTCAAGGTCCACCTGGTGGAGCGGCTGCCCTCAATCGGGGGGAAAATGGCCCAGCTGGACAAGACCTTTCCCACCAACGATTGCGCCATCTGAATTCTCTCGCCTAAGATGCTGGATGTCGGTCGACATCCCAACATAGAGTTGATGGCCTATTGCGAACTTGAATCCCTTGCAGGAGAGGCCGGGGATTTTAAAGCCAAAATTTTAAAAAAGGCAAGGTACGTGGATGCGGACAAGTGCACGGGCTGCGGTGCTTGTGCCGAAGCCTGCCCCACCCCTGTGTTGGATCTTTACAATGAGGGCCATGCCCATCGAAAGGCGGTCTATTCCTGGTTTGCCCAGGGAATTCCCTCCACCCATGCCATTGATCCGGATCACTGCCGGGTGCTGACCGGGAAGAAATGCGGGATCTGCGCTAAAAAATGCCAGGCCGGGGCCATTGACTTTGACCAGAAAGACCAGCGGGTTGAACTGAATGTGGGCGCGGTGGTGGTGGCCACAGGCTATGATATATTTGATCCTGATAAACTGCCTGAATACCGGTATAAAGCGCTTGATAATGTGATCACGGCCATGGAGTTTGAGCGGTTTTTGTCTGCTTCCGGCCCCACTGAAGGCCATATCTACAGACCCAGTGACCGGCGGATCAAGGCCCAGAAAGCGGCGGTCCTCAAAAAACACGCCAAATCAGCCAAAGGCCTTGCCCGGTTTGAGAAAAAATATGGGATGGATTCCCAGGCCTTTGTCCAAGGTCTGGAAGTCTCCCATGACCTGGCCAAGGATAAGGATAAATGGGCAGCCAAGGCCAAAAATCATGGCCGGCTGGCAGAGCAGCTCAAGATACTTGAAGAAAAGGTATCCAAAATTACGACTGCCAAAAAACTTGCCTTTATCCAATGTGTGGGCTCCAGGGACCTGCGGTTTTATCCTTTTTGTTCGGGGTATTGCTGCATGCATTCCATCAAAGAGGCCATCATTGCCCATGAGCATGACAATGATACCCGGTCTGTGATTTTCGGCATGGATATCCGGGCAGTGGGCAAGGGGTTTGAAGAGTATAAGGTCCGGGGGGGCAAGGGATCAGAAATTACATACAAGCGGTCCCGGGTGGCTGAGATTACCAAAGGTGACAACCAGTCCCCGGTACTGATCTACGAAGATACAACGGTACAAAAGGTGGTAAAACAAGAGTTTGACCTGGTGATTCTGGCCACGGCCTGTGCACCGGTTAAAAATGCACCTGAGGTGGCAAAGATCCTGGGTATTGATCTGGATCCCTATGGGTTTTTCAAGACCGATCCGGCCAATCCTCTGGATACCACAAGAGAGGGGGTTTTTGTCTGCGGCTGTGCCCACAGCCCCATGGACATTCCTGAATCCGTGGCCCAGGCAAGCTCTGCCGCTGCCAGGGCGGTCCAGACCGTGATCAAGGCCCAGAAGGCATCATAAAGGGGGGATAAGATGAGTAACAAGAATATAAAAACCAATGAAGCCCCCCGGATCGGGGTGTTTGTCTGTGACTGCGGATCTAATATCGCAGGTCATCTGGACTGTTCGGATGTGGCTGAATATGCCAAGACCCTGCCCCATGTGGTCTATGTCAAAGAAAATCTTTACACCTGTTCGGAATCCGGGATTGTTGAGATTAAAAAGGCCATTACCCAGGAAAATCTCAACCGGGTATTGGTGGCATCCTGTTCTCCAAGGACCCATCAGCCCTTATTCTCCAGCTCCTGTGCAGAAGCAGGCCTGAATCCTTATCTCTTTGAAATGGTGAATATCAGGGACCAGTGCTCCTGGGTTCACATGGGCAAAAGGGATGAGGCCACATCCAAGGCCAAAGATTTGATCAAGATGGGCGTGGCCAAGGCCGCAGGCCTTGAACCCCAGGAGGAAATCCAGTCTTCCTTGATCCGGAAAATTTTGGTCATTGGGGGCGGTATTGCAGGGCTGTCTGCTGCCCAGGCCCTGTCGGACATGGATTTGGATGTTATTCTGGTGGAAAAAACAAATCATTTTGGCGGGCTTCTCCAGTCGGTCAATACCCTGGATACCGGAGAAACTGCCAAAGATTTTTTAAGCCGGGTGATCGCAGATGTTGAATCCCGGGCCAATATTACCTGCCATCCCGGGGCCCAGGTCAAGGAGACCGGGGGATATATCGGCAATTATGAGGTTAAGATCCAGACCCAAGAGGGTGAGGTCACAGAACAGGTCGGTGCCATGGTCGTGGCCACGGGAGCGCTTCCGCTGACTCCCCGCGGTATTTTCGGATACGGGCACCCCGGGGTGATCACCCTCATGGACCTGGAGCGAAAGCTTTCGACCGATACCCTTGAAGATTCAGGGTTTGCCGGAAAACGGGCGATTTTTATCCAGTGCGCCGGTGCCAGGACCAAAGAGAGAGCGTATTGCTCACGGATCTGCTGCATGATTGGCGTAAAAAGTGCCATGGCCGTAAAGAAAAAATATCCTTTGGCAGATGTCCGGGTGCTTTACCGGGATATGCAGATGTACGGAACTCACAAGGAACAGATGCTCTGGGATGCCCGGGGCCTTGGGATCCGTTTTGATGTTTATTCCCCTGAAAATCCCCCAAAGGTTGAGCCGGGGAAAATCTCATACTTTCAGACCGTCACAGGAGAGGATATTGAGTTGGAAACGGATCTGGTGGTATTGTCCACGCCTTTGACGGCCCGCAAAGAGACCGGGGCACTGGCCAATATGCTCAGGGTGCCCACGGACCAGAACGGATTTTTTTTAGAGGCCCATGCCAAGCTGCGGCCGTTGGATTTTGCAGCGGACGGCATTTTTCTGGCAGGTTCGGGAAGATACCCTGCAACGGCGGTTGAGGCAAGGACCCAGGGGATCGGGGTGGCCGCCAGGGTGGCGGCTATTTTGTTCAAGGACAAGCTGGTCAAAAGCGCCATTGTGGCCGAGATTGATCCTGCATCCTGCGTGGGCTGTCTGGCCTGTTTGTCCATGTGCCCCTATGAGGCCATTGACTATAACCGGGAAAAACGCATCTGCCAGATCAATGAGATTTTATGCAAGGGGTGCGGCAATTGCGCGGCCACCTGCCCGTCACATTCGGCCCAACTCAGGGGATTTAAGCCAAAGCAGCTTTTGGCACAGATCGGGGCCGTTTAAAGCCTGTGGCAAGCGCAAAGAGTTTCCATAATCAAACTGACTTAGGAATAAAACAATGAATGACCATAATTTTGAACCCAACATTATTTGCTTTTTGTGTACCTGGTGAGCATATGCCGCTGCTGACCTGGCTGGGGTCAGTCGTATGCAGTATCCGGCAAATATTCGTATTATCCGGGTCATGTGTTTGGGAAGCGTTTCCCCCCATCATGTGCTCAGATCATTTCAACAGGGGGTTGACGGGGTTTTTGTGGGGGGCTGACATCTGTCTGAATGCAATTACCTGTACGGTAATTATTCCACGGAAAAAAGGGTAAAGGTTCTCTCCCAGATGCTGGACTTTACCGGGATTGACCGCAACCGCCTCAGGGCGCGCTGGGTCTCTTCTGCTGAAGCGCCTGAGTTTGTGGAAGAGATAAATTCCTTTATTGATACATTGAAACAGCTGGGACCCTCGCCTTTGAAAACATCTGACCGGCAAGGGGCGGCTTTAGAGGCACAGACGAGATGATAGACAAGATAAAAGCACATGTGGCTCAGCTTTTGAGCGAAGAAAAGATCAAAGGGTTTGTGGGGCTGATAGAAAAAAACGGCCATGTGGCTCCCCATTTATTCCAGGACAAGGATGATCTTGAAGGACTTAGTCTGGGAGATTGTGAAAATGCTGGAGATGCGCGCTACCCTTTGAATAAAACCCTGGGTGTCATTGCCAGGGCCTATCCGGATGAGACCTTTGGCGTTCTGGTCCGGGGCTGTGATGAGCGGGGGCTTTACGGGTTATTTCGTTTAAATCAGCTCTTTGAAGACAGGGTGGTTTTGGTGGGGTTTTCCTGCCCAAAGGATCTGGCAGAAGCCTGTGAATGTAAAAAACCCTATCCCGATGCCATGGTGGCAGGGGAGCGTCTTGAGCCGCCGGACGCACTGCAGGTTGCAAATATGGACGGCAAAGGCCTGGAAGAACGGTTTGAATTCTGGCAGGCCCAGTTTCTCAAATGCATCAAATGTTACGGGTGCAGGGATGTCTGTCCCATGTGTTTTTGCAGGGAGTGCAGCCTGGAATGCGAAGATCTGGTCTCAAAAGGGGCCTTGCCAGTTGAGATCCCGGTCTTCCATTTGACCCGTGCCATGCACATGGCAGACCGGTGCGTGGACTGCGGACTCTGCGAAGAGGCTTGTCCCTCTGATATCCCCTTGCGGCTGCTCTATAAAAAGACAGCCCAGATCATGGATGCGGAATTTGGATTTTCATCCGGGATAAACAAGAACGAGAAATCCCCTTTGACGATGATGGGTCCGTCCAAATAGGGGCGCACCCCAAAGGAAAGGCTGAAAGCCGGGCAAGGGCCTGCCTGGGTTTCATATAAAAAGAGGAATTATCATGGAGTACCAGACAACGCTTACCACCTGCACCTATTGCGGATGCGGGTGCCATTTTTTTCTTGAAACCCTTGACGGAAAACTGATCAACACCATTCCCTGCAAAACCAGCCCGGTGAACCAGGGAAAGCTGTGCATCAAGGGGTGGAATGTCCACCAGTTTGTCCAGAGTGACAAACGGCTGACATCGCCCATGATCCGCAAGAACGGGGAGCTGACCCCTGTGTCCTGGGAGGAGGCCGTTGCCTATACTGCCCAGCGGCTGGGGACCATAAAAAAGGAAACGGGCAGCGACAGCATCGGGTTCTTTGCCTCGGCCAAGGTGACCAACGAAGAAAACTATCTCATGCAGAAATTTGCAAGGGCCGGGGTGGGCACCAACAATGTCGACCATTGCGCCCGATTGTGACATTCTTCAACTGTGGCAGGTCTTGCCGCAGCATTTGGGAGCGGTGCCATGACAAACTCTGTGGCTGAGATTGAAAATACAGATACCATTTTCATCATCGGTTCCAACACGGCAACGGCACATCCATTGGTGGCCACACGGATTTTCAGGGCCCTGGAAAAAGGTGCGCGCCTGGTGGTGGCCGATCCCAGAAAAAATCAGATTGCCGAGTTTGCCCATCTCTATCTTCGCCATAAGCCCGGAACAGATGTGGCCCTGCTCAACGCCATGATGAAAATCATTCTGATCGAGGGGCTGGAAGACCAGGCCTTTATTGGTGCCCATACTGAAGAATTTGAAGAATTCAAGGCTGTCATTGAAGGGGTGGATCTTGACCAGTGTGCGGCTGTCACAGGACTTAGCATCGAGGAGATCAAAGAGGCCGCCTTGCTCTACGCTTCGGCCGGTACGGCTACCATTCTTTATTGCATGGGCATTACCCAGCACACCAACGGGGTGGATAATGTAAAATCCCTGGCTAACCTGGCCATGATCACAGGAAATATCGGAAAAGAGGGGGCCGGGGTAAATCCTTTGCGGGGGCAGAACAATGTCCAGGGGGCATGTGACATGGGCGGGCTTCCCAATGTTTTTCCCGGATACCAGCCCGTGACTGTTGGCCAGGCCTCTAAAAAATTTGCCCAGGCCTGGGACGTGGATGCGCTGCCCACACAGATCGGGCTGACCATCCCCGAGATGCTCACGGCCATAGACAAGGGCAATCTCCACGGTCTGTGGATCATGGGGGAAAACCCCGTGGTGTCTGATCCCGATGCTGATCATGTTAAAAAGGCATTTAAAAAGATTGACTTTCTGGTGGTTCAGGACCTTTTTTTGACCCCCACGGCCATGCTTGCTGATGTGGTCCTGCCCGGCGCCTCTTTTGCCGAAAAAAACGGGACCTTTGTCAATACTGAGCGCAGGGTGTCAAGGGTGAGAAAGGCTGTTGAACCCATGGGGGAATCAAGGGCGGACTGGAAAATCATCCAGGATATTTCCAATGCGTTCGGCTATGCCATGGACTATGGGAAGGCCCAGGATATTTTTGACGAGATCGCCTCTCTAACCCCGGCCATGGCCGGGATTACCTATGATCGCCTGGAAGGAGACGGGATCCAATGGCCCTGTCCCACGCCTGAACATCCCGGGACCCCATATCTTTACAAGAATGGAAAGTTTACCCGGGGCAAGGGCATGTTTCACGGGGTTGAATACAAGGGCCCGGCTGAAGTGGTGGATGAAGAGTACCCTTTGTGGATGACCACAGGGAGGGTCTATGCCCACTATCACACCGGCACCATGACACGGAATTCAGAGCGCCTTGACGCTGAAATTTCCCAGGGGTTTATGGAAATCAACCCTGAAGATGCCGTTTCGATCGGAGTCTCAGATGGAGACCGCGTTAATCTTGCCTCAAGAAGAGGAGAGATTACCACCCGGGTCATGATCACCGAACGGGTGGGAAAAGGGCTGGTATTCATGCCCTTTCATTTTGAAGAGGCCAATGTCAACAAACTGACCAATCCGGCCTTTGATCCCATTGCCAAGATTCCTGAGTTCAAGGTCTGTGCCGTGAAGGTGACAAGACTCTGACAAACGGGGCTGTAAAATTTTTATCTTTTAACAAAGCCGCGTCATGAATTTGGAGCGGCTTTTTTGTTACCGCATCCCGCGTGGAAATAAAGGGGGGAAAATGAAAGACGAGCTGAAAATTTTTTCCGGAGGATCCAATGGGGGGCTTGCCCGGGAAATCTGTGATAATCTCAATATCCCCTTAAGCCGACTTGAGACTTCACGGTTTTCCAATGATAATCTTTTTGTCCAGATCAAAGAAAGCGTCCGGGAAAAAGATGTGTTTGTGGTTCAGTCGTTAACCTCTCCTGCATCTGATCATATCATGGAGCTGATGATGATTTTGGATGCCCTGCGTTCCGCTTCTGCCTGGCGGATCACGGCGGTGATTCCCTATTATTCCTATGCCCGGTCCGATAAAAAAGATGCCCCGAGAATATCCATTGCAGGACGGCTTATTGCCGATCTGTTAAAAACGGCCGGTGCAGACCGGGTATTGACCATGGACCTTCATGCGGATTCGGTTCACGGATTTTTCAGTGTTCCTGTGGACCATTTGACTGCGGTGCCCAGTATCTGCGATTATTTTGCAGACCATCTGGACCTGGCCCAAGTGGTGGTGGTGGCCACGGATGCCGGAGGCGCCAAAAGAGCGGGAAAGTTTGCCAAACGCCTGGGCACCCAGATGGCCATTATTGACAAACGCCGGATCAATGATTCCAGAGTCAAGCAAGGCCTGGTCGTGGGGGATGTCAAGGGGCGTGACGCCATTATTTTTGACGATGAAATTTTCACGGGGGGAACCCTTGTGGCCACGGTTGAAACCCTTGAACGGGCCGGGGTGAATAAAATTTATGTGGGGGCCACCCATCCGGTGCTTTGCGGGTCGGCATCCCAAAATCTTTGCGCATCGTCCATCAGCAAGGTCATTGTTTCAAATACCGTTCATATCCCAAAAGAAAAATTTTTTCCAAATCTTACGGTATTGTCTGTGGCCCCCCCTTTTTTCCAGGGCCATCGAACGAATCCACACCGGGGAAAGTGTGAGTGCTCTGTTTACCTGAGAAAAAGAAAGCTGCCGTCACAGACAAACTCACCATCCTGATCCAGGCAGATTTTTCCAGATCATCTTAAGGGGCCCGCCTTCTGTTTTGATTTCAACACCATGGGGATTTTTAGAGAAATTTAGAACTGCCCGGCTGATCCCGGTGAGTGCGGTTCTCAGTTCAGGAAAATCCCCGTTTTCAAGAAACCAGGTCAAGGCCCTTATCTGTTCATCCGTCCCAGGGTCAGGATGCTTAAAATAGGATTGGATCATCCGTTCCAGCCTGAGCTTTGCCGCTGTCTCAATGCAGTGGTGGCCTAAATCAAGGGGTATTTTCATGGGCCTTTTTTGTCACAAGCCTGCCCATATAATTATCAAGGGCAGCCTGGATGGTGCGGGCGGCTAGGGTGGTGCAGTGAAGATCACTGTCAGGCAGTTTCCCAATGGCGTTGAGCACCTGGTCCCCTGTAATTTCAGTGAGTTCTTCAGGGGTTTTGTTCAATGCCAGCTCTGATGCAAAGGAGCCGCTCACCCCTGACGAGGCGCAGCCATCGGTAAAATAGGAGGCAGATGCTACCCTGTTGTCTTTGAATTTTAAATAAATTTCCATGGTATCTCCGCACTCTCCTAATACCTTGCCGAATCCGTCGGGGTTTTTCATTCTGCCGTGGTATTTGGGGTTGCGCCATCTGTCAAATCCTTTTTCACCCAAGGCTTCTCTGGCTTCATCAAAGATATCTTCCTGCAGTTGATCCAAAAATTGGTCCAGGTTGCTCACGTATTTTCTCCTTTTTTGTCTGCCCGACTTTTAGGGCAGGGACTAACGGTTTACAAAACCCTGATGTCTGCAAAGATCAGACCAGAAGATCATGACCTTTTGTATTCAGGGAAACGCACCTCTTGGGCCATATCCGGGTCGCAATTTTGGTATTGCTTCTCTGGCCTTTTGTTGCATTCGTGCACAAGATAAGACCGACCGCCAATGGACGCAAGCAGATTTTTTCATGAAAACCTATGGAATTTGGACAATTTTTGAAGGATATCCCATATCGGTTAATTTTGGTGTGTATTTTGCTTTAAATTTCTAAAATTATAAATTATTTCTTAAAACAGATCAATATTAACTCAAAAGGAGGAATGATGAAAACATTAAACGCGGTTCTGATGATATTGTTTGTTTGTTTACTGGCCTGGCCCGGGGGGGTGGGGGCTCAACCTTCCGGAAAGCTGACAATTTTTCATGCTGGAAGCCTGACCGTTCCCTTTGCCGCCATTGAAAAAGCCTTTGAAGTCCAATATCCTGATGTGGATGTACTCAGGGAGGCCGGGGGCTCCACTAAAATGGCCCGGCTGATTTCCGAGGTGGGCAAAGAGGCGGATATCATGGCCTCCGCTGATTACAAGGTGATTGACAATAATCTTATTCCCAAATTTGCAGACTGGAATGTCAGGTTTGCCACCAATCAGCTGGTGCTCTGCTATACTGAGAACAGCCGGTTTTCAGATGAGATCAACGATAAAAACTGGTATGAGATTCTTTTGAAAAAAGGGGTGGAATGGGGACATTCAGATCCCAATCTGGATCCTTGCGGGTACCGCAGCCTCATGGTTTTGCAGCTGGCAGAAAAATTTTACAGCCAAACGGGTCTTTTCCAGGCCCTTTTGGACAATCGGCCCCAGAAAAATGTGCGGCCCAAGTCTGTGGAACTGGTCAACCTTTTAAAGACCGGCCATATGGATTATGCCTGGGAATATCTCTCCGTGGCCATCCAGCACGAGCTTAAGTATGTCACCCTGAACGATCATATCAATCTGGGCAATTACAAGTATGATAATTTCTACCAGCAGGCTGAAGTCAAGGTGACCGGGAAAAAAACAAATACCTGGAAAACCAAAAAAGGCAAATCCTGCACCTATGGGGTGACCCTGATCAAAAATAGCCCCAATCCCGAGGCGGCCAAAGCCTTTTTAGCATTCCTGCTCTCTCCGGACCATGGCTTGAAAACCCTCGAACAAATGGGCCAGCCTCCGTTTCTTCCTGCCCGGGTTCCAGATCAGACCATGGCGGGTAAACTGCCTGAAAATCTCTCCGTCCTGGTGGAAGTTAAAAACTGATCCATGACAAAGATGGACCATATGGGCAGGCTTTTTATGATTTTAAGCCTGCCCTTGATTCTTTTACTCACCCTGCCTCTGATCCAGATGACCACAGAGCCGAGTTTTGCCATGCTCATGGAGACCCTGGCAGACAAGGATGTGATGGTGGCTATTTTAAGATCCTTAAGCCTTTCTTTGGCCGCCGGCATCCTGGCCTTTGCCATGGGAACCCCCCTGGCCTATCTGCTGGCCAGAAAGCAGATTCCGGGCAAAAAAATCATTGAGGGGATCATTGATCTGCCCATCATGATTCCCCATCCTGTGGTGGGCATTGCCATTCTCAGCCTTGCCGGGAGAAATCATCCTTTGGGCAGGTTTCTTTCGGAAATTGGGATCCAGATCATGGGGACGAAAACAGGGATTGTTCTGGTCCTGATTTTTGTGGGTCTGCCATTTTATATCAATACGGTCAAGGCCGGGTTTGAAAGCGTGCCCCTGCGGCTTGAAAACGCATCCAGCACATTGGGGGCAGGGGCATTGGATACCTTCAGGCGGGTGACCCTGCCCTTGACCTGGCGCCATATGGTTTTAGGCATCATCATGTGCACGGCCCGGGCCATTTCAGAGTTCGGTGCCATTGTGATCGTGGCCTACCATCCCATGACAGCCCCTGTGATGATTTATGAACGGTTCACGGCCTATGGCCTTAAATATTCCCAGCCCGTGGCGGTCTGGCTGATTTTCATTTCCTTTGCCCTCTTTGTCATGCTCAGAATGATGACTCGGTCTGTACACCAGCATTATAGGTAAACAATGATTGCCTTTGAAAATATTCACCTGGACCTGTCCGGATTCAGCCTTAAAAATATCAATCTTGAGATCCGGGAAAAGGATTTTTTTGCATTGATCGGACCCACAGGGTCTGGCAAGTCACTTTTGCTTGAGGGGATCATGGGGCTGATGGACTTTAGTTCCGGAGGGGTTCGGTTTAAGGGCCGGGACATGACCGCCGTTCCTGTGGAGCTGCGGAACCTTGCCATTGTGTACCAGGATTTTGCCCTGTTTCCCCATCTGGATGTGACCCAGAATATTCTTTACGGCACAAAATACCATAAAATTTCAAAAAAAGAGGTGAGCGATCGGCTTTCCATGCTGGTTTCCACCCTGGGACTGGAAAATATCCTTGACAGACGGCCCCACAATCTCAGCGGCGGGGAAAAGCAGCGGGTGGCCCTGGCCAGATCCCTGATTTTAAATCCCAAGGTGCTGTTATTGGACGAGCCCTTATCCGCCCTGGATCCCTTATTTCACAACGAGGCTAAGCATCTTCTGGAAAAGATTCACCAGGAACTGGATATGACCATTGTCATGGTCTCCCACAATTTTAACGATGTGATTTATCTGGCCAACCGGGGGGCGATTATTCACAAGGGCCAAATCCATCAGCAGGGAGATATTATCACCCTTTTTGAAAAACCTGCGTCCAGGTTTATAGCCGATTTTGTGGGCATGAGAAATATCAGGCCTGTTGTTGTTCAACAGGGCCAACTAAAGATCCAGGACAGCGGTCTTGATATCCTGGCATCAGACCTGACAGAATCCGGGCATTGGCATATGGGCATCCGGCCCGAAGAGATTGTGCTCAATCCTAATGGGGCCGATCTTTGGGCCAACCGGTTTGAAGGGCGCATCAAAAAAATATCAAACCACGGGGTCTTTCTGGATTTGGTTTTATCAACACAGGATATGGATTTTGAGGCCATCTGGCCCCGCAGCTACCTGAGGGACCATAAACTTGAGGTGGGCCAGACGGTCGGGTTTGCCTTTCACCCTGAATCCGTACATATTTTTTAAAATTTTGATTCTCCTCAGGATCGGTCCGGGGTCAGAAAACCGTTGTGGGATGAGGGACCGCCTTTTTTATGGCAGTTTGGCCGGCAAAAGCATGTCGTGATCAAGCCTGAAAAATCCTTTCAGATGTTCCAGCCAATAGGCATGGTAGACCAGGTTTTCACTGTGAAAGGCAATGACCTGGCGTCTTTTTTCCGAGGCATAGATAAAGTGAAGCCGTCCTGAGGGGGCTACCTGGTACACCATGGCTGCAAGATTGTTGTCCAGAACAATGAGATCCCCATTTTGTACGCTGCTGATGTCAACCGGCTGGGTACGTTTGAGCAGGTAACGCATGGGAAGATAGGCCTTGTATTTTAGGCCTGCCTTTTGGGCGGCAATGGCATAGATGGTATAAAACAGCGAGGAGTTGTCTGTGGTGCCCGTCTGTTTGGGGTTTCCTCCCAATTTAAACGGCATGCCCACAAATTGTTCTGCAATGGCAGGGATATGCTGGTGAAAAAGGGTTGCAGGGCTTGAGTCCACCGGGCCTAACGGCTGTTCTGTCAATTTAAAAGAGGCCGGGTGGCTGGCCTGTGCCTGAATACCCCAGAACAAGATCAAACTCCAGACTGCCAAGTTCAGTTTTATTTGATGGTTTAATTTAATGGATATTTTCCTAAAAAATTGGGTTTTTTCCTGAAAATTCATTCACTATTTTTGGAGGTTTGAATACCTGTGGCCGTATCCTCATTTTGGGTGCAGGAAATCTTTTGCCGTAAATCGCGATAAACCTCTGATTTCAGGATTGATAAATAGCCGGACCCGTCTGTATAGTATCAATGGTTCCTGATTTTAAGTCAAGTAAGAATCTTTTAATATGCAGGTTAAAGGCTTTGGGGTTAAATTGTGGGCAGGTTTATGATATAGGATCATCTTAAATTACACATAAATGCAAAACGGCAAAGAGGCATGACATATAATATCGCAATCAATGGGTACGGCAGGATAGGGCGCTGTGTTGCAAGAGCCTTGTATGAATCTTCACGGTTTAAGGAAAAACTCAACCTTGTTGCCATCAATGAGACGGCAAACCCCGGCACCCTCTACCATTTGACCCGGTATGACTCCACCCACGGCAGATTTCCCGTGGAGATTAAAACGAGTGCCCAGGGGCTGATTATCGGCGCAGATCAAATTTATCTGTTCCGGGAAAAAAATATCGTTAACCTGCCGTGGAAGGATTTGGGTGTGGATGTGGTCCTTGACTGTACAGGGATTTACAGTGACAGGGAGTCTGCTGAGCTTCATCTTTTGTCCGGGGCGGGCAAGGTTATCTATTCCCATCCGGCCAAAGACGAGATGGATGCCACTATCGTTTACGGGGTAAACCACGGGATACTCAGGCCTGAGCATGCTGTTATTTCAAATGCCTCGTGCACCTCCAATTGTCTGATTCCCATTCTGGATACCATTGACCAAAAATTGGGTATTGATAACGGGGCCATTACCACCATTCATTCAGCCATGCATGATCAACCCGTGCTGGATGCCTATAATACTGACTTGAGAAAGACAAGGTCTGCGCTTCAGTCCATTATTCCGGTATCCACCTCCCTGGAAAAAGGGATCGGCAGAATTTTAAGTCATTTGGACGGAAAGTTTGAAACCCTGGCCATGCGGGTTCCCACCACCAACGTCTCCATCATGGACATTACCCTTGGGGTGAAAACAGATACCCATGCCCATGAGGTCAACCAGATGCTGGCTCGGGCTGCAGATGGCAAATTAAAGGGGATATTGGGGGTGAGTGATGAGCAGCTGGTCTCCTGTGATTTTAACCATGATCCGCGATCAGCCATTGTGGATTTGCCCCAGACCCGGGTATCAGGACGGCGGATGGTAAAAATTCAGGCCTGGTTTGATAATGAATGGGGGTATTCAAACCGGATGCTGGATACAACCATTGCAGCCATGGAGGCCTGATCCGGTGCTTTAAAAAAAGGGGTGCAGTTTGATATCAAGCTGCATCCCCAAGCGCTTATCCCTATTCTGATGGTTAGACCGGGGCAAAAAAACCAAATCCAGATGATGACAAGATCCTTATGCTTCTTGGTCTAGGGCAATTAATTTTTCTGCAATTTTTTTGAGTTCAACCGGAATGGCATCAATGTCATCAAAGGGGCGTCTGCCTTCCCGGTCAGACTGTACAATTTCATCCAGCTCCGGAAGGAATCCTAAAATTTCATAGTCGCCCATGCTTTCTCGGATCAGGGTTTTATCTTCTTCTGACTTGACCCTATTGCCTAAAACCACAATATTTTTGATGCCGATATCCTGGCCCAGTTTTCGGATTTTATCCGCGGCCACCCGGCTTCTTTTTCCCGGATTGACCACCACCACAAGGGCATCTACAGAGCCTGAGGTGGCACGGCCCAAGTGCTCAACCCCTGCTTCCATATCCATGACCACCACCTCGTTTCTGGCCAGGACCAGATGGTTCATCAATGCCTTTAAAATGGTGGCTTCAGGACAGATACACCCGCTTCCCCCCTGCTGAACCGTGCCCATAACCAATAATTTTACCCCGTCCTTTTCAATGGAGAAACGGTCGGGAATATCATCCACCCTGGGGTTGATGGTGAAAAAGCCTCCCATGGTGCCGGGTTGTGCGCCTGTCCGCTCGGCAATAAGGTCGGAGAGTTCTGCCACCGGGGTGATGGGCTGGGTTTCATCAATGCCCAATCCTGCAGCCAGGTTGGCAACCGGATCTGCATCAATGGCAATAACGCTTGTCTCTTTTTTAATGGCGGCAATGGTTCTGGCGATAAGCGAGGTTACGGTTGTTTTCCCCACCCCGCCTTTGCCGCCGAATGCAAGTTTTAAACTCACTGTCTGCTCCTTGTAGATTATCCCAGCTGCTTTGAGATTTTACCTGTTTCATCAAGAAGGAATATCTTATGTCCCTTGTCTTTTGCAGCGACAAGGATATCATCTTCAATCACGGCATGGACATCATATTTGCCTTTAAAGACGTCCTTGGGCATCAGGGCAAAGCAGGCTTTTGCATCCTGTTTTGTCTTGAATGCAGGAAGAAATTTTTCATTTGTAGCCTCATTGTTGAATCCGATAAATTCTTCGTAGGGTGTTTCCGGATCCTTGACAATCAGGTAATACCAGTTTTCAGTAATTTCCATATTATCCATTAAGAATTTCCTTTTCACAATTGTCCGTTATCAGCCTAAAACATAAGGTCTTATCTTATAAAATAAAGGGGTGACAGGCAAGAAAAGAAAAGCCCCTGTCTGTAATTTACAGACAGGGGCCGGATACAACAAATTTCCCTAAAGGGATTTAGATTTCAAGCCATGAGTCAGAATACAGGGTTTCGCCCATGATGACTTTATAGGTTTTGTAGTATTCGAGCAGTTCACCTTCCAGGCTTGCCGCTCCAGGATCATTTCCGTCCATCAGACCCCAGATCAAATCCTTGATGTCGTCGCGCTGGCCCTTGGCAATGGCAGTCTGTCTTTTGTCAAGCGGATCTGCAATTACCGATTTCATGCCGTATTTCCAGAGCATGCACATATAGGTGGAGTTGAGGATGGGGCGCAGATGCTCTGGCGGACCATTGGAGATGTTGGACAGACCGCAGGTGGATTTTGCACCCGGTGCAATATCTTCAAGCATCATCTGAAAGTTGAGCAGGCTCATGCACTGCTGTTGCTGAATGTTCACAGGCGTTACAATGCCGTCTACCCAGATTTTTTCGTTGGGGATGCCGGCCTCGTTGGCAAAATAAAGGAGTTCAACCGCCAGGGCTGCCCTTTCATTCTCGTCGCGGGGAAGTCCTTCAGGTCCCCACATGAGTGCCACAAAGTCCGCATCATACTGAACTGTCATGGGGACCATGGATTCATACCGCTCTGCCCGGGCCATGATCGAATTGACAATATGAGGTTTGTCAGCGGGTTTGCAGACCTTAAGACCTGCCTCAATGGCGTCGATGTTTGAAGAATCAAGAAGAAGGGGCATTCCCGGCACGGCTTCCTGAACCACGTTAACAACCCAAGGCATCAGCTCTGTACCGAACTTTTTGGCCGGGCCCAGGTTGATGTCAATATAATCCATGCCCAGTTCTTTTTGTCTGAGAACTTCTTCCTGGATGGGTACGGGATTACGTTTGGCAGGATCTGCTTCCTTGAATTCTTTTCCAATGACCGTGGAAATTACATTCAGGCTTTCACCAAAAAGAATCATACTGTTTTCCTTTTACGTTAAATGTGAATCTTTCAGGGGCAGGAAAACCTGCCCCTTTTTAAAACTATTTGGTTTTGAGGAAAGCGGGTAAATGGGCCGCTTCTCTCGGTCCAACGGTTATGGTCCATCCGGGAAGTTCTTCTTCAACATCCCCTGCAATGGCAGCTGCGTAACCCGGGATAATCAATTCAGTATGTTTGACCTTGTCCATGATACCGCTCTTTTTCACAAACATGCCAACATCATCACCGCCAAATTTTCCGGCAGCCCAGGCAGTCAGAACGGAAAGCCCTTCTGAATCCTTGACCAGCAGCCATGCCGGCACCCTGGATGCCTCTATTTCACCTGATACGATGAAATAAGTCAAGGCAAAGTTGGTGGTGACCAGCACCGGTGAATTTTCATCGGGGTTGCCGATTTCAAATATACCTTCGGTCACGGTCATGGGTCTCTGGGGATCGGTAAAAATATTGAGTCTTTCCAGCAACAGCGGGAACAAGGACTCGGATGTAAAATCGGACATCACCACGATGCCGCCGTATTTGGCAACAAACATGCCTGAGATAAGGGTTTCCATATCCAGGTTGGATGCCATTTCACATGGAAAGGTGATGGTGGGAAAGCCCAATGCCTTGTTAGAGGCCTTGAGGGCTGCACGCCGGATGGCAACCTGATCTTCCAGGGCCTGTTTGATCTCACGGGCACCTGTATCCAGAACAAGATCCTTGAGTCCCATGCCGGTGAGTTTTTCAGTCAAAGGAATCAGGGCGTCGACAGAATCGGCCTTGACAGCCAAAGGCAGATCCGCTTCTTTGGCAAGGGCGCCCATCTCATCTGCGTTGGCTTCTGTGGCGGCATAGAGTAAAGGACGTTTAAATCCGGCCTTTTCAACACCTGCCTTCATAACGGAAAGATCTTCGGTCATGAGGATCAGGTTGAACTCGGATTCCTTGGCAATTTTTTCAGCAACAGCTGCAAAGGCATCGTCACCATTGCCTGCATCTTTAACAACCAGAAGTTCGGGTCTCAGGTTCAGGCCTACCCGCTCAAACTGGAATGCATTGTATACTTTTAATTTAGTGTCAAGGTCTCCAAGGTCCACGTCTGAGCTGATTGTAGCAGCGAGAATTGTGGGATTGAAAAATGTTTTTTCATGTCTGTAAAGAACGGTTTCCCCGCCGGTGGTGGTTTTACGGACACCTTTGCCTAAGGCCACAGGCCGGATGGGAGGTGCGGATGCTTCGGCTAACTTTTCCTTGGCTTCGTCAGAAACGTAGGGGCAGCTGTCCAATTCCGCCTTACCCGATGCAAGATTCATTGCAAAGGCAAGACAGGTGGGCACTCCGCACTCCTTACAATTGGTCTTGGGCAGGAGTTTGAATATTTGAATACCGGTTAATGCCATTTTTATCTCCTTAAGTCTTTCTTACGCTTTGGGTGGCCCGGAAGAAGGATCTTCCGGGCCTTTGGTATTATACAATTAGCCTACAAGTGATTCCATGTCCAGGGCAGGATGGCCTTTTTCCTGGAGAAAGGGAAGGATCTCTTCTTCGGTCATACCCACGGTTTCATCGGCAATTTTATCCCAGAGATCAGGTACGCCCATCTCTGCGGCACGTTTGTCAATGCGTTCTTTGAGTTCGTCTTTGAGCATCTTGGGCATCCAGACCATTCTCAACAGTCCGCCGTCTCCCAGGATGAATTTACCCTGGGTGATGTTATGTTTTGAATGACCCACAAATCCCGGAGAAGATGCACCGCCGCCCATGACACCGGCAAGGGTGGTGAACTTCATACCGCAGGGGGTTTCTCCTGAATAATCACGGCCAACCGTCATGACACCGTTACACATGGGCAGCATGGCAGCAATACATTCGCAGCAGCCGCAGGTGGTCATGGGATCAACAACCATGGAGTAAAAGTTATAATGGGTTACCGCGCCTCTGGATGCTTTGTATACAAAGTCATTGACGCCTTTCCACTGACCGAGTTTCGGATCAATGCATTCACCCTTTTCAATGGGCTGGTTGGGGCCAGTGGGATTGATTTCAAAGGCTGCCTTGCAGTCCATCCAGTTGTAAGCGCCGCAGAGTCCTGTTCTTTCAGGAGATACGGAACATACATGGGAGGGAGCAAAAGACTGGCACAGGGTGCAGGAGTAGAAGGTTTCCACATCCTCATCTGTCATGTTGTCCACACGGGCATCACGGGTCAGATAGTTTTCACGGGCCAGTTCAGTCATCTTGTCAACATCGTCGGTCTTGGTGTACAAGGTCACCTGAACCTTGTCGACAATTTTGGTGAAATCCTGATGGAATTTGGCATGGAGAACCACACCGATATCTTTCAAGGTAAAGCCTTTTTCAATGGCAGCCTTGGAAATACGGACCCAGGAGATATCCCTTTGCCCTATATGCATGATGCCCTGGATATAGTTGATCAGATGATGGATCTGACGTTCCATGATGGGCTCAAAGTCTTCCTGGAATTCACGGCCGGCAATTTCCACCTTGATCCCTAGTGGGAAGGTGTCGCCTTCTTTGATGTTCTCAAGATCCGGGCCTTCCACAACGACTTTGCCGTCTTCAATGTCATTCATGCCGGCCATTTTAACCAGCTCGGTGCACTGGGTTTTTCCGCCGCCGCACTGGGCATAAAGGTCGGCACCGCGAACACGCTCACCTTCGTATGCAGGACCGAATGCACAGGGAATCTCGATGTCAGCCACCTGGACTTTCAGGCCGCGGACTTCAACTGATTTTTGTACCATGTCTTCATGGGCAACCGGGGCCACCACATGTTCGTAGGTACAAATACCTGTGGGCAGGATTTCCGGGATGGGGGTATCTGCAATTGTGGGAAAGCCCCAGTTAACACAACCGGCGGCTGCAACGCCCCATTCAGTACCCACATCACCCAGGGCATTAACAAAGGCAAAAATTCTTTCCTTGTTGTACTTGAGGATGGTTTTGTAATCGCCGGGCTGAACACCGCCGAATGCCATGGCTGCCCTGTTGGCAAACCCAAGGGCAAATACGGCAGAGGAAATGTCCGGACCAAAGGGAACGATACGGGTGTTCCAACCGATCTGCATACCTGCATCCAGGCACTGCTGGATAATGGTTTTACCGTTATGATTGGCTGCGCAGAAGATGTACAGAGAACGTTTCTGGTAATCTTCAACAATCATTTTGGCAATGTCTTTATCCGGTGCTGCACCCACAATGGCTGCAAACCCGGGAGCGGAACCGTCAACAAATTCAACACCACGTTTTCTAAGAATTGTATCATCGGCAGCACCCACCCAGAGTTTACCGTTTTCAACATTCGGATCTTCCTGGGCAATATAAAAATCAGGATCGTTCAGGTAGCGAAGCGCCTCTTTGATTTCATAGGAGATAATACCTGCCATACCGGCATCAAGCAATGGTCCCAGGTACGGAAGCCAGTTTTTCAGCTTGATATGGGGAGGAAGCAGGCCCCGGGCAAATTCCATGGGTTTTTTCAAGTCTTCCAGGGTTTCGCACTTTAAACCGGTCAGAGAGTAGATGACCGGCAGAAAGTAAGCAGTGTTGGGAAATCCGATTTTAGTGCTGGCATCATAGGTCTGGAGTGCTTTTTCAAGTTCACCTTCAACCTCTGCAACCACTTTGTAGCCACCCTGAATGGCAGCAAATGCGATTAATTTAGACATATTATCTTTCCTCCTTCGTTGAGGATATTAGTTATTATTCTTTTTAATCTCATGGAGTTATAATTATTTTATAATCCTTATGCTTCCAGGGCCTGACGGTCAGCCATGTCCATCATGACTCTCTCTCTTGCCTTGTCGATACCAAGTTCTTTTCTCTTTTTATCGATATGGGCGATCATGAGCTGGGCATGTTTGACAGGATCGATTTCCAGATCCCATTTGCCGCCGTAGATTTTTTCCATTTCTTTGGAAATATAGTCATGGAAAACAGGGGCGCCTGATGTGGGCAGGGTAACACCGAATACGGTGTAAACACCTGAGGCCACAAAATAATGGCCAATGGAGATGGCTTTTTCACTCATCCATTCCGGGGCAGATCCCGCAACCGGCAGGTCGCAGATGTCGCTGCCCAAACCACCGGCCTTGACAACCTCAGTGGCTGCCAGCAGGATCCGGGAGTTGTCCACGCAGGAACCTAAGTGGAGCACCGGCGGGATACCAACGGTTTCACAGACTTCTGCAAGGCCAGGACCGCAGTGGACAGCGCCTGCTTCAGGTGTGAGCAGTCCTTCCATGGCACAGGCAATGGCGTTACAACCTGTGGTCAGAACAATCACATCGTTTTTGATCAGTTCTTTGACCACCCGGATGTGACCGTCATTGTGTTTGGTTCTGGCATTGTTACAGCCGACAACCCCTGCGATACCGCGGATACGGCCGTTGATGATATTGTCGTTCAGGGTGTAGTAGGTGCCTCTGAAGGTGCCGCCCAGATGGTATTGGATGGATTCCACGCCAAAACCTGCAATCTGATTGGCTTTATAGGGCGGGATCATGACTTCAGAGCCGCGGTTGGCAAAGTTGTCAATGGCCATTTTAACGATGCGTTTGGCATCATCCAGTGCATGGTGTTCGTCAAATTCAATGTGAATGACGTTGTCCTGTTCCATTTTTGCAATGGGGTGGGTGGTGATCAGTTTGGTATGGAAGCACTTGGCCACATTGGCCAGGTTCTGCATGATACACTGGATATCCACGACCATGGCGTCGCAGGCGCCGGTGATAATGGCCATTTCCTGCTGGAGGAAGGTGGCTGCCGTGGGGATGCCGTGGCGCTGGAGGATTTCATTGGCTGTACAGCAGATGCCGCCCAGCTGAATGCCCTTGGCTCCTTTTTCCTTGGCATAGTCGATCATTTCCTGGGACTGGGCTACGGCTACGATGATTTCAGAGAGTACAGGTTCATGGCCGTGAACGATGAGGTTGACATGGTCTTCTTTCATGATCCCTAGGTTGGCTTCGGACTGAACCGGGTAGGGAGTGCCGAAAAGTACGTCCTGGAGGTCGGTGGCCAGCATGGATCCGCCCCAGCCGTCACCAATGGCGGCACGGGTGCCCTGTTTCATCAGGTTTTTATAGTCCTGGTCAACACCCATGTGGGTTCTGTGCATGATTTCAACGATTTCACGGTCAATGTTTCTCGGAACAACCCCTTGTTTTTTCCATTTTTCATACAGGGGTGCGGGAGCACGTTTTGCGTAGAGCACTTCTCCTTCGGGTTTGCCCCATTCCTGGATGGCCACTTCAGCCACTTCCAGAGCGATTTCATCAATCTCTCTGTCTTTGACTTCCCCGTCTACTTCCACAGTCACATCAACGCCCAAATGGGGAGCGATGGAGAGCAGTTTCTGGGTGTCTTTTATCTGGTAGGCATCTGTTTCTTTTCTTGCCGCGGACAAAAATACTTCTGCCACACACCGGCCATGATCAGAATGGGCAGATGCGCCGCCGGCGATCATGCGGATAAAGTTTCTGGCGGCAATGGTATTTGCCGTGGCACCGCAAAGGCCTTTTCTATTATCTTCGCCTTCAATTCCGCCCTTGGGAAGGGGGAGGCGACAGGGTCCCATTGAGCAATTTTTACAGCAGATTCCCTGGATACCGATGTTACAGGGTTTCATGTTGGCGGCCCGGTCAAAAACCGTATCAATGCCCAATTCCTGGGCACGGGCCTGGAGTTCCTGGGTTCCCAGATCAATGGAAACTTCTTTTGGATCTGCCAGTTTTGGCGCTTTCACTTTTTTTTCTTTCTTAATTTCTGCCATCAGAGGTTCCTCCTCTTAATTGTCGTATGATAAGTCGATGAATTCATCTAAATACATTTTGCAACATTGTACTGATTATCGTTTATGGGTTCTATCCAGGGATTCTAGAATTTTTTCAAGCTCTGTCTTCTGGAGTTTAGCCGCGGTCTTGGGCACTTTTGTTTTGGGCCCGCCCGCTCTGCTGGCAGCCTGGGCTTCTTTTTCAGCGGCCCGTTTTTCACGGATGGCATCTTCTTCTGCCTGGCGTGAGGCGGCAGTGTCCTTTTCAGCCTGTTTTTCAGCTTCGATCTTGGCCTGGGCATCTGCTTCGGCCTTGGCTTGGGCATCTGCTTTGGTTTTGGCTTCTGCCTCAGCCTTTGCTTTGGCTTCTGCTTCGGGATCTACTGCAGGCGCAGCCGCTTCTTTCTTGGGCTCTGCTTTTGCCGGGGCCGCTACTTTTTTGGGCTCTTCTTTTGCAGGAGCTGCTTTTTTTGCAGGAGCTGCTTCTTTTGCAGGTGCCGGAGCCGCCTTTTTGGCTGGCGCGCCTTTCTTTTCTTCTTCCATGGTCAGATCGGGCGCAGGGGCCATTGCTGCAAAGTCAATGTCCACATCATCGAGCCGTTTGGTGGCCGGTGCCACATCCATGGCAGATCCGCCGTCTGAAATCAGGTCAATAAAGGCCTTGGTCAATTTGATAGATTCTGGATGACGCATGACCATGATGCTGGAACCGGACATGAGGTAGGATACCGCACCCACAGCTTCCATTAGGATGGCCCGCTTTTCAGGATCACCCAGTTCAGGGGCCTCTTCAACCGTCTGTTTGGCTTCCTTGCATTTCCAGACTTCATTTCCCAGGTTGTTGATCATGGGGTTCTGAAGTTTGTCATCTCCCTGGGTCATGGCAGCCTGGGACAGACGTTCCATAACTGAATAGGAGTACTCAAGGCCGTAGCCAAGTCCACCTGTGGTGGGATCAACAATAACCTTGTCCAGGGAAACCCCTAGGTTTTCCAAGAGAATGTTAACCTGTTTGGCCAGGTTGACATCAATGGGGGAGGAAGAGATGATGGTATGGCCGTAGCCCATGCAGGCTGCGCCGATTCCTTTGTGATTTTTTTCTTCCACAGGGCCCAGAATCAGATTTCCGCCTTCGCAGACTTCGGCAATTTTTTTGAGCACCTCTTCATCTTTTGCAGGCACGGCACAGCCCCAGGCAATCAGGGGAACGCTGACAGCCTCTAATACCTTCTTTACAGTGGCGGCGGTGTCATCTGGACTCGCATTCTTGTCGTTGGGATCAATGCTTTTGAGCTGGAGAACGATGGCCTGAGCCCCGTATTCGTCCACGCATTTTTTAGCCCATGCCGCAGGATCAGCGACCACATCCTTAAAAGGAGCAAGGGCTGCTTCCGGCCAGTCTTCAGGTGCCATATCCCAAATTTCCATGGCAATCACGGGTTTGTTGGGCATTTCTCCTTCAAACTGGTAAAAAGGATAACTTGTTTGTCCGCCGACGGTAATTGCGGTGTCGCCTTTGCCAATGGTAACACCTTTGATACTGCCGGCATAAGTTTCTTTGGTTATTTCAAATCCCACTTTTACCTCCTAAAATTTTAAAGATAGTTATGAGTTGGGGGGGGTTAGAATTAAAAAGACATGATGCTACCGAAAAAAAGAAAATAAATAAGGAACGGATTGAATCAAACGGGTTTACCCTGATTTTGACGTTCCTTACCATATAATTACCCTTGTTCAGGTTAATAAATCGATAACAGACTATGACTTATAATTTGTAAGGTTTTTTGTCAATAGATGAGTTGATTTATTGACGTGATGGTTTAAAACCTTTATCTGCAAAGGTTTCAACTACTTCCGGATGATGGAATAAAAGCAAGTGTTCAATGAATCTAATTTAGTTTTTAAACTAAAAATCGCAGTGGCGAAATTCATTTATTTTTTTTATTTTGGCATAATCTCTAATTGGTTTTTTCGGTCTGGGCAGCGTTTGAATGAATGAATTTAAGGAGGGCGGGAAAAGCCGCGGATCTTTTTTGAAAGGAATGTTCAAGGGTCTCAATGGGATATGAAAAAGATGGTCTGGTAATTCATACAAAGGGTTGATTTTTTTATTTTATTTATATAGTTAGGATATTCAGTTAGACAATTTTTGGATTCAAACAACGTAATACTTGGTTTCTATTACTTTTTATCATTGGCCTACATAAATAGGGCCACCAAATCTTTAAAGGAGTAAGCCATGGCATTAGATCCAACCAAACACCTAGACTGGGAAATTGCAGAAGACGCAGAAAAAACAATGCTCACCATTTATGAAATCGGTGAAAAACTGGGACTGACCAAGGAAGAGTTACTTCCCCAGGGTCATTACATTGCAAAGATCGATTTCAGGGCCGTTCTCAAGCGGCTTAAAGACAAACCCGATGGGAAATACATTGATGTTACCGCCATTTCACCCACACCCCTGGGCGAAGGTAAATCCACCTCTAGTATGGGGCTTGTTCAGGGCCTGGGTAAAATAGGCAAAAATGTGTGTGCTGCCATTCGTCAGCCTTCCGGCGGACCGACCATGAATATCAAAGGATCTGCTGCAGGCGGCGGTCTTGCCCAGTGCATTCCTTTGACACCTTTTTCTTTAGGGTTTACCGGCGATATCAATGCCATTATGAATGCCCACAACCTGGCCATGGTGGCCTTGACCTCCCGTCTTCAGCATGAACGTAACTATACTGACGAACAGCTTGAACGCCTTTCCGGCATGAAAAGAATTGATATTGATCCCACAAAGGTTGAAATGGGATGGATCATGGATTTTTGCTGCCAGGCGCTTCGTAACATTATCATCGGTATTGACGGTGTTAACGGCAAGGCTGACGGCTTTATGATGAAATCAAAATTCGGTATTGCCGTATCTTCAGAAGTGATGGCCATTCTGGCCATTGCAAATGATTTAAAAGATATGCGTGAAAGAATGGGCAAGATTGTTGTGGCCTATACCAAAAAAGGACTGCCTGTGACCACTGAAGATCTTCAGGTGGCCGGTGCCATGACCGCATGGATGGTGGATGCCCTTAATCCTTCTTTGATGCAGACCCTTGAAGGCCAGCCCGTTATTGTTCATGCAGGCCCCTTTGCCAATATCGCCATTGGTCAGTCTTCTGTTATTGCGGATAAGGTGGGTCTGAAACTGGCCGACTACCATGTCACGGAATCCGGGTTTGGTGCGGATATCGGTTTTGAAAAATTTTGGAACCTCAAATGTCGTTATTCAGGTCTGAAACCAGACTGCGCCGTTGTCGTTGCCACCATCCGTGCCCTTAAATGCCATGGCGGCGCTCCGGTACCTGTTCCTGGTAAACCCATGCCCGAAGAGTACAGCACGGAAAATGTTGAGTGGGTTGGGAAAGGATGTGCCAACCTTATTCACCATATTAAAAATGTTAGAAAAGCCGGTATTGCTCCTGTGGTCTGCATCAATGCATTCTATACAGATACCGATGCTGAAATTGCCAAGGTTCGTGAACTTTGCGAAGCCGAAGGTGCAAGGGTTGCCCTGTCCCGTCACTGGGAACATGGTGGTGACGGCGCCATTGAATTTGCAGAAACCGTTGTGGAAGCCTGCGAAGATAAATCAGAATTTAAGTTCCTCTATGAACTTGATCTGCCGGTTAAAGAGAGAATCGAACTGGTGGCCAAAGAAGTTTATGGCGCTGACGGTGTTGACTACTCTGCTGATGCTGAGGTTGCTCTCAAGAGAATCCAGGCCGATCCTGTGCTTTCAGGTCTGGGTCTGTGCATGGTTAAAACCCATCTGTCCCTGTCTGACAATCCTGCCCTTAAAGGGGTTCCCACAGGCTGGAGACTGACCATCCGCGAAGTCCTCACCTACGGCGGTGCAGGCTTTATCGTTCCGGTTGCAGGCGCCATTTCTCTGATGCCGGGTACAGGTTCCAACCCTGCGTTTAAACGGGTTGATGTGGATGTTGAAACCGGCAAGGTTCAGGGCGTATTCTAGGCCTGATTTATACACAAGGCAAATCGGTTTGTTCCTTTTGGCAAACCGATTTGTTGTGTTCTGATCAAAAGCCCTGGACTTGTCTGTCAGGGCTTCAATCACGGAGGTTATTATGACTGCTGAAATTATTAGCGGAACAGAAATAAGAAAGGCGATCCTCGCAGAGGTCAAAGAAGAAGTCGAGCAGATTAAGGCAGAAACAGGGAAAGTCCCGGGACTGGTTACCATCCTTGTGGGCTCAAGCCCTGCATCCATATCTTATGTTACCTTGAAAGTTAAAACTGCCATCAGCTTAGGGTTCCATGAGATTCAGGATGACCAGCCCGAAGATATTTCCGAGGCAGACCTGCTGGCGCTGATCGACAAGTACAACACAGATCCGGATATCCATGGTATCCTGGTTCAGCTGCCGCTGCCCAAGCACATTGATGATAAAAAAGTGCTCAACGCCATTAATCCGGACAAGGACGTGGATGCCTTCCATCCGGTGAATGTGGGCCGTTTGATGATCGGCGGTGAAGAGGCTATTTTTCATCCCTGCACCCCGGCCGGTATTCAGGAAATGATCGTTCGCTCCGGCACTGAAACATCTGGTGCGGAAGTGGTTGTTGTGGGCCGTTCCAATATTGTGGGTAAACCCATTGCCATGATGATGGCCCAGAAGGGTGTGGGTGCCAATGCCACCGTAACAATCGTTCATACCCGGACCAAAGACCTGGCTGCCCATTGCAAGAGAGCCGATGTTCTTATTGTGGCTGCCGGCGTGCCGGATCTTGTAAAACCCGAATGGATCAAACCCGGTTCCACAGTGATTGATGTGGGTGTGAATCGTGTGGGCATGAACGAAAAGACCGGCAAGGCCATACTCAAGGGTGATGTGGATTTTGATGCGGCCAAGGAAATTGCGGGGAAGATTACCCCGGTTCCCGGCGGTGTAGGCCCCATGACCATTGCCATGCTCATGAAAAATACCTTGAAATCTGCCAAGTATGCCTGGGGTAAATAATAAAATTTACAATTCCTTCTGATCCCGGGCATATTCGGGGTTAGGTGTCAACTTGACCGCCGGTGTGATTCCTTCATGCCGGCGATTTTTTTATTTGGTTTGTTTTTTTGACTCATCTCTTTACTTAGCCCATGAAAAGCCCTATTTTATATGCATTATTCATAAGATTCTTATCTGCATTTTCAATCGGCGGGCCGGGGTCTTGCGCTAAATATAAATGATACAATTTCTTTTCCCACGAAAGGAAGATAGACAATGGACAAGCTGGATGCAATCTTTTCACCTGAAACCATCGCTGTTGTCGGTGCCTCTACCCAGAAAGGAAAAGTCGGCCATGATATATTTGCCAATATCCTTTCGGGCGGATACCAGGGCACGCTTTATCCGGTCAACCCCAAAGCCAAATCTGTTCTGAGTGTCAAATGTTATACCAGTATCGCCACCATTCCGGATCCCATAGATCTTGCCATGATCATTCTGCCCCCCAAAGCGGCATTGGGGTCGGTAAAAGAGTGTATTCAAAAGGGGGTGCGGGGGATTGTCATCGTTTCTGCCGGGTTTAAGGAAGTCGGTGGTGAGGGACTTGAAATCGAACTTCAGATCAAGGCCTTGTGTCACAAGGCCGGGGTCAGGCTTGTGGGACCCAATTGCCTTGGGGTGATCAACCCCTCGTCCAAGGTTTCCTTGAATGCCAGTTTTTCGGCAAGAATGCCGAAACCGGGCAATATTTCTTTTATCTCCCAGAGCGGGGCCCTTTGTACGGCCGTGCTGGATTATGCCGCAGACAAAGGGTTTGGGTTCTCAAAGTTTATTTCCATCGGCAACAAGGCAGACGTGGATGAATTGGATCTGCTCAGATATTATCACAATGATCCTGATACCGACGTGGTCATGATTTATATGGAAGAGTTGTCAAGGCCTGCAGAAGAATTCATAGCAGAGGTCAGGGAGATGACTTCCGGCACCCATCCCACCCATGTGATTGCCATAAAGTCAGGGACCTCTGTTGCCGGGGCGGTTGCTGCGGCATCTCACACAGGGGCCTTGGCCGGTTCTGATGTGATGTATGACGGGCTCTTTAATATGGCCGGTATTTTAAGGTGCAAGAGCGTAAACCAGCTTTTTGATTATGCCCAGGCACTGGCGGCAAACAAATATCCTACCGGCGACCGTGTGGCCATTGTTACAAACGCAGGCGGGCCTGGGATTATTGCCACGGACATGAGCGAACAGTCCGGGTTGCAGCTGGCTAAATTTTCTCCGGAAACCGTCAAAGAACTGAAAAAATACCTTCCGCCCACAGCCAATTTTCACAATCCAGTGGATGTGATCGGAGATGCGGCCAAGGACCGGTATGAAAACACCCTGGCAACGGTGTTGGGAGACCGGAATGTGGATGCCGTGCTCATCATCCTCACTCCCCAGTCTATGACCGATGCCATTGGCACGGCCGAGTCCATTGTCAGTATTGCAAAAAATTCAATTAAGCCGATTCTCTGCGCATTCATGGGGGTGGTGGATGTTTCTGACGGGGTCCGCCTGCTTCAGCAGCACCGGGTGCCGGTCTATCAGTTTCCTGAAAGTGCCGCAAGGTCGCTCGGGGCATTGAGACAGAGCGTTAAATGGTTGTTCAGACGGATTTTACCCCAGTATGAACTCTCCTATGACCGTGACAAGGCCCAAAAGATTATTCAAGGATATATGGATGAGGGCCGGACTGTTTTAGGTGAGCTTGACGGCAATGAAATTTTAAAATGCTACGGGTTTAACACCATTCCCATGGCCCTAGCAAAAACAGCGGCAGAAGCCACAAAGATTGCAAAGGATATCGGATATCCTGTGGTCATGAAAATTGTCTCCCCCCAGATTCTGCACAAAAGTGATGCCGGCGGTGTCGAGGTCCGGATAGAGGACAAGGAGGGGGTTAAAACAACCTTTGAACGGATAATGAAAAATGCCCGGGCCTATGACTCGGATGCAGTGCTCGAAGGGGTGCTGGTTCAACGAATGGCACCCAAAGGCAAAGAGGTTATCCTTGGGGTGACCAAGGATCCCGTGTTCGGTCATGCCGTGATGTTCGGTCTGGGGGGTATTTTTGTTGAGGTCTATAAAGATGTGGCATTCAGGCTTTCTCCCATGGGCAGAAATGTGGCCCGGCGCATGGTGAAAAGCATTAAGGGGTATCCTATTCTCAAAGGATTGAGAGGCGAAGCCCCCTCTGATATTGAGGCCATAGAAAAAAATATCGTATCCCTCAAAGCCATGGTCGATCACCATCCCATGATACGTGAGTTGGATATTAATCCTTTGTTTGTCCATGAGGATGGCAAGGGAACCACAGTGGCGGATATTATTATCCGTTTGGAAACGGATCAAGATTAAATGGGGGCAACCTCATCATGTTTTTAAGGAGAACAATATGGCTCAAGGAAATGGATTTGTAATGGAAAACGGAGAACCCGAGGAGGAGGGGGTAAGGGATGCCATGCCCAAGATTGATTTTTCAAGCTTTATTCTTTCTTTATATTCTTCAGGCCTTGTGCAGCTGGGCAAGGTAGAGGATCCTTCTTCAGGCAAAAAAGGGGTGAACCTGGACATGGCCCATCATACCATTGATATGATTGCCATGCTACAGGACAAAACAAAGGGCAATCTCTCTGAAGAGGAGGAAAGTCTTCTCAAGGCCCTGCTTTCAGAGATCCGAATGGCCTATGTTGAGGCCGCCGGTTGAGCCTCTCCCTTATTTCTCCTGCAAAGATCAATCTTTTTTTGTATGTCCGGGACAAAAGAGATGACGGGATGCATGAGTTGTACTCCCTTATGGCCTTGATTGACCTTTGTGATCAGATCAAAATTGAGTTTAAAGGATCCGGGATAAAGGTGGGCTGCGATCATCCCAAGGTGCCTGCGGATCCTACCAACCTTGCGTGGCAAGCAGCCGATCTGTTCGTCGATCACCATATTCAAAAACTGGGGGCCCCCCCCTTTCAGGGGATCGATATTCAGATTGACAAAAAAATTCCTGTGGGGGGCGGTCTTGGCGGGGGCAGCTCTAATGCTGCAGCCATTTTGACTGGGTTGAACAAGATGGCGGGCCAGCCTTTTTTAAAGGCGGAATTAGAGAAGATGGCTCTGACCCTTGGGGCGGATGTTCCTTTTTTTATCCTGGGTGAGCCGGCCTTTGCTTCGGGTGTGGGGGAGCAATTGACCCCCTGCGGCAACCTGCCAAGATTTTGGGTGGTGGTCTGCAGTCCGGGGGTGTCGGCAAACACGGGAGATGTTTTTAAAAAATTGGAATTTGGATTGACATTCACAAGCAATTATATTATGAATACTGGTTCGAATACGTTGGTATTCGAACCAGAGCTTGATGGAAGGGAAGAATTACACAATGATTTGGAAGGCCCGGCCTGCAAATTATACCCTGAAATCAGCTCAACCAAAGAAGAGATGGCGTTGTTGCTGCAAAGAAATGTATACATGTCTGGAAGCGGCTCATCTCTTTTTGCTCTTTATTCGGACCATGCCGAGGCTAATCACGGTTTCCGGCGGATTGCCAAGGCATGGGAGGGGAAAAACCGGCAGGTTTTTCTTTCGCGGATAGGAGAGTACGGGCTATGAGTTTAATGTACTGGGGCGTCGTCAAGCGGTAAGACACAGGGTTTTGATCCCTGCATTCAGAGGTTCGAATCCTCTCGCCCCAGCCAAACTTAATATAAAAGAAAAGAGATTTACTATGAATGGCTTGTCAATTTTTGCGGGGAATTCCAATTCCGTACTTGCGGACAGGATTTCAGAATACCTTGCAAAACCCTTGGGAAGATTGAAAGTCAACCGGTTTAGTGATGGGGAAACCCAGGTTGAAATTCATGAAAATGTCCGGAAACAGGAAATCTTCGTGATCCAGTCCACCTGTCAGCCGGTCAATGATAACCTGGTCGAATTGCTTTTGCTGATCGATGCCTTTAAACGCTCCTCAGCCAATCGGGTGACGGCTGTAATTCCGTATTTCGGATATGCCCGCCAGGACAAAAAAGTATCTCCAAGGGTGCCGATCAGTGCCAAGCTGGTTGCAGATCTTCTGGATGCCACCGGTGTTGACAGGGTCATTACCATGGATCTCCATGCCGGTCAGATTCAGGGCTTTTTTAACGTGCCTGTGGATAATCTTTATGCTGCTCCCATTATCATTGATGATATCAAAACCCGGTTTTCAGATGATCTGGTGCTGGTTTCGCCTGATGCGGGCGGTGTGGAACGGGCCCGTGCCTATGCTAAACGGCTTCATGCCGGACTTGCCATTGTGGATAAGCGTCGCAGTGCTCCCAACCAGGCAAAGGCCATGGCCATTATCGGGGATGTTAAAGACAAAACCGCCATTGTTATTGATGACATGGTGGATACTGCCGGGACATTAACGGAAGCGGCAGGGGTTATCCGGGAAAAAGGTGCCAAAGAGGTCCATGCATATTGTACCCATCCGGTGCTTTCAGGGCCTGCCATTGAAAGAATCAATGATTCGTCTTTGAATTCTCTTGTTGCAACAGATACCATTCCCTTATCAGAGGAAGCCATTGCCTGTGACAAGATTAAAACGCTGTCCATTGCCAAACTTGTGGGTGAGGCGATCATGCGCAGTTACAGGGGTGATTCTGTAAATTCTCTATTTGTTTAAAAATATATTTTAGTTATTCTGTCCAATCCGGGCAGGTACGGAGGGTAAAACATTGGAATTAATTGAATTAAATGCAAAAACAAGAGAAACCAAGGGAAAGGGCGCAGCCAGAAAAATGAGAGCTGATAATGCCATTCCTGCCATCGTTTACGGTGCCAAAACAGAGCCTTTGAAATTGTCCGTTGATACGTCTGTTTTTGATAAAATAATCAGGGACAATGGTACGACCGGTCTGTTCTTTAATTTGAACATTGAAGGCGGCCAGGAGAAAATGGTTATGCTCAAACAGCTTCAGATGGATGCATTCGGGCTTAAGTACCTGCATGTGGATTTTCATGAAATTGATATGGATGCCAAGGTCTCTGTCTCCATTCCCGTTGAGACAACAGGGGAATGCGCAGGTGTTAAAGAGGGCGGGATGCTCCAGATTATCCGTCGTGAACTTGATATTCTGTGTAAACCCAAAGATACGCCGGAAAGTATTGTTTTGGATATTGCAGAGCTTGCCATTGGTGACGCCATCCATGTTGAAGACATTGATCTGGGTGCATCCATTGAGATTCCCCATGAGGTGAATTTCACTGTCCTGACCGTGGTTCCGCCCACAGCAGATACCTCTGATGTTGAAGAAGAAGATGAGGATCTGGCTGAAGAAGGAGAGGCCGTAGCAGAGCCTGCAGCTGAATAATCCTTTATTGTTCCTGGCATCATGTCTGATTCAACTTATACTTTGGTGGCGGGTCTGGGAAATCCTGGTAAGGAATATTCCCAGACCCGTCATAATATCGGGTTTCTGGTAATTGATGCCCTGGCCTCAAAGATCGGCCGGGATTTGAACAAGAACCGTTTTGATGCCGCCTATGTTAAGGCCCGGGTGAAAAACCGGGACACCTTCCTTGTAAAGCCGCTCTCTTATATGAATCGAAGCGGTATCCCCCTGCAAAAACTTGCTGCCTATTTTAAAATTGATATGGGGGATATTATCGTGATCCATGATGATATGGATCTTGCCTTTGGTCAGATCAAGATCGTTCAGGGCAGGGGACATGGCGGACACAATGGAATCCGGTCCATAATTGAGGCCTTTGGGCGCAGGGAATGCATCCGGATTCGTGTGGGGGTGGGTCACCCGGGGTCTGGCAGGGCGGTTACCGGCCATGTCCTGGGTAAGTTTTCCCATGAAGAACAATCCGGGTTGGATGAGTTGATTCAAACGGCTTCTGACGCCTGTCTGACCATCCTGGAATCCGGGGTGACCAAAGCCATGAACTCTGTCAATTCCCGCCGATAATCTATGTTCCCCGCCTGAGCCGTTTTCATCACTTTTTTTAAAGGTGCCTTTTAAAAATATCATTTTTAATGACGAGCAGATTCAACGCTCAATGTTAAAACATTTGGTTCATCCGATTAATGCGTACCTTTTATTGTGAAGGTCCAAAAGTTTCAACCTGAAAAACTCCGAATCCCTGTATCCATAAGCTTTCCGTTTCATGGTTTTTATCTTGTTATTTGTCCCTTCTAAAGGACCTGTAGATATCCTGTAATCATAGTATGAAAGGATTCTTTGCCTGTGCACAGCCAAGGTCTTGGCAAATTTCATCAACATTGGAATTTTGGAAATATTGGCCAGATTGATCCAATTGCTGACTATCTTTTCAGCTGTTTCTTTTTTCTTTTGATTCCATATTTGCCTGAGTTCCTCTTTCATGTAGTAGACTACCAATAGCGGCTGATTTATTTTCAATGCTTCTTCTAACCGTTGGGCCTCCTTCTTGTCATCACTGAGGTTTTCGGGATTTTTTAACAAAAGCCACCGGACTCCCTTCAGAAGTTTTTGTTGCCCGGTATTGGCAAGAAGGTTGTAGAGCTTTCGCCTGAAATCCGACAGTTTCTCATTGAACAATTTAACAACATGAAATCTGTCAAAGACAATTGCTGAACCAGAAAGATTTTCAATAACAGCACTCAAGTATGCCGGGGACATATCGATGCTGACGGCTTTGATTTTTGCTTTCGATATTTTCACTTTTGTCCAAAAAGATTTCAAAGCTTCACCACCTTTTCCTTCTCCCACGTGCAGAATTCTACCGGATTCCAGATCCATCACGATGGTCAAGTATTTATGCCCTTTCCCTATGGAAATTTCATCTATGGCAATCTGCCGGACTTTCTCAAGGGGGATATTTCGATAACGCCTCAGCAGGTCTTCTTTCTGGATCTGCTTTATCGTATCCCAGCTGATCCTTAAATGGATGGCAATATCTTTGATTGTCATGAACTGAGACAACTCCAAGACATACCGTTCAAAAGCCCGGGTATAGCTTTTCCCCTCCTGGGCAAAGGATAGTTTGATTTGCCGGACAAATTGACAGAACGAACACCAAATTCTCTGGATAGCCGTCCTGAGAATCACGGGTTTTGAACCTACCGGTATTGTTCTGAGATCTCTTGTCACAATCCCTTTCCTGGTGACGGACCTGGAATTACATTCCGGGCATTTTACCGCCTCCGGTTTTGGTATGAGTTCAAAAGTGATTATTCCACCGATGAAACGTGTTGTTTTATAAAAGTAGTCACGAAGGCCAAAGGCATGGTATATGAAGCTTGTGGACATTAATTCATTCTCCGATTTTGTGCGAATAACACAAAAAAATTAGAACATGATCATGTTCACACCATCATTTCAAGCATAAAAATCCTTACTGTGTTATTGCCTTCCCAGTGATGTTTCTCAGTCCAGGTACGCGATTTTCTGATGAACCAAACATTTGTTTTGAATTCAGTTGGTTTTGGTTTTTTTGTCAATTTTTGTCTCGTATTCAGCCGTCCTTTTCGTTTGTCAGGTAAAAACCTTGTTTAACAATGCTATCCAGGATTATTTTGTTGACAATATTGTTAAAATATGGTTTTCTGCCTGAGAATGGGCAATTTGTTTTCACATTAATTAAGGCGGGCTATCAATGGGTGAAGAATCCGGAAATACTGCGGCTAAGGCAAAAGAGAATTCAACCAAAAAAGAGTTTGCAAAGGGTGATCTTGCAGTCTATCCTGCACACGGTGTCGGCTATATCGAGTCCATCGAAAGCAAGGAAATTAACGGCGACACCATGAATTTTTACATGATGAAGATTGTGGAAAACGGAATGGTGATTATGATTCCCACCTCCAATGTGGAATCTGTCGGGTTGCGGGAGGTTATTCCGGAAACTGAAGTGGCTCAAGTCTACAAGGTAATGCAGGAAAAAGGTCAAAGCAGTGACAACCAGACCTGGAACCGCCGGTACAGAGAATACATGGATAAAATCAAGACCGGTTCCATCTATGATGTGGCCGAGGTCTTTCGGGATCTTTTTCAGCTAAAGCTTGAAAAGGATCTTTCTTTTGGTGAGAGAAAACTTTTGGATACCGCCCAGAACCTTTTGGTGCAGGAACTTTCCATGGCCAAGGATATTGATGAAAAAGCCATGATGGAAGAAATTGAAAATCTGTTTACCTGATCGGTATTTCCCAGATTAAATCCTCACCGGCAGGCCGCCAGCCTGCCGGTTTTTTTATTCACATGAATCTATTATTTAGCATCTCAACTTCCAAGGTTGGGCTCCGTCTCGACCAGGTGGTCGCCCTTTCCCATGAGACCCTGTCCAGGGGCAGGGCGTCGGATTTGATCTGTCAAAAAATGATCCTGGTGAACGGGGCGACCAAACGACCCGGATACAGGGTGAAAAAAGGGGACAAGGTTTCAGGCCGGATTCTCATTCATGAACCGCCGACCCTTCCAGCACCTGAAAAAATGGCGCTTTCCATCCTCCATGAAGACGACTATATTCTGGTGGTGGATAAACCCCCGGGACAGGTGGTGCATCCAGGGCCCGGTCACCTCACAGGTACCCTGGTCAACGGCCTTCTGGCCCATGATTCTGTGTTTTCAAACCCTGGCTGGGACCCTTTGCGCCCGGGAATTGTTCACCGGCTGGATATGGATACCTCGGGCCTGATTCTGGTTGCAAAAACAATCAAAAGCCATGAATTTCTTCAAAAAGAGTTTAAACAGCGCAGGGTGATCAAAGAATATCTTGCTCTGGTTCAGGGAAAAGATATTCCAGACCAAGGCGATATCCTGCTTCCCATTGGCCGCCATCCCAAAAAACGCAAACTCATGGCCGTGGTGCCTGAAACCGGAAAGTACGCCCGAACCGGGTTCCGGGTGAAAGAACGGTTCAAAGAGGCGACTCTGGCGGCAATCCGCCTGTATACCGGGCGTACCCATCAGATCCGGGTTCATTTTTATGCCTCGGGCATGCCTTTGCTCGGGGATCGGGTATATCAAAACCGCCGTCACCGTAAGGGATCAATGCTTGCCCCAAGACAGATGCTTCACTCCTGGCGTCTGGGGTTCAGGCATCCTTTTTCAGGCAGAAAAATGGCCTTTGAAGCCTCCCTGCCTGAAGATTTTGAACAATGTTTGGCTGTTTTGGCCAGTTCAACCTCCTAATCCAAAGTGTGTATGATGTCCAATTATCCCAGGATGCATTCTGCCGAACATCTGCTGAACCAGGCCATGGTCCGGCTTTTTAATTGTAGCCGGTGTTTTTCCGCCCATATCAATTCCAAAAAATCAAAATGCGACTATCATTTTGAAAGACCTCTCACGGCTCAAGAAATTCAAAGGGTTCAGGATGAGGTGAATCAGGCCATTCAAGCGGATTATCCTGTGGGGTTTGAAATCATGTCAAGCCAGGAGGCCCAAAAGCAGTTTAACATTGAACGGGTACCCGGCCAGGCAAAACTGAGCCAATTTAGAATTGTGCGCATGGGCGATTATGATGCCTGTCCCTGTATTGGCGACCATGTCAGTTCAACAGGGCAGATCGGAGCGTTTAAAATTACAACCGCAGGATTTGAGGCCGGGGTGGTCCGCATCCGTTTTAAGCTGGGTTGTCCCGGTTGAACCTTTTTTATCGGTCTAAAAGGGGGGTAAACAAGGCTGGATCCTTTTGGACATGAAACAGGCCGGGAATTGGATCTTTCAATTTTACACAAAGAGCAGGCCAATGCAGTCTGCAAAGGCTCGCGCTTTGGTTGAGCGTTTAAAAAAAGGTCTAGGCTGCCTCAATATTAATGGCGCAGACCTTGAATTCCGGAATTTTTGCCGTAGGGTCAAGTTCTGAATTGGTCAGCTTGTTGGCCGCAGCCTTGGCAAAATGGAAGGGGATGAAAATGGTCCCGTCCACGGCTTTTTTTGACACCTTGAGTTTTGCCTTTATCCGTCCCCGTCTCGAGCAAACCTTGACCATTTGTCCGTGGTCAATCCCCAGTTTTGTGGCATCACCGTTGGATATTTCAACAAAGCATTCAGGTGAGAGCCTGTTTAACCCATGGGTGCGCATGGTCATGGTGCCGGTGTGGTAATGGTAGAGCACCCGGCCGGTGGTCAGGATAAAGGGATAGCTTTGGTCGGTTAGTTCTGCCGCAGGCACATGCTCAATGGCATGGAAATATCCCCTGCCCCGTGTAAACTGGGAGGAGTGTAAAATGGGGGTGCCAGGATGGTTTATATCCGGGCAGGGCCAGTGAATTCCTTCCTGTTCAATGCGTTCCCAGGTGATGCCGCTGTACGAGGGCGTCAGGCTGGTGATTTCTTTGAAAATTTCATGGCTGTTTTCATAGGAAAAATCATATCCCATGCGCTGGGCAATCTGGCAGATGATCTGCCAGTCCGGCCTGGCCTCCCCCGGCGCTTCAACTGCTTTTCTGACCCGTTGAACCCGCCGTTCCGAGTTGGTGAATGTCCCGTTTTTTTCGGCAAAGCAAAAGGCCGGCAGAACCACATCGGCAAGGGCCGTGGTTTCAGTCTCGAAAATATCTTGGACCACAAGAAATTCCAGGTTGGACAGGGCTTTTTTTGCATGGTTGAGATCTGGATCCGAGATCATGGGGTTCTCGCCGATGATGAACAAGGATTTCATCTCTCCGTCATGGGCCTTTTGGAACATTTCTGTGGCCACAATCCCCGGGGTTGAGGACAGGTCTTCAATCTGCCAGGCCTTTTGGTATTTTTCCCTTGTATCAGGGCTTGCCACGGGCTGGTAAGCGGTGAATACATTGGGCAGTCCTCCCATGTCACAGGCGCCCTGGACATTGTTCTGGCCCCGAAGGGGGTTGACACCGCCCCCGGGTTTGCCGATATGACCGCAGAGCATGGATAGATTGGCCAGGGATTTTACATTGTCCGTGCCGCAGGTATGCTGGGTAATGCCCATGCAATAGCAGATGGAGGCGGCATCGGCCCGGGCAAATTTTTCGGCCACCTCAATCAGGTCTGATTGGGGAATGCCTGTGATTTTTTCAACATGTTCCGGGGTGTATTTGGCCACGGTGGCCTTTAAGGCATCAAAGTTTTCGCACCGTGCTTCAATGAATTCCCGGTCTTCAAGATGGTTTGAAATGATAATGTTCATCAACCCGTTGATCCAGGCGATATCGGTTCCGGGGGTGGGCCGCAGCCATGTTTCAGCATGGTCGGCCAGATGGACTCTTCTCGGGTCAATGAGGATGAGTGTTTTTCCCTTGAGGACTGCCCGTTTCATGAACGAAGAGAGCACTGGGTGATTTTCAGTGGTGTTTGAACCTGTCACCAGGATCACATCCGAGTCTTCAATATCGGCGATGGAGTTGGTCATTGCACCGCTTCCAAAAGCTGCAGCCAGACCGGCTACGGTGGAGCTGTGTCACAACCGGGCACAATGGTCAATATTGTTTGTCTTTAAGACCCCCCGGGTGAATTTCATGGCCGCATAGTTGTCTTCATTGGTGATCCTGGCCGAGGTCAGAACCCCTGTGGCATCAGGTCCGTAAGTGTCCTTGATGGATGTCAGTTTTGAGGCCACAAGGTCCAAGGCCTCGTCCCAGGAGGCTTGTACCTGCTTGCCGTTTTTTTTGATCAAGGGGGATTTAAGCCGATCAGGCGAGGAGACAAAGTCGTATCCAAACCTGCCTTTGACGCAGAGGCTGGCATTGTTGGGCGGCAGATCCGGGTCTGCCCCGTCGATCTTAACGATTTTATTGTCCTGGACAAATACATCCATTTGACAGCCGACCCCGCAAAAGGAACAGGTGGTTCTCACCGTTTCGGTGGGGGTAAACCGATGGTCCCGAAATTCCCTGTCAGGAATCAGGGCACCCACGGGACATGCCTGGACGCATTCTCCGCAAAATACACAATCAGAATCTTTGAGGTGATTGTCATTGCCGGCAATGATTTTCATCTCTTCACCGTGGTAACCGAATTCAATGGCGTTGTTGACCTGGATTTCCCTGCAGGCTTTGATGCATCTGCCGCAAAGGATGCACCTGGAAAAATCTCTGATAATGAAAGGGTTGGCCCGTTCTGTTTTATATTTGCACAGGTTCTGGGGCATCCCCTTTGTCTGAACCTGATAGCGGTAGGCCAGATCCTGGAGTTCACAATCCCCCCATACCGGGCAAAGGTCCTGCTTTCCGTCTGACTTGAGGACCTCAAGCTGGAAATCCGTCCAGTCCATGGTGTCAAAATTTCGAATGGCGCAATTGTGATTCCCCCGGGTCAGAAGGCCTGAAATAATCTTTTTTCTGGCCTCAATCACCCGTGGTGATTTACTTAAAATAACCATGCCGGGTTCTGCCGGGGTTACACAGGATTCAACCAAGTCTTTTTGTCCTGCAACTTCCACCACACAAACCCTGCAGGTATGGGTGGGGTTTGTATGTTTGAGGTGGCAGAGGGTGGGAATGTCTATTTGATTTCGACTGGCAATATTCAGAATGGTTTCGCCGGGTTCATATTCAAGCTGGTTTTCGTTGAGCGTTATAATATCTTTAGCCATAGGTTTGTCCCCCATAGTTTACTTATACTCTCACGTGCTGACCCTGAACAATGTTTTGGGATATATACTACTGAGTCATTTTTGTCAATGTCAGGCCTGAGAATTTCCAGGGCTCACGCATATAAATAAAGGGCGTTCAAAATTCTGTGTCAGTTGAATGAAAGCTGATATACTCAGCTAAATAAGGAGAACTGACATGACCGAAGAAAACACCGAATTTGATTTTCAAAAAGCCCTTAAAGGCATCCAGGAAGGTAAACCCTTCATAGGTAAGGGCGGCGTCCTTACATCATTAATCAAAAATCTTGCTGAAGCTGCTCTTGAAGGAGAGTTGGAGTCCCATCTCGGGCAGGAAGTTTCTGCCAACCGCCGTAATGGAAAAAGCAAAAAGACCATTAAATCCCTGGATGGTAAATTTGAGCTGGAAACCCCGCGTGACAGGGCCGGAACCTTCTCTCCACAGATCGTCAAAAAACATCAGACAACGCTCAGCGATGAAATTGAAAGAAAGATAATAGCCCTTTACGGCCTGGGCATGAGTTATAATGATATGGCTTCCCATTTACAGGAAATCTATGGACTTGAGATTTCAAATGCCACTCTGAGCACCATTACCGATAAAATCATCCATACCGTCAAAGAATGGCAGGCCAGGCCGTTGGAAAATGTGTACCCAATCGTATGGCTTGATGCCATACATTATAAAGTACGAGAAAACGGAAAGGTCGGCAGCAAAGCCGTTTACACAATTCTTGGGGTGAATATCGAGGGCCGCAAAGAGGTTCTTGGGCTGTACATATCCGAGAATGAGGGTGCGAACTTCTGGCTGCAGGTGTTAACAGACCTTTCAAACCGAGGGGTAAAAGATATCCTGATTGCCTGTGTTGATGGTCTAAAAGGTTTTCCCGAGGCCATTGAGACCATATTCCCGGACACAGAAGTTCAACTCTGCGTAGTCCACCAGATCCGAAATTCATTGAAATACGTTGGTTCCAAAAATAAAAAGGAATTTATGGCAGATCTAAAACGTGTTTATAAAGCGGTCAATAAGGATCTGGCCGAAGAAGAACTGGATATCTTGGAAAATAAATGGAATGACAAATACCCGATTGTGATAAAATCCTGGCGGAACAACTGGGAACGCCTCAGTCATTTCTTTAAATATCCAGAAGAGATTCGACGGATAATATACACCACAAATACCATTGAGGCTGTGCATCGACAGTTTCGAAAACTGACCAAAACAAAGGGATCATTCCCGAACCAGGACAGCCTGTTAAAGCTGCTTTACATGGGGATCCAGAACGCCAGTAAAAAATGGACAATGCCGATTCAAAATTGGTCACTGACAATTTCCCAGTTGGCAATTTTCTTTGAAGGCCGGCTGGATAAAGAGCTGGGAATTTGATAGGGATTTATTTACAGATGGAAAAGATGGTTCCAGGAACTCCACTCCAGCAAAAGTCAACTCCTCCGACGTGGCTGATTGAAGGCCCATTCTCGGACCTGACTTTTACTTCCGCTGGCGCTGAGGCAGATCCGGGAACCGAAACCGTGACACAGAATTCTGAACATTCCCTGTAAATATTGTAAAGTGCCTATAGTTTTGATTGGTTCAAGTATCATCCAAACATAACTTCCTCCAGATATTTGATATCCATAGCAGCATTCAACCTTTTGGTTTTTACACTCCCTTTAAATGTCTTATTGTTCCGTAATAAATTTAATGCAATGTGCCGAATCGCTGCAAAAGTCTCAGGAGAGTTCCCCTTTCTGACTCTGCTTTCGTCTTCACGGAACGCAATATCCAATACCCAATGCACTGAATTTTCAATTCCCCAATGCCTCTTGACAGCATTACCAAAAATATTGGGGTCGCTATCCAGGCTCGATATATAATATCGCTTTTCATGACTGATCTGGCCGTCCATTTCCCGGGTGGATTCAATCATTCCAATACTTTTCAAACCTTTCCAACTTTTTTTATCTTCAAACCAATCAATATCAGAGGTTATCACAGCCCTGCGCGTTTCGACTCGACCGTGCCCTCCGTCAAAACTGGTCTGTTCATTAAACTGGTACCCCTGATTTTTCATTTCTTCCATTTTATTGAAAAAAAGTACCGCTTCATCATGCAAGGTTTTATGATTTTCTTTCAGGGCAAGGACATAGTCACACCCTTTGTTTATTATGGTTTCAGCGATTTTCTTTTGAGTGCCCATGGCATCAATGGTTATAATGCAGCCCGAGATATCTAAAAGTTTTAAAAGATTTGGAATGGCCGTAATTTCATTTGATTTTTCTTCGGTTTTTAATTGCCCTAAAACCACTTTATTAGACGAAGCCCACGCACTGATCATATGAATGGCTTTCTTATCATTGGAGGTATCGTGTGAACGCCTTAGAGTTTTGCCGTCGATTGCAATGACTTGACCTTTGGTCATCTTTGCAACCGACTGAACCCAGTGCATAAAACTGCTCTGAAATTCATTCGGGTTCATCCTTTCAAAAATTCTGCCAAAGGTGTCATGGGAGGGTATCCCATGGGGAAGGCTTAGAAATTTTGACAACCACCTTTTTCTCTTTTTGCCAAAGTTTTCAATTTGCTCATAAGTGTCTGCGCCAGCAACTACCGCACAAATTGCGATGATGACGACATCAATTAAATTATGAAGCTTATTGTGGTGTCTGGGGTCCTGAATATTGTCAAAAAAAGTTTCAAGAGATTTTTTTTCGTTCATTGGCAACTCCTTGTGTTTATTGCCATATATATCGTATCTGTGCAGCGATGTCTAGGAAAATTTTGTTCGATGCTCATATACTATAACAAGCCAGGAGAGCCAGGCTGGGATAGGGTGAAGGGGGTGGAGTGGCGTAAATGAGCGGCCCGCCAGGACGGCATAGGTCCGATCATTTCCGCTTCTTAAGCGGTCAGGACGACCGCTTAAGATTTAACGGAATCCCCCTCACCTATTCCAGCCGGGTAAGGACGAATCTTAATAAAAGTTACATGCGATGACCCTGTGAGAATTTCAGTGATATTGTTGACATTATGCCCGGGTTAAGCCTATACAGGATGTGGACTAAACGAGGAGATGATATTTGGCAGGATAATATATACACAACGGAGACATAAGGATAATGCTGCAATCAATTATGATGATGGGTGGATTGGGCATTGCGATTGGTACGGCTCTGGTGATCGCATCAAAAGCGTTTTATGTATATGAGGACCCCAAAGTTGTCGCCATTGACGATGCTTTGCCAGGGGCAAATTGCGGAGGCTGCGGATACCCCGGCTGCACCGCCAATGCAGAGGCCATTGCCAAAGGAGAGCAGGATGTCAATTCCTGTGTGGCTGCCGGTGAAGAGGTGGCCGTGGCCATTGCTGCAATCATGGGGGTTTCCATTTCTGATAAGGAACCTGAATTTGCCCGGCCCGGGTGCCACTATGGAAATGAGGACGCAGATCTCAATTACCATTATAATGGCATAAGGGACTGCAGGGCCGCGGCCATGCTCATGGGCGGGATGAAGGTTTGCCGTATCGGTTGTTTGGGCTTGGGAACCTGTGTGACCGCCTGTAAGTTCGGTGCCCTTTCCATTGGAGAGGATCATCTTCCCCATGTAGACCAGGAAAAATGTACGGGCTGCGGTGCCTGTGAAAGTATCTGTCCCAAAAATATTATCCGTCTCACCTCGGTGACCCGCAGAATTATGCGCGAATACACCCGGGATGAATGTACCACCCCCTGCCAAAGAGCCTGCCCTTCCGGCATTGATATTAAAGAGTATATCAGACTGATCAAGGAGGGAGACTATCATGGATCCTTGCAGGTGATTAAGGAGAGAATGCCCTTTCCCACAGTGATTTCAAGAATTTGTCCGGCTCTGTGTGAGTTTGACTGCCGCCGTCTGATTCAGGATGAGTCTGTGGCCATTAACCACTTAAAGCGGTTTGTCTGTGATTATGAAATGAATCAGGACAAGCGGATTCAGCCCTATACCGCACCTGCCACCGATAAAAAAATTGCTGTGATCGGCGGCGGGGTTGAAGGACTTTCTGCCGGGTATTTTTCCGCCCGTTTAGGCCATCATTCTGTTGTTTTTGAGGCTGGAGATTCTTTGGGCGGTATCTTAAGAAAGGCCATAGCAAGGGATCGGCTCTCCATGGATGTGTTGGACTGGGATATCCAGGGGATTGCTGATCTCGGGGTGGAGATGCGCACCCGTCAAAAGGCGGGACAGGATTTTACCATTCCAGGGCTTTTACAAGAGGGATATGATGCGGTCTTTACGGCCACAGGGGGGTGGGATTCCAGGCTGGCCTCCGGGGATTTGGACCGGGCGGCCAACATCATTCCCGGCACCTACCTGCTCATTGACCTGCTTCGCAGCAAAGAGCAAGAGTCCCTAAGACCTGATACCGGTAAGACTGTTGTTATTGCCGGGGGCGGTCTTCGTCTTCCCAAAGCCGTCGAGATTCTCAAGGCCTCCGGGGCTGAAAAAATATTTGTAATTTCACGAAAAGAGGCCAAGGATTCATCCTTTGATCAAGCCGGGATTGATGCCCTTGCAAGTGCCGGGGTCAACATCCTCTACAATACCGGAATTATAAAGATTTTAGGAAAAGAGGCTGCTTTAACCGGGGTTGAGTATATAGAGCTTGACACAGGCGTGAAACATGTTATTGATACTAACAATCTTATCTTGGGGGCGGGGCGTTTTCCAGAGCTGGTTTTCGTGCCCCAGGGGTGTGATGAAAATGATGAAACAAAAGATATGGATGGTGATTCAGCAATGCCGCTGACTTGGGAAGGTGTAGAACTGGTCAAAAAACCAGATGCAAACAGGGAACTGGGACTGCTTTCCAGCCAGGATGTCATTTCCGAATACCCGTCGGCTGTGGCAGCCATCAACGGCGGAAGAAAAGCAGCAACCCTGATGCACCATATGATTTACGGCATTGAACACCAAGATCCGGACAGAATGATCACACCAAAATCCATGATCCAGGATGTCCAATCCCTGAACCAGGTTGTTCCTTCACCCCGAAATATCCTTGAATTTTCAGCAGGAGAACATAAAAGAAATGACCGGTTTTCAACCGGTTTTTCTTCTGACGCCGCAAGGGAAGAGGCAGGCCGCTGTCTGCGTTGCGGTTTGATCTGTTATGAAAAAGTTTAAAGGGCTATTGGGGGAAAGCAGACACCGATTTGGAAAGATCTTATATGAGACCTGAACAGATTCTTGTTGTTGATGATGAAAAACGTATCGTTGATAATATTTCCCACTGCCTGGCCAGAGAGGGGTTTGAGGTACAGGCGGCCTTTGATGGACAAGAGGCTGTTGCCCTGTTTAAAGCGCATCGGTTTGATCTGATCCTTTTGGATATTTCCATGCCCGGAATGAACGGGTATGAGGTCATGGACCATATTTTTGGTCTGGATGCCGAAGTGCTGATCATTATCATGACTGGGTTTGCCTCTGTTGAGTCTGCTGTCAAGGCTTTGAAACTCGGTGCCTGGGATTATCTTAAAAAACCCTTTGAATATGCAGATCTGGTTAAAACGGTGAAAAACGCCGTGACCCAGAGCAATTTGCTTGCAGAGAAAAAGGCCTTTGCCGCCCGCTTGGAAGCCTCTGAGAAACAATATGAATACATGGTCAATAATTCTCCTGACCTGATTTTTACCCTGGACAAAAAGAGATGCTTTTCCTTTGTTAATCAACAGTTTGAAAGGGTTTTGGGATTTCCCAAACAGGTGCTCATCGGCATGCCTTTTGAAGATTTGCTGCATGAAGATGACAGGAACCGGGTCCGGGATATGGAAGCGGCTGTGACCCCAGGCAGGCCAAGGCACCCCCGTATTGAAATGAATTTGAGATTTAAAAATCCAATCCCCAGCGGTACAAAACCGATCCCTATTCCGCCTTTGCCTTTATGGAGTTAAAGGCCTCGGCCATCACCCTGCCCGGAGAGGATCCAACAAACGAGGGAAAGGGAATTTATGCGGTGGGCCGGGATGTGACCGAGCGGCTTCGGCTGGAAGCCCAGCTTCGCCAGGCACAGAAAATGGAAGCCATCGGCACGCTGGCCGGCGGTATTGCCCATGATTTTAATAATATCCTCATGGGAATCCAGGGATATACCTCATTGGTAAAAAGCGGGTTTGACAGAGAAAGTGAGGTTTTTAAACGGCTTGCCAATATTGATGAATATGTCAACAATGGCGCTGACATGGCCCGGCAGCTTCTGGGGTTTTCCCAGAAAGGATGTCAGGAGACCTGCACCCTTAACCTTAATTATCTGCTCAAAATGTCCGCCAAAATGTTCGGTAGGACCAAAAAAGACATCCTTATTCACCAGTATCTGGAAAAGAAACTCTGGAGCACGGTAGTGGATGAGGGGCAGCTCAAGCAGGTGTTGATGAATTTATTTGTCAATGCCTGGCAGGCCATGCCCAATGGCGGACAAATTACCATCAAGTCTGAGAATGTGGTCATGGAAGACTGGCAGACCGAAGAGGCCGGCCTGACCCTTCCGGGTTCCTATGTGAAAATAAGTGTGGTCGATACAGGCATGGGCATGGACAAGGAAACCCAGGCAAAAATATTTGATCCTTTTTTTACCACCAAGGAAAGGGGGAAGGGAACAGGGCTTGGGCTGGCCACGGCTTACGGGATCATCAAGGGCCATAAGGGCAGTTTTCAGGTGGAATCACAGCCCGGGCAGGGCAGTGTTCATGTTCTATCTGCCTGCCACGGAAACGAGGATCAGAAAAGATTTTTTAAGCCTTCCCAGAACCCAGGAGCGAAAGCTGATTACGGGCAAGGGCCGGGTGCTTTTGGTGGATGACGAAAAAGGGGGGATTGCGGTTTGCTCGGAAATGCTTGAAACATTAGGGTATGAAGTGGTGGCGGTCCAAAGCGGTGCCAGTGCCATTTCTGTTATTAAAGAGGACGGTTCCAATATTGACCTGATTATCCTGGACATGGTCATGCCGAAAATGAGCGGTGTTCAAACCTATGAAAGGATACGGGAACTTGCGCCTGAGATTCGGGTCCTGGTCTGTTCCGGATATGCCAAGGAAGATGATCTTCTCGGGATGATTGAAAAAGGGTGTGATGATTATATTTTAAAACCCTTTGATGTGGCCATGCTTTCTGAAAAGCTTAAAACGGTATTTGAAACCAGCCTGGAAAGACAAAAGGCCTGATTTGGGTCTGCCTTGATCGGGAGGGACCTGCCCGATCAGTCCCTCCTGATCTCCAGATATGGTATCCCTCTGGGACTGCAAAATATAAAGGGCCTGGGAAAATAAAATTTCCCAGGCCCTTTTATACTTTAGGCGTTTGTTCTGGTATTAAACCCTATCCAGACATTTAGCCAAAGGTTTTTTCCAGATCAGGAACGATCTGTTTTTTACGGCTCATGATGCCGGGGAGCCAGCATTTGGAGTCGGCAATTTTGGCACCAAAGGTTTTTTCCACAACAGCTTCATCGTCGGATGCGATGAGCAGCTCAGTGCCCTCTTTCATGATGTCGGTGAGCATGAGCAGGACGGTGTGATGGCCTTTTTCAGCCTTAAGATCACGGATATCTTTTTCAAGATCTGCCTTGATGCCGTCAACAATGGACAGATCAACCAGTTCAAGCTGGCCGCAGCCAACGCCGTTTCCGCTCATGTTAAAGTCTTTATAGTCACGGAGAACCAGTTCGCGGATGGGCGTGCCTTCCACGGCTGATTTAACCTTGAACATTTCAATGCCCAGAGTTTCCAGATCGCTTTCACCGCAGATTTCAGACAGTTCGGCACAGACTTTTTTGTCAGAATCCGTGCAGGTGGCAGACTTGAAGATTACCGTATCAGACAGAATGGCGCAAAGCATTGCACCGGCAATCCCCTTGGGGATTTCAACATCAAAGTATTTATACATGGATGCAATGACGGTGCAGGTACAGCCTACAGGCCAGATCCAGCATTCCAGGGGCTGTCCTGTGGTGACATCGCCCAATTTATGATGGTCCACAATACCCAGGATATTTGCATCAGCCAAATCGTCAGGGCTTTGGGCCAGGTCTGAATGATCCACAAGATATACATCTTTGCCGGCAAAACTGGTGATGACTTCAGGGGCTGCCAGGCCAAATTTGTCCAGAACAAATTTGGACTCAGGGTTCAGCTGACCCTGAATGGCCGGTGCAATATCTTCACCAAGTGATTTTTTAAGGTCGGCCAGCGCAATGGCGGCAACCACGGAATCGGTATCTGGGTTCTTGTGACCAAATACAAGAGTTGACATAAAACCTCCTAATCGTTTTCATCTTGTTTATACTATAAGGATGATGCCACACACGGCAATCACCAAAAATTCATTACATAAAATTTCAACTGTTTCTTATAGAATTAATTGAGCATAACCTCAAGCAAAATTTCAAAAATTGGGCATCTGTTTTGGCATATAAATGAGCATGCCCGTTCAAATGGCTATGGCGTATCTTGGACGCTCATGCAGATCTTGCACTCTGAGCAGGGTTTCATGGGGCAGGAGAGAGAGTTTTTTTCTTCCCGGCTTCTGAGAAATTCCTTGAATAAAAATTTATCTGAGACCTTATGGGCTAGGATATCCCAGGGAAGGGAAGGGGGAAAATCTGTATCCGATGGAAGGGGTTTGGACGTTAGAACCACACGGTCGCAATATGATTTTTCCATTTTCATGGTCCGGGTCCATCCGTGTTCCATTGCAAGTTCAATAAGTCGTGCAGCCCGCTGATCGCCCAGGGAGAGCAGGGCATGGACCCTTGCCTGGCGAAGGGATTCAAAGTTTAATACCAGGTTGCCGACTTTTTTTAACCCTTGGCGGATAATGGATACCCGGGCTTTGAGTTCTGCAAGATCTTCCATGGCAGACCATTGAAACGGGGTGCAGGGTTTGGGGATAAATGGGTTGATGCTCAGGGTAATGGTGCCGATTTTTTTCTTTTTTCTTGAGGCCTCCAAAAATACGGCCTTGATTCCAAGGGTCAAATCCACGATGGCCTGGACATCTTTTCTTGTCTCAAAGGGCAGGCCAATCATGAAATAGAGGCGCAGGTTGAAAATGCCTTTGTCCACAAGGGCCTTGGCAGCAGATAAAATCTGTTTCTGGTTTAGTTTTTTATTGATGATATTGCGCATTCGCTGGGATCCTGCTTCCGGGGCGATGGTGGCGGTTTTTACCTTGGAGTCGGCCAGGATGGTGATGATTTTATCGTCGAGCTTGTCAGCCCGTAAAGAGGAAAAAGAAAGACCCAGCCCTTTGTTCCTTCCATACTGGCAAATTTTGTGGATATCCGGGTGATCCAGAATCGCCGAACTGACCAGGCCGATTTTATCGGTTATAAGGGCCGCCTCGTCCACGGCTTTGAGGATATTGGCCAAGGGATAAATTCTTGGGGGGCGGTAGATAAAGCCTGCCGTGCAAAACCGGCACCCATGGGGGCAGCCTTTGAGGGTTTCGATGAGAAACCGTTCTTTAAACGCCGCTTTTGAACTCATGATGGCGGTTGTGGTTTTAACCTTTGACAGGTCGTTTATATACTGAACCTGGATCTTGTTTGAAACAGGGGGGGGCTGGTCATAGAGGATGGGCCTGTGGCGGGAAGGGACATAGGCCCCGGCCAGTTTTTCTTCGATGGTTTCAAGCAGGTCTGATCTGGTTTTGGATTTGAAAAACAGATCAAAAAATGGATCTAAAAGGCATTCAGCTTCCCCGAGCAGAAAAAGATCCATGAACGGGGCAATGGGTTCTGGGTTTAAAAAGCAGGCAACTCCCCCCGCAGCCACCAGGGGGTGGATGTGGTTTCGATCAGATGACCGCAGGGGGATGTCTGTTGCCCTTAAAAGCCGGGCAAGGTTCAAAAAGTCGTTCTCAAAGGAGACAGAGAACAGGATCATGTCAAATTGATCCAGGGGCAAGCCGGTTTCAAGGCTTTTGATTCTTGGATTCTTTTCACTGGTGTGGGGTAAAAAGATCCGTTCACATGCAATGGCCTCATTCTGGTTGGCCAGGCGGTAAACCGTCTGATATCCCAGGGAGGACATGCCTGCCTTGTAAGTATTGGGGTAGACCAATGCGACTTTGGTCAGGCCCCGGCCCCGTTTGACAACAGCCCCCTCTTCTTTTAAGGGGGCCTGGACCGGCTTGCGCCTCTTTTTCATGGTTAATCAGCTTTTCGTCTCAAAAATGTGGGCACCTCGAGATCGTCATTATCAAAACTCATTGGGTAATCCTGGACAATATCTTCGTCTCCGACCACCCGTTTTTGGGTGATACGGACAGGGTTGTCGTTCCAATTGGCAAGATCTGCCTCTGTGGCATCCCTGACCACGCCCCGGGCAATGACTTCATGCTGTCCCACAGGCTGGGCAATTTCCCGGGCGGGTGCGGCGGCATAGGCGCCGGCAGCATATGCCGGGTGTGATCCTGCCACGGCAGCTGCGGCCACGGGCTGTGTCGGTTTGGGATCAAACCTGTGCATATTTTCGGCAAGTGCAGGTTCTTCCTGGTCAATTCCGGTGGCAATGACCGTGATTCTCATTTCATCACCAAGATCTTCATCAAAGGTCTGGCCCCAGATGATTTCTGCATCATCACCGACTTCTTCGTAAATCCGGTCCGAGGCCTCGGTCATTTCATCCAAGGTAAGATCAGAACTTGAGGTGATGTTCATGAGCACCCCTTTGGCGCCTGAAATGGAAATATCTTCAAGCAGGGGATGGGAAATGGCTTTTTCAGCCGCCTCGGTTGCCCTGTTTTCGCCAGAGGCAATACCGATACCCATGAGCGCTTTGCCAGCCTTTTGCATGGTGGTTTTGACATCTGCAAAGTCAAGGTTGACGTGTCCGGGCATCATGATCAGATCTGTGATGCCTTTGACAGAATGATGAAGGATTTCATCGGCCTTGATGAACATATCCACCATGCGGGCCCCTTTGGGGGCAATTCCCCGGAGACGGTCATTGGGGATGGTAATGACGGTGTCTGTGATGCCATGAAGTCTTTCAAGCCCTGCGATGGCGGCTTTTTCCCGTTTTTTGCCTTCAAAGGAAAAGGGCTTGGATGCCACGGCCACGGTGAGGATCCCAAGGTCTTTACAGATTTCAGCGATGATGGGAGCCGCTCCGGTACCGGTGCCGCCGCCGAATCCCGCCGTGATAAATACCATGTGGCTGTCTTCAAGCGCGCTTCTGATTTCATCCATGCTTTCAACGGCAGCTTCCCTGCCGACATTGGGATCAGCCCCTGCGCCCAGGCCCTCTGTGAGGTCTGTGCCCAGCTGGATTTTTACCTCTGCCTTGGATTGCTCCAATGCCTGGGCATCTGTGTTGGCCACAATAAATTTAACGCCGCAGAGTTTTGCGTCAATCATGTTGTTGACTGCATTGCCGCCTGCACCACCCACACCGATGACCTTGATTTTTGCCGAATTGTCGTTCTCCACATAAGAAAAAGTCATATCCACCTCCCTTAAGGTAATTAAATTATATCTTTAAACCATTGTTTCATTCTGTTTAATAAATCGTTCCAGCTTTTGGCATCGGTCTCTTTAAAGTCCGTTTTGCAATTGGCATTGGATCCGAAAATCACAAGCCCCACGCCTGTCGCATAGGCCGGGTTTTTAACAATATCCTTGAGCCCGCCGATGCGGTCGGGTTCTCCTACTCTCACGGGTACGCTGAATACGGATTCTGCAATATCACAGATACCGTCCAAGACCACAGAGCCGCCTGTAAGTACGAAACCGGCGGGAAAAGCATTTTCAAGCCCATTGGAAAAGAGTTCTTGTTTGAGCAGGGAAAAAATTTCTTCCACCCGGGGTTCGAGAATTTCAGCCAAAATTCCCCGGGCCAGCCGCTTGGGTTCCCGGCCGCCCACGGCAGGCACCTCAATGGTCGCTCCGGATCTGACATTCTGGGGCACGCAGGTGCCGTGCTCAATTTTGATTTTTTCAGCCTCCGGCAAAGGGGTGCGCAGGCCGATGGAAATATCATTGGTCAGATTGTGTCCGCCCACGGTAAGCTCATAAATAAATTTGACGTTGTTGTCCTTGAACAGGGCCAGATCAGTTGTTCCGCCGCCCATGTCCGCCAGGACACATCCCAGTTCCTTTTCTTCATCCGTGAGCACGGCCTGGCCCGAAGCCAAAGATTCCAGAACAATGTCACAGACCTCAAGCCCTGCCTTGTTGCAGCATTTGACAATATTCCGGGCAGAGGATACCGCTCCGGTGACAATGTGAATTTTTGCCTCCAGCCGGATGGCCGTCATGCCCACGGGGTTCTGAATGGACTCCATATCATCCACAATGAATTCCTGGGGAATGACATGGAGGATTTCTCTGTCCGTCGGGATGGCAACGGCCTTGGCCGCATCAATGACCCGCTCAACATCGCTTTGGGTGATTTCCCGGCCCTTGATGGCAATGATGCCGTGGCTGTTGAACCCTTTGATATGATTGCCTGCAATACCAACATAAACAGAGGAAATATCACAGCCGGCCATGAGCTCTGCTTCTTCGATTGTTTTTTTAATGGAGTCCACTGTTGACTCTATATTGACAACCGATCCTTTGCGAAGCCCTGTGGACGGATGGGAGCCCACACCGATGATGTTGATCTCCTCATCCAGCATCTCGCCCACCACAGCACAGATTTTGGTGGTACCGATGTCCAGACCTACTATTATTTTTTCATTTCCCTGCAAATTAAACCCCCTTTTCTAAAGTGTTGTGCAGAGCATCTTCTGTTTTGACAAATATTTTTTCAATATCAAAAAGATCCATGGCCAATATTGTTTTACTAAGAAAGTTTGCCGCCATATACCGGCTGATTTTTCTGGCCCTGGCCAGCTTTTTATCAAATTGGTCAAACCCTAGTTTGATGGGGATCAAGGCCTCATTCCCCTCTTTATTTTCATTGTTGTTTTCAATATAAATTTTTTTATTGTAAATGTCTAGCGTTTTTATTAAAATTCCTCTGTTTTCATCCCCGTGAATGGATTTTATCTGGTCTGTCTTTTGGGTCTGCAGCAAATCCATAATTGAATTAAAAATTTGACCTTCAAACAGGTAGGTATTGTTGGACAGACTCAAATCCATTCCCGAGATCACGGGCAGCATCTTCAGGTGGTCATTTTCCGGATCATACTCCTTAAACGGAACCCCCTGGGTATTGATAACAATGTCGGCCAAGTTTTCAATGGCCACAATGGCCAGGGGTTCCTGTTCTTTGATGCTGATTTTGACACGGGAAAATAATTTGCGTTCAACCTTTACTTTTGCCACCCAGGGATGGGCGCATAATTTTTTTTCAATCAATTTTGGGCAAAGGCTGAAGAGGTTAACAGGCTGGTCCAATCCGGCCCTGGCAATCAATTCTGTTTTAGAGGCCCGACTTTCCCCTGACATGTCCACACTCTTGACTGTGAACAAAGGGCTTTGCACCACGATATCGTGGAGAAAAACATAGGTAACGGTCATAAAGAGAATCATGATAACAAGGAGAGTCCCTTTGAAAATCATTCTCTTGTCCTGGGCTGAGTTGGCTTTTTGCTGCCGGTCGGAGCCGGGCGCAGGTTTGTACCGGTTCTGTTTTATGGATTTAGTTGCCAATGGCTTTTACCTCTGATTTGAGTTTAATTCCAAATTTTTTATAGACCTGGTCTTGAATCACCTGTTTAAGGGCCAGGATGTCTTTGCAGGTGGCATTGTCATAATTGATGATAAAGTTGGCGTGCAAGGCTGAGACCATGGCTCCGTTAAGGGTGTATCCCTTTAATCCGGCCTCTTCGATAAGCCGGCCTGCAGAGGGGTGTGAAGATGGATTTTTAAAAAAGCAGCCGCCGCTGGCCTGGGAAACCGGTTGGCTTGCTCTTTTGGCCTCAAGGTGTGCTTGATGGGCTTTTTGTATTTGGCCGGGGTCTGTCGGGGTAAGTGCCAGCCATGCCTTTATGAGAATGGTATCCTCAAGTTCAAGGCTTCGGTATCTGAAGTTAAGATTTTTTGCCTTGATCGTTTTCCAGGAGAGGGTGTTGAGATCAAAAACTTCAACACTCTCAATCAAATGGCTTATTTCCTTTTTTCCTGATCCGGCATTCATCATGACTGCCCCGCCGATAGTTCCTGGAATGCCGGCGGCCCATTCAAGTCCTGAAAGGCTGTTTTCCATGGCAAACCGGCAAATGGCTGCTAGGGAGTCTCCTGCCAGGGCGCCTAATTTTGTTTGGTCTTTAGCTAACCCCGGTTCTAGCTGCGGTGTTGCCTTAAGACGGGTGAGAACAAGGACCAGGCCTCGTATGCCCTGATCTGAAATCAGAGTGTTGGTTCCCCCGCCCAGCACGGTAATCGGAAGGCCTTCTTTTCGGGCGATCCTGATCAAAGAGGCCAGTTCCTCTCTGGTTGAAGGTTTTGCAAAAAAATCAGCAGGGCCGCCGACCTGAAAGCTGGTATATCTGGCCAGGGCATGGTTGGTTCGAAGGTCAACCCCTTTTAAAATCTTTGAATTGGTAAAGGCCGTATTCATGAATTAAAGAATCTCCACAAGTTTTTCACCCAGGGTGTAAACATCGCCTGCACCCAGGGTGAGAATCATATCTCCGGGTTTGGCCTTGTGGGTGATCATGGACAGGGCCTGGGTGAAATCCGGGGCAAAATTTGCGTTTTTATGGCCGTGGTCACAAATGCCCTTGACCAGAGTTTCTCCGTCCACTCCGGGGATAGGCTCCTCTGAGGCCGCGTAAATGGGCAGAACCATTAAGATGTCAGATTGGTAAAAGGCCCGGGAAAATTCTTCAAACAAAGCCTTTGTCCTGGTGTACCGGTGGGGCTGGAATACCACCATCAAGCGTTTGTCAGGATAGCTTTCTCTAACGGCCGTCAGGGTGGCGGCAATTTCCGTGGGATGATGGCCGTAATCATCCATGATGGTGATGCCTTTTTTCTCCCCTTTGATCTCCAGGCGGCGTTTTACCCCCTGTATTTCTTCCAGGGCCTGTTTGATGGTGTCAAAGGGAATATTTAATTCCAGGCCCGTGGCAATGCCGGCCATGGCATTGAGAACGTTGTGTTGTCCTGCAATATTCAAAAGGATGTCGCCCAGGCATTCATTTTTGGCAAAGACTGAAAATTTACTTTTTCCATGGGTAAACTCAATGTTTTTTGCCTGGAGGTCTGACTGGGCTGAGCAGCCGTAGGTGATGTGGCGCACCGTGATCCTGGGCAGAATATTCTGGATGTGTTCGTTGTCCAGACAGAGGATGGCCAGGCCGTAAAAGGGGACAGAGTTGATAAATTGGACAAATTTGTCTTTGATATCCTCAATGTCAGTGTAGTAGTCCAGGTGCTCAAGGTCAATATTGGTGACCGCGGCAATGGACGGGGCATATTTGAGAAACGAGCCGTCACTTTCATCGGCTTCGGCCACGATAAACTCACCATTGCCGTGCAGGGCATTGGTGTCCAGCCCCTGGAGCAGCCCGCCGATGATGACGGTGGGATCCAGGCCTGCGGTATTGAGAATCTGGGAGATCATGGCCGTGGTCGATGTCTTGCCGTGGGCACCGGATACGGCAATGGCGTATTTGATCCGCATGAGTTCTGCCAGCATTTCAGCTCTGGGGATAATGGGAAGACCCAAGGCTTTGGCACGGACCACTTCGGGGTTTTCATCTGCAATGGCAGAAGAGGTGACCACCACATTCACATCTGAAATATTTTCTTTTGCATGACCCTGGAAAATTTTGGCACCTTTGGCCTCGAGACGCTGGGTGATATGGGAGAGCTTTAAATCCGATCCGGACACGGTATATCCCAGGTTGATAAGCAGTTCGGCAATTCCGCTCATGCCGATGCCGCCGATGCCGACAAAATGGATATGGTAATCAGGCTGATACATATTAATTCTCTCCTTTTAGGTGCTGGGTCCGGCAGTCCAGGATGTGTCCGGCAATACGCACTGCCCCATGGGGCATGGCCAGGGATTTCATGGCCTTTTCCATTGAGTTCCTTTTTTCCGGGTGGCTCCTCAAGTCCTGAATCATGGTCTGGAGTAATTCTCCTGAAAGATCCGAGTCAGCAACCACCAAAGCAGCCCCTTTGTCTGCCAGGTTCCGGGCATTGGCTGTCTGGTGATCGTCTGCTGCATGGGGAAAGGGGATCAGGATGGCGGCCTTGCCCTTGACGCTGAGTTCAGACAGGGTGGAGGCCCCGGCCCTTGTGATGATCAAGTCTGCACGGTCCTGGATGGCCGGCATTTCATGGAAAAATTTTTGGGCCACGCCTCTGACAGGGTGGGACTCATAAAATTTTTTAATATCCTCCTCGCTGTGCATCCCGGTCTGGTGGATAATAAACAGATTTTTGTTTTCTTTAGTCAGCTCAACCGCATGGATGAATGCCTGGTTAATGGATGCGGCTCCCTGACTGCCCCCTGTGACCAGGATAAGAAAATCATCCGGGCTGATTTTATCTAAGGGTGAGGTGTCAAGCTTTAACCCTTGTGGGTCAGGGATAGGGGCGTTTCTGATGGGATTTCCCACCCAAAAGGTTTTGTGATTCACAGGCATGCCCCGGGTCTGTTCAAAGGAGATAAAAATGGTATGGGCAATTTTGATCAGCAGCCTGTTGGTCATGCCGGGGATGGCGTTCTGCTCCTGAATGGCTGTTTTTCTGCCCAGGATACGGCCTGCCAAAACCAGGGCAAAGGATGAGAACCCCCCCACCCCAAGGATAAAATCTGCCCTGAATCCAATGATGATCACCATGGCCTGGATCAGACTGACAAAGACCAGAATGGAAGACCAGAGCTTGCCCAGAAGACTGCCCCCTTTGACTGGCCTGGACAAAATGGACCTGTGGGCAAATCCGTATTTTGCCAGGGTATTGATTTCAAACGGGGCCTTGGTCCCCACAAAAAGGATGCGGGATGTCGGGTCTTGGGCGTTTAGGGCCTGGGCAACGGCAATGCCGGGAAAAAGATGTCCCCCTGTTTTTCCGCCGGCAATGATAATGCGTTTATTTTTTTTCATCTGTCTGTGCCCCGATATTCATTAAAATGCCCATGGCCGCCATATTGATAATCAAAGAGGTGCCCCCGTAGCTGATAAAGGGCAGGGTCAGCCCCTTGGTGGGCAGCACACCTAAGGCCACCCCTGTGTTGATGATGACCTGCACCCCGATGTACAAGGTAATGCCTGCTGCGGTGATGGCACCGAACGCAGAGTCTGCCTCTCTGGCAATCTTTGTTCCGGTGAAAAGGATGATGCCGTAGAGGGTGAGGATGACCACAACTCCGATAAGACCAAGTTCTTCTCCGATAATGGAAAAGATGAAATCCGTGTGGGGTTCGGGCAGATAGTGCATTTTTTGCATGCCAAGGCCGATGCCTTTGCCGAAAAACCCGCCGGCGCCGAAAGCCTTGAGGGAATTGGTGATCTGGTATCCGGTATTATAGGGGTCGTCCCAGGGGTTTAAAAAGGTGGTAATGCGCAAAAGCCGGTACTCTACCTTAAATACCAGAAAATAGACAATGGGGATGATCAAAGGCAGAGGGGAGAGCAGGTGGAGCAGTCTTACCCCGGCAACAAACATCATGCCCCAGCAGATCATGGCCAGGACCACAATGGTCCCAAAATCAGGCTGGTTGATGATCAGCAGGGCAAAAAGTCCGAAAATCATGGCATGGGGAAGAAAACCAATTGAAAATTGTTGGATCGTTTCCTGTTTTTTGGACAGGGAATAGGCTAAAAAAATAATCAGGGCCAGCTTGGCAAATTCAGCCGGTTGAAAGGTGAACCCACCGAGGTTCAGCCACCTGTAGGCCCCTCCGGCCTTTACATTCAGGCCCGGAACCAGAACCGCCACCAAAAGGGCGATGGCCACCAAAAGGATGATATAGGCAATGCTTTTGTATAATTTATAGGGAAAAGAGGCTGCGGTAAACATCACCCCCAGGCTTAAGGCTAAAAAGATGGATTGGCGTTTCATATAATAAAACAGGGTGTTGTGCTCTTCCATGCTGATGCTTGAGGAGGCGGAATAGACCATAACAATACCGATGCCGGCCAAAAGCAGAACAGGAAACAAAATGGACTTTTCTTTGAAAAACGGGTTCAGGGACTGGGGCTTTATTATCATAACAGCCCTCCATTGCCCAGATGGCTGACCTGGGCTTCAAAGTCTCTTCCCCGTTCTTCGTAGTCGGCATACATATCAAAGCTGGCGCAGGCAGGAGAGAGCAGGACAACATCTCCGGGAGCGGCGGACAGGTAAGCGTCTGCCACGGCATGGGCCATGTCTGTGCATTGAAAGACCGGAAGGCGGTCCTTGAATATGGCCATGATATTTTCCTTTGATTCCCCAATGGCCATGATCTGTTTGACATGGGGGGTGATTCCCGGGATGAGCTGGGTGAAATCTGTGCGTTTTTCCCGTCCTCCCAAAATTAGGATGACAGGAGAGTCAAAGCTTTCCAAAGCCCTTAACACCGCATCTGTATTGGTGGCCTTGGAATCGTTGAAAAAGCGGATTCCGTCCAGTTGTTTGACAAAGGCCATGCGGTGGCCCAGAGGGGTAAAGTTTGCCAGGGCATGGGTGATGCCCTGGAGACTGCCCCCGGCTCCGAGCACGGCCAGGGCTGCTGCTGCAATGTTTTCCTGGTTGTGGATTCCGGCCAGTCCTTGAATTTCTTTGACGCAGATGTCAACTTTTTCTTTTGGGGTCCTGATCTGGATGGTGTCCTCTTTTATACTGGCGCCGAGGCTGACCTGTGACCGGGATGAAAATTCAAAAACCTGGGACTGGATGACGGCTTTTTTTCTGGAAATTCCCTGGATCTCTTTGTTGATCACGGCAATGTCTTTGGGGCCCTGGTTGGCAAACACAGACCACTTGGAGTCTTCATAGGCCCTAAAGTCCGGGTACTGGTCCAGGTGGTCCGAGGAAATATTGAGCAGGACCCCCACATGGGGGGTGAATGTTTTGGCAAGGTCAAGCTGGAAACTGGAGATTTCAGCCACCACAAAATCCCGGGGACTGCCCAGGAGAAGATAGTCCACCAGCGGGGTGCCGATATTGCCGCCCACAAAGCAGGAAAATCCTGAGGCCTTGATCATTTCGCCGACCAGGCTGGTGGTGGTGGTCTTTCCGTTGGTGCCGGTTACGGCAATCACCGGGGTGGTGTTGTACTGAAAAAAGATGTCCAGTTCCCCTGTGATGCTCACCCCTTTGGCTGCGGCATTTTTGATCGGGTCAATGGCCAGGGGAATGCCCGGACTTGGAATAATGGTTGAGGCCTTGTCAAAAACGGTTTGATCATGGGCGCCGATCATGGTCTGGATTCCTAAAGATTCCAGAAGGCCGGCCTCTTTTTTCTTTAAAGGATCAATATCGGTGGCCACAACATTGCGGCCCACAGATTTGAGGAACCGGGCCATGGAGAGACCGGACCGCCCAAGTCCGACAACCAGATCATATGCAGGGGTTAAGTGATTCACGCATTTACCTTATTTTAAGGGTGCTCAAAGAGATCAGGGCAAGGGTGATGGCAATGATCCAGAACCTTACAATGACCTTGGACTCATGCCAGCCCTTGAGTTCAAAATGATGGTGCAAAGGCGCCATTCGAAATATCCTTTTTCCCTTGGTGATTTTAAAATACGACACCTGGATGATGACGGACAGGGCCTCCATAACAAAGAGTCCGCCCACAATGAGGAGCATGATTTCCTGCTTGGTGGCCACGGCAATGGTTCCAAGAATGGCCCCCAGGGGGATAGAGCCCGAGTCTCCCATGAATACCTGGGCCGGGTGGGCATTGAACCAGAGAAAACCCAGTCCCGCACCGGCCAGAATACCGCAGATCACCGTGATTTCACCTGCCGATGCAATGTGGCGGACATGAAGGTATTGGGCAAACTGGGTATGGCCTGCCACATAGGCAAAAAACATATAGGTGACCGATGCCACGATAAAAGGGCCAATGGCCAGTCCGTCCAGTCCGTCGGTCAGGTTGACGGCATTTGAGGTGCCCACGATGACAAGGCAGGCAAAGGGAATGTAAAAAATGCCAAGGTCCGGAGAAAAATCTTTAAAAAAGGGGATGGTCAGGGTGGTGGTAAAATCAGGGCTTTTGTATATGAGATAGGCAATGATGGTTCCAAAGGCCAATTGAAGGATGAATTTTCCCCGGGCCGTAAATCCCATATTCCTTTTTTTGACCTGCATGAGATAGTCGTCAAAAAAACCGATAAACCCGAATAAAAGCAGGGCCAGCAACAGGATGGAAACATAGTGGTTGGACAGGTTTCCCCAGAAAAGGGTGGCAATGAAGATGGAAAACAAAATAAGGATGCCGCCCATGGTGGGTGTGCCTTGTTTGCCCATATGGGACTTTGGACCGTCTGTCTGGATGATCTGTCCGATCTGAAGCCGGGTCAGGCGGCGGATCACATAGGGCCCTAAAAGAAAGCAGATTAAAAAACCTGTGAGCCCGCCGTAAATGGTCCGGAAGGTAATATACCGGAAAATATTTAAAGCGTTGAAATGCTCATGCAAAGGATATAAAAATTCATAAAACATGGGGGTTAGTCTGCCTCTTTTTCTTGGGTGATTATCGTTTCCAAATCGTCTATCAGGGTCTCCATGGCCATGCCCCTTGATCCTTTGAGCAAAAGCCAGGTTTTTGTTGTCAGCACGGGGGCCAGCCAAAGGGCAATTTCTTTTTTGCTCCCTTTAAAGAGTTTTTCTTGGGAAAACCCTTTTTCCAGGGCGCCTGCCATGATGTGTTCAGCCTTTTTCCCGAACAGACAGACCCTGTCCAATGAGAGCTGTGCCACAAGATGCCCGATCCGTTTATGATGCCCAATTGACTCGGACCCAAGTTCGAGCATGTCGCCCAAAGCGGCAATGGACTGTCCCTGGCCTGCCAGTTCGTTCAGGGTGGTCAAGGCCTGGGCCATGGAGGCGGGATTGGCATTGTAGGTATCGTTGATCAGGCGGGTCCCGTTGGACAATTGGCCTAAGGTCATCCGGCCTTGAACCGGAGAAAAGTTCCAAAGCCCTGCTTTGATTTTTTCGGTGTCTATTTTTGCAGCCTTTGCTGCTGTAATGGCTGCTGCGGCATTGTCGGCCATGAAGCGGGCAGGGGAGTTAACCTTATAATGGGCTGATCCCTTTTTTCCCTTGACCATAAAATTCAGGGTGGTGGCCGTTGATTCTATATTTTGAATGCAAATATCAGCCTCTTTTGCCTGGCCGAAAAAACAGATTTTTTTAATATGTTTATTTGTTCGGGCATGGGCCGCCATCAGCTCTTTTCTGGGATCATCGCTGAAAATAACGGCCGTTCCGTTGTCCTGAACCCCTTCAAAAATTTCAGACTTTGCCCTGGCCACGTTGTCCGCTGTTTTAAGCCCCTCAAGATGGGCGCCTGAGGTGTTGGTAATCACGGCAATATCAGGCATGGCCATTCTGGTCATTCTTGAGATTTCCCCTGTATGGTTCATCCCCATTTCAATCACGGCCCATTCATGTACAGGGGCCAGCCTTAAAAGGGTTAAGGGCATGCCGATTTCATTGTTGAAATTGCCCTGGGTGGCCAGGGTGTCAAACTGTGTGGAAAATATGTTCTGGATCATTTTCCGGGTGGTGGTTTTGCCGTTGGACCCTGTGACAGCCACAAGCTTGACACCGGATCGAATCCGCTGGAAGCGGGCCAGCATCCCAAGGGCCCTGAGACTGTCATCTGTTTCAAACAAGAGAATATTGCTTTTTATGATCCGGGTTCTGGCCGGTGCGTCCAGATTGTCCAAAAATCCCAGCTCAACCACAAAGGCGCTGATTCCTTTTTTAATAAGATTTTCAACAAAGGCGTGGCCGTCAAACCGGTCCCCTCTCAGGGCCAGAAAAACCATGCCCGGCTCAATCGTTCTGGAATCCGTGCCAATGCCTGAAAAGAATAATCTTGTCTCTTGAGGCTGGAATTTGGGGGGGGTTTTCAATGCCGTTGTCAGGTCGTTTAATGTCCATCCCATGGGGGTGAGTTGCTGGTTACAGGCCGCTGACAATTTTTCCATATCATCAAAATGGATGGTCCCTGCATTGGTGATCTGGTAGGTTTCATGACCCTTGCCTGCAGCCACGATAATATCCTGGGGCCGTGAGATTTTTACGGCCAGTTCCAGGGCCTTTGCCCGGTCTATTTCAAGAATATATCCGGGCTGTCCATTTGTCTTGTCTCTTAAAAGCGCCCTAGGATCCAGTGGTTTGACATCCAGCGGCCTGATTCCCTGAAGAATGTCTTCCACAATGGCCTCGGGTGATTCTGTTCTGGGGTTGTCCGAGGTCACAATGGTGATGTCTGAATAGTCACAGGCAATCTTCCCCATGGGGGCCCGTTTGGTTCTGTCCCTGTCGCCTCCGCATCCAAAAACGGTGATAAGCCTTGCAGGGGCACGTTTGGAAAGGGTTTCAAGGATGGAGGAGAGGGCATCCGGGGTATGGGCATAGTCAACAAAGATATGGCGGTTCAGGGGGGTGGATAATTTTTCCAGCCGCCCGGGGACCCGGCCCAGAGAGGAGATGCCCCTGACAATGGATTCAGGGGCAATCCCAAGGCCCAACGCCGTGCCTGCGGCACAGAGAATGTTTTCCAGGTTAAACCGGCCAGTGAGAGAAGATTTCATGGGGATTTTTTCCCCGTTCAAATCCAGAACCGCACAAAGACCTGTGATCTCATCGTTGATCTCTTGGGCCAGGATATCTGCTGTTGAATTCTCCCCGGTTTCTTTGTGGCTGACCCTGAACAGAGCAGAGTTCAGGTCATTGGCCAGGCAGCGCCCGTAAGGGTCATCAATATTAATGACTGCAAATGGGGTTTTGGTGTGGGCGCCGGGTTTTGTTGCAGGCTTGAACAGCCGGGCCTTGCAGGCAAAATAGGCCTCCATGTCCTGATGATAATCAAGGTGGTCCTGGGTGAGGTTGGTGAAAATAGTGGCATCAAACTGACAATGGTTTACCCGGAACTGGTCCAGACTGTGGGAAGAGACTTCCATGACCACATGGGTGACCCCTGAGTTTTTCATTTGACTTAGGGTTTTTTGAATGCTGATGGCATCGGGTGTGGTCACGGGATTGTCAATGGTTTTATTGTTGTATCTGATATTTACCGTGCCGATCACCCCGGTATTCAATTGGCAGGTTTTGAAAATGCTTTCCAGAAGCCAGGAGGTGGTGGTTTTACCGTTGGTGCCGGTGATGCCCACCAGAACCATGGTTTGGGAAGGGTGTCCGTAAAATTCAGCGGCAATTGCGGCGGTTGCTTTTCGGCTGTCGTTGACCAGGATGATCCGGGCGGTCTGGTCTGGATTTAAATTTTCAGGGATGCGCTGGGCAATGACAGCAGCCGCTTTGTTTTCAAAGGCCTGGGCAATATAGTCATGCCCGTCTGCAACATTGCCGTCAACGGCAATAAATAGACTATTGGGGGTAACCTTCCTTGAATCGCAGGTCAGTGCATCAATCTCAAGATTGCCAAGTGTGGATTGCAGAGGAACGCTCTTTTCTGCCGGAAGGCATCCTTTGATCAGGTGTAAAAGCTTCATTGGCTGACCTCCGGGTTGACCCCGGCCACCATCACGCTTGTGGTTTCCGGGGGGATATCCAGGTAGCTAAAGGATTTGCTCATAATGGTTTTGAATGCCGGGGCAGCAACAATGCCTCCGTAATGCTCTTTTTGGGGTTCATCCACCACCACCAGTATGGCCAGCTTGGGATCTTGCTGGGGGGCAAATCCCCCAAAGGCGGCAATGTATTTGTTTTTTGCATATCCTTTTTTGTCCTTGGCGGCTTTCTGGGCCGTGCTGGTTTTGCCGCAGACCTTGTATCCGGTCATTGCGGCCCGGGTGCCGGTGCCCTCTTCGCGAACCACCTGGTTCATCATTGTTTTCAACCGGTTTGCAGTGGCAGAAGAGACCACCTGCCGGACCACCTGGGGTTCAAAAATTTCAAGTTCTTTGCCCCTGGGCGAGATGATTTTTTTTACCAGCATGGGCTTCATGAGTTTGCCGTTGTTGGCAATGGCAGCGATCCCGGATATGAGCTGTACTGCGGTAACCGACATTCCCTGGCCAAAGGATATGGCGCTGGCGTCAATCTTGGACCATTTTTTGGCGGATAACAGGGTGCCGCTGCTTTCTCCTGGCGTTTCCACCCTTGTTTTTTTTCCAAACCCAAAGGCGGAAAGATAATGGTGCAGCGCTTTATCTCCAATGGTTTCCGAAATTTTGGCCGCGCCGATGTTTGAAGAAAATTTAATGATCTGTCCAAGGGAGAGCCACTCGTGGGGGTGGGTATCGTGGACCGTATATCTACCGATTTTGTATTTTCCGTTTTCACAAAAAAAGATGGATTTTGGAGAGAGTCCCTTTTCAATGGCCGCGGCAACGGTAAAGATTTTCATTATGGATCCAGGCTCAAAGGCATCGGTCACTGAACGGTTCCTGTACCGGTCCTGGTCAAAATCAGAATAATTATTGGGATTAAACTCAGGATAGTGGGCCACGGCCAGCAATTCCCCGGTGTCAGGCCGCATGACCAAGGCCATGCCGGATTTGGCCTGGTGAGTGAGTACGGCATGCTCAAGGGCCTGTTCAGAGAGAAACTGGATTTTTTTGTCAATGGTCAGCACAATGGCGTTGCCTTTAAGTTCGTCTCTTTTGCCCCTGTCAATGTCCAGGATTCTGCCTGCCCCGTCCCGCCTGACTATTGTTTTTACCCGGCTGCCTTCGAGAACGGCGTTGAATTTAAACTCTAACCCTTCCAGCCCCCTGTCTTCTTTTCCGGTGAATCCAATAACCTGGGCGGCAAGGCTTCGGTTTGGATAAAACCGTTTGGTATCGTTTTTCAGGTAGATGCCGCGCAGGTTTAATCGTTTAATTGCTTTGGCCTGGTCAGGAGATACCCGTCTTGCGAGGATGACAAACCGCCGGTCTTGGGAAAGTTTGGCCTTAAGACCTGTTTTTTTAAGACCCAAAATTTTGGCCAGCTGCCCGGCAACATTGGCCGGATGTTTGATCTGGGCCGGATCGGCTGTGATGTTGGGGGCGTCAATGCTGGTGCCCAGTTTGTTCAGGTCCCGGTCCAGGATTTGTCCCCGGTCTCCTTGAACGGTCATTTGTTTTGAATAGGATTGTTCGGCCTTAAGGGTCAGGTCATCGGATTTGAAAATCTGAATTTCAATGGACTTTGCCCCAAGGAGTATCAGGCTTGACACCAGGACAAACCTGAGGAAAAGAATCCGGTTTCCAAGTTTTTGTCTGGAATCTTTCAGTTAAGTTCTCCTGATAAATAAATGGTGCGGTTGAATATATCCGAGGTCAGCCCCAGGCGGGTCCGGGCGATCATGGTGATTCTGTCGTCTGTTTTGAGGCGTTCCCGCTCCAGCACAAGGGCTTTTCTGTAGGACAGATCTTTTTGAATTTTTGCCTGGCCCTTTGAAATTCTCAACATGGTCTGGGTGGATTCGGTTCTGATCCAGGCATGGGCCAAGAGTTCACAGACCAGGATCAGGATCAGGGCGAACCATCTTAATCCTTTTCTCTGTTGTCCAAAAATCTCTTGTCTCTTTACCATCTTGTCGGATCCTTTCCTAAAGTCTCTGGGCAACTCTGAGTTTGGCGCTTCTGGCCATGGGGTTGGCTGCTGTTTCTTTGGGCGATGCAATCAGAGGCTTTCTGGTAATGGATTTCATGGTCGGCACAAATCCACATACGCATCTGGGCAATTCTTTGGGGCAGGTACATCCGTTTTCAAAAGATTTTAAGCGTTGTTTTACAATTCTATCCTCCAGTGAATGAAAGGAAATGATGCAGATCCGTCCGTCTTTGACCAGCATGGACGGTACCTGGGACATAAAGGCTTCCAGCCTTTCCAGTTCACGGTTGACCGCAATTCTAAGGGCCTGGAAAACCCGGGTTGCCGGATGAATTTTCTGTTTGGCTGCCACCTTGCCAGGAATGGCGCCGGCCACAAGCTTGGCCAGTTCCATGCTGGTTTTGACCGGAGCCGTGGTCCTTGCCCGGGTAATGGCCCTGGCCACTCTGCGGGAAAGCCGTTCTTCCCCATATTTGTAGAAAATATCTGCCAATTGTTTTTCCGTGTATGTGTTGATGATCTCTTCTGCGGTTAAGGCGTTGCGGGTATCCATACGCATGTCCAGGGGTTCGTTTTTCTGAAAGCTGAATCCCCTTTTGCTTTGGGTCAGCTGGTTAAGTGAAAACCCAAGATCAAGCAGTATGGAGTTGACTCCTTTTATTCCGGCCTTGGCCAGGATATCGGGAAGGTCGCTGAAGTTGTTGTGATACAGCTTGATATTGGCTTTATAGGAGTAAAGGCTTTTTTCTGCATGGGCGATGGCATCTTTATCCTGGTCGATGCCGATGAGGGTTCCGCCCGGGATAATTGCACCGACCGTTGCCAGAGCATGGCCTGATCCGCCCAGGGTGCAGTCCACACAAATATCCCCGGGTTTTAAATTTTGGTAGTCATGCACCTCTTGCGGCATGACAGAAGTATGTTCAAATCCCATACTTACAGCCCCAGGGAAGCAATTTCCTCTCGTACTTCCTCTTTTTTAAGTTCTTGCTCCATTTTCAGGTTCTCCTGGTCCCATTTTTCCCTGGACCAGATTTCAAATCGGTCCAGCACACCAACAAGGACAATATCCTTTTCTATGTCTGCATATGTTCTCAAACTTTGGGGAATGAGCACTCTGTCCTGTTTGTCGCATTTCAACGGGCAGGCATTCCCTAAAAAAAAGCGTTTGAACTTCTCCATGGCAGCACTCTTGGCCGCCCGGATCCGTTGTTCAAGGCTTTTCCATTCACTGTGTGCAAAGGCATAGATACAGCCGTCCTTGATCGAGACCACGACCCCGTACTCATCATCGGCCTGCAGGACCTTCCGGAACCTTGCCGGTATAATGATTCTGCCTTTTGGGTCGATTGTATGAAAGGAGCTTGATCGAAACACTTATTGTAGCCTTATGTAAAAGTTACATCCACTTTCCACCACCATACGACACACTTTTACGAAAAATCACAGCTAAGTCAAGAAGAAAATGTCATTTCTTTATAAAATATTTGGTAAAAGTATTGTTAAATAAGCTTTAACGAATGTGTATGTATTGGGGAGCAAAGTGGATTTAAAATCGAATTTTTATGGGAGAAGGGATGTTCTTTTGAGAATAAGACATAAAATCAAGGACTTGGTCTTTGGGCGATAAATAAATTTTGCCCTGTTAAAAAAAATGGATGGGAACCGTGGGGTAAAGTGGACGGTATGGGTGGGGTAAAGTGGAAGACGCCGGCAGGGCATCCCCGAAAAGGAGGGATACCCCGGAGTGAACCTTACCCCCGGTGGGGGGATCAGGAGATTAAGCTGTGGATGGTTTTTTTGAGTGTTGCCAGTCGATAGGGCTTGGCAATAATGCCTTTAAGACCGTAAGATTTATATTCTGCCATGATGGGATCCTCAGAATATCCTGAAGAAACCACGATACAGGCAGACGGATCCATATCCAAAATGAGCTGTGAGGCCTCTTTGCCTCCCATGCCGCCGGGTACGGTCAGATCCATGATGACCAGGTTGTAAGCCCTGTTTTGGTCTAAGGCCTTGCGGTATTCTTCTACGGCGCTTTGACCGTCAGCCGAAAGGGTTACGACATAACCGAATTTTTCAAGCATTTTTTGGGTAACAGTTCTGATTTGCTCCTCATCGTCCATGACCAGGATTCTGGCGTTTGAATCAGAGTTGGAAAGATCTGTTTGCATGGCACCCCCTTGGTAATTTTGTCTGGCTCAGCGGGCAGGTATAGGGTTCGTATGGTCCCGGCACCCAGTTGAGAGGATGCTGAGATATGGCCCTTGTGTTTGTCAATAATGGAATGGCAGATGGACAGTCCCATGCCGCCTCCGTTGGGCTTTGTGGTATAGCAGAGCAAACAATTACTTGAACAAGGATTTATACAACTTATATTTTCCCCATGAGATATTCATCAGATTTACGCAAACGCGTTATAGATTTTGTAGAAAATGGAGGAAGCAAGACGGAAGCTGCCAGTCAGTTTAATGTATCCCGTGGAAGTGTTCACAACTGGACGTCTGCCGAAGATGGTTTGTCATACAAGAAACCCGGTCCAAAAGGACCACGAAGTTTGGATCTGGAAGCTTTGCGCCTCCATGTGGAGACAAATGATGACATGACACAATCGGAAAGGGCGCAGCATTTCGGAGTATCCCGTGCCTGTATCTGGTATAATATGAAACAACTCGGAATCACTCGAAAAAAAAGATGACGGGATACAGGGAGCGAAGCGACAGCAAAAGAAAGGCATATCTTCGTCTTCGTGAACGTTATGTACGTCGTTGCAAAACGTTTGTTTATGTTGATGAAAAGAGGGCGTTCAAAATTCTGTGTCAGTTGAATCAAAGCTGATATACTCAGCTAAATAAGGAGAACTGACATGACCGAAGAAAACACCGAATTTGATTTTCAAAAAGCCCTTAAAGGCATCCAGGAAGGTAAACCCTTCACAGGTAAGGGCGGCGTCCTTACATCATTAATCAAAAATCTTGCTGAAGCTGCTCTTGAAGGAGAGTTGGAGTCCCATCTCGGGCAGGAAGTTTCTGCCAACCGCCGTAATGGAAAAAGCAAAAAGACCATTAAATCCCTGGATGGTAAATTTGAGCTGGAAACCCCGCGTGACAGGGTCGGAACCTTCTCTCCACAGATCGTCAAAAAACATCAGACAACGCTCAGCGATGAAATTGAAAGAAAGATAATAGCCCTTTACGGCCTGGGCATGAGTTATAATGATATGGCTTCCCATTTACAGGAAATCTATGGACTTGAGATTTCAAATGCCACTCTGAGCACCATTACCGATAAAATCATCCATACCGTCAAAGAATGGCAGGCCAGGCCGTTGGAAAATGTGTACCCAATCATATGGCTTGATGCCATACATTATAAAGTACGAGAAAACGGAAAGGTCGGCAGCAAAGCCGTTTACACAATTCTTGGGGTGAATATCGAGGGCCGCAAAGAGGTTCTTGGGCTGTACATATCCGAGAATGAGGGTGCGAACTTCTGGCTGCAGGTGTTAACAGACCTTTCAAACCGAGGGGTAAAAGATATCCTGATTGCCTGTGTTGATGGTCTAAAAGGTTTTCCCGAGGCCATTGAGACCATATTCCCGGACACAGAAGTTCAACTCTGCGTAGTCCACCAGATCCGAAATTCATTGAAATACGTTGGTTCCAAAAATAAAAAGGAATTTATGGCAGATCTAAAACGTGTTTATAAAGCGGTCAATAAGGATCTGGCCGAAGAAGAACTGGATATCTTGGAAAATAAATGGAATGACAAATACCCGATTGTGATAAAATCCTGGCGGAACAACTGGGAACGCCTCAGTCATTTCTTTAAATATCCAGAAGAGATCCGACGGATAATATACACCACAAATACCATTGAGGCTGTGCATCGACAGTTTCGAAAACTGACCAAAACAAAGGGATCGTTTCCTAACCAGGACAGCCTGTTAAAGCTGCTTTACATGGGGATCCAGAACGCCAGTAAGAAATGGACAATGCCGGTTCAAAACTGGTCACTGACAATTTCCCAGTTGGCAATTTTCTTTGAAGGCCGGCTGGATAAAGAGCTGGGAATTTGATAGGGATTTATTTACAGATGGAAAAGATGGTTCCAGGAACTCCGCTCCAGCAAAAGCCAACTCCTCCGACGTGGCAGATTGAAGGCCCATTCTCGGACCTGGCTTTTACTTCCGCTGGCGCCGAGACAGATCCGGGAACCGAAACCGTGACACAGAATTCTGAACATTCCCGATGAAAGCGGCTTTTCGCCTTATACAACCCGTCGCTATGGATATGCTCTCAAAGGGCAGCGTGTTCATGGTTTGATTGCAGGAACAAAGCACCCTCGAACGTCTTTGATTGCTGCCCGCATCGAATATAGTTTTGAAGAACCATTTTTGTTTCAGGGAACATGTAATGCGGATATCTTTAATGCTTGGATCGAACACCAGTTGAGTCCACATCTGAACGATAATCATGTCGTTGTGATGGATAACGCATCCTTCCACAAGGGCGAAGAAACCAAATATTTGATAGAAAGAACTGGTGCAGCTCTTTTGTTTTTGCCCCCGTATTCACCGGATCTCAATCCGATTGAACACGATTTTGCGGCCCTAAAAACCATCCGTGAATACAATGAAAACGAAACGATTGATGAAATTATCAGGATGTATAAATAATTATCGGCATTGCTATAAAGTAGGGATCAAATATACGTGCCAGATTTTTTTCAGGGATCCCTTTGCCCTGGTCCCGGCAGGTGATTTTGATATATGCGCCCTTGGCGATGGTTAAAAGATTGTCTTTGAGCAGGGTAGTGTTTTTCATGCCTAAAAAAAAAGTCCCCCCTGTTGTCATGGCCTGCCGGGCATTTATGGTTATATTGTCAATCACCTGGCCGATCTGATTTTTGTCCGCCCGGATCGGCCAGAGGGTGTGGGGCAGGGCAAGGTTCAGGCGGACATTTGACCCGGACAGGTTAAAAAGAACCGTGTCCCGGATCATGGGGCCCGGGTTGAATTTTTCTTTTACAGGAGAGCCCCCCTTGGCAAAGGTCAGCAGCTGCCGGGTCAGTTTAACCGCCTGGTTCATTGAATTTTCGGCTTTTTCAAGATAGGGGATGGCGTTTGACTTCACGGGGAGTTCCATTCGGGCCAGGGTGATATTTCCATAGAGGGCCGTCATGATATTGTTGAAGTTGTGGGCAATTCCGCCGGCAAGGTCGCCAATGGACCTGAGCCGGTCCATTTTCAGTGTGTCTTCAGTGTTTACATGGGGAAGACAAGGTTCTACCAATGCCTGGAAAACCGGGTCTGCTTTTTGGGAGGCGGCCAGGGGGGAAATGGTTATCCTGACATGACGCTTGTTCTTGTCCTTTGTTTGCATCAGGGTTTTTATGGTGAACAAAGGAGACTCTTGGGTCATCTGCCCCTGGGGTAAAGGGGGGGTATAATCCATCTTCTTTGGGAACAGGGCATTAAAGGGCATTGATATCAGTTCGCAGGCCGGGTATTGGCTCATCCTGGCAAATTCAGGGTTGGCATCTAAAAAGGTCTTTTTACAGGAGAGCAGGGAAAGGGCATGTTCGGAATTGTCAAATGCAAACTTGAACCTGTCGCCCGCCGGAGTGCACCGGATGCATTCTTCCTGGAATATGGTTTGGTGATTGCTCATTTTATCTGTATAGCCCTTGATCGGTTGGCGCTTACGAAAAAAACTTTTTTTAAAGATAAAAAAGCCGATTAAAATGTATACCAGAATATAAAGATAAAAAAAACTTAAAATATCTTTGTTCGGGTGGTGCAGACCGTTGGCACAAGGATAAATCCAGAGGGGGCAGTCTCAGACGGCCCTCTGGCTTAACCCGAATATTTCACGAATCGATTTTGCTTTAGCTGCAAGGCGCCAGGCCGTGAAGCCGTAGTGAGTCTACTGCGAACGGTCTGCAACGCCGCAGATGAGGTAAAATCGGTTCGCCTGAAGGGTGACAATTTGTAGTCTTGGAATTGGTTTGGTAAGTAATTATAACTTGCTGTATTTAAAAAAATTAATATCCAGTTTTCTCAAATTGTCAGTTTCTGACCTTCAGGTTATGAAATATTCGGTCTAACCCGGTCTTGGGGTCAGTCTTTTGCCAGGACGGCATCCCCAATGGTCTTTTGGACCTGGGCCATCAGCTGGTCCAGGTTTTCCTTGTGATAGGGGCTGATATGGACCGGGCGATGGACAATGATCTCCACGGTGCCCGGGGTCAGGTCCATGGTGTCCGGGGGCAAAAGGTCCATGGAATTTTTGATTGTTACCGGCAGGATCGGCACCCCTGTTTCCATGGCAAAAACAAAGGCCCCTTTTTTAAGGGGCATGACCTTGCCGTCCCGGCTTCTTGTGCCTTCGGCGAAAAAGAGGACCGAGGCTTTTTGGGATAATTTTTTTTTGGCGGCTTCAATGGATTGAACAGCGGCATCATGGTTGGACCGGTCAACAAAAATACAGCCCAGCTGATTGCAGGCTGAACCAAAGACCGGGATATTTCTTAATTCCTGTTTCATGACCCATTTGATTTTAAGGCCGAGGAATCCGTGAATGACCGGGATATCCACCATGCTCTGGTGATTGGAGACCACCACGTAGGATTTAAACCGGGTGTAATTTTTTTTCCCGGTGATTTTCACCCTCACAGGTCCGATGGCGCAGGAGAGGCGGGACCAGAATACAGCCAGGATGTCAGCGGCATCCTGGCTGAAAAAAAAACCCACAATGATGCAGATCATCCCCATGATCATGGTATTTAAGATCATAAAGGGGATGACAATGAACCATTTATAGGGCTGGTATACTATTTTGACTAGGGTATTCAATCCGTATCAGGTGTTTTTTCTTTAGGGGGTTCAATTCCAAGAAGTGTATCCACGTATGATACAATATCTTTTGCCTTATAAGGGGCCAGGGAAAATGCATAGGGAGAAAAGGTGGACTTTCCCCCCGCCATGGTTTTTTTATCCGGCAGCTCGAACAGGTTCAGACTTAAGCTCTCCTTGTTTTCAAGAACTATTTTGCACACACGCTCTGTTTTTTCAAGGGCAAGGGCATCTGTGGGGTCTAAAAAGTTGTCGCAGGACAGATGGGACAAAGAGGACAAAAGATCATTGGCTGCGGTATTATCCGCCTGGCTGCCGTCTTCAAGCTGCCAGACCGGTTTTAAATCCTGTTCAGCGGCCTTTGTTGTGTCTTGGGGCTGGTTGAGAACAAAAACCTTTGTGAGCCCCTGTTTTTCTATGGTGATTTTTTGGATCTTTTTGGCCGTAAACTCAAGGACCAGCTTGTTTCTCAGCTCATCAACGGATTTGTCAAATTTATTCCGAAAGTTCTTATCCGCCTGAAATATCTGTTTTTCTTTTTGGATCATCACAAAGGTGTGGTTCAGGCTCGGGGCGGTTTTTCCGATGAAAAAACGGCGTTTAAGACTGCTGCCTTCAAAGGCGCTAACCTCAATGGCATTGGGGGGGTCCAGCTCATACCTGACCCGGTCACCGGCCTCGGAAACCAGGGCCGAAAGCTTCAGGTTTGTGATGGCATCAAGAATCTGCCTTACCCCCTGGGGATCTGCGGGAAAATTGTCCTTGGTCACGGTCCAGGTCTTGTCCTTTTTTAAAAGGAGTTTGGTGTTTTCTGCCCGGGTTATTTTAACCTTGTCTATTGACCCTGGGTCCATGGCTTCCAGGACAGGCAGGCTGTAGTGGACCTGATCGTCCTTTTTAAGGAAAAGATAGGCGGTCAGTGCGATAATCAGTGCAAGAAGGATGTAATATTCTTTTTTCATGTCTATTTTCCTAAGGTATACATCTGGGCAATTTTTTTCTTTCTTAGGTTTCTGCGAACCAGCACCCCAAGTCCGAACAGGACAACCAGAACAGGCAGTCCTGCAATGTTAAAAGCTTTGATGACACCTTTGGTCAACGCACTCGTCTCGGTTAGGGGATTTAAGGTCTGCTGCTTGCTTCTCATCTGGGCGATTTTATCTTCTCCGTTGAGGTGATCCACCACGTTGAGCAGGAATGTGGCATTGGTGGTTCGTCCCTCGGCATCCAGCATATTATCATGGAGCATCTGGGCACAGCCGAGGACAAATATTTTTGCCGGAGCAGAGGATTCAATCACCCGGTTCTGGGTTTTTATTTCCTTTAACGCTGTTGAGCTCTGATTTTTTTCTGGGCTTTTCTCATTATCGTCCTGTTCAGGAAGAATCTCTTTTTCGCCGCTTTCTTTTTCAGGCACAGGCTTTCCCTTGAAATAAGAGGTGAACTTTCCTTCCAAAAGATAGGCCAGGTCATAGGCTGAAAAATCCTCTTTGGCCTCGGGCGGGGTAATAAATATGGGGTTGAGGTTGATATTCTCTTTCATGAGCCATGATTGGTCTGAGGATTGAAGCAGGGAAACAGCCTTTACCCTTTCTTTGTCCGTAAATTCGTCCACAAGTGACAAAGGCGATATCTGCATGGCCACAAGGCCCTTGATGTTTTTCATAAACACAGGGTCATTGTTGATGCCTGCGTCTTTGAGCATGGGCGCAAAGTATATGGGCTGTTCCCCCCCGCCCTGGGATTGGGGTACCTGGTGGGTGTAAGCGCTTTTGTCCATCACATAGGCGGGGTCTATTTTAAGTCCGTAATGGGCCAGAAGTTTTTCAAGTCCCGTATCAATGGGGATAAATCCCGGGGGCATGCCCATACCCCGGGCAGGGGCCTGTTCCTTAAAGGCATCGGAAAAAATGGCCAGATTGGTCCCTTTCATCAAGGCCTGGTCGATCTGGAACAATTCATAGGCGGAAAAGGGCTGGGTGGGTTTGGCAATTACCAGGCAGTTGAGCCCCTCGGGAATCGTGTCTTTTTCAAGGCTGACCTGTTTTACATTGTAACGGGTTTCCAAAAGCTGATTAAATACATTCAAACCGTTTCCCTGTCGCCCCTGCATCATGGCCATGCGGTCCGGCCCGAGGGTGGGGGTGCCATGGTCGGAAAGGTACCCGACATCCTTATTAATGCCGATCATCTTTTCCATGACAGCAAACAATTCTTCTTCCAGGCCTTGGGGGTCTGCCATCTGGTAGGTGGTCCCGATGATGGGAAGTTCCATGGCCGAGATCAGCGGCAGGTCTTTGGCTTCGCCCTTGTATTCAACCACCAGTCCTGCAATGCCGGTGCCGGCTGAAATCGATTTTTCCGGGATGGCTGGCCAGCTCATGGCCATGAGGTCATATTTTTTAGCTGTTTTTTCAAGTTCCTGGCTATCTTTTGGATCCAGACGGGTGAAGTCAAAGATGCCCAGGCTTTTTTTGTTCATCTGCTCTATGGTCCGGGTCACGGCACTGCCAAGCCCGGGAAGCTCGGGCAGACCGATCAGGGGGGCAATGGGATTCAGGTCCGAGGAAAGATACATGGTAACCTTGATCTTTTCAGTCTGGCGGACCAGGGCGGAAACCTTATTGTTGAGTTTTTGAATGGCTGTGGTGAGCTGGTATTCCAGTCCGTTGCTCGAGGTAATGGCCGGGATCTTTTCAATGAGGTCACCGTGGAGGATGACAAGGCCCATGTAAGCATTTTTGAATTTAAGCTCATCATTTTCCATGACCCTGATCTGGACGGGCTGGATCCCGTAATCTCGAGCCATGTCCCGGTTCTGGTCAGCCTTGTGGGCGATATCCCCTTCCTGGGATACATTGTAAAAGGTAAAGTTGAAAAAACGACCGGCCTGGGCAGCGTACTCCGAGAGCAGGTCTTTGAGATACCGTTCGGTGTTATTGTGGGGGGCAGGCAGGTTTTTGGAGAAAAAAACCTTGATATTCAGTGGTTCGGACAGGGTGGATACGGCCTGAATGCTTGCATCGGACAGGGAGTACATTCTGTTCTGGGTCAGGTCGGCCCTGAAAAACAGGGTCAGGCCTGCCAGATTGACCAGAACGATCACTGCCAGGTATAAGATAAATTTAATATAATAGTCTTTAAGGAAAGGCTTACCCATGGTTACTCCTTAGTTCTTTTTTTTCATGGCAATATAGGTTGAGAAAATAAAAACAAAGCTCACACTGGCAAAGTAGAGGATATCCCTTGAGTCGATAATCCCCTTGGAAATATTGGCAAAGTGGGTATTGGCCCCGAGATATTCCAGAACCGGCACCAGTCTTTCGGGAACAAAAAAGAGGATCCGGTCAAAAATGCTGATCGTAAAGCAGAGGGCGCAGCCAATGATAAAGGCGATGATCTGGTTCCGGGTCAAGGCTGAGGCAAACAGCCCCATGCTGCAATAGGCGGCGGCCAGAAGAATGGCCCCAAGATATCCGCCCAGGACCGGGCCTGGATCCACATTGCCGATGCTTGAAATAAACAAGGGGTAAAACAGGGTGGGAACCAGCATGGCCGCGGTAAATGCCGTGGCTGCCAGGAATTTGCCCAAAGCGATCTGGGTAAAGGATACCGGCATGGTCAACAGGGTCTCATAGGATCCTACATTTTTTTCCTCGGCAAAAAGCCGCATGGTGATGGCAGGGATAAAAAAGGAAAAAATCATGGGCAAAAGGGCGAAAAAGTCCCGGAGATCGGCCCGGCCGTATATAAAAAAGGTGGAAAAGAAAAACCACCCGCTGACAATTAAAAAGAGGGCAATCACAATATAGGCAATGGGAGAGATAAAATAATCCTTAAACTCTTTGACGGCAATGGTGTTGATCTGTTTCATGCTGAGGCGCCCTCCTGTGTCAGTTCCTGAAAGATTTGTTCAAGGGCCTGGGTATTTTGGAAAAGTTCGGTGATGATCCAGTCGGTCTCTTTGATATTCAGGTATAACGCGGACCGGATATCCTCGTTGTCAGAACTTAAAATTTCAAAGGAGACATCTTCATTGTTTTGGTCTGCCAGGAATTTGATATTCCAGTTTTTGTCCATGGACACCAACCGTTCCATGGCCTGGGTTTTATCCGTGCCTTTAAGACTCAGCCTGACACATCCGGCTTTCCGGGCATTGTGTTTGAGGTTTTCAGTACTGTCATCTGCAACTTTTCGGCCTTTGTTGATAATGGCAATCCTGTTGCAGGTGGCCTCTGCTTCGGAAAGGATATGGGTGGAAAAGATAATGGTCTTTTCCTTGCCGATGCCCCGGATGATATCCCGGATTTCGGCAATCTGGTTGGGGTCCAGGCCGGAGGTGGGTTCATCCAGAATAAGAATTTCAGGATTCGTCATCATGGCATGGGCAATTCCCACCCGCTGTTTCAGTCCCTTGGACAGGGTTGCAATGGGCTTGTGCATGATGGATGAAAGCCCGCAGATACGGGCCAGTTGCCTGAACCGTTCCTGTTTTTGGCTCTGGTCTGTCAGCCCTTTGAGCTTTGCCACATAGTTGAGATAGTCATAGACCAGCATATTATGATACAGCGGGGCTGATTCGGGCAGATACCCGATCAGGGATTTGATTTTTAAGGTATCTTTGGGCATTTGCAGCCCCTTGATTCGGATGCTGCCTGAACTTGGGGGGTAATAGCCTGTGAGCATTCTCAATGTTGTGGTTTTACCTGCACCATTGGGGCCAAGCAGGCCAAGTATTTCTCCGGGCTGGATGGTCAGGCTGATTCCGTCAACAGCACAAAAGTCATTATAATACTTGGTCAGATTTTGAACATCAATCAATGTCTCCTCCTAAAAATCTTCGAGTACTTTGCTTTTTTCCAGGAAATCTTGGACTTCCTGCTGGGTTTTTTCCATGGTTTCCACCACTTTTTCAAGGCGCCGGCAAAAGGGGTCGTCTGCACCCAGAATCTTTACAGATTCCAAATAAAGGGCTGCAGATTCTTTAAACCGGCTGCCCATGAGGCGGGCCAGGGTTTTTCTTTCTTTGTGTCTGATTTTTTCGGACTGGATAACGGATTCCAGCTTTTTAATGGAGTACTCCACCAGAGCATCCCGGGGCATATTATAGGTTTCCGAGATGGCCGTCAACGCCTCAATGGTTTTACGGCTCAGCACAAAGGTTTTTTGTCTTCTGGGTATTTTTTTAAACTGCCTTACATGGATGGTCCGGGCCAGCTGGTCCAGGGCTGAATAGTCCTCAATAATATGATCGAACAAAGATTTTTGTTTGATCCCCATGTGGATGGCCACAAGTCCGATGGCGTCAATGGCTTTTTGGGAGAGCTTAAAGGTTGCCCTGACCGACTGCTTTCCCCGAAGGTCGAACATGGACGGTCCTGACATGGGATCGTTTTGTTTTGGCATGTCTCCTCCTTTGCGGGGTGGCTGTATTATTGGCAACATTATGGTGCAATTTAGTAATGAAAATATATTATGTTCAAAATTTTACCCCAAAACATAGGCAGGATCAACCTCAAATTTAAGGATGACCAAAATATAATTTTAACGGCGTTGTAAAACGTCTCCACCGACTGCGTTATGGCGCTTGACCAGACACTTGGCATACTTGGTGTATGTCTTCTTCCCCGGCCAGGCAACATGCCTTGCCCGCGAAGATTTTTACCTGTCCATCGGTTGAATTTTTTACGAGTTCATCAATTTTTAAGGGGCTAAAAGAATAAAAGCAGGAGGAAAAATCCTGATCCCAGTAATAGGGCTAAGGGTTCGTCTCCTGAGGGACAAAACTCAGGATCGGTTCGGTTCTCAGTATAGCTGCGGGCTTCCATGGCCATGGCCAGGCCGTCTGCGGATTTAAAGGTTTTTCCCAGCAGGGCCAGGCAAAAGACCTGGATCCGCTTGAGCGGATTTTTTTGTTTTTTGCCGCACCTGGCCTGGATGGTCTGGCCTGTCTCTTGGGCCTGGGCAAGGATCAGCGGGAAAAATCTCAAGGCCAGGCTGATGATCATGCCGGCCTGCTTTTCCGGGACCATGGGGACAGGCTTAAGAACCCATTGCACTGCCGCCTTAAGCTCTGAAGGTCGGGTGGTGGATGAAAATATAATTCCGATTTCCATGATCAAAAAAAAGCGCGTGGCCACAAGTCCGCCCTGGTTCAGCCCCTGGCGGGTAATGGGATGGCCCCATACCCAAAAAAGGGCCTGGCCCGGGACAATGGTTCCCCTGACAAGGATGATGATGGCCAGCAGAAGAAAAAAATATTTTAATTGTCCAAACTGCGGACCCATGGGAATTCGGGCATGGAGAATAAAACAAAAGACCAGAGCCAGGGTGATCAGGCAGCCGGCCCATTGGGCAGAGATGATTCCCATGCTCATATAGGCAAGCACAAAAAGCTTGGATCTTGGATCCAGGGTGTGGAAAAGGCTCGTCCCTGATTTGAATTCAAAAAGGTGCGGCATCTCTTATTTGCCTTTTGCAGGTACATTGGGGCTTTAGCCCGAAACGGCCAAGGTCGGCGGCCAAGGTCTGTGCCGGACCCTGGGCTGAAATTTGCCCTTTTTCCATGATCAGCATTTGGTCGGCATGGTCAATGACCAGGTCCAGGTCATGGGTGGCCATGAGAATGGTTTTTCCCGACTGGTGAAGCGTGGTGATCCTTTGGACAAGATCACAGGTCCCAGGATAGTCCAGGTTGGCAAAGGGCTCGTCAAATAGAATGATTTGAGGATCCATGACCAGGATACCGGCAATGGTCAGCCGTTTTTTTTCCCCCCCGGACAGGGTGGCAGGATGCCTGTGACTGAAGTCCAAAAGGTTGAAGGTTTCAAGCGCCCGGTTTACTTTCTGGGTGATGGCCTTTCGGTCCAGCCCTAAATTTTCAGGTCCAAATGCCACCTCATCAAACACAGTCTCCCCTACAATCTGGGTCTCTGCATCCTGAAAGACCATGCCGATGGTCTTCCGGGTGAATTCAATGTCTTTGTAAATGTTTTTTCCATGGAGCAAAACCTTTCCCCTGTCCGGTTTTAAAAGGCCGTTAAGATGCCGTATCAAGGTGGTTTTTCCCGAACCATTGCCCCCTGCCAGAAGCATAAACTCTCCTTTGGCAATGGAAAAGGAGATATCTTTTATCCCCTGTTTTTCCGGTCCGTAAAGATGGGTCAGCCCCTGTATTTCAAGAAGAGGAGCGGACATGATGTTCCTCACGGATCAAGGGTCTGATTTTTCGGGCAATCAAGGCTGCGGCAACCACCTTGAGGCCGTCTCCGATAAGAAAGGGGAACATGCCTGCGGCCAGGGCTTTGGACCAGGATATGGCAAAGACCAGTTTCAGCCAGGGCACGCCTGTGGCGTAAATGATCAAAGAGCCTGCGGCCAAGGCAAACATATCTTTTGCCAATGTTTTGTTCCCTTTTGCAGACAACAGTCCTGTGACACAGACCGCCGGGAGATACCCCAGAAGATACCCGCATGTGGGGCCGAACAATTTACCCATGCCGGCCGTGGCCCCGGCAAACACGGGAAGGCCTGCAAGACCGATGACAAGATAGATTCCCACACAGCCCACTCCCCATTTAGGACCGAGGATCAATCCAGCCAAAAGTACGAACATATTCTGGAGCACAATGGGGACAGGTCCGATGGGGACGGATATAAATGCGCCGCAGGCAATCAGAGCGACAAAAAGGGCCGTGTAAACGATGAGGCGGATTTGGGTCATATGGTGGTATCCTTTGCTGTGTGGAAACAGTCTCCGTAGATGATGGTTTCACGTTTTTTACCTTTGCTCTTTTCATCCAGGCTCCCTTTGTCCTGGGTCTCAATGGTCAGTCCGCCCTGGTCATCCACACCAACGGCTTTTCCCTCAAGGGTCTGGTTTAAGGTTTCCACCCTGACCCTTGTGCCTATGGTGGAGGTCCTTTCCCGCCAGAGGGCCATGATCTTAGGGACGTCTACATTTTGGGTCAGCGCTTTAAAATCAATCAGGAATTGGGAGAGGATCAGCCGTCTTGAAACAGGTCTTCCCATGGCCTGTTTCAAGGATGTGGCCTCAAAATTTTCTTTGGAGACATCGTTGTTGACATTGATGCCCATGCCAATGACCAGAAATTGGATCATGTCTGCCTGGGTTTCCATTTCAGACAAAATTCCTGTCAGTTTCTTTCCTTCAAGCAAAAGGTCATTGGGCCATTTTACCGTGGTGTTAAGACCTGATAATCGGTTGATGGTTCTGGACAGGCTTAAAGAGGCGGCAAAATTATAAATATAGGCCATGGGCGGGGGCAGGTCAGGTTTGAGAATCAGGGTAAACCATAATCCCCCTTTGGCCGAGACCCATTCCCGGTTGAGCCGTCCCCGTCCCCGGGTCTGAATCTCTGCCACGCAGCAGCTGTGATGGGCTGCACCTTGTCTGGCAAGTGTTTTAGCCGTGTCCATGGTGGATTTGACTTCTGGGTAATAAAAGAGGGTCTTGCGCAGATCCGGTTCAAAACAAAAAGGGGCAAGCAGATCCTCGGGGGTGGTGAGAACATATCCATTGAAATGACTCTCTATGGGAATGCCAGATAATTTCATGGCCTTGATATGTTTCCAAACCCCGACCCGGGAGATGCCTGTTTTTTCTGAAATCCTGACGCCTGAAAGGGTCTTGCCTTTTGCCCTGAACAAGAGTTCAAGGATTTTTGACTGGGTATTGTTTTTTTGGTTAACCTTCATAGGAGGATATGGTTAACAAAAAATCAGCCCCGGGTCAAGTGCGCCTAAAAAGATTCTTTGGGGGGAGGCTGACCCTAAATTTGTATTGAACCTTGATCCTGGCTGATTTATAAAAGGGATATTAACCTTGAAAAAAAGAGAGGCCCATGACCTGCATTCGAAAGATTTTACCCAACCTCAAGGACTTTAAAGCCTTTTGGAAAAAAGAGGGCCCGTTTAAATTCGCTCTCACCGCCAATGAATACCCCCCGGTTCTCCTGGAACCTGAAGAATGGATTTTCAGCAATGACAAGATCGCGCTTTTAAAAGAACTGATGCAGTTTTCCAAGTCAAAAATGGCCTTTGTCAAAGCCCCTTTTAACCCTGCCAATAAAGCCATTTTGCGTCCCTCAAAAATTTGTGAATGGAAAATAAACCATTTTCCCCAAGAGTGGAATTCAATGGTCTGTGACGCCTTTGTTCCTGAGGGTCATCTGACCCATGCCGTGATGGAAGAACTTGGGGCACAGGGCGGGAAAGAAGACAAGGCAGGGGTTGAGGCGGCTTTTTTTGCCCGGCTTGAACATCAGTTGGAAACCATGGGCTATCTCTGGCTTTGCCCGGGCGAAAATTCAAAATTTGCCGCAGTAAATGCCTATCTTAAGGAATGGGAACAAGATGAAACAGAGGCCGGGCTTTTTTGATTAGATTTCTTTTTCCAGGATGAGCCGGGCGAGCAGTTCCTTGTAGTCAATCCCGGCTTTCCGGAATCCCTTGGTGCCGTATTTCATATTGCCTTCCAGAACGTAGAGGCGGGTTCCGACCTGTGCAATATCAAGGCCCACATCATCCCATCCGCATTTTAGGGCCGTGGACAGAGCAAGGTCATTCACCCCCTGGGGCAGGGCGTCAAAACAGATATCAGCCCCCTGGGAAAGGTTGGTTTTAAATTCTTTGCCTGATGCAACTCGCCAGAAGGCCAGTCTGATTTTTTTCCCGATAATCACAATTCTCATGTCACGGTCAATGGGCAGGTACTCCTGGATATAGGCCGGCCCCTTGATTTGAAGATAGGCCTTTAATTCGTCTGGGGTTTGAATGAGAAACACCCCGTTTCCCCTGGCAGATCCCCTGGGGATTTTGGCCACAAAGGGGTATTGGAAGTATTCAAGGATGGTTTGTTTTTGTCCGGCACCGTAAAAGACACGGGTTTTGGGGTGGGGAATCTTTTGCAGCCTGAACATTGCCGTTTGTTTTATTTTATCCTGGGCAAATTTATAGGTATGAAAGCTGGGAAAGGTTTTTTTTCCCATGGCATTGAACAGGTCGGCATAAAAGGCGGTCGGGTAATAGATTGTTTTGGCCCTGGCAATTTTTTCCTGGTCTTTGGGACTGTAGTCATTGAAATTGGGTTTAAATCCCAGGGTCTGGATTTGGGGGCATTGTTTCAGCCGGGCGCCAATGGCAATGGGCGGTGCTGCCTGGTTTTTTTTCACCTTTACCTGGCCCCTGCCCAGGATTTGATTTGACCCAAGGAGGGCGGAAATTCGTGGTATTGGTTTATGCCTGCTGTTTTAAATTCTTGGGACAAATGGTTTTGGTCCAGGTGTTTTTGCAGGGAGGAGACAATCACAGGGACCTGGTCCTGGGTGTAGAGTTCCCTGATTTCCTTTGCCAGGTCCATGACGGTCATCTGCCGTACAAAAAAATCGCAGATCACGGCAATTGGTTTTTCAAACACGATGGACTCAAAGGCTTTTTGGGGGCCTGTAAATGTGTGCGTATTAAATCCGCACCTGTGGATGAGGGCGGCGTAAACATCCAAAAAAGTGGTGCAGGGATGGATGATCACAAAAAAGGGTTTTTCAGTTTCAGTCCGTTTCAGCCTGAGCTGACGGTATTTTTTGATTGTAGAGGTGAGGTTTCGTTTCTCAAGAACACTGATATAAGCGTCAATGACCTGGGCCGGGGCACTTCGTTCCAGATAGTTTGATGTGATATAGGAAAAGGTGTCTGAATCCATGAGGCCATTGATGAGCTTGACAGCCTTTGCATCCAGTATTGTTATTCCCAGCCGTTCTCCTGATTTGGTGCCGGATTCGATTTCTTTTTTGACCTCAGCAATGGCAAAATCTGAACAATGCCGGTCTAACGCTTTTACCGCAGCCATCCGGAGGTGCATGGCAGGATCTGTGATCCCCTTTATAATCGGTGCCACAGATTCGAGTTCCGGGTATTGGGCAAGGGCGGTATAGATGGAGAATTTAACCGGAGCTTCAATGCCCTGGCGGTCGGCCAGGGTTAAAAGATCAGCAATGGATTGTTTGGGAATGGTTCTGGCAACAAGCCTGAGCAGGTTGATCATCAAATCCGGTTCCTGGCTTTCCATGTTGGCATGGAGGGCCTCTGCCACAAGACAGCCATTCTCTGAAAAATAAAGATAGGCCTTGAATCTTTCTTCAATCCGGTCTGAGGTCAAACGCCGGGTCTTTGAGATCAGATCGGTCTCCTGGGACACAGCAGAAGGCTTTGGAAAATGGGGGGCAGACCCGGTCAATCGGGGGGATTCTTTTTGGGCCAAAGTCGGGGAGGACAAAGAATCTGACCCGAGTTTTTTCTTTAAAAACGCAAGGGAGTCCAAGATATCCTTGTCGCATTTGCCTGTGTTGGCAATTTGTTCAAGCCGGTTCAGGGCGGTTATGCTTCCCATCTGTTCAAGGGCTTTGACAGCCCCATGGCGAAGATTTGGGTCATCGTAGAAGATAAATTCGGCCACATCATCAACCAGAACCTCAAGCTTGAGTTGGCCAATGGTTTTAATAATCTGGTCGAGCAGATCGCCCTTGGTTTCCCTGGTCAGAATATGTTTGAGCAAAGGAATGATCTGGTTGATCTGGTCACAATCGGCATGATTCATGAGGAGAAGAACAAATTTATAGTTAAGATGGGCCCTGTCCATGGCCAATTGAAACAGGCGTGAATGCAAGGGGTGTTTGGGATCAAGGGTATCCAAAAAAGAGGCCAAAAGGTCCAGGGCAGGTTGGTCAGGGGCAGGTTGGTCAGGGGCAAGGGCCAGGGTTTCAACAATGACCTGCTGGTTGTCTTCTTGTTCTATATCAATGCCGTTCAAAAGCGATTTTATTTTTTCGACCTGTCCGGTTTTTATTAGAGGTTTCAGGACCCGGATAAATTCAGCCATTTCACATCTCCTGTTGTTCATTGATCACCATTGGGAGGGACCGGGAGGGCAGGTACCTGTCCTCATTTTATCCATGGCCATCAAATGTCCTTATAGGGTCAAGGGTAACGGGTTTTTCGTAACTTGTTTTTTCGAATAGTTTTTTGCATATCTTACATGGTCTGCAATCTTTTGTACAGGTGGTAAGCGTATTATAAAAAGAGGGGCCAAGGCGGGTATTGTCGATATGGAACCTGTGGGACAGAAAATTGGCCGTATCCATGAGGTCCAGCAGGTTTCCCCCATAGGCCTGGTCTATATAGGCCTGGATGCATTGTTTTAAAAATTGGCTGCCCAAGGTTCTGCCGCATAACTTGAGTGAGTCGGCTTTTTTATGGTAGTGAACCATGTCTTCGGGGCGAATAAACGGGGATTTTAAAAATTTTTGGGGATGGGCATTAAAATAGGCGTGGCAGCCAAGGGAATGGTTTGTTTTCCATGTGGATTCTTTGACCAGACCGGTGTTGGACAGGGAGATATGGGCATCATGGGCCGGTTTGAATGGACAAAGAAAAATACAGCCCTCATTGGCCAGAAGTTCAACATTGATCTTGGGAAAAAGGGATTTCACCCTTTGGTAGATGGATGATAATTTTTGGGGATCCCGGTTCAAGGACCGATCCAGCAAGAGTCTGCCCGGCGGCTTAAACCGGGTTGCTCCGAGGATGTCCAGAACGGATGAGACCTTTTCCATGCTGTCAATCATGGTGTTGACCCCGGCAACGGCCTCTAATTCCCCGATAATATCATGACGGGTATGGTCAAGGCCATTGATCAGGTAGAAATCAGAGATTACCAGGCCCTGGATGCCCACGGCCTTGTGAAGGGTCTCCACCCTGTCCAGAAAGTCGGTCAAGACCCTGGTATCCGTGTAAAGGGAAGGAGGTGAAAACCGGGTGTTGACCAGAATATATTTTTTTATATCTTTTAAGAGGGCTAGGGTTTTGATCAATCCGGACAGGCTTGGGGACGTTTTGCCCGGGGCAATCACCCTGACCCTTGAATCCAGCACAGGGCCTTTGGGCATGGGAAAATAAATGGATGACAAAGACGATGTATGGCCGGACAAGAATTGAGCATACTCTGGATCCGGGAGAAAAGGGATTGTAAGTTTCATATTCATTTGTTCATAATACCCCACTGAAATTTTAACAATGCATTAGGATAAATTTGTTATAATTTTTATAAAAATGCAATACTTGAATATTGACAGTCCTTAATGCATGGTTAAAATTAGGCTATTCAGGCATGTGTCCTGAAAATCAAACAAACGAATAAGGAGAGTGTCACAATGATTGAATTAACAGATCCTGCGAAAACGCAGATCGAAGATTATTTCCAGGGGAAAGAACCCACCCCCATAAGAATTTTTCTCAACTCAGGCGGCTGAGGCGGCCCTTCTCTTGCTATGGCTCTGGATGAGCCTAAAGATACAGACGATTCTTTTGATGTTAAAGGACTTAAGTTTGTTGTTGACAAAGAATTCATGGAAAAAGCAGAAACCATCAAGATTGATTTTACCGGAATGGGGTTCCATCTTGATTCAAATGCAGATTTGGGCCAGGGCGGCGGCTGCGGCGGCTGCAGCTCCGGAGGCTCCTGCGGCGACTAACCAAAGGATTTAAGTCCTTTAACAAAAAGGTGTCTGTGCACAGGGGTGCGCAGACACCTTTTTTTATTGGAAACCCTATAGAGGGGTTAAAAAAATAACAAGGACTTTAATTTGTCCACTAGGGCTTTGTCCGGCGAAAAGGGATTGGCCAGGCCGGAAGGTTCGGGCATGGGCGCTGTAAATGCCAGATTTTTTACCTTCAGGTTGTAGGCTTTGACCATGAGGGTTTCCAGGTTGAGCACATCTTCTATATTATAGGCCAGAAGGGTTTCAAGCGCTTTGGGGTTTTGGGTCTTTTGAAATTCATCCCAGAGAACCACGGCGAAACTGCCGTCAACCCCTTCAAGGTCGCCCCTGTCAATTCCCATGGCTTTTTCGCATTTTTTTAATCCCCCCTTAAACCCCAGGCTTGCCAGCACATAGCGCAGGTCGATATGGGCCTGGTCCAGGGTGCAGTTGAGCCGGGAGCGAAGAAAGGGAAGATCAAAGGTTTTTCCGTTGAATGTGATGATCAGTGCGTAATGCTTGATGTCATTTGCAAAGGCATCTAGATTTTCTCCCTGAACATAATGGTTAATCTGTTTACCGTCATACATGGCAATGGTGGTGATTTTATCCCAGGGGGAAAGGCCTGTGGTTTCAATATCCAGGTAAACGGCATCATTCACAAAGGGTTTGAACAGCCGGTACTGCTGTCCCGGGGGTAGCAGGCCGCTAAAATAGGCTGCATCCCTTTGGGCAAACTTTTCCATGGACGCCACGATTCCAGGCAAAGGACCTGCCTGGGGGGAAGAGGACGGGTCAAATTCAGCAAGGGCCTTTTCCCAGGTGGTTATGCCTTTGTCCCAAAGGTGTTGTTCTTTTACCGGCCCGATTCCGGGCAAATGGCAGAATGTATGTTTGAGCATATTTGTTTAGAATCCAATTAAAGTTTAAGACCATATCCCCCGAATTGAAAAAAAGGGGGCAAAGGGGACATTCAATTATGGTATCCCCGGCTTGACCCGTTCAATGGGCCATGATAGCCTGTTTAACCAAAAGATCAAACTTCAAATTTTCAGGATAATGCCATGACCAAACATATCAATGAAACCCCTTGGGAAAAGTTAAGAACAATCTGCTTGATTTTACTCGTTGTTTTTATGGGAATCGGGATTCTGGGCTGTGGTGAAAGAGAAAAAAAGGCTGAAGAACTGGTCTTGGGCAATTGGACTCAATACCGGAACCGGGCCTATATTCTTTTAATCATCAATCCCAAGGGAACCTGGCAGTCTTCGGTGCGCATTGCAGATGCCACCTCTAAAATTGTCAGTGCCAAGGGTGCGGCCAAAGGCTCCTGGCACATGGAGGAAGACCAGTTGATCTTTACGGTGGTTGAGTCTGATATCCAGGAAATATGGGAAAAAAACGATACCAGTTTTTTTGAGATTGTTGAGCTTGGCGAACGGCTGATGCTGCTCAAAGAAGAAAACGGGCGTGTGGCAGAATGGAAAAAAACAGGTACCACCCAGAGCAAGGCAAACCAGGAGGATGTTGCAAAAGAGATCCTCATGGCCCCTTATACGGTTAATCTCAACAGAAACAGTTCCAATGAGCAGAACCGTTATCTCTGCCTGAACATGACCCTGGTGCTCAAGGAATTGATGCCTGACCAAAAAATTCCTAAATTTCATCCCAGGGCCAGGGATGCGGCCAATTTGTTTTTAAGCTCTCTGGTATACGAGGACGTGGAAGATTTTGAAAAGATTAAGATTCAAAAGGAAAAATTAAAGGATGTTCTCAATCCATATATGGAAGGCTTTATCAAAGAGATTGAGGTCAGGCATGTGATTATTGCAACCTCTGTGGCCAAGGTAGAAGAATTTGTTATCGAACACACCATGGGCAAGGCAAGTCAAAAAGACCAAAACGGAGAAGATCAGGAAAAAACAGAGACCAACTAGTCTTTAATCCTTTGAATGCCTATTCTTGGGATCTTGTGACCAGGACAGCCCCGGAATCTATATGGACGCTTGCCTTTGTGCCGGTAAACCAATTGCTCACCCCAAGGGCCGTACCCATATAAAGGGTCTTGTCTGTGAGAGGGTATTCCAGGCCTGAAAGGGTCATTCCTGTGACCTTGTCAGAGATCGGTATGATGGAAAACAGGTCCTGGGGGGATCCATAAAGGGTGAGGTCCGAAAGGACCAGGTAGATTTCATTATGGGCATCCATGATTCTTGCGGGTATGCCTAAATCCGCCATTTTTCGAAGCAGAAAAATATTGGCCAGGGTATGATCAAGTCGATGGCCGACAACCCCTAAAAAGACGATTTCGTCACTTTTTTTTTCAAGGGCATAGTCAATGCACAATTCTGTGTCGGTCTGATCTTTGCGGGGGGGATGGGTGATGATGGGAATCTTTTTTTTTCTGTAAAAATCAAGGGTGGCAGGATCAATGGAGTCTAAATCACCGATAATCACATGGGGAAGGATTTTCATCTGATTCAAATGACCGGCTCCTCCGTCGGCTGCAATGATCAGGTCAGCCTGTTTGAGCTCGGATAAGATTTTCCGGCAGGGTGTCAGGGTGCCGTTTGCTATGATAATAGATTTCATGGGATTTAAAATATCAGAAAAAAAAAGGATTGAAAACAAGAGTATTTGTCCTTTATTCCCATATCCTTCCTTGACACTTGGACGTTGAGTTTATATTTTCCCATTCTAATGATGGTTTTTAAACGAATACATACCTATATATTTTTAGAACTGGTTTCTCCCTTTGTCATCAGCCTGTTTTTCTTAACCTTTGTTTTTTTGATGACTCGGATTCCTGATATCACGAATATGGTGGTGAATTACAACACCGATATTGCGGATATCTTGATGATGGTGGGCTTTACCCTGCCGCGGTTCATGGAATTTACCATTCCCATGTCCGCCATGATTTCCATTCTTTTAACCTTTATGCGCATGTCCGGGGAAAATGAAATTGTGGCCCTTAAAGGGGCAGGGGTTTCCCTTTATAAACTATTGTCCCCGGTGATTGTTTTTTCGGTGATCACCACGGTATTGACCATGTGGGTGACGGTCTTCGGCGTCTCCTGGGGAAAACTTTCCTTAAAGGAAAAAACCCTTGAACTTGCCCGGTCCAGCATTGATGCCGCCCTTCAGGAAAGGCAGTTTAATTCCCAGCTCAACGATATCATGATCTATGTCTCCCACGTGGACATGAAAACAAGAGGGCTTAAGGATGTCTTTATTGAGGACAGAAGGACAAAGGGCGTAGTGTCCATATCGGTTGCCCCCAAAGGTAAACTCATCCGCCAGGGCAATGATGAGGTGTATACCATAAGGCTTTACGAGGGAATGATCAATCAGGTGAATTCAGAGGATAATTCAGTCACCAACATCAATTTTGGGCATTATGATATCAATATCGATATTGCCTCCATGCAAAAAGGGGGGAAAAGAACGCTTCATAAAGATCTGGACGAGCTCTCCCTTCAAGAGCTGGTTTTGCGCATCCGGTCCGGGATAAAGGATCCTGCCCGGAGAAGCGAGGCCCTGATGGTGCTTCATGAAAAATTTTCCATTCCCTTTGCCTGCCTTTCCCTGGGGCTTTTAGCCTTTCCTTTGGGGGTTCAGTCCATGAGCCTGAGGCGGTCTTCCGGCTTTGGCATGGGCATCTTTTTTTTCCTGCTCTATTACTTTTTGCTGGCTGCGGGCTGGTCTGCCGGAGAAACAGGCCATTATCCGCCCTTTATCGGCATGTGGCTGCCCAATGTAGTCATGGGAGCAGCAGGGATCTTTTTGCTGGTGAGAAATGCCCGGGAAAAGCCCGTGAGACTTCCCAGGGGGATACAAAGAACGATCAATGGACTGGTTAACCGTTTTAGAAAGAGAAGAAATTCATGAAGTGCCTCCACCGCTACTGGCTTGCGGAATTTGTAAAATACTTTTGTATTATTCAGATGATGATTCTGGTGCTGTTTGTTTTTATTGATTATCTTTCCCGGATGGATAATTTTATCCAGTCCGATATCACCATGGCCCGGGGCATGTGGTATGTGCTTTTGAAACTGCCCTTTATGTTTGTCCAGTTGACCCCGGCCAGCCTGCTTTTAGCCGTGATTGCAGCCTTTGGCATCATGAACCGGAACGGAGAACTGACCGCCTTGAAATCGTCGGGTATCTCGGTTTATTTTCTGGTCACCCCCGCCTTGTTGAGTGGCCTGGTTTTGGCCTGCCTAATGTTTATCATGGGAGAGACCCTGATTCCGGTTTCCATGGCCAAGGCCAATCATATCCGGTACCAGGAGATGGCCAGCGGCCCAAAAATTTCCCAGGAGCGCAAGGATATATGGATCAAATCCGGAAAAGACCTGGTTCATATTAATTTTTTTGATCCCGTAAGACAGGAGGTTGCCGGAATCACTGCAACCAAAATGGGAAAGGATTTTAAGATCGCCTCCCGCATGGATGCACGTTCAGGGCGGTTTGAAAACGGTCTTTGGGTATTTGAGGGGGTGATTGAACAGGTATATGATCTTAAAACCGACGATTATATTGTCACCACCCTGCCTAGAAAACTTGTGGAGCTGAAAATTGAACCCAAGGACCTGGGCCGCATGGCCCAAAAATCAAATGAGATGAGTTTTTCCGAATTAAAGCTATATGTTAAAAAGGTGGTGGCCGAAGGCTATGACGCCACAACCTACAAGGTGGATATGAACGGCAAGCTTGCCTTTCCCTTTATCTGTGTGATCATGGCGCTCACCGGTGCGGCCACGGGCATGCGTTCGTTTGTCAAGACCAATTTGCCCATTGCCATAGCTGTTGGGGTGGTGATTTGTTTTTTTTACTGGTTTGTCTACGGGTTTTCCATGTCCCTGGGCTATGCTAAGATCCTGCCGCCCATAGTGGCAGCTTGGGTGGGGAATCTGATTTTTTTCTGTCTTGGGCTCATCTACCTGATCAATACGGAATGATCTTTAGGATGATTCTTTTCTATCATATTGTTATTTCCTTTCTTTTTTTGCTGGTGCTTCCTGTGCTGCCCCTGGTTTGGATATTGTCCCCAAAACGTCGAGCCAACCTTGTTCAGCGTCTGGGAATCTTTACAAGTATTTCCCAAAAAAAGAAATCCCAGTATCGCGTCTGGGTACATGCCCTGTCCGTGGGCGAGGTAACCTCTTCTGTCCCCTTTGTCAGGGCCTTGAAAAAGAAAATGCCAGAGGCCGAGATTGTGTTTACGGCATCCACCCGAACCGGGTTTGAGACTGCAAAAAAACAGCTGGGCCTGGAAAGCGGTCAGGGCCTGGTCTCTGTTCTTGGGTATTTTCCCTTTGATCTCTGGCTCTCTGTCATACGGGTGGCCTCAAGGATAGAGCCGGATCTTATCTGTCTTGTTGAGACAGATCTCTGGCCCGGTTTTTTGTCCATCATGAAGCATCGGGGTGTGCCTGTGGTGCTGATCAATGCCAGGCTTTCCCCAAGATCTTTGAAGGGGTATCAAAAACTAGGCAGATTTTCTTCCCTGTTTTTTTCAGGCCTTTCCCATGTCATGGCCCAGACAGCCAAGGACGCCCAGGGGTTTGAACAGCTTGGGGTCCGGGCCCAAAATTTGTCCGTAACCGGGAACATCAAGTTTGACCAGCCCTGTATACCCATGGACAGACAAGAGAGAATACGGCTTAATCAGCGTTTGGGCATAGGGGTGTCCCAGCGGGTATGGCTGGCAGGCTCCACCCACAAAGGAGAAGAAAAGATGGTGGTTGAAGCCTTTGTGCGGGCCAGGGAGATCTGTCCTGACCTTTTTTTGATCATTGCCCCCAGAAATCCTGACCGGTGCCAGAAACTCATGGCAGATCTGCCTGCTGCCGGGGGGAAGCCGGCCTTATTTTCCGACGACAAAGACAAAAAACAAACCGCTGATATTCTGTTTATCGATACCCTGGGCGAACTTTCCAGGGCATATGCTGTCTGTGAATTTGCCTTTATTGGAGGATCTTTGGTGGCAAAAGGCGGGCACAACCCCTTGGAGCCTGCCATGTTTGGAAAACCCATATTGTTCGGCCCGCATATGACGGATTTTCAAGAGGTTGAATCTTTGCTTGTGGCCGCCGGTGGCGGTGCCAGGGTGAACCAGTCCAACGATCTGGCCCGAAAAGTGATGGCCCTTTTGGAGGACCCGGCCCTTGCCAATGCCATGGCGGAGGCCTCTCAACGGGTGTTCGCAGAGAACTCAGGCGCCCTGGACAGGATAATTGAAATATTAAAAGGTGAGTATCTTTGATGAATCATCGGCTGGCAGCACTGGAAAAAAAGATTACCCGGATTTCAGGTCAGGACTACGAGCCCAAGTGGTTCTCCTTTGAACAGATGCTGGTTTTTTTTTCAAAACTCTATGAGGTGGGCACCCGGCTGAGGCTCAACCTATACAAAACCGGGAGACTTCAGCAGAAAAGATTGCCCTGCACGGTAATTTCCGTGGGCAATATCATGGCCGGGGGGGCCGGCAAAACGCCCATGGCGGTTTGTCTGGCAGATATTTTGACAAAAATGGGCAGAAAACCCGTGGTGGTGAGCCGGGGCTATGGGGGAGGTCTTAAAAAGGCGGCCGGCATTGTGGGAGACGGGCAAAGGGTATTCATGGACGCCCGGACTGCGGGTGACGAACCTTATATGATGGCCCAAATGAAAGCCTTTCCTGTTGTGGTGGGAAAAGACCGGTATGACGCCGGCTGCCTGGCACTTGCCCAGTTGGACGTGGACATCGTGATCCTGGATGACGGGTTTGGGCATCTGGGCCTGGCAAGGGATTTGAACCTGGTGCTTTTTGATCATGACCGCCCCCTTGGCAACAACCGGATACTTCCGGCAGGAAGACTTCGGGAGACCCCTGCCATGTCTAAACAAAGGATTCACGGCCTGATATTGACAAGGTGTCCTGAGCAGGGGGGTGATACTTCAATCCCGGATGTTCTGGAAGAACTCCTGGGTAAGATTCCTTTTTTTTGCACCTGCCACAGCCCATATTTATCCATGTTTTATCCCCGAAAAAAGGCGAAAATCTCCGGGCCGTGTTCTTTACCAGAGGATATCACCGCGTTGAAAGGGAAAAAGGCATTTTTGTTTTCAGGTATTGCCCGGAATGATTCTTTTAGAAAGACCGTGGCGCAATTGGGGGTAAAGGTGGTTGACCACCTTGAATTTAAAGATCATTACAGGTATAAAAGAGCTGATTTTGAAACCATAGGCGACAGGGCAAAAACCGCAGGCGCTGATCTTATTCTGACCACGGAAAAGGACTGGGCCAAGGTGGATCCATCATTTGTCTGGAAAAAGGATCTGGCAGTGATCAATATCCGGATTCAGTTTGAACAGGCCCGGGCCTTTAAAGCATTTTTAGAGTCAAGATTAAGTAAAGATGAGTGACGCGCATATTTTCAGGCTTTTCAAATTATTTTTGTGGGGGCTGGGAAGGCTGCCCGTGGGGGTGGCTGATTTTCTGGCGGACCTTTTGGGCTTGCTCTGGTTTAAAATAGACAAACGGCACCAAAGGGTGGCCCTGGAAAATATCACCCATGCCTTTGGCAATGATATGACCCCTTTCCAGATTGAGGCCATGGCCAAGCGGGTGTTTAAAAATATTGCCTCCATTCTTTTTGAAGTGGCCTGGGCCCAGAAATTTGATAAAGAGACCTTTCTTTCTTTTTTTACCATCAAGGGGCTGGACCATGTGAAAAAAGCCCATGCTAAGGGCCGGGGGGTGATTGTGGTCACCTGCCACATGGGAAATTTTGAAATGCTCATCCCGGCCATTGACGAGACCGGATTCAAGGGGTATGCCATTTACCGGGCAATGGATTTTAAGCCTTTGGAGCGTTTGATTAAACATATCCGCCAGCGCTTCGGGGTGACCATGATTCCCATTATAGGTGCCTCGAAAAAAATTGATAAAGTCCTGGGCCAGGGCGGGGTAGTGGGCACCCTTTTAGATCAGAATGTGGACTGGTACAAGGGCGCGTTTGTGGATTATTTTGGACGGCCCGCCTGCACCAAAAAAGGACTTGCCATTCTGGCCCTGAGAACGAAAGCCCCTGTTATTCCCATGTATACGGTGAGGAAAAACCGGAAATATCTTATAGAATTTTTAGAGGAAGTTCCCCTGAAGGAACCCCATGACCCCATCAAGAACCTTGAGATCAATACCGCAAATTACAATAACGCCATTGAATCCATGGTCAGGCGGCAGCCGGACCAGTACTTCTGGGTCCATAACCGCTGGAAAACCAAAAATTTTTGTCCCTGGCCAAAATCCCAATAATCAGGAATCAAACCATGCAAATTGATCTTCAAGACAGCCCGGGTTCTAGGGTGATGATCCGGGCTGCCAACTGGGTGGGGGATGCCATCATGACCACCCCGGTAATCAGGGCGGTGCGCAAAAACTATCCCACGTCTCATATCACGGTACTGGCAAAACCCTGGGTGGTGCCGGTGTACCAGAACAGTCCTTACGTGGATGAGGTCATGGTGTATGAAAATTCAGGCCGCCATAAAATGGGCATGGGCACATTGAGGCTGGCCAGAGATATTCGCCAAAGGCAGTTTGATCTGGCCATTCTCATGCAGAATGCCTTTGAAGCGGCTTTGATCGCTTTTCTGGGCCGTGTGCCAGAAAGGCTCGGATATAACACCGATGCCAGATCTCTTTTACTCAACCGGTGCATTAAGATGGATCCTGAGTTGAAAAAAGGGCATTTGATCGACTATTATATTGCCATTCTTACCCTTGCGGGGCTTCGGTCAGACGGCAGGCATCTGGATCTTTATCTGGATCCTCGGGACCTTTCCTGGGCAAAAAACTGGCTGGCCGAGGCAGGGCTTGGGGCTAAGGGTAAAAAAGTGTTGGGCATCAATCCGGGTGCCACCGGAGGCACGGCCAAACGCTGGTTTCCAGAACGATACGCCCAGCTTGCCATACGCTTGTCCAAAGGGTTTGATACAAAGGTGATTCTGTTCGGGGGACCGGCAGACCATGAACTGGGAGAAAAAATTGTGACCATGTCCAAAGGGGCCTGCATCAATATGGCGGGAAAGACCAGCCTGTCTTCTGCCTTTGCCCTGATCAAATTTTTGGATCTGTTTGTGACCAATGATTCCGGGCTCATGCATGCCGCAGCCGCCCTGGATGTCAACCAGGTGGCGGTGATCGGGTCAACCGATTATATTGCCACGGCACCTTCAAACAAAAACAGTATCATGGTCCGGGAACCTGTGTCATGCAGCCCCTGCCTCAAGGATGAATGCCCCATTGACCACAGGTGCATGGACCGGGTCAGTGTGGACATGGTGGCCCATGCCTGCGACTCTCTTTTAAAAGGAGAACTTATCAATGCCTGAGTCCCGGGGATCAAACCTGAAAGCGTCCTTTGGCCGGATCAACCGGATATTGATCGTAAAGCCGAGCGCCCTTGGAGATATTGTCCATTCCCTGCCCCTGTTATGGACCCTTAAACAACAATTTCCCCTTGCCCGGATTGACTGGGTGGTGGCCCATGGCCTTCATCGGTTTTTAGAGGGCCATTCCATGATTGATAAATTATGGGTGATCAAAAAAGATGAGTGGAAAAAACTGTTCAGGGTCCGGCAGACCATCGGTGAGATCAATGAGCTTCGAAAGAATCTCGGGTCACAGGATTACGATGTGTGCATTGATCTTTCCGGCCTGTTCAGGTCCGGCCTGATCACCGGCTTTTCAAAGGCCCGGGTGAGGCTGGGATTCAAAGAATCAGATGAGGGAAGCCCTTTTTTTTATACCCATAAGATCCACGGTTCCATGAAAATCCATGCCATTGACCGGTATTTGAAATTTGCCCAGTTTTTGGGCTGTAGCACGGGGAAGATCCATTATCCCTTTGCCCCCTATGAGGTCAATCCGCCTATTTGCCGCACCCTGCCTGAACAATACGCAATCATGAGCCCCTCGGCAGGCAAGCCTGCAAACAGGTGGCATGCCCAAAAGTACGGTCAACTGGCAGCAAGACTGGATCTGCCCGTGGTGGTCATTGCTTCGGCCGCAGAGGCCGGGATTGCCGATGAGGTGGTGGCCAATTCAAAGGGAAATGCCCTGTCCATTGCAGGCAAAACAGGGCTCAAAGACCTTTTGGCCGTGATTCAAAAGGCGAAGTTTTTTATCTGTAACGACACAGGGCCCATGCATATGGCAGCGGCATTGAAGGTGCCGGTATTTGCCATTTTCGGCCCTGCCAACCCTGTGAGGACCGGTCCCTACGGCAAGATCCATACGGTGATCCAAAAAAAGCTTGACTGCGCCCCTTGTTATGCCAAGCACCCCTGCACAGCCCACGGGTTTGAATGTATGGAAGGGCTGGACGTGGATGAGGTCTTTCAAGTAATCCAGGACAAAAGACAATGAAGGTCTCGGTGATTCTCACCACCTATAATCGGCCGGATGCCTTGAAAAAGGTGCTCGACGGGCTTTTGTTCCAGACCTGTCTGCCCCATGAAATTATGGTGGCTGATGACGGCTCCGGTCCTGAAACAAGGTCCATGCTCGCTCTATTTTTGGAAAACACGGATGTGAAAATTAATCATATCTGGCAAAGTGACAAGGGATTCAGGGCAGCCCGAATCAGAAACAAGGCCATTGCCGCCTCCACCGGAGATTATCTTCTGCTCTTGGACGGGGACTGCATCCCTGAAAAGCATTTTATCCAAGATCATATGGCGTTGGCAGAGCCCGGTTTTTTTTTCCAGGGCAAACGGGTGCTGGTCAATGAAAGACAGGCCGTGACATTTGACCATATGGATACCCTCTCTTTTTTCAGGCTGGCTCGCTCAGCTTTTTTGGGAGGGATTTCAAACGCCCATCACATTGTCAGGATCCCGATTTTTCCAAGTGTTCAGATGAAAAAACTTTCCGGGGTGAGAAGCTGCAACATGGGCCTTTTCAGAGAAGATGTCATTGCTGTGAACGGGTTCAACCATGAGTTTAAAGGCTGGGGACGGGAAGATACTGAGTTTGTCATCCGGTTATTCCGTTACGGGGTAAAACGAAGGGAAAATCCGTTCAGGGCCATCTGCTACCATTTATGGCACAATGAAAATCCCCGGGACAATCTGGCAAGAAACGATGAACTATTAGAAGCTGCAGCCAGAGAGAAAGGGTATTATTGCAAATCAGGACTGGACAGCATAAATGATTCTGATTTAGGAGCCGGCTAAAGAACGGCAGGAAAGGCAAAAAAAATGGGAAAAATTTCAGTTTATATTATTGCATTTAACGAGGCGGACAAGATCAAGGATGCACTGAAAAGTGTTACCTGGGCTGACGAAATTATTGTGGCAGATTCCCACAGCACGGACAGCACCGCTGCAATTGCCAAAGAATACGGGGCCAGAGTGGTTCAGATTGATTTTAAGGGGTTTGGCAGCCTGAGAAATGAGGCCATTGCCGCCTGCTCCCATGAATGGATTTTCAGCCTGGACTCAGATGAGCGATGCACCAAAGAGGCAAAAGAGGAAATCTTGTCCACAATCAATGATCCCCAAAGCCTGGATGCCTATTATGTCCCTAGAAAAAATTATTTTATGGGCAGATGGATCCGTTATTCAGGGTTTTATCCTGATTATCGTCAGCCCCAGCTGTTCAGAAAAGGGGCCCTGGTGTTCAAGCCGGACATGGTTCATGAACGGTATGAGGTGATCAGCGATAAGGCCTGCGGTTATTTTAAGTCGCCCATCCATCAGATTCCCTATAAAAATCTTGACGAACTGATCCACAAGGCCAATCGCTACTCCACCCTGGGGGCTGAAAAACTGGTGGACTCAGGCAAAACACCCGGGATGTTCAAGTCCCTCACACATGGACTCTGGGCTGCCTTCACCCTTTATATCCTCAAGCTGGGCTGCCTTGACGGCTGGCCCGGATTCATCATTGCCCTGGGAAACTTTGAGGGCACCTTTTACAAGTATGCCAAGTTTTATCTCAAGGAAAAAAATATGGATTCCTTTCTAAAGTCAGCTCCCCGGCCAGACTAAACCGGCTCTTTTTTTCAGGCGCCAGGGGCCCCTGTCAGAAATGAGATCAGGTTGAAACAGGGCTTTTTTGAAGGGGAGAGGCCAGCATGATTCCGCACCAGACAAGGAGAAACCGGCCGTCGTGAAAGGTGGTGAAATGGCCGGAACACATGGAGGTGGCGCACCATGCCAGCAAGGTGCCGATGCCAAGGTAATAAAAGGTTTTGTCCGGGGTTTGCCTGAAAAAAGAGCCAATGAATCCCAGGAAAATGGCCAGTCCCACAATTCCGTGCTCCACCCATATTTTTAAGAACTGGTGGTGGGTTTTCCCTGCCACCCGGTCTGACCCTTTACATGGGCGGCATAGGCATGTTCAAACCCGCTGGTGCCGTACCCGAAAACGGGTTGTTCTGCTTTTTTCAATATGGCCAGGGTGTTTTTCCACCAGATCACCCTCAGCCCCATGGAGGTCACTGTTTTATCCTGTTTATAGGTCTGCATCTCTGAGAATCCAAGTTTGATCCTGTCCCTTGCCACCGGGGATGCAATGAGCATCATGATAATCACCACAGGCGCCAGGGCCATGAGGAGCACCCGTTTTATTCCCCGGACCGACCAGAAAAGAAACACTGTAATATAGACCATGAAGGCAAGATACCCGCTTCTTCCCGGGGTGGCCAAAAAGATGCTCAGGGTTATGAGAATTATTGCCGTGATCAGGGTCCAGGAGGGCGTTTTAAATTCTTTTGGGGGAAATCTGAGCAGAATCAGACAGGCAAATACAGCCGCTGAAAAGAACATGCCCTGGGTGGCATGGTTGTCCACCACAATACCCACGGGGAATCGATAATAAATGGTAAAGTCAAAGAGAACGCCTGCCAGTGAAATAAAGGCTGCAAGACTCATGAGACCAATAAATACCAGGGCAAACCGTTCTTTCCATTTGGGATCGTCATACAGGGCCACCACAAAGGGAACCATAAGGTATTTGCGCCAGCTTGCCCACATGTCCATCCCTTCTGAAAAAGGGGCGATGCTATAGAAAATACCCAGGCCGACCATGGCCAAAAGCACCATGGACATGATCACCATGGGCTGCCTCAGCGAGGTCAGCAGCCTCATCCTGAGATCTTTGAAGCCCAGGACCGTGATAAAAATAAGGATTTCCACCACCACGGTTGCGGCGGTGGAAACCGCCAGTGCAATGATTTCAAGGAGGATCAGCATTCGGGCCAAAAATAGGGGATTCAGTCTCATTTTATTCTACCGGTGTGTCTTATTTTTTTGTTAAGTCTTTTCCCATGAGGGGGTAAAGGTATTTTCGTTTAAAAATTTTAATTTTCCATCCCAGCCGGTCCCATATTTTACCCCGCTCAAGGTCCTGGATGCTTGAGGTAAAGAGGCCTGTGTGGGATCCCTGGTCTGCTATTGTCGGTTCAAGCCAGAGAATGGGGATTTGCAGCTGTTCACAGATATGATCGATTAAATGATCTGCCGGAAGGGTAAACCCCTTGTCCTGGATCCAATTCACCATTTTCCGGGCGGTTTGCCGGCTGATCCAGTAAGAGTCTGCTGCCCTTGCATATTCGGCCTTGTACAAATATTGGGTTTTATTTTTTTTGTCCAGGGCACGTAAAGGGCGCAGCCGCTGCCCAAACTGATATAGGAACTGGCAGGCCAGTTTTTTTGGTATTCCAAAAAGGCCTGGTGAAAGATGTTTTTAAATTTTTCAGTGTTGATGAGCACGTCGTCTTCAAAGACAAACCCGCCGCTCTCATCACTTTGGGCAATTTTTTCCCAGGCCCGGATATGCTTTAAAGCACAGGAAACCGCCTCAATGTTCATGTTTCCCTTGTATTGATACGCATCCATCACCTTTTGAGTGATTTCATTTTTGTCATGGTCAAGTATCCACTCAAAGGGCTGGTTCAGCCGGTCAAATTGATCTTTGATGCTTTTTTCTCTGTCCTGGTATCCCTGTTTTACATGGAGGACATATGTCTGAAATTTCGGGAATGTTCAGAATTCTGTGTCACGGTTTCGGTTCTCGGATCTGCCTCAGCGCCAGCGGAAGTAAAAGTCAGGTCCGAGAATGGGCCTTCAATCAGCCACGTCGGAGGAGTTGACTTTTGCTGGAGTGGAGTTCCTGGAACCATCTTTTCCATCTGTAAATAAATCCCTATCAAATTCCCAGCTCTTTATCCAGCCGGCCTTCAAAGAAAATTGCCAACTGGGAAATTGTCAGTGACCAATTTTGAATCGGCATTGTCCATTTTTTACTGGCGTTCTGGATCCCCATGTAAAGCAGCTTTAACAGGCTGTCCTGGTTCGGGAATGATCCCTTTGTTTTGGTCAGTTTTCGAAACTGTCGATGCACAGCCTCAATGGTATTTGTGGTGTATATTATCCGTCGAATCTCTTCTGGATATTTAAAGAAATGACTGAGGCGTTCCCAGTTGTTCCGCCAGGATTTTATCACAATCGGGTATTTGTCATTCCATTTATTTTCCAAGATATCCAGTTCTTCTTCGGCCAGATCCTTATTGACCGCTTTATAAACACGTTTTAGATCTGCCATAAATTCCTTTTTATTTTTGGAACCAACGTATTTCAATGAATTTCGGATCTGGTGGACTACGCAGAGTTGAACTTCTGTGTCCGGGAATATGGTCTCAATGGCCTCGGGAAAACCTTTTAGACCATCAACACAGGCAATCAGGATATCTTTTACCCCTCGGTTTGAAAGGTCTGTTAACACCTGCAGCCAGAAGTTCGCACCCTCATTCTCGGATATGTACAGCCCAAGAACCTCTTTGCGGCCCTCGATATTCACCCCAAGAATTGTGTAAACGGCTTTGCTGTCGACCTTTCCGTTTTCTCGTACTTTATAATGTATGGCATCAAGCCATACGATTGGGTACACATTTTCCAACGGCCTGGCCTGCCATTCTTTGACGGTATGGATGATTTTATCGGTAATGGTGCTCAGAGTGGCATTTGAAATCTCAAGTCCATAGATTTCCTGTAAATGGGAAGCCATATCATTATAACTCATGCCCAGGCCGTAAAGGGCTATTATCTTTCTTTCAATTTCATCGCTGAGCGTTGTCTGATGTTTTTTGACGATCTGTGGAGAGAAGGTTCCGGCCCTGTCACGCGGGGTTTCCAGCTCAAATTTACCATCCAGGGATTTAATGGTCTTTTTGCTTTTTCCATTACGGCGGTTGGCAGAAACTTCCTGCCCGAGATGGGACTCCAACTCTCCTTCAAGAGCAGCTTCAGCAAGATTTTTGATTAATGATGTAAGGACGCCGCCCTTACCTGTGAAGGGTTTACCTTCCTGGATGCCTTTAAGGGCTTTTTGAAAATCAAATTCGGTGTTGTCTTCGGTCATGTCAGTTCTCCTTATTTAGCTGAGTATATCAGCTTTGATTCAACTGACACAGAATTTTGAACGCCCTCGAAATTTCATTGGATCTCTTAACATTAATAGGGGTAAAGGGGATTTGCCGGGCATTCCCTTAAAATTTAGGGTGTCACTGGATTGGCTTTGGCAAAATCAGCCAAACTAAATCCCATGATGCCCGCAAAAATACCAAAGACAGGGTAAAATTGCAATTGAAATCAGTAGTGTCCGGTTAGGTTGTTGCATATAAAAAGCATCTAAAATCATTGAAAAAACAGTCTGTTTTGTGTTGACAAATGTGCGTAAAAATTTTTGTGCGCCTTGAAAACTTAACTCAAGGAGCTCAAATGACGCATATCTCAGTCCCTAAAAAACAACTACGGTCCCTGAACTTTGACAATTTCAGGTGCCCTCTGATAAAGTCACTTTCAAAAGCACCGGAATTACAATCTCGAGGAGACCGCCCTTTAAAAATGACATTCGAAGACCAGATAAATGCTTTGGTTTATTTCCATCTTCAGGAGCACAAGTCTGCCCGACATTTAATTCAGGATCTCAAGGAGAATGTTTTTGCTAAAGAAAATATTGCGCCAGACGGTGGTATCAGCCGTAGTAGTTTCTGTGAAGCCATCAATCACAGGGGACTCGAACAACTGCAATTTATCTTTGAGGATCTTTATAAACAGGCTCTTGAGTGTCATCCGGGTGAACACGCCGAGTTAGGAGAGTTGGTTTCCATTGACGGTAGTCTCATAAATGCAGTCCTTTCAATGCACTGGGCGAACTACAGAAAAGGAAGTAAAAAAGCCAAAGTACATTGCGGATTTGACATTAATCACGGAATCCCAAACAAAATCTTTTTGACTGAAGGCAACGGCGCTGAACGCACCTTTGTTCCCAAAATACTTTCCAAGGGGCAAACAGGTGTTATGGATCGTGGATATCAATCCCATAAAGAATTTGACCTGCTTCAGGAGCAAGGCAAACATTTTGTCTGCCGTATAAAAACCAGGACAACAAGAACAATTATTGATAACCACGAGACCCCTTCCGACAGCTACATTTTTTATGATGCACTGGTTAAACTTGGTACTCCGAATCAAAACCAGACGAAAAGGCCTGTTCGGGTTGTTGGCTATAAAATTGCTGGCGTCAAATACTATGTGGCAACTGACAGGCATGATTTAACAGCGGAACAAATAGCAACAATTTATAAACTCCGGTGGACCATTGAGGATTTTTTCAAATGGTGGAAAGAACATCTGAAGGTATATCATCTCATTGCCCGCAGTGAATACGGCCTTATGGTTCAGATTCTTGGCGGCCTTATCACTTACCTGTTACTGGCAATCCATTGCCAAAAACAGTTTAATGAAAAGGTCACGATCAAAAGAGTTCGGCAGCTGCGAACCGCCATTCTAAATGACCTGTTTGGCTGCGAGGAGCAGGGCTCTCATAGTTCAAACAGGGACAATATTGTCAAAGATCAAAAAATTATTGAGCAAGCAAAAACCTAACCGGACATCACTGAATTGAAATAGATAAATCCCCGGGTCTATGTTAGAGGTGAATTTAAATTTTTTTTGTATATCCTTTGAAAAAGGGGTATATAGGCCCAGACGCTGAAAAAGCTGGCAACATTTGCCTGAAATTTGAATACAGGACCGGAACATGACCCAAAACCCGACATCTCCCCGGAAGCCGTCACCCAGACCCCTTAAAATTGCCTTTGTGATCAAGAATTTTGTGGCCACTGGCGGAGCGGAACGGTATGCGGTGGAAACAGCCCAAAGACTCCTTGAAAAAGGGCATAAGATCGATATTTATGCAAGGCAGATTGATTTTGACCTGACAAAGGGTATGGGGGTGTTTAAAATTGTTGACAAGATGCGTTTTTCCAGTGTGCTTTCCTTGTATTCTTTTTCAAAAGAGGTCAAAAAACGGCTGGCAGGCAGGCATTATGATGTGATCCATTCCCACGACAAAGGCTGTTACGGCCATGTGTCCACCGTCCATACCTTTTCCTTTAAACGGGGAAAGGAGAAGATGTCCCTGTTACAAAAGATGAACGAATTTTGGATTTCTCCCCGGGCTTGGCTGTACATTCATATGGAAAATATCCAGGCGGCCTCCCAAAGGCTTGCCGCAGTCTCAGAGGTGATCAAAGAGGATATAAAAAAAAGCCATCACAGGGACAAGGGCATTGCCATCATTCCTCCGGGGGTGGATGTTGAAAAATTTTGTCCTGAAAAGGTCAGTGCCCTGAGGGCAAAGGCAAGAAAGGATCACGGGCTTGGGCCGGATGAGACGGTGGTACTCTTTGTGGGATCTGAGTTCCGGCGTAAGGGCCTGGATGATTTGATACCGGCCCTGGACAAAAAAATGAGGCTTTTTGTGGTGGGGCGCCAGGAGAAGACAGACTATTACAAGGGGCTTGCAAAAGAGTTGGGAGTATCCCAAAACCTGGTGTTCACAGGTCTGGTAGAGGATGTGATCCCCTATTACGCCCTGGCAGATATCCTGGTGCTGCCCTCTGTGTCAGAGGCCTTTGGCATGACTGTGCTTGAGGGCATGGCCTGCGGCCTTCCCGTGGTCACTTCTGCAGCTGCGGGGTGCTCGTGCATTATCACTTCGGGGAAAAACGGATTTGTATTTGAAAAACCAGAGCAGATAAGCGCCATGCTCCTAGCCCTTGAAGATAAAGCCCTTCAAAAGAGCATGGGCTGTCTGGCCAGAAAAAAAGCCCAGTCCTGCACCTGGGACCAAACGGCCCTGGCCTATGAAAAACTCTACCATGAGGCTGTTAATCGTTAATCCATAGGCGGATGCCCAAAGTCAAGGCGTTTGGATCAAATCAGGGGGATTGGATGAAACTGCCTGTCCATCTTAACCTGGTGAAGCCGGTAAATTCTTATGATATCCCGTCCCATGGCATCCATGGTGTAATGTTTTTTCACCATATTTCTGGCTGCATATGTTCTTTCTAGGGCGGCAGCTTCTTGGTCCAGGGTTTTTTGGATCATCTTTGAAAGGGTATGAGGGGCGTCAGGATCAAAACACAGCCCTGTTTTTTCGTGGATGAGAAGATCTTTTATCCCCGGGGTGCCAGGGCCGATAATCGGGCAGCTGGCGTACATGGCTTTTATCATTTCCAGGGGCACCCCTTCAAGGGCATGGGGACCGGGCATGAGGATACAGGCGTCTATGCCTCTGTATACATCCCAGTTGCGGCCTGGTTTTGGGGGATGAAAATGGATTTGGCCGCTGATGTCCAGGTCTTTGCCTGCCGTTATGATCATTTCCCTGGTATGTTCAAGGGTTTTGTCTGTAAAGATCAGATGCCGGGACTTTGGGAGTGATCCAAGTTTAAATGCCCTGAGAATGGATTTTAGTTTTTTGGGGTTGGCCGGGGGCCTTAAAAACCCTAAAAACTGGGTTGACGGATCAAGTTCCAGGCCAAGGGCCAGATCTTTTCTGGCCGCTTCTTTTGGTGCCAGGGCCAGGGGTTCAACCATGCTGCCGGGGATTGAAAATATTTCCATATCCGAGAGATGGAACAAGGTTTTGAGATGGTCACAGGTATCCGTGGATGTGGTGAACACGTAATGGCTTAATTTCTTGTAAAGATTTTTATTGGACAGGGTCTTTTTCAGCCGCTTCCCTGTATGGCGGGAGATGATCCTGCAGGCCACCCCTGATTTTTTTGCAGCCTTTAAGGCCATGCCTGCATCTGTCCTGCCATGGGCATTGATAACGTTGGGCTGTTCATTGTAAAGGATCTGCAAAAGCTTTGAATACTCATTGATCCGGGCCAGTCCCCTGAAGGAAAATTCATAGGCGGTCAGGCCCTGCTCCCTTGCCTTGAGAATAAGGGGACTGTTTCCCGGGGCCATGACGATAACCTGGTGACCCTGGCCTTTCATCCATATGGATTCTTCAAGAATCCGTTTTTCTGTATTTCCCCAGACCGTCCGGGCCGAGGTATGCACGATCTTATAAAAGGATCTCATGGAAAATCAGGAAAGTCTGTCCTCTATCCTTTTAACGTCTTCGGGCAGATCAATCTCAGGGGAGTCATAGGGGCTGACCACCACTTTGATGGGAAAACCAGACTCGAGAACTCTGAGCTGTTCAAGTTTCTCCACATCCTCGCAGGTCCCTGTGGGCAGGGTCATGATTTGATCTAAAAATCTTTTTTTATAGGCGTAGAACCCCAGGTGTTTGTAATAATTGACATTGGTCTGCCCGTCCCTTGGAAAAGGGATCTGGGCCCTGGAAAAGTAAAGGGCAAATCCATTTTGGTCAAAGGTGACTTTTACGTCTTTGGGATCTGTAATTTCCCGTTTATCCTGGATTTTAAATGCCAGGGTAGACATTAAAAGGGTAGAGTCCGATTCAAAGGGCTGAATCATCAGGTCCAGGCACCTGGGATCAAACACGGGCTGGTCCCCCTGGATGTTGACCAGGATTTCATCAGGACCAAGGCCCAGGACATCTGCGGTCTCTGCCACCCGGTCCGTACCTGACCGGCAGGTTTCCGAGGTCATCAGGGCTTTGCCCCCAAAGGATTCCACCGCTGTTATGATCCTTTTATCATCCGTGGCCACAATGGTGCGGCTGATGACCGTTGATTTTTGGGCCTGTTCATAGACCCTTTGGATCATGGGTTTGCCGGCGATTTTTACCAAGGGCTTGCCTTCAAGTCTGGAGGACCCGAACCTTGCGGGTATGACTGCAACCGTCATGGGTTACATCTTCAGGAACAAGGCGCGTGCCTTGTCCCGGGTCATGATGGTTTTCCAGTCTCGGCCCAGACAATTTTCCCATAGCGGATCAAGGCCTAACGCCACGGTGATCATGGTTTCCATCTGGTCATCGCTCAAGCCTTGGGTCAGTCCCCGGGGAATATCCACCCCGGTTTTGTCCATCATGGTCCGGAATTCCTTTACTCCCTGGGCATAATATTCGTCCAGGGCATCAAAGGTGATGCAGCATCCCACACCATGGTGGGTGCCCAATACATAGGAAAGACCGTAGGACAGGGCATGGCAGGCGCCGACCTGGGAATAGGCAATACTCATCCCCCCGAAAAAAGAGGCCATCATCAGTTTGTCGTCGGAATCCGGGTGATTGTCCAAAAAGACCTGGCGGCAGAGTTCAAGTGACTTTTCTCCGTAGGACTTGGAAAATTCGTTGAAAAAGGTGCCTTCCAGGGATTCAATGCAATGGATATAACAGTCCATGCCCGTGTAAAAATGCTGGTCTTTGGGTACATCCTTGATCAATTCCGGATCCATGACCACCTGGTCAAACACCGTATAATCTGAATTTAGCCCCAGTTTTTTTTCAGGTCCTGTGAGAACGGCGGTTCTGGAAACTTCAGCCCCGGTTCCGGAGAGGGTGGGTACGGCCGCATGGTAAACCGCAGGGTTTTTGATTAAATCCCACCCCTGGTAAAGGGTGGAGGACCCTTCATTGGTCAGCATCAGGGAAACGGCTTTGGACAGGTCCATGGCAGACCCGCCCCCGATGCCGATGATGGCGCAGGGAAGGGATGATTTAAGCTTTTTCACCTCAAGGGTGAGCCGATCCACATATTGGGTTTTTGGCTCGTCATCCACATTCACCCAGAGGATGTGGTCGTTATCCAGGGTTGGGATGCGTTGTTCCAGGGCTTTGCCCTTGAATACATCATCCACGACAAATACGGCCCAGTCATCTGCTGATTTTCTTTGACTGGCAATGATTTCACCCAGCTGGGCAAAGCAGCCCCTGCCGAAAATGACATTGGGGACCAGTTTGAAATTTCTAAACATAAATTTATCCTTAATTTTTAAATGCGTTGAGAACGGCCTGGATCCGTTTTTCAATATCTTCGGCGGTCCAGGAAAGCATGATCTGCATGGAAATGGCCCGTTTCATAATATTCTCAGTCTCTTCTAAGACAAGGGTGCTGTAGTCCGGCAGGTTCTGGGTCAGTTCAAAGGCCAGGGGGGCAGATTTTTTTAATCCTTTGAGGTGGTGCCATTTTTTCAGATAATGCCAGTTATTGTCATACCAATACGGGCAGGGAACATTATTTTGGGCCAATTGTTTGGCCACTTGTCTGGCCCGGTTTTCAGTGGGCAGGAAAAAGCTTAAAAATGTAGCAGAATCCCCAAACGGATCAGGCAGGTACCTGAAGGTGACCTCGCCGATATCGGTCATGGCGTCCTTGATGGCGGCCTTGTTTTTTCTCTGGGTTTCCAGGATTTGGTCGAGTTTGTTCAGCTGGGCCACACCCACGGCAGCATTGAGTTCTGAAATTCTAAAATTGGTGCCGATGATGGGATGATCATCCGCGCCCCGGGCCGCTCCGCCCAAGTGGTCATGGCCGTGGTCGGAAAATTGGTCACACCGGTCATAAACCCCTCTGTCACTGGTGACGATGCCCCCACCCTCCCCGCAGGTCACGGTTTTGACCGAATCAAAGGAAAAGCATCCGGCCATGCCGAAACTGCCCAGGTGTTTGCCGTTAAATGTGGCGCCCAGGGATTGGCAGGCATCTTCTATGAGGATCAGTCCTTTTTGGTCACAAAAGGCTTTGATTTCATCAATTCTTGCCATGGCTCCGCACATGTGAACAGGCACAACAGCCTTGGTTTTCGGGGTGATATATTTTTCCAGGGCATCCGGGTTGAGGCAGAGGGTTTCATCAATGTCTGCAAACACGGGGATGGCGCCGGCATGGATTACAGATTCAAAGGTGGCCACAAAGGTAAACGGCGGGATGATCACCTCGTCCCCGGCCCCGATGCCGCAGGCGGCAAAGGCGGTTGACAGGGCAGCAGTGCCCGAAGAGCACAGATGGCTAAACCCGGTTCCCGTGATGTCAGCCAGTTTTTTTTCAAATTCAAGGGCTTTGAAATGGCCGTTTCTGGCCCCTTCAAACCCGTACCTGAACAATACACCGGTTTCAAGAACATCATTGACCTGTTTACGTTCCTCATCACCGAATATTTCAAAGCCAGGCATCTTGCCTCCTTAATTTAACAATTATCTATATAATGATTTTAAGTGTCTTTAAAATTAAAATAGATATCATACTCTCGGTTTGGTTTTCAAGCATGATCCAAATAAATTGACATTCATTTTCCCTGTGTTTATAACCGTAGGCACAGGTGAAATACAATGGGGCATGCAAGAGTCAACCAAGGGTCAACTAAATTTATGGCAGCAAACAAAAAAGAGGATAAATACACAGGGTTTGAGCTCGGGCCGATCCGTCCGCCCAGCGAAGCGGATAGTCTTCTTTTAAGGCTGACACGCAACTGCCCATGGAACCGCTGTTCCTTTTGCCGGGTGTACGAAAACAAGGTGTTTTCCTTGCGTTCCGTTGAAAATGTGATTCAGGATATTGACCTGATCCACACCTATATCTCCCGGATAAAAGAAAAGGCAATGCCTGGTATTTCCATGGACCAGGAAGAGATAAACCAATTGTATCTGGGATTTGAAACCAGGGACCGGGTGGCATTTAACGCGGCCATGAGCTGGTATGGTTCGGGCATGGAGTCTATTTTTTTTCAGGATGGTAATGCCCTGATCATGAGACCCGGGGATCTTGTTTTTATTCTGGACCATATACGGGCCTGCTTTCCTGAAGTGAAACGGATCACCTCCTATGCCAGGAGCCATACCCTGTTGAGGATAAAGGCCAAAGACCTGGAAAAAATGCGAAAATCAGGCCTGAACCGGATTCACGTGGGCATGGAGAGCGGATCTGATCTGGTGTTAAAGCGGATCAACAAGGGGATTACCAAGGCCGGACACATCAAGGCCGGGCTCAAGGTAAAGGCTGCGGGCATTGAATTATCCGAATATGTGATGCCGGGCCTTGGAGGCATTGACCTTTCCATTGAGCATGCCTTGGAAACCGCGTCTGCATTGAATTCCATCAATCCTGAATTTATCAGAATCAGGACCTTGGCCGTGACGTCGGGGACCCGGCTTTTTGAGCAAGAAACTAAGGGGTTGTTTGAAAAACCCAGTGACGTGATGGTGGCAAAGGAACTTCGGCTTTTTCTGGAAAGCCTGGACAATATTCAGTCCCAGATTAAAAGTGATCATATCCTCAATCTTTTTGAGACCCTGAACGGGACATTGCCCCGGGACAAGGAAAAACTTGTCGGCATTATCGATTATTTTTTCGATCTGCCTGAAGAGCAGCGGATCATCTACCAGCTGGGCAGGCGCATGGGGTTTTTCACAGGCCCCCGGGACCTGGAAGACAGCCCTCATATGGAACAGGTCCGCCAGGTCTGCATCCACTATGGGGTGACCCTTGACAACGTGGACAAAATTATTGATGAATTAATGAACCGTTTTGTTTGAACACCTCTATATCCACGTCCCGTTCTGCATTAAAAAATGCAGGTATTGTGATTTTTATTCCCAGACAAATCTCTCCTGGATTCCCGCCTATGTCTCAGCCCTTTGCCGGGAGATCAGCCTTGGGGCTGCGGCTGTTTTAAACGAAACTGCTGTTCCCAACCTGGTTGATCCGGGGTCTTTGGTGAAAACCATTTACTTTGGGGGGGGAACCCCGTCTGTTCTGCCGCTGGGCGCCCTTGAAACCATTTTAAAAACCCTTTATCGCTGCCATAGGATTGATCCCCATGCTGAAATCACCCTTGAGGCCAACCCCGGAACTTTGGACCCTGATTATTTAAAGGGACTTAAAAGTCTGGGGATCAACCGTCTAAGCCTTGGTGTCCAGTCTTTTGACAATAAAAAGCTTGGGCTTTTGGGACGGATCCACATTGCCGCCCAGTCTGTTAACGCCATTGAGGCTGCCAGGGCTGCCGGGTTTGACAATTTGGGTCTGGATCTGATCTTTGGGGTGCCCAAGGAGTCAAATTCTTTTTGGAAAAGGGAGATGGATACCGCACTCGGGTTTTGTCCGGAGCATCTTTCCTGCTATATGCTGACCCTGGAAAAGGACACTCCCCTCTACATTTGGTATGAAAAGGGCCGGTTTATCCCCATGGCCCCGGATGCCAGGGCGGATCTGTTTGCCTTTACCGATGTATATCTTGAAAATCATGGATTTTCGCACTATGAAATTTCCAATTTCGCAGGCAAGAAAAAAAACCGTTCCCAGCATAATTCCAGCTATTGGGACATGGTGCCGTACAAGGGATTTGGCCCCTCTGCCCATTCCTATGCTGTCCTGCCAGGATCTGGAAAAAATTTACGCCACCAACGCTCCTGGAATTGTTCGGACCTGAACGCCTATGTGGATTGCCTTGCCCAAGACCGGCTGCCTGTGGATGATTATGAAATCCTGGGCGTGGAAGAGCAGATGCTTGAAAGGATCATGGTCGGACTTCGGACTGACAAAGGGGTGGACATCAAAGGGTTTAACGGGGTGTCTGGTTCCTCTTTTCAGACGATGTTCAAGGACCTGGTTGAACAGCTTGAGTCCCAGAGGATGGGAAAGTATATCGGGCAAACGGATCGCTTTGGACTGACCCGGGCCGGCTGGGCCTGTTTGGACAGCATTGTGGAAGCGTTTGCCCGAAAAATAAAAATTTAATATGGCCGGACAAGTCTCGAAATTGCCTGTCTGACGCAATTTTGCGACCCTTGGGCTTTCTTTTTGTTGTCTTTATTTTCCCTTAATTTATTTTAAGTGCCTGAAAACAGGTGTAGTTTATCTTTTTTTTTAGGATGGTACAAAGATTGCTGAATGTAATGCAATAGAGCCAAAGCAATAATGGCAAAACAAAGTTTGGAGTGACCTAAAAAGGAGGGGCTATGAAGATTGCAGTAAGCGCCTATGGTGAGAAGTTAGATTCCAAGATCAATCCCCGGTTTGGCCGGTGCGATTATCTTTTGATTGTGGATACTGAAAATGACTCTGTTGAGGCATTTTCCAATGAAAATATAAACAGAAGCGGTGGTGCCGGGATCCAGTCTGCCGGTTTTGTCATTGACAAAGGGATAGAGGCCGTGCTGACCGGAGACTGCGGCCCCAAAGCCATGGGGGTGTTTAATTCATCCAATATTGCCGTGTACACAGGACAGACAGGCACGGTAAAAGAGGCGGTTGAACGGTTTAAACAAGGAAGAATGACCGCCACAACCACAGCCACGGCCCCGGAAAAAGCCGGGATGGGCTCTTCATCAGGCGTTTCGGACCAAAACAGCCAGGCCGGCCCGGGAATGACGGGCGGGCGCGGCATGGGCGGCGGCGGTGGTCAGGGCATGGGCGGCGGCCAGCGAAGACGATAATACATAATGCAGATTTTTTCCAATATTGGAGGTGCCCTTTGGGTTCAGGAGTAAAACTTATGACAAAAGTGGCAATCATCAGATGTGAAAAAAATGAGAACAGATGTCCGTTGACCGGTTGTTTTAAAACCATGGTTGAAACCACCCAGGGATTTTCCATGTATGATTCTTGCGTCCCTGCCGGTGTGTTTACCTGTCGATGCCCGGGAGATAACGCTGTGGACAATGCAAAGATTTTAAAGGCCAAGGGTGCCCAAGCCATCCATTTTTGCACCTGCGGTTTTGCCAAGAAAACTGAAAACGGGTGGGATAAATCCCAGGGCGGATTTTGCGATCACCTGGAAACCATTGCCGAAAAAGTTGCCAAGGAGACCGGGCTGCCCATTGTTCTGGGTACGGCCCATCTTCCTGAGGGGTACTCTCCCAAAGTGATCGACCATAAGTGATCAAAGGGAGGGGAAAGAACAGGGGCCGGCCATGGGTTTTGCCTGCCCCTGTTCTTTTAATCTAAAACCGGCTAAATCTGTCGTCTCAACTGCCTGTGGTCTTCCACCCGTATGGTCAGGCGGATGGCGTCAAAATATTCGATCAAAGGGATGACAAATTTTCTGGATATACCTGTCATCTCCTTGAACTGGGGCGTGGTTATGGTTTCATTGGCCCTGAGAAATTCAATAAGCTGGGTTTCAAGGGCCAAAATAGCCTTGGCATCAAAGAAAAGATCATCCTTTGTTTTGACCACCTCTTTTTCATCAATGAGCATCTGTAACACATCTTTGGCTGTTTTTTGATCCAGGTCAAGGTCCTGGCAGATGGTCCTGAAAAAGGGCGGAGTCAGCCCTGATTTTTTATAAATGCCCATGATTTTTTCCTTGACCTCATGCTGGTCCACCTGAAGGGCCACTTTAAAACCGGCCAGCTTGATCAGGTTTTTATCCTGGCTGATGGCCTTGTCCTTTTCCAGCCGGTTGAACAGGATGTTGAAAAAGCGCGGATCATCCACATACTGGAATTTTGATTTGAGTTCCTGGGTGGGCATCCCTTCTTTAAGGGGGTTGGCGTCGTGGTAATCCTTTAACTTTTCAAGGGTTTGTGACTTGAAATGGTCAAAGGTTTGCCCGTGAACGTAGACCTGCCTGTCCTTGTCCGTCTGGATGATTTCCTGTTTGGCCAGCATTTTTTGCAGGCAGGCCCCAAGTTTTTTATCCGGGATATTGGTCATGACCCTCAGTTCGGTCAGGGAGAGCCCTGCAAATCCTTTGAGGGAAAGGAAAAATGAGATGGTTTTTTCATTTTCATCCAGGAGAAGCTCATTGAGTCCCTGGACAACGGCCGTATCCTTGAGCTTATGTTTCTGGGAGGCCGGGTTGAGAATCGTGCCGCCTCCGATTGTCTTTACCGGAGAATAACTTCTGATCACGTAACGGTCATCTTTGATACAGCAGACCGGGGCTTCCAGCCGGAACTGAACCACGGCCTTGTCTCCGGGCAATAGCTCATCCCTGTCCAAAAGCACCATATATCCTAAAATTTCACTGGTCCCGGAATGAAACCGGACCCGGGTTCTGGCTTTGGCCGGTTTGGGATTGGAGCCCAGGTATTGGAAATCCGCATCCACCATATAGCTTTCGATCAGGGTGTCCGGGGTGGAAAGCACATCCCCCCGGAGTACGGATTCCTTGTCCAGACCCTGGAAGTTGATGGCGGTCCGGGTTCCGGCCGCAGCTGTTTGAACCCCACTTGAATGGACCTGGATGCCCCTGACCTTGGAGGTGATCCGCTTGGGATAGACCATGATGTCATCCCCTAAATTGATATGTCCCGAGATCAGGGTGCCTGTGATCACCGTGCCAAATCCCTTCATGGAAAAGACCCGGTCCACGGGAAGGCGGAAAATGGACGAGTATTTGCGCTGGGGCAAATGGTCGCAAATATCTTCTAGTGTCCGGGTAAAGTCCTCAAGCCCCTGGCCTGTGGCAGAGGAAACAGGGATAATGGGTTTGCCTTCTAAAAAGGTTTCCTGGACAAATTCGTTGATATCATCCATGGCCAGTTCCATGAGGTCCTCATCCACAAGATCAGTCTTGGTCAGGGCGATCATTCCGTCACGGATTCCCATGAGATTGCAGATTTCCATATGCTCCCGGGTCTGGGGCATCACCCCTTCATCTGCAGCAATCACCATGACCACCACATCAATGCCGGAAGATCCTGCCACCATGTTTTTTACAAATTTTTCATGGCCGGGCATATCCACAATGCCGATGTGCTGGCCATTGGGAAGATCAAGGGAGGCAAACCCGAGCTCTATGGTGATTCCCCTTTCCTTTTCCTCTTTGAGGCGGTCTGTTTCAATGCCGGTAAGGGCCTTGACCAGGCTGGTCTTTCCATGATCAATATGCCCTGCAGTCCCTAAAATTATATTTTCCACCACAGTTTTCCGTTATTCTTTTTTTGATTTATTGATAAAGCCCATCCCATATGCCAGGGCCACCAGGATGATACCGGTGCCGATCCCGTGATAAATTCCCCATTCCGGCCGGAACAGCCGGATTAAAATAATGCCGAAAGCCAGGCCCAGCATCAGGCGCACCGTGAAAATAGTCAATGCATTCATATACAATTGTCCTTAAAATTATACGTCTCTTTATCCCATGGATAATAGTCAAACACAGGTGCCAGGTCAATCTTAAATATATTGGAACTTTGGGTAAAAAAAATCAGAAAAAGGTTGAAAAAGGGGGTGGGTTCTGATAGTTAGGGAGAGTTTTGTTGCGGTGGGTGTAGCTCAGTCGGTAGAGCACTAGGTTGTGGCCCTGGTTGTCGCCGGTTCAATCCCGGTCACTCACCCCATACAATACTAATGAAAGCAGCTAATTAGCTGCTTTTTTTGTTTTCAGCCCCCTTGGCTGAAAATCGGCCATTTCCCGGCCAACGTTTTTTGAACCGCCTCAGCCCCCTGAACCGCCCGATCTTGATCATAAGGTATATACCGTTTAAATGTATCCCATGCCTGGCCGAATGATGCTCTCTTTGGCTCCTAATATGCTTTTTGCTATCCTTAACCTTGCGATTCTTAGTTTTGGGTCCATGCCCGTGATTAGGGATTGGATTGCGGGTGGTTTATTCTTTGAGCCTAAGCTTGTCCGGAACTGGCGCTGGGCAAGATCCTTCCTGGAATTGATCGTCATGATATTGTGGGAAAAGAATAAGCCAAAAACCCAGCGGCTACATCGTTGGGTGGCTACGTATAAACACAGGAGAAACTAAAATGAAATTTAAGTCACCCCCGATTAGGGCAATAAAAAGAAAACCGGGTGTGGCATTGGTGCTGAACCTATTCATGGGGAGTGCCGGGGTAGTTCTCTGGTGGCTTCTTTACAAACAATTGCCCGGGCTGTCAAAATGGCTGACATATGATCTGCTGCCGATCCAGCAAGGCTCCCACCTGGGGGATTCCATAGAATTTTTCCTTTATGACACCCCTAAGGTCATGATGCTGCTCTTTTTAGAGGGCGTTCAAAATTCTGTGTCAGTTGAATGAAAGCTGATATACTCAGCTAAATAAGGAGAACTGACATGACCGAAGAAAACACCGAATTTGATTTTCAAAAAGCCCTTAAAGGCATCCAGGAAGGTAAACCCTTCACAGGTAAGGGCGGCGTCCTTACATCATTAATCAAAAATCTTGCTGAAGCTGCTCTTGAAGGAGAGTTGGAGTCCCATCTCGGGCAGGAAGTTTCTGCCAACCGCCGTAATGGAAAAAGCAAAAAGACCATTAAATCCCTGGATGGTAAATTTGAGCTGGAAACCCCGCGTGACAGGGCCGGAACCTTCTCTCCACAGATCGTCAAAAAACATCAGACAACGCTCAGCGATGAAATTGAAAGAAAGATAATAGCCCTTTACGGCCTGGGCATGAGCTATAATGATATGGCTTCCCATTTACAGGAAATCTATGGACTTGAGATTTCAAATGCCACTCTGAGCACCATTACCGATAAAATCATCCATACCGTCAAAGAATGGCAGGCCAGGCCGTTGGAAAATGTGTACCCAATCGTATGGCTTGATGCCATACATTATAAAGTACGAGAAAACGGAAAGGTCGGCAGCAAAGCCGTTTACACAATTCTTGGGGTGAATATCGAGGGCCGCAAAGAGGTTCTTGGGCTGTACATATCCGAGAATGAGGGTGCGAACTTCTGGCTGCAGGTGTTAACAGACCTTTCAAACCGAGGGGTAAAATATATCCTGATTGCCTGTGTTGATGGTCTAAAAGGTTTTCCCGAGGCCATTGAGACCATATTCCCGGACACAGAAGTTCAACTCTGCGTAGTCCACCAGATCCGAAATTCATTGAAATACGTTGGTTTCAAAAATAAAAAGGAATTTATGGCAGATCTAAAACGTGTTTATAAAGCGGTCAATAAGGATCTGGCCGAAGAAGAACTGGATATCTTGGAAAATAAATGGAATGACAAATACCCGATTGTGATAAAATCCTGGCGGAACAACTGAGAACGCCTCAGTCATTTCTTTAAATATCCAGAAGAGATTCGACGGATAATATACACCACAAATACCATTGAGGCTGTGCATCGACAGTTTCGAAAACTGACCAAAACAAAGGGATCATTCCCGAACCAGGACAGCCTGTTAAAGCTGCTTTACATGGGGATCCAGAACGCCAGTAAAAAATGGACAATGCCGATTCAAAATTGGTCACTGACAATTTCCCAGTTGGCAATTTTCTTTGAAGGCCGGCTGGATAAAGAGCTGGGAATTTGATAGGGATTTATTTACAGATGGAAAAGATGGTTCCAGGAACTCCACTCCAGCAAAAGTCAACTCCTCCGACGTGGCTGATTGAAGGCCCATTCTCGGACCTGACTTTTACTTCCGCTGGCGCTGAGGCAGATCCGGGAACCGAAACGAGGGCGTTCAAAATTCTGTGTCAGTTGAATGAAAGCTGATATACTCAGCTAAATAAGGAGAACTGACATGACCGAAGAAAACACCGAATTTGATTTTCAAAAAGCCCTTAAAGGCATCCAGGAAGGTAAACCCTTCACAGGTAAGGGCGGCGTCCTTACATCATTAATCAAAAATCTTGCTGAAGCTGCTCTTGAAGGAGAGTTGGAGTCCCATCTCGGGCAGGAAGTTTCTGCCAACCGCCGTAATGGAAAAAGCAAAAAGACCATTAAATCCCTGGATGGTAAATTTGAGCTAAAAACCCCGCGTGACAGGGCCGGAACCTTCTCTCCACAGATCGTCAAAAAACATCAGACAACGCTCAGCGATGAAATTGAAAGAAAGATAATAGCCCTTTACGGCCTGGGCATGAGTTATAATGATATGGCTTCCCATTTACAGGAAATCTATGGACTTGAGATTTCAAATGCCACTCTGAGCACCATTACCGATAAAATCATCCATACCGTCAAAGAATGGCAGGCCAGGCCGTTGGAAAATGTGTACCCAATCGTATGGCTTGATGCCATACATTATAAAGTACGAGAAAACGGAAAGGTCGGCAGCAAGGCCGTTTACACAATTCTTGGGGTGAATATCGAGGGCCGCAAAGAGGTTCTTGGGCTGTACATATCCGAGAATGAGGGTGCGAACTTCTGGCTGCAGGTGTTAACAGACCTTTCAAACCGAGGGGTAAAAGATATCCTGATTGCCTGTGTTGATGGTCTAAAAGGTTTTCCCGAGGCCATTGAGACCATATTCCCGGACACAGAAGTTCAACTCTGCGTAGTCCACCAGATCCGAAATTCATTGAAATACGTTGGTTCCAAAAATAAAAAGGAATTTATGGCAGATCTAAAACGTGTTTATAAAGCGGTCAATAAGGATCTGGCCGAAGAAGAACTGGATATCTTGGAAAATAAATGGAATGACAAATACCCGATTGTGATAAAATCCTGGCGGAACAACTGGGAACGCCTCAGTCATTTCTTTAAATATCCAGAAGAGATTCGACGGATAATATACACCACAAATACCATTGAGGCTGTGCATCGACAGTTTCGAAAACTGACCAAAACAAAGGGATCATTCCCGAACCAGGACAGCCTGTTAAAGCTGCTTTACATGGGGATCCAGAACGCCAGTAAAAAATGGACAATACCGATTCAAAATTGGTCACTGACAATTTCCCAGTTGGCAATTTTCTTTGAAGGCCGGCTGGATAAAGAGCTGGGAATTTGATAGGGATTTATTTACAGATGGAAAAGATGGTTCCAGGAACTCCACTCCAGCAAAAGTCAACTCCTCCGACGTGGCTGATTGAAGGCTCATTCTCGGACCTGACTTTTACTTCCGCTGGCGCTGAGGCAGATCCGGGAACCGAAACCGTGACACAGAATTCTGAACATTCCCTCTTTTTGGTTGTTTTTGGGGTCGGCGGAATTATCCGAAGCTTTTTTACACCTGAAAAACCCGGGCTTTTTTGTCCGGCAAGAGTGAATTGGCCGGCAATGTCCTGGCGGCTCTGCTCGGCATTGTCACCCCTTTTTGTTCCTGTTCCGCCGTGCCGCTTTTTATCGGGTTTGTAACGGCAGGGGTGCCTTTGGGCGTGACCTTTTCCTTTCTCATTGCCGCCCCCATGGTCAATGAAATTGCCCTGGGTCTTTTATATGGGCTGCTCGGCTGGGATGCGGTAAAAGAGATTATCGGCCGGGTCTGGATCTATGTCCTTTTGGGGATCGGGGTGGGTGAGGGGATTCACGGCTTTGTCCCTGAAGGCGTTATGGCCTCCATCATGGGCAAGGGATCCTGGTGGTCGGTTCCCTTATCTGTTCTCATCGGTGTGCCCATGTATTCCAATGCCGCAGGCGTGATTCCCGTTGTCGAAGCCCTTTTGGGAAAAGGCGCAGCCCTGGGCTCTGTTCTGGCTTTTATGATGAGTGTTATTGCGCTGTCTTTGCCTGAGATGGTGATATTAAGAAAAGTGTTAAAACCCCGCTTGATTGCCGTATTTGTAGTTGTTGTGGCCTGCGGGATTCTCTTTGCCGGCTATTTGTTTAACCTGATTTTATAATTAAGAATGTATTGAATTAAAGGAGATAAAAAAAATGGAAATTAAAGTGCTGGGTCCCGGATGTGCCAAATGCAGCAAGACTGAAAAGCGGGTCCAAGAAGCGGTTAAAGAGGCCGGGGTGGATGCCTCGGTGGAAAAAATTACCGATATGATGCAAATTGCTTCCTAGGGGTGTTTGGTACCCCTTCTGTGATTGTGGACGGTGAGGTGAAATGCTCGGGAAAAGTCCCTAAAAAAGCAGATATTTTATCCTGGCTGGAAACATAATTTTTGTAAACCACAAATGAGGAATTCATTATGCCAATCCCTTTGAATAGGTTTGTTTTTCTGGCACTTGTTTCAATTTGTCTGCTTGCTTCGCCGGGATGGGCACAGGACCTTTCCAAAATACCGGAAAAAGGAAAGATCACCCTGGTAGACCTGGGTGCCAAAAACTGCATTCCCTGTAACACTGATGGCATCGATACTTACCAGGCTTAAACTGGCCTATGAGGGAAGGGCCGACATTGTCTTTATTGATGTATGGGAAAATCGGCAGCAGGCCCCCGGTTTAAAATCAGGGCCATCTCAACCCAGATATTATTTAATGAAAAAGGCGAAGAGGTCTTTCGCCATGTTGGGTTTTTGGATGAAGCACCCATTGTTGAACAATTGACAAAAATGGGCGTGGAAAAGCCGGATTTGAAAAATAAAGGATAATCCAATGCTGGACACTATATTTTTAACCATCAACCAATGGATGACCGGGGCCATTGGCATTGCCGTTTTAGGCGGCTATTTTATGCCCACCCGCACCTTGCTTTTTGTCTTTATTGGGTTTTTGTTTTTTTCCGGTTCCATGATGATTTTTTTCAAAGGTTCAAAATATTCACACCAATACCGGGAAGACCGCCCTTTTGCAGGCCCCATGGGGGTTGGCGTTCTGGCTGGTTTTGTTTCGGGGCTTCTGGGGGTTGGCGGGGGTGGTATCATTTCCCCGCTGATGGTGGTTCAGGGATTTAACCCCAAGAAAGTGGCCATGGTGACGGCCTTTTCCGTGCCGTTTTCATCTTTTTCGGCCTTTGTAACCTATGCGGCCATGGGATCGGTCTCCCTTAAAATTTTTGTCTACGCAGGTCTGGCCGCCTGGCTCGGGGGGTATCTGGGGACCTGAACCATGCAGAAGAAAATGAAGCCCCAGAGCGTGAAACGATTGCTGGGCGCTGTTTTGATTCTTATCGGGATTAAATTTTTATGGTCCATGGCCTAATCCTTCGGTTAAATCAGTTTATGTTTCAAAAAAAAAATGGTAGTATCCGTGCCGATGTTGAGCGATTGAGAGTCGCCTGATTTTAATTAGTTGATATTAAAAGAAAAAATGGTGGTGTTTCAGGATGTTAACTTCTTTTACTCACCCCAATATTTCATTAGGAATGATTATGAAACATGCTATGAACAAATCTTTTTGGGCAGGGGCAAATGCCCTTTTTATGGGGCTGGTGCCTGGGCTGTGCCGGCTTTTTTTTGTTTGGATCTGCCTGTTTACCCTCATGGTTTCCCCGCTAAACGCCCTGGCCCAGAAACCGGAGTCTGCTGACCTTGAAGATGGCCTTTATGCAGACATCAACACCAGCAGGGGACAGATTGTCCTGGAGTTGTTTTATCAAAAAGTTCCCATGACCGTGGCCAATTTTGCAGGCCTTGCCCAGGGCCGGATGATGACAAAGGTGAAAAAGGGTGAAAAATTTTATGATGGCCTGAAGTTTCACCGGGTGATCCCGGATTTTATGATCCAGGGAGGAGATCCTTTGGGAAACGGGACCGGCGGTCCGGGATATCAGTTTGCCGATGAATTTCATCCAGAACTCAAGCATGACGGCCCCGGTATTTTGTCCATGGCCAACTCAGGCCCCGGAACCAATGGGAGCCAGTTTTTTATCACCCACAAGGCCACACCCTGGCTGGATTTTAAACACTCTGTGTTCGGCCGGGTGGTCAAAGGGATGGATGTGGTCAATGCCATAAGACAAGGGGATGTGATCAATAGCGTTAAGATCATTGCCAAGGGCGATGATGCAGGCGCCTTTCAAGCGGATCAGGCCGGATTTGATGCCATTGTCAAAACGCTTGAAAATAAAAAAAATCCCGATGCGTTAAAGACCGATTCCGGGTTGATGTATGTTCTGGTAAAACCCGGGACAGGCCCTGTTGTGAACCGGGGCGCCATAGTTTAGGTCCATTATACCGGGGTGATTTCAAAGGGCAAAAAATTTGATTCCTCCAGGGACCGGGGCCGGCCCATAGAATTTGTTCTGGGCAAAGGCGAGGTGATCCCGTTCTGGGACCTGGGGATTGCGGGAATGAAAAAAGGGGAGATGCGCAGGTTGCTTGTTCCCTATCATCTGGCCTATGGCCAGAAAGGATATCCCGGTGTTATTCCGCCGAAAGCCACCCTTATTTTTGATGTGGAACTGGTGGACTTCAATTAGGAAATATCTTGTTTTTTCACCCAGGGACTGCGGATTCAAAGTGAACTCCTCTCATCTGTGAATCTATTTTTTCTGGAAAAAAATCCAAATTATTTTGAGAAGAGAGTTTATGGTCCAGGCAATGATTTTTGCCTGGATCTTTTGTCAGGATAGATTGGAGCAAAGGCGATCTTAGGTTGCCATGACCCCTTAGGATAAAGGTATAATAATGACAGATGATACAATTTACCGGTTGCTGAAACTTATCGTCCAGCTCATCGGCTGGATTCCCCGCCCCATCTCCAGAGCCTTTTCCAATTTTTTAGGACGGTTATGGTATCAGATTGATAAACGTCATCGAACCGTTGTTCAGGAAAATATCAGCCACGCTTTTGGGTTTTCTCAGGACAGCCCCCAGGTCAGAAATATGACCCGGCAGATTTTTAAAAATATAATCGGGATCCTGTTTGAAATCGGGTGGGCATATAATCTTAAAGAAGAAAAATTTCCCCGGTATTTTATCTTTAAAGGGTATGAGAACCTGGAATCCGCCCTTGCAAAAAAACGTGGAGTGCTGGCTTTGACCTGTCATATGGGCAATTGGGAATTGCTCTGTCAGGCCATTTCCCAAACCGGTTTGAAAAATGCAATCCTTTACAGGAAAATGGATTTCCAGCCCCTGGAAAGATTTATGCTGGAAATCCGCCAGCGCTATGGTACCAGGCTGATTGCACTGAAAGGGGCCAGTCGGAAGATTGATGGGCTGCTGGCCCAGGGCCAGGTGGTGGGGACCCTTCTTGATCAGAATGTGGACTGGTATGAAGGCTGCTTTGTGGATTTTTTCGGTCGGCCTGCCTGTACCAATCGGGGCGTGGCCTCTTTGGTTATGAGGACCCGCGCCCCCGTTGTTCCCATGTTCATCCGGCGGGAAAATAAGAGGTATATTATTGAATTTTTGCCTGAAGTGCCTCTGGTGTTAACCGGAGATCAGACAAAAGATCTTGAGATCAACACACAAAATTATACCTCTGCTGTGGAATCCATGATCCGCCGATGCCCTGAGCAATGGTTTTGGGTTCACAATCGCTGGAAAACAAAGTCTTTTTGTCCGTGGCCACAGAGGGCTGAATCCAAATAGCAACTATCCTGAGTTTTTAACCTTGGTATTAAGAAAAATTACCGGCAGGCAGTTGTTTGGCTGTTAAATACCTGCCTGTTTTTTTTGAGAATCTCTATAACAGGGGCATGGCCTTCATCTGGGAGAGTATCCATTTTTTGCGTTTGATCACATGGACGGATGGATTTCGGGCTGACCATTTATGGGGACTTGGCAGGATCGCCGTCATCAGGGCGGCCTGGCCCATGGTCAGGTCTTTGGCATCCGAGGAAAAATAGGCCCGGGCCCCTGCCTGGGCGCCCACGATTCCCGTGCCCCAGTCTACGGTGTTTAAATAGATCTCAAGAATCCGTTTCTTATCCCAGATCAGTTCAATGAGGATGGTATACCAGGCTTCTGACAGCTTTCTTGCTATACTCCTGCTTGAAGGAAGAAACATGGACCGGGCCGCCTGCATGCTGATGGTGGACGCCCCCCTGAATCCGTGGTGGTTCATCACCTGTGAAATTGCATTTTGAATTTCTTTAAAGTCAAACCCGTTATGGGTTAAAAACCGCTGGTCTTCTGATGCCAGCACCGCCTGTCTTAAGTGGGGCGAGATATCTTCCAGGTCCTGCCATTTATAATTTGCCTTGAGATAAGGGACATCAAAGCATTTGCTTCTGGCCCATTCATAGACCATGTTCACAGTGCCCGGGGGATTAAAAAATTTAAAGGCCAGAACCTGGCAGAATGAGAGGACAATAAGGGTCAAACAAAGTTTCACCCCTGTTTTTATGATCCATGTCCTGAACTTGTTTTTTGTTTTTTTCTTCATTTAATCGTTCCTGGTTTGCTTTCTACCCGTAAGCCTGTCGGTTGTCAAATTAAAAAAAAGCCTTATCTTTTTTTCCAGCAGCCCTGTAAAAAGGGGTGAAAATTTAACGACAATATCGACAAATCTCCATGGAGGTTTTTATGACTCAGATTCACCATATCACCCAAAACCAGTCCCAAGAATATATTGATATCCAGATCAATCCCTCAGACCTGGATTTTACCGCCGCCAAACAGATTGCAAAGGACAAGGCCTTTGAAATTTGCGATCACCCCATGATCCTGTCCTGGAAAAATGGGAAGACCGGTCAGTCCCATCCGGATTATGAATGCGGCATCAATGATCGTCCTTTTTGGATCAGATATGCCCAGGGCAGGGGCGCTAATCTCACCATTGACATTAACAAGGGAGAATCAGTGATGTCCGGTTAGGTTTTTGCTTGCTCAATAATTTTTTGATCTTTGACAATATTGTCCCTGTTTGAACTATGAGAGCCCTGCTCCTCGCAGCCAAACAGGTCATTTAGAATGGCGGTTCGCAGCTGCCGAACTCTTTTGATCGTGACCTTTTCATTAAACTGTTTTTGGCAATGGATTGTCAGTAACAGGTAAGTGATAAGGCCGCCAAGAATCTGAACCATAAGGCCGTATTCACTGCGGGCAATGAGATGATATACCTTCAGATGTTCTTTCCACCATTTGAAAAAATCCTCAATGGTCCACCGGAGTTTATAAATTGTTGCTATTTGTTCCGCTGTTAAATCATGCCTGTCAGTTGCCACATAGTATTTGACGCCAGCAATTTTATAGCCAACAACCCGAACAGGCCTTTTCGTCTGGTTTTGATTCGGAGTACCAAGTTTAACCAGTGCATCATAAAAAATGTAGCTGTCGGAAGGGGTCTCGTGGTTATCAATAATTGTTCTTGTTGTCCTGGTTTTTATACGGCAGACAAAATGTTTGCCTTGCTCCTGAAGCAGGTCAAATTCTTTATGGGATTGATATCCACGATCCATAACACCTGTTTGCCCCTTGGAAAGTATTTTGGGAACAAAAGTGCGTTCAGCGCCGTTGCCTTCAGTCAAAAAGATTTTGTTTGGGATTCCGTGATTAATGTCAAATCCGCAATGTACTTTGGCTTTTTTACTTCCTTTTCTGTAGTTCGCCCAGTGCATTGAAAGGACTGCATTTATGAGACTACCGTCAATGGAAACCAACTCTCCTAACTCGGCGTGTTCACCCGGATGACACTCAAGAGCCTGTTTATAAAGATCCTCAAAGATAAATTGCAGTTGTTCGAGTCCCCTGTGATTGATGGCTTCACAGAAACTACTACGGCTGATACCACCGTCTGGCGCAATATTTTCTTTAGCAAAAACATTCTCCTTGAGATCCTGAATTAAATGTCGGGCAGACTTGTGCTCCTGAAGATGGAAATAAACCAAAGCATTTATCTGGTCTTCGAATGTCATTTTTAAAGGGCGGTCTCCTCGAGATTGTAATTCCGGTGCTTTTGAAAGTGACTTTATCAGAGAGCACCTGAAATTGTCAAAGTTCAGGGACCGTAGTTGTTTTTTAGGGACTGAGATGTGCGTCATTTGAGCTCCTTGAGTTAAATTTTCAAGGCGCACAAAAATTTTTACGCACATTTGTCAACACAAAACAGACTGTTTTTTCAATGATTTTAGATGCTTTTTATATGCAACAACCTAACCGGACACTACTGAGGGAGAATACGTGTTTATGGTCCTTAAAATGTACTGGCCAATCGAGACCTGCCTGACAGGGTATTGTCTGTCCCTTGGGTCTGGCTTGGAAAAATATTCAATGTTTTGCCTTTTTTAGATTTTTCAGATAATCAGGTACCATCTGGTTATCCTTTTTAAGGGGGTGTTAAAACAATGAAAGAATATGCTGAACTTTATGGGATTGGCCGGAGTGGATAGATGAACGATAGGGCCATGAGCAATGGTCTGTTGAAATGAAAAAAATAACGCCCAAAGATGAGAGGCCCTTTGTCTTTTTTTAATTCCTGTTTCAGGGCTGGGGCAGATATAATATCTGCATATCCAAATTTTTGGATATGGATATCGGTCCTGTCCGCAATGTTTTTCATGGTCAGCCTGGCTGCTGTGTCCTGGCTTGTGGGAAAAATTCCAACCTATCATTTTGTGGACGTCAGCCAGGACCGGGGCCCGGGAAAACTAAAAAAAGGGTCTCTGGCTGTCAGGGCCGTGAAAAATCTTGGCGGACTGGTATTGATCCTTGCCGGAATCATCATGCTTTTTATACCGGGCCAGGGCCTTTTGACCATATTGGTCGGAGTGATTTTTCTTGAGTTTCCGAAGAAAAAACGATTAATCCTGTTTCTTGTGGGAAACAAACAGATTCAACAAGGGCTGAACTGGATTCGCGACAAAAAAAAGGTCCCCACCCTCAAGTTTCCCTGACCTGATTTTTCGCCTTGGATGAAAGACGATGATCTTTATATTTGTGCATTTTTGATTTTCAGGGTATATTGAAAACATTGTTTAAAACAGGTTGTGTTTCATCAATTTCCAAGGCGTTAAGGATATCTTATGGCTGATAATTCAGTGGGAAAGGTCATCCAGGCAACAGGAGATGCCGTTGCCGTGTCAGACGGCACCAGTCGGGTTCTGAATTCCGGCAGCGAAATTTTCAAAGGGGATGTCCTGGTGACCAAGCAGGGCAGTTCCCTTGAGATTCTGTTCAAAGACAATACTTCCCTTGCCCAGAGTGAAAACAGTGAAATCCAGGTGGACAACTATGTGTATGATCCTGATGATGCCTCTAATTCGGATTTGCTATTAAACATGTCTAAGGGGATTTTTCGCACCATTACCGGGGAAATCGCAGAAAAGAATCCAGATCATTTCCAGCTTAAATCTCCCCTGGCGACCATTGGGATCAGGGGAACCACAGTGGTCAGTGAAGTGGGGGATGATACCGAGCGTCAAGGTGTGGAGGAGATCGGCACTGACAAAGTCCTGGTGGTGCAGGATAACATGGGAAATATCCAATTTATTTCCCAGCCCAGGCTGGTGGTTGATTTTATCAGGGGCCAGGCCATTTCGCCCCCCGTATTTTGACTCCAAAGGAGTTGGAAGATTTTAGGGAGGCCGCTCCCATTACTGCCAAAGGAGAATCCCAAGATTCCCACGAAGATGGGGCAGACGACCAGGATTCAGGAGAGGAAACAGAGGGTTCCGGGGAAGATGGGGCTCAGGAAGAAGGCGCATCCCAAGAGGGGGATGCAGAGGACTTACCCCAAAGTCTGACTGTGATGGAGGCAATTGAGTTTTCCGAGATTCAGAGCGATTCCCAGTTCATGGCCGAAGACTATGGGAGCGGGGCTGACCGGGAAACCGCCACCCAGCGACAGGATTCTGATGTATACGGGGCCGATCCGGCAGAGACTGAACAAGAGGACAAGATTGATGATGATTTGACCCTGACGGGCACTGCCGGGGATGATATCCTCAAAGGCGGGCCGGGAAATGATACCATTTTAGGGCTTGGCGGCAATGATTTGCTGGTGGGCGAGGGCGGTAATGATGTTCTGGACGGCGGATCTGGAAATGACCGCCTTGTGGGCGGTGCCGGAGATGACCAACTCAACGGCGGGAATGTTCCCAAAGAGTTTCCAGGGAATATTGCCGACTATCATGATGATCCCGGTCCTGTGAGGGTTTCCATAAATTATACCTATTCTGACGGCAGGGGCCGGTTTGACGGGTCCACAGCCACGGACGGCTGGGGCAATACCGATACCCTGGTTGACGTTCTCATCACTGGTGGGTCCCGGTATGACGATACCCTCACGGGAACCAATGATGCCTCGTCAACGGCCGGAGAGATGTTTGTCCTGACCCTGGGCAACGATACCATTGACGGCCTGAGCGGTGACAAGGATGAGATTGACTTTGAATATCTGGATACCCTCGATCAATTCAGTCACGGGTATGTGAACCTTGAGACAGGAGAGGCTAAAGCCTATGCTACCGATGATACATTATTATCCGTTGATACCCTTTTCAACATTGAAGATGTCTACGGCAGCCAGGGCGATGACACCATCCTGGGCAGCTCAGAGGATAATTTTATCAAAGGGGCCGAGGGCAATGATTTGCTCAGTGGGGGGGATGACGGGGAAGATACCCTCCGTGGCGGGATTGGCAATGATACCTTTCGGCTGATGGATTCAGGCAACCGGGACCGGATTGAAGATTTTCAGATCCATGAAGGCACGGGCAATGATATTATTCAGTTCATTCAGACGGATTTGGGGTTTGGGCCCACCGGGGGCTCCCTCTATAGTTCGGCATCTTCGGACGATCCCACATTAAAGCCCGTCGATTATAAAATCATAGGGGTCTTGGATATGGCCCAGACCGACTGGAGCAATGAGGCGGATGTCATAACCAATTCAATGAATTTTACAAGTTTAACAGGCTCTCCTGGTGAAGCAGAAACTTATTTTGTGGTGAGCAATGGCCAGGATGCCCGGGTGTATTTCTGGACAGGGGATAACAATAGTAATAACGGCACTGTAGATGATGCCGAATTAACGCTGTTGGCAGAACTTCACGGGGTAGATGAAAATGACCTGGCAGATCTGGATGCCGGCAATTTTGATCTTGCCTGATGGTTGACATTTCGTTCTTGGGCGTTAACTTATAGTCATTGCACAAGCAATCTGGTTATACCCCATTCAAATCTTAGACAGGGAGGACGATCCATGGCAGATACCAAAGAGAAAAAAGAGTATTGCGATGCCCAGGACCAGAAAGAAGTGGTTGAAAAAATGACAGCCTGTGATGAAAACTCAAAAGATGACAAAGAGCGTGATCAATGCTATTCCAAGGTGATCAAAGAGGATGACGGGTGCATGTCTTCCTGATAGTTTAAACCCATTGTTTTTTTCCGGCCCGGTGGTTCCCGGGCCGGTTTTTTGTCTTTGCCCTTTTAAGGAGATGCCGTGGAAATAGAGTCCTCCAAAATTCAGGCCTATTTATACCAGCTCAACCAGATGACCCAAAGTGATCCTTCGGCCAATGTGTCAATGTATGCGGTGGGAGATGCGCTTGGACTTGAAAAAGAGGCTGCGGCGAAAACGGCTGAAACCCTTTTCATGGGGGGGCAGGCAGAACTTAAAACCTTGTCCGGCGGCATCGGGATTACAATCATGGGGATCAAGGCCCTGGGGATCACACCCAAGGCTGATCCGGATGCCCCCCGTCTTTCTTTAAGCCATGAGATCGGTTTGACCAGCAAAGACCGTCAAACCACAGACCTTTTGCTTGACCGGATAAAATCCGGACTGGGCAAAAAAGAGACCCAATATGATCTGCTTGATCAGGTGATCATGGACATAAAGACCATTGAGGTTCACCTGCTCTCTGTCCATCCTAAAACCGCCGTGGTCCGCGAATTGTTCAGATCCATTTTTCAGGCCCTGCCTGCCCAAGCGTTTCCTGAAATATCCGGGCAGTTGGATGGCCTGGTAAATACCTGATGCCCTGTTTTTTTTCTTTTTGAAATTCATTTGATTGACTTGGAATTCACCATGGTGTAATTTTATGTGCTGAACCTATATCAATCAGGGAAGGACCGGAAATCCAGATGAGTTCCAAAGACCGTAAAGCATGGGAAAAACAGCAGAGGGAAAACCGCATCATTGACATGGCCGAGCCTGTTTTTTTCAAAAAAGGGTATGAGGGTACCACCATCATAGAAATTGCCAAAGCCTCGGGATACAACAAGCGATCCATTTATCTATATTTCAAAGACAAGGAAGAGATTTTTCTGGCCGTGGTGCTGAGGGGACTTGTCCGCATGCATGACATGCTTGAAAAGGTGTCAACCACCTCTGACATCAGGGATATGGGCCAGGCATTTTTTGACTTTTCCCTGGCCCATCCTGATTATTTAAAACTGATCATGGTCTATGAGGCCAATACCTGTGTGTATCAGTCGTCCAACAGACTCGCTTCAACCGGTTCAGATGAGAGACCTTTTTATAGAAAAAAATGCCAGGATAAAACCGATGCCATTGCCGCAGTCATGACCCAATGTCTTGAACACGCCATGGCCCAGAACCAGATCAGAACAGACCTGTCCCCGGAGCAGCTCATGCTCATTCTCTGGGGCCAGGTTTTTGGGGTGATGCAGATCATCCTCATGCGGCAGCAGGATTTTAAAAAAACCTATGGGATTTCCTACAAAGCGTTATTCAATGCCTTTTTAGACATGGCCAGTTTGAGTCTTTCCCCTGATGTTTCCCAATCATGATCTGAACTTGAGAAATAAGCGTCCAAGCTTGTCCGCCCATCCCTGATCCTGGGTCTCTTGTTTTGAAAAATCAATGGCCCGGCCCTGGGGGCCGTACATATCCCGCATCATTTTAATGACATTTTTTTTCACCATTTTTCGAAACGGGACTTTTGATACCATGCCGTAGGTGGCAGCGCCTCCCTGGGTGGCAAGCTTGGGCCGGGCCCTGACATATGCACTACTGGCTGCCAGATCATTTAAGTATTGATCAATCACTTCATGGTGAAGGGGGGTAACCATGGCATGGAGGCATTCAGGCTTTTGCTGCCGGTCAATATGCCATCCTTTTTCCTCCATCTGGTCGCCAACGGCATAAATCCCCAGTTTTTTATCTGTGGATGCAAAGGCAAAAAGACTCATTTCAGGCGTGCCCAGGATATTCAGCCCCTCAATGGCATTTACGCCCTGGATCAGTGCCTGGGTGGTATCCATTATTTTTTTTGCACGGTCCAGGTACCCGTTTTTGCCCATGGCCTGCATGGCCGCCCAGGCTGCGGCAATGGATCCCCCGGGACGTGTGCCCAGAATGCCAGGGGAGGCAAACACCCCGCCCGGCCATTCCGTATGTACGAAGAACTGGTGCTCCATGATGTCCATGTTCCGATAAAGAATGGTAGAGGCACCCTTGGCCGCGTACCCGTACTTGTGGGTATCAGCCGAGATGGAGGTTACCCCCGGTACCCTGAAGTCAAAGGAGGAGACAGGGTATCCGAGTTCTTCAATAAAGGGAAGCAGGTATCCGCCCACGCAGGCATCCACATGAAGGGGAATATTTTTTTCTTTGGCGATTTTGCCAAGTTCCCCAATGGGGTCCACCACCCCGTGGGGATATCCCGGAGCCGAGCCCAGGATCATGACGGTGTTTTTGTTCGTGGCCTTTTCAACTTTTTGTACATTGACCTTGAAATTGTCGTCCAAAGGGATGCGCACCGGTTTGACCCCGAAATATGCCGCCCCTTTTTCCCAGGCCACATGGGCGGATTCCGGAATGATCATCTCGGGTTTTTTTATTTTTTTATTTTTCTTGCCCATATCCCTGTAGGTTTTTACGGCCAGAAGACAGGATTCCGTCCCCCCGGCCGTCATGATACCGCAGACATCTTGGTCTCCGCAGAGCAGATCCGCAGTCATGCGGACCACCTGGGTTTCAAATTGTTTCAGGCTTTGGAAGGCCATGGGATTAAGCCCGTTGGTCGAAGCGTACATATTTCCGGCCTGATTTAAAAATTCTGAATAGGCCTCATCCAGGTAATAGACCAGGCTCCAGGTTCTGCCGGCTTTATAATCCGGGTCATTTTTGCCAAAGGTTTTTAATTCCTCCAGGACCGTATCAAAATCTCGGCCCTGTTCAGGAAGGGTGATTCTTGTCATGATTTGCCTCAATGGATTAAAGATTTAACAATATAGGCCATGGTAATGCCCAGATAGTTGCCCACGGCATAGCCGATAATGCCTGTGGTCAGTCCGGACAGGATAATGGTCTTGTTTTTAAGGGCTCCTGCCACCACCGGCACAAACGGGGGAGAACAGATGGCCGAGGCCGAGGTGATGATAAAGGTGTCTGCATCGATTTTAAATATTTTGCACATCAGGGCATGAAGGGCCAAAGTGCCGAAAACACAGACCATGACATAGGCGAGCAGGGGCAGGTTCAGGTTGGCAAGCCTTTCCAGAGATGACATGGAACTGACGGTGAGACAAAAGATCATGATCAGATACATCCCCAGCTGAAAGGTCTTTTTAATGTTCTGGACTTTGGGCACAAAAGAGGCGCCAATGCCAAGGGTGGTGATCAAGAGGATGGTGACGGCCGTGGACTGGGCCTTGGGGACAATCTGACTAATGCCAAGGGAGGTACCGACAATCAGAATGGACAGGAGCAGGGCTGCGGTAAGCCCCTTGAGGGTCCCGGGGGCAAGCATACCCTTGTAATCATCAATATCTTCACTGTGATCCGCCCCTCGATTGTTTGAATGATTTTCCGGGAGTTTGAACCTGGGCAAAAACAGCTGGCAGACCTTCTGGGCAATGGAGATGAAAAAGACAATGCATAAAAGCGTCACAAAAATATCATAGGTGTGAAAGGTCAAATATAGTTCGGGATTGACATCCAGGGCAGTTTTAATGGCGGCCAGGTTCGGGGTGCCCCCGGTGTATACGCCCACGGCCATACCCACAAGTTTCCAATTGTCTATACCGGAAATCCATAAAAAGCCTGCACAGGAGACCAGGATGATGGAGAAAATGGCAAGGACCATGGATAAAAGGGTTTTGCCGGCAAGACTGACCCATTGTTTTAAATCCAGGGAAAAAAGAAGCAGGGGCAAGGAAAGGGCAACCGTGACCTCGCAAATACTCTCCTGAATTTTGCTGACCTCCGGGGGGAGAATGTTGATATTGCCCAGAATCAGTCCTGCGGCGTAACAGAGAATGATCATGCCGATTTTGTCGGCCAAAGGATACCTCATGCACAACCAGATGATAAATGCGGGGAAAAAAAGATAGAACACCAGAGTTGCTGCCATTAATTTTCTCCTTATTCGACTATGGTGATTAGAATTTCACTATGGTGAAATTAAATTCTTTAAATGGAGATGTCAATCTTTTTTTCCAATGCCAAAATTTTTGGCCGGGGGTGTTCCGGCAGGGGGGCAAGCCTGATGAGGTTACAAGATTGGGGCGCGAATGGGAATCTGGGGGGTAACCGGTTTGGATGGAAAGAAGAAAAAGTCTTAAGCTTTGGCAATGATGACGCGTATGCCTGTGTCTTCAAGCATTTTTTTAAAGTCCGGTTTGATGCCGGCATCGGTGATCAGGATATCAATTTTTGAAATGGGGGCTGTTGTAAAATTTGCGACCACCCCTATTTTACTGTGATCTGTGACCACCACCACAGGCCCTTGAGTCCTTTCAATCATAAGCCGGGTGACTTCGGCCTCCTCCTGAATCGGGGTGGTCAACCCGAATTTAACGCTGAGGCCGTCCACCCCGATGATGGCCTTTGAGCCGCAGACCTGGTTTAAAAGGGAATGGGCAAACAAACCGATCATGGAGTTGGATTCGGGCCTGAACATGCCGCCGGTGAGGATCAGTTCTATCCTTGGATCGGAGACAACCTTCAGGGCATTGGTATTGCTGGTGATCACCCGCATCTGTTCTCCTGACAAATGCTTGAGCACCTGGGTGGTGGTGGAGCCTGTGTTGATGAGCAGGGTATCCCCGGGCTCTACCACCTGGTTTACAGCCTTGCCGATCATTTCTTTTTCCCCGGGGTTGGCCTGGTCTTTTTCCCTGTACAAAGGTTCGGTTTTCATCCTCTGCCTGAGGATGGCCCCCCCGTGGGTTCTGTCTAAAATCCCCTGGCTTTCAAGCAGATCAAGGTCCCTTCGAATGGTCAGTTCGGTGACATTGAACTGCCGGCTTAATTTAACGACCTTGACCACTCCGTTTTCTTGGATGATTCCCTGGATTCTTTTTTGCCGGTCTGTATGTGTGTGCCATGGCCATGTATTATTAGAGTTTTATGATGAAGTCAAGGCGGGAAACGATAAAAATAAATAATAAAAACTCAGTGATGTCCGGTTAGGTTTTTGCTTGCTCAATAATTTTTTGATCTTTGACAATATTGTCCCTGTTTGAACTATGAGAGCCCTGCTCCTCGCAGCCAAACAGGTCATTTAGAATGGCGGTTCGCAGCTGCCGAACTCTTTTGATCGTGACCTTTTCATTAAACTGTTTTTGGCAATGGATTGCCAGTAACAGGTAAGTGATAAGGCCGCCAAGAATCTGAACCATAAGGCCGTATTCACTGCGGGCAATGAGATGATATACCTTCAGATGTTCTTTCCACCATTTGAAAAAATCCTCAATGGTCCACCGGAGTTTATAAATTGTTGCTATTTGTTCCGCTGTTAAATCATGCCTGTCAGTTGCCACATAGTATTTGACGCCAGCAATTTTATAGCCAACAACCCGAACAGGCCTTTTCGTCTGGTTTTGATTCGGAGTACCAAGTTTAACCAGTGCATCATAAAAAATGTAGCTGTCGGAAGAGGTCTCGTGGTTATCAATAATTGTTCTTGTTGTCCTGGTTTTTATACGGCAGACAAAATGTTTGCCTTGCTCCTGAAGCAGGTCAAATTCTTTATGGGATTGATATCCACGATCCATAACACCTGTTTGCCCCTTGGAAAGTATTTTGGGAACAAAAGTGCGTTCAGCGCCGTTGCCTTCAGTCAAAAAGATTTTGTTTGGGATTCCGTGATTAATGTCAAATCCGCAATGTACTTTGGCTTTTTTACTTCCTTTTCTGTAGTTCGCCCAGTGCATTGAAAGGACTGCATTTATGAGACTACCGTCAATGGAAACCAACTCTCCTAACTCGGCGTGTTCACCCGGATGACACTCAAGAGCCTGTTTATAAAGATCCTCAAAGATAAATTGCAGTTGTTCGAGTCCCCTGTGATTGATGGCTTCACAGAAACTACTACGGCTGATACCACCGTTTGGCGCAATATTTTCTTTAGCAAAAACATTTTCCTTGAGATCCTGAATTAAATGTCGGGCAGACTTGTGCTCCTGAAGATGGAAATAAACTAAAGCATTTATCTGGTCTTCGAATGTCATTTTTAAAGGGCGGTCTCCTCGAGATTGTAATTCCGGTGCTTTTGAAAGTGACTTTATCAGAGGGCACCTGAAATTGTCAAAGTTCAGGGACCGTAGTTGTTTTTTAGGGACTGAGATGTGCGTCATTTGAGCTCCTTGAGTTAAATTTTCAAGGCGCACAAAAATTTTTACGCACATTTGTCAACACAAAACAGACTGTTTTTTCAATGATTTTAGATGCTTTTTATATGCAACAACCTAACCGGACACTACTGATAAAAACTTGAATCTTCGATAAAAAAAGCATAAAAAAGAACATTATCATTCAGTGATGTCCGGTTAGGTTTTTGCTTGCTCAATAATTTTTTGATCTTTGACAATATTGTCCCTGTTTGAACTATGAGAGCCCTGCTCCTCGCAGCCAAACAGGTCATTTAGAATGGCGGTTCGCAGCTGCCGAACTCTTTTGATCGTGACCTTTTCATTAAACTGTTTTTGGCAATGGATTGCCAGTAACAGGTAAGTGATAAGGCCGCCAAGAATCTGAACCATAAGGCCGTATTCACTGCGGGCAATGAGATGATATACCTTCAGATGTTCTTTCCACCATTTGAAAAAATCCTCAATGGTCCACCGGAGTTTATAAATTGTTGCTATTTGTTCCGCTGTTAAATCATGCCTGTCAGTTGCCACATAGTATTTGACGCCAGCAATTTTATAGCCAACAACCCGAACAGGCCTTTTCGTCTGGTTTTGATTCGGAGTACCAAGTTTAACCAGTGCATCATAAAAAATGTAGCTGTCGGAAGGGGTCTCGTGGTTATCAATAATTGTTCTTGTTGTCCTGGTTTTTATACGGCAGACAAAATGTTTGCCTTGCTCCTGAAGCAGGTCAAATTCTTTATGGGATTGATATCCACGATCCATAACACCTGTTTGCCCCTTGGAAACTATTTTGGGAACAAAGGTGCGTTCAGCGCCGTTGCCTTCAGTCAAAAAGATTTTGTTTGGGATTCCGTGATTAATGTCAAATCCGCAATGTACTTTGGCTTTTTTACTTCCTTTTCTGTAGTTCGCCCAGTGCATTGAAAGGACTGCATTTATGAGACTACCGTCAATGGAAACCAACTCTCCTAACTCGGCGTGTTCACCCGGATGACACTCAAGAGCCTGTTTATAAAGATCCTCAAAGATAAATTGCAGTTGTTCGAGTCCCCTGTGATTGATGGCTTCACAGAAACTACTACGGCTGATACCACCGTCTGGCGCAATATTTTCTTTAGCAAAAACATTCTCCTTGAGATCCTGAATTAAATGTCGGGCAGACTTGTGCTCCTGAAGATGGAAATAAACCAAAGCATTTATCTGGTCTTCGAATGTCATTTTTAAAGGGCGATCTCCTCGAGATTGTAATTCCGGTGCTTTTGAAAGTGACTTTATCAGAGGGCACCTGAAATTGTCAAAGTTCAGGGACCGTAGTTGTTTTTTAGGGACTGAGATGTGCGTCATTTGAGCTCCTTGAGTTAAATTTTCAAGGCGCACAAAAATTTTTACGCACATTTGTCAACACAAAACCGACTGTTTTTTCAATGATTTTAGATGCTTTTTATATGCAATAACCTAACCGGACACTACTGATTATCATTCTATAATGATAAAAACCGTTAAAAAACAAGAGTGTCTATATATGAGTGAAAAAAAATCGGAAACCCAGGTATTGATCATCGGAGGGGGGGCCACGGGCACCGGCATTGCCCGGGACCTGTCCTTGAGGGGAATCTCATGTATTCTCATTGATTAGACAGATATCAATGCCGGAGCCTCGGGCGCAAACCACGGCCTGCTCCATTCAGGTGCCCGTTATGTGTTCAAGGACGGCCCAACCGCATCTGAATGCCAGAGTGAAAATATTTTGTTGAAAAAACTGGCCCCCCACTGCATTGAGGACGAAGGCGGGCTTTTTGTGGCTGTTGATCAGGATGATGATCAGTATATTGCAGATTTTTCCGGCCTGTGCACCCAATTTCATATTCCTGTCAAAGAAATCGGCCTTGATGAGGCCCGGAGAAAAGAACCCTGTCTGGCCAAAAATATCAAGGCCGCATTTGAGGTGAACGATGCCGTGGTAGACCCTTTTATGCTTTCTTTGGACAATGCCGCCCATGCCCAGGGGTTAGGGGCCGTTATTTTAAGGAATACCAGGCTTGTGGGATTTAAAATGGAAAAGGGGCGGATTGGGGCTGCCCAAGTGGAAAATTCAAGGACCGGGGAAAGATATTGTATTGAGGCCCTTGAGTATGTGAATGCCTCAGGGGCCTGGGCCGGAATTGTTGCAGCCATGGCCGGGTCGAATATGCCCATGAGCTATTCCAAAGGCTCGCTTCTGGTGACCCAGACCCGGATGAATACCCGGGTGATCAATCGATTGAGAAAGGCCTCGGATGGAGATATCCTTGTGCCGGGAGGAACGGTGTCCATCATCGGCACCACCTCCATTAAGATCGATACCTTGGATGATATAAGACCGGATGCCAATGAGGTGGATGCCATCATCAGGGAAGGGGCCCAGATGATTCCCGCTCTTTTAACCGCACCCTATATCCGTGCCTATGCAGGTGTCAGGCCCTTGGTGGAAAACCCTGGGGGACAAGGCCGGAACATCAGCCGGAATTACACTCTCAATATCCATGAGCAAGATGAGATCTTCAACCTGGTGACCATTACCGGAGGCAAGCTGACCACCTTCAGGCTCATGGCTGAAAAAACATCGGATGTTGTGGCCCTCCGGCTTAAAAATACCCGTCTCTGCCTTACCCGGACCCAGAAACTGCCTCCCAGCGCCAAAGGGGCGTGGACTGAGCCGGGCAGGGCGCCCAGGGTATGGATGAACACCCCAGGTCCAAAAGATACCCTGATCTGTGAATGTGAAATGGTTTCAAAACAGATGGTGGATCAGATTGTGGAGGCGCTGAAGGCCGAAGGGGTCACCCCGACCTTAGAGGAGGTGGGCCGTAGGAGCCGGATCGGCAAGGGACCCTGCCAGGGCTGTTTTTGCTCCTTTCGCCTGGCTGCCTATCTTTACCAGAGGGGCGAACTTTCAAATACCCAGGGCCTGGACCAGGTTAAAAAATTTATCAATGAACGCTGGAAAGAGTTTATGCCCCTTGTCCGGGACCAGGAGCTTGCCCGGGTGGAACTCCAGGACTCTTTTTTATCGGCTCTCTTTGAAATGGAGGAACAGCCATGATCTTATCTGGTGATAATAAAACCATTGACTGCCAGGTCGGGATTGTGGGTGACGGCATGGCCGGGATGGCCGGGATGGCCGCTGCTGTTTTTGCCTCTTGCTGCGGGCTGTCAACGATTCAGGCGGGATCTGTCTCTCAAATGTCGTTTGCAAGCGGATGTCTGGATCTTTTTTCACGTATTCCCGGGAATCCCGGCCCTGGGTTTGAAGACCCCTTTGAAGGCATTGAGGCCCTGGTGAAAAGAGTGCCGGACCACCCCTATGCCCGGATTCGCCGGCAGGAGATTGTCCGGGGCTTTAAAATTTTTACTGATTTTATGCGTGACGCCGGGATTGTTTTTCATGGCAAACCCAACGTTAATCAAAAAATGATTACTTGTGCAGGCAGATGGCCGAGACACTCAAGGCGGTTTCTCCCTGGATAGGCAGTGCAACCCTTGGATTTCCCGGCAGGGAAGACCAAGGCGACCTCATGTGCGAGCGCCTGGCCTGGGACCTTGAAACCCCAAAGATTTTGTCCAGATTTATAGATGAGCTTTTTGTCCATGTCTCAGGGTTTGATGCTGTGGGCCTGCCCCCTGTCTTTGGATTATACCGGTTTGAACAATTGAGGAAGACCTTGGAAAAAGCCCTTGGCAAACCGGTTTTTGAAATTCCAGGCCTTGCCCCTTCACTGCCCGGGATGCGGATCAAAGAGGGCTTTGCAAGCCGTATTCAAGACCATGGGGTCCAAAGGTTTTCCGGGAGGGTCAACCGGGTCACCATGGATTCTTTGGGCCGGTTTTGCTTTAAGGTGACCCAAGGCATGGATTCCTGGCAGATCAGGGCAAATACCCTGGTTCTGGCCACAGGCCGTTTTTTGGGCCAGGGCCTTGGGGTGAATCAGGAGGGCAGGATTAAAGAGCCGCTGTTTGATCTGCCCGTGACCCAGACAGATCAAAGGTCTCAATGGTTGAATCCTGATTTTTTTAATGGACAGGGGCATCCGGTAAACCGGGCCGGCATAGAAACCGATGAATTTTTCAGGCCCCTGGACGGTAAGGGCAAAGTCTTTCATCCGGGACTTTACACTGTTGGCACCATCATTGCCTACCAGGACTGGAAACGGGAAAAATCAGGCTCGGGCATATCCATTTCAATGGCATACAAGGCCGTTTCACACCTTTTGTCATCTTTGGAAAACAGGTCCTGAATTTTGCCCAGGTGCTTTAGGATTCCCCCGGGGGGGTATCCTTTTTACTGGGTTTGAAAGGATAGATCTTGTACCAGACCAGGCTGAGAATCTGGCAGATCATCAGCCCTGCAAATCCGGCCCTGTATCCTGCAGGGTCATAGGTGTTGGCAGAAGAAACCCCCCAGAGATTGATGATCGCGCCAATGGCCCATTGAACAATGAATGCCGCAATAAAGACCAATAGGTTGATTCCCGTGGTCACCCTTCCTGACAGGGTGATGGGAAAATTCAAGGTCAGGGCGGTATAGGACAGGATGCCTGAACTGCCGAAAAATCCAAACAGCATAAGAATGATGGATAAAGGTATGCCAAAGGGAAAAATCATCAGCCCCTGGATAAGGATAAACAAGGTCATGCCCGCCACTGCCGTTGTTTTTACGGGGATTTTTTTTTCCACCAGTTTTTCAGCCAGGACGCCAAGGCAGATAAATCCTGAAATCATTGCCATGGCTGACCAGGAGAGGGCCTGGGCCACGTCCGGTCTGGACATATTTCCCACATCCCGAAGCCATGGTCCTGACCACAACCCTATGATGGAGATGAATCCTGCCTGGGACAGAGTGGTTAAGGGGGCGATTTGCCAAAAAAAAGGGTTTTTAAAAATTCGGACAATGCCCTGGATCTGATCATGGACTGGAAAAGAATGCGGGGGTGTTGATTTGGGCACCACAAAAAAGAGAATCAAAGCTGCGGCCAGGCTGATCAGAGCCAGGGCCAAAAGCAGCCCCCGCCAGGAGGTTAGGCCAAGGGCCCATTCCACGGGCAGGGTGGCTGCAAGGGCTCCCAAGCCTCCTGACGCCATCTGAAATCCATTGATCCGCGGCAGCAGTTTTGCCGGAAACCAGATGGCATAGGACTTAAAGGCTGCCATGAGACAGGCAGAGACCCCGAATCCGATGAGGGCACGGCCTGCAATCAGGCTGCCAAGGGACTGGGAAAGGGCAAACAGGGCTGCGCCTGTCGCAGCAAAAACCAGAAGAGATGCCTCCACCACCCTGGGGCCGAACCGGTCCAGGAGAACGCCCAAAGGCAGTTGAGCCAGGGCAAAGGTAATGAAATAGGTGGCCGTTAACAGGCCGAGGTCTGACGGGTCAATTAAAAGATCGGCAGTAATATTCGGGGCAATTACGGCATTGACGGTCCGAAACAGGTAAGAGAGAAAATACCCCAGGGCAAAGGGGAGAAATATTCTCAGGCTCTTTGTTTTCCCCATGGCGCATGGCAGCTGGTCTTGCATCATTATTTTTTCCTGCTCAGCAGTAAACTTAAAAAAATTAGACCGCCCTAATAAAGAGAGTCTATCATTTATTGGCTATTGGATATCATATTTTAAAGTGTGTACCCAGGTATATTTTGGCCAGGATTGATTCTTTTTAAATGATCCGGAATAGGGTGCCCTAGGGGGCAGTGCCGGATAGATGGGGCTGCCATTTTTTTGGGCCAAACAAGGCCTGGGACAATAACACGGCCGGACAATCATGCCGGCGCCCAGCCACCATCGGCCAATAGGATAAAAGGCCTTGACAGGGTCAGGGGTTCTCGTTTATGAATGAATAAAAAAACAAATTATTTATTTATTCATTTAACCTATACAAGGTTTGGCAGGTATGAAAAAAAAAGAAGACACCAAACAAATCTATAAAGCGGCATTATCTGTTTTTTCCCGGTACGGTTTTAAAAAAACCACCATGGACGATGTTGCAGGAAAACTCGGCATGACCAAGGGTAACCTTTATCTTTATGCCAAAAATAAAAAAGCCTTGTACATTGATATGATTTCATGGGCCTTGAAACGCTGGCAGTCAAAGGTGGCAAAGGCGGTGGGCAATGAAAAAGAGATCAGGCAAAAATTTGAAACCCTTTGCCAGAAAGCGGTTGATTATCTGTCTGAAGATAAGGAACTTCACCGGATTTTAGTCAATGATCCCGGGATTTTCCCCATGTTTCCGGATCAGGATCCCTTTGAATCCATCAACAAAAAATCCGTGGCCATGATCCGGTCCATCCTTGACCAGGGCATAGCGGCAAAGGTGTTCAGGCCCGTGGACACGGACCAGATCTCCCAGGTCATTTTTCTGATCTATAAGGTGTTTATTATCCAGACCTATATTAAAGGCCAAAAGGTTCATATCCATAAAATGCTGTCGGAGACCATAGGGCTTATGACCCATGGGCTTTTTCTTACGGCGGAAAATTAATCCCTAACAAAGGAGGCAGAAATGACATCTTTGGTTTACCTGAGCGATTCCTGGCGGGACGAGGTTGAAAAGAGGCTTAAACAAGATCTCAGTCCAGAACGAATGAATTTTATCTCTTCATCCATGTCCAATATCTATACCGGGTGCCCGGACGGACAGGACCGGTTTTTGTTTTTTGAGTTTTAAAAAGGGGTGTTTAAGGCGGTTTCCACAGGCCCGGGTGAGCCGCCCAAGGCTGAATTTAAAATTACCGGCAGTTACGATGTCTTTGCAAAAATTTCAAAGTCGGAATTAGGCTCCCACAAGGCCCTGATGACCGGGAAACTCAAGCTCAAGGGCAATATGATCAAAGCGTTGAAGCTGGCCTCTGTGGCAGATCGTATCAATAAAGTCATATCCACCATTGATACCCAATTCTAGGAGAAAAAATATGACAGATCCCTATTATATTGATTTTAAATTCCGGGTGACCCAGATCCAGAGGGCCATGGCCGACTATAATATTGACGTCTACCTGGGCTCAAGGCTTCGCACCCTGTCCTGGGTTTCCGATGTATTCTGCCCCTGGAGAAGTTTTGTGGTGATTCCGGCCCAGGGCATGCCGGCTCTTTTTTCCTTTGTCATTGATGCGGCACGGATTGCCGATGAAACCTGGATGGATTCAGACCAGGTCTTTGGGTTTGCCCCCATGGGCGGCCAGGACTAGATTGAACAGATCGCCGATTATATCAATGATTTTTCAGGCGGAAAAAAGATCCGGGTGGGCATTGAATCCGGGATGTCCAACTATCTGCCCGAAGGCAATTTAACCCAGTATGAATATGAAAAATATCAGGCGGCCATTAAAAATTGCGAATTGGTCAACGCACATACCATCATTGACCGTCTGGCCCTGATCAAGGATGAGGGAACCATCAACCGGTTCAAGGAGGCCTCCCGGATTGTGGATATCGGTCATGAAGCCGTGTTTGAAGCCCTTGAGAACGGGGGGTGGAAGGGGATGACCGAAACTGAGATCGCAGGGCTTGCAGGATATGCCATGCGAAAGGCCGGCAGCGAATTTGAATGGTCCTTTACCGGGGGCAATGAAATCGCCTCGGGACACCGCACCGGCTACACCGGAGGTGCCTGCACGCCTGCCACCCGAAGAGAACTTCAACTGGGTGATCCCTTGATGGTGGATATTCATTCCATGTACAAGCTGGGGCTCGGCGACCATTCCCATAATTATTTCATTGGCCGGGCCACGGACCGCCAGCGCTGGCATGCAGACAATTTTGTTTCCATCGTGGAAAAAACCCTTGGGGCCTATCGGGCCGGAATATCACCTTGTGACCTGGCCGAAGAAATGATGGATTTTGCCGACCAGCGCGGGTTTGCAGATTATATGGTCCCGGGTTTTGAACACGGCATCGGCATGATGGGGGATGAATGGAGAATCGGACTCAATGACGGGCCTTTTCCCTATTGGACTAATCCTGAACACATTTACCGGGAAAATGAGGTGCTGATCTGTGCCATGCAATATGCCTGCCCCGAAGAAGAGATCGGGTTCAGGTATGAAAATCCCATTGTCATTCATCAGGACCATTGTGAAGCCCTGTCCAAATTCAGATTGTCCGTGGATGATATCCTTTAACCTGTGCTGATCCCTGCCCCTCTTTCAGGGGGGCAGGCCAAAAAATTGATGATAAATTTTTTACCTGCCCTGCTGGGTCATAAATGATTTTTTTACATGGGGGGAATGATTGCATCAATCTGTCTGAAAAAAAGCATCTTTCCCGATGGGGTTTAGGATTTTAAATAGTGTTTATATTCATAGTCTTCGATTAATACATGCAAAATAATCCAGTTGGTTAAAAACTCACCAATGGCATTCAGCTCGTTCTGGGTGCCATTTGATATGTCCTGATGCAGCTGGAAAATATCAACGATAAGCTGTTCATGGATTTGCCGAGGGCGTTCAAAATTCTGTGTCAGTTGAATGAAAGCTGATATACTCAGCTAAATAAGGAGAACTGACATGACCGAAGAAAACACCGAATTTGATTTTCAAAAAGCCCTTAAAGGCATCCAGGAAGGTAAACCCTTCACAGGTAAGGGCGGCGTCCTTACATCATTAATCAAAAATCTTGCTGAAGCTGCTCTTGAAGGAGAGTTGGAGTCCCATCTCGGGCAGGAAGTTTCTGCCAACCGCCGTAATGGAAAAAGCAAAAAGACCATTAAATCCCTGGATGGTAAATTTGAGCTAAAAACCCCGCGTGACAGGGTCGGAACCTTCTCTCCACAGATCGTCAAAAAACATCAGACAACGCTCAGCGATGAAATTGAAAGAAAGATAATAGCCCTTTACGGCCTGGGCATGAGTTATAATGATATGGCTTCCCATTTACAGGAAATCTATGGACTTGAGATTTCAAATGCCACTCTGAGCACCATTACCGATAAAATCATCCATACCGTCAAAGAATGGCAGGCCAGGCCGTTGGAAAATGTGTACCCAATCATATGGCTTGATGCCATACATTATAAAGTACGAGAAAACGGAAAGGTCGGCAGCAAAGCCGTTTACACAATTCTTGGGGTGAATATCGAGGGCCGCAAAGAGGTTCTTGGGCTGTACATATCCGAGAATGAGGGTGCGAACTTCTGGCTGCAGGTGTTAACAGACCTTTCAAACCGAGGGGTAAAAGATATCCTGATTGCCTGTGTTGATGGTCTAAAAGGTTTTCCCGAGGCCATTGAGACCATATTCCCGGACACAGAAGTTCAACTCTGCGTAGTCCACCAGATCCGAAATTCATTGAAATACGTTGGTTCCAAAAATAAAAAGGAATTTATGGCAGATCTAAAACGTGTTTATAAAGCGGTCAATAAGGATCTGGCCGAAGAAGAACTGGATATCTTGGAAAATAAATGGAATGACAAATACCCGATTGTGATAAAATCCTGGCGGAACAACTGGGAACGCCTCAGTCATTTCTTTAAATATCCAGAAGAGATTCGACGGATAATATACACCACAAATACCATTGAGGCTGTGCATCGACAGTTTCGAAAACTGACCAAAACAAAGGGATCATTCCCGAACCAGGACAGCCTGTTAAAGCTGCTTTACATGGGGATCCAGAACGCCAGTAAAAAATGGACAATGCCGATTCAAAATTGGTCACTGACAATTTCCCAGTTGGCAATTTTCTTTGAAGGCCGGCTGGATAAAGAGCTGGGAATTTGATAGGGATTTATTTACAGATGGAAAAGATGGTTCTAGGAACTCCACTCCAGCAAAAGTCAACTCCTCCGACGTGGCTGATTGAAGGCCCATTCTCGGACCTGACTTTTACTTCCGCTGGCGCTGAGGCAGATCCGAGAACCGAAACCGTGACACAGAATTCTGAACATTCCCTGGATGCGGCCCAAAAGATCGGGTATCCCGTGGCTTTAAAGGGCTGTGCCTGGGAATTGATGCACAAAACTGAATCCGGATGCATTGAACTGGGGCTGGACAGTCCGGACGGGGTGCTGGTCCAGGAGATGGTTAAAGGCCCCAGGGAACTTGTTGTCGGCCTGAGCCGAGATCCCCAGTTTGGGGTCTGTGTGATGATCGGATTCGGCGGGGTCATGGCCGAGGTCGTCGGGGACAGGGTGTTCAGGGTGGCCCCCTTTGACAGGATCGAGGCCCTTGATATGATCAATGAATTAAACTCAAGGCCCATGCTGGACAGGTTCCGGGGGCAGTCTTCTGCCGATTTGGAAGGGCTTTGTCAACTCCTTGAAGGCCTGGGACAGTTCGGGCTTGACAATCCATCTGTCCGGGAAATTGATATCAACCCCTTGATCGTTTCCCAGGACGGCAGCATCAGGGCCGCAGATGCGCTTATCATTCTCAAAAAAGGGGGATCCGATGATTGATTCAATCGCACAAAGTCCCTTGTTTCCCATTGCCCAGTCCAGATCCATTGCTTTTTTCGGGGCATCCAATAATTTTTCATCCATGGGATCCACCATATTAAATTCCATTCTGATTGACGGGTTTAAAGGCAGGATCTATCCGGTTCATCCCCGGGAAAAAACAGTGTTGAACCTTGACGCCTATGATCATGTCCAATCCATCCCTGAAACGGCTGATCTTGCCTTTATTGTTTTGCCCACCCCCATTGTTGCCAAAACCCTTAAAGCCTGCGGTCAAAGAGGCATTTCCCATGCCGTGATCGTCTCTGCCGGGTTTAGCGAGGCCGGAGAAAAGGGAAAAATCCTGCAACAGGAAGTGGATGAGATTGCCAGCAAGTACAATATCAGGTTCATGGGACCCAATTGCATCGGGGTGGTGAACGCCCATTTAGGGCTCAACGCCACCTTTCTTTCCCCCTTAGGCAGGCCCGGGTTTATCGGCATGGCCTCCCAGAGCGGCAGTTTTATCACCCAGATGTTTTCCTATCTTGATACCCGGTTCGGCCAAGGGTTCAGTACAGGTTTCAGCCTGGGAAACGAGGCCAATATTGACATGGTTGACTGTATTGAATACCTGGGGGCCTGTCCCCATACCCGGGTCATTGCCCTGTATATTGAATCCATACGCAGGGGGCAAAAATTTATTGAGATTGCCCGTAAGGTTTCAAAGACAAAACCCATTGTGGCCTTTTACGCAGGCGGATCTGATACGGGCAAACGGGCCTGCCTTTCCCACACCGGTTCACTTGCAGGGCCGGATTTGCTTTATGATGGTGTTTTCAGGCAGAGCGGGATTATCCGGGCCCATTCCATAGAAGCCTTGTTTGATTTTTGTTATACTCTGGGGTCTTCGCCCCTACCCAAAGGGAACCGGGCCGTGATTCAGACCCACTCCGGCGGTCCGGGTGCGGCTGCGGCCGATGCCTGTGAACGGGTCGGAATCGATTTGCCGCCCTTGTCACCTCACACCCTTGAAAAAATTGCCCAATTTGTTCCCCATACCGGGAGTATTCAAAATCCCGTGGATCTGACCTTCACGAAAAATCCTTTGGATTATTTTTATAATATCCCCAAGATATTATTGGCGGAAGAAAATTCAGATGGGGTGATGATTTATTTTCTGGCATCGGCTGGGATGGTTGAGCGTGCTTTGACCGGTATGGGTGTTCCTGAAGACAAAATCCAAGCCCAGGCCGAGAAAATTGTGGCAGATCAGTGTGAATCCGTGGCCGCTTTGAGAAAAACATACCAGAAATCAGTGATCGGGTTTTCCTTTTTGACCCGGGAAAATGATTTTATCGCAGGACTTCAGGACAGGGGGATTCCGGTCCTGCCCAGTCCTGAACGGGCGGCAAACGCCTTTGGGGCACTTGCTGATTACACCCGGTTAAGGCAGAAAATTTTAGACCAGTCCGCCTGATCATACCGATAGTTTGTCCTGGGCATTGCCGGCCATGAGCAATTGTTTGAACAATTGCTGGGTTTTGGCCAGAAATTGTTTCATTTCATCGGGATTGACCGGGGTTGCCGGAGGTGATTTATGGGTGAGCGGATCAATGGGCGCCCCGTCTTTTTTCATCCTAAAGCAAAGATGGGGACCTGTGGCATATCCTGTCATGCCCACAAACCCGATGATTTCTCCCTGGCCCACACGTTTGTTTTTTTCATGCCCCGGGCAAATTTGCTCATATGGTAATACCGGGTTACATACCCCCTGCAATGGCGGATAATGATATGGTTTCCCATGGTTTTGGAAAATCCCATTCCAGCAATCACACCGTCTCCCACGGTTTTTATGGGCGTGCCTGTGGGTGTGGCATAATCCACAGCCGGGTGGGACCTGACCTCTTTTAATATGGGGTGCATCCGTTTGAGGGTGAACTTGGATGAAATCCGGGAAAAGGCAAGGGGGGCTTTTAAAAAGGCTTTTTCAAGGGAGTTGCCCTTTTCATCATAATATCCTGTATCTCCCTCTGCGTTTTTATGCAAAAAGGCTGTAAAATTCACCCCTTGATTGGTGAATATGGCGGCCTGGATTTTTCCATACCCTGCAAACCGGTTTTCCTGGTATTGTTTTTCCACAAGGACCTGGAATTTGTCTCCCGGCCGGAGATCCCTGATAAAATCGATATCCCAGGCAAAAATATCAGCCAGTTTTAATGCCAAAAAACTTTTTTCTCCTGATTTCCTGACCGCCTCAAACAGGCTGGATATGATCTGGCCTGATACGGTTTCAAGCCTGATATCATAGTCAATGGGCTCAAGGTCAATGGAAAAATGCGTCGCTTGTTTTTGGATGACCAACTTGTTTTTAGGGCCGGTCTCATATTCAAACCGGATCAGATTTTTCTGACTCAGGATGAATTTATACGGGTGGCCCGAGGTGATCTGCTCCAATGGAAAAATATCAAAGCTTGTGCGGTTGAGGGCAAATATGGTTTTTAAAGGAAGAAAGGGGTTGAGCAGAGAGGAGGCCGTGTCCCCTTTTTTTACAATGCCTTTGAGGATTTTAATATCAGAGCCAAGAGGCGGGTTGGGTTTTATTCCGGGTTTATCTGCCCCAACACTTGAAGTAAAATATAGAAAAAAAATAATAACAAAACATATACAGGATTTGTGACGCATACCAGGCCTCTTTTATAAATTAATCCAGACTCAATTGTTCGGATTCAGGGTAATCAAAAAGAGAATTTCAACTTTCATGCCACAGGGATTGAAGCTGTGATCATGGTCCTGATCATGGCCGGGGAATGAAAAGGACCCTGTTTAAGGGCAACGCGAGCCAATGATATTTAACCAAAACCTGTGTTATCTGATCAGTTTATCTTGAAAACATGAATTACCGGTTTTGTGTTTTCTGCAAAGGGTTCAAGGATAAATAACCTGGAACCCCCAGGATCATAGGCAATGCTTGCAATTCTTGAGATTCTTTGGTTGCCTGTGCCCAGCATCCCGGGTTCAACCCCTTTGGTGAGAAAAAGGATTGAATCAATATAAAAAAAAGCATAGGGCTGGGGTTCAAATGCCTGGATTTGTCCTGTGGCCACTCTGGCCAGGTCCTCCGGATTGTAGAAGATAATGGCGGCATTAAATTTTTGGCTCCACCACCCCCGGTAGTCGTCATGGGCTGAACATCCCCCAAGATCGGCAGGGGGGCAGGCGGATCCGTCTTTTCGCCGACAGGTGGTGAACTGGTCCTTGAACGCGGTTTCAATGCAGGGGTATTGTTCCCCTTCTGGATGGCGCCATCCATACCAGTATTTTGCCCCGGTTGCCTTGGTGCCGGCAAAGATCAGGCAAGGCTTGTGCTTTCCAATTGAAATCCATGCACCGCCTGCCCAGTCATCGGCATACTGGTACCCGGTTAAGGCTCTTTTGATTTGGGAGCAGGTTTTACTTCTCTGATATAATAGCAATGTCTTTTCTTCCAGCCTTGTTCCATTGGGTGGGGGATTGCCCGACAGCCAGGGGGCATAGGCAAATAGGCTCGGTCCCATGCCTGACCACCCCCCGTCCCTGAAGCGTCCTGAAACCAGATATCTTCCCCCCAGATATTTATCAGCCCAGGCTTTATCAATGCCAAAAAGGTAAGCATTGGTGCTGTAAAGGGATTGGTTTCCGATATACCATCCCCCCCTGATTTGGGAGGATTCAAGGCCGGGGTTGAACCAGGCATGGGTGGGCACCTGCTCTTGGGGTGTTTCATGAAAATGCTGCCCCCAGCACAGATGGATTTTTTTACCGGTCTTTGGGGTCTCCATGTATGCCATGCCCACCTGGGGAATTTCAGAATAGGGGGCAAAAAGGGGGCCTCTGATGTTGGTGAACTTCTGGACAAATTTTGCCCGGTTTAACCGGGTAATATGTTTGGATATTATGGGGATGGGAATATCCACCTGAGCCACCTGGTTTCCGTTTTCAAATTCACCATACCCAAGTCTCGGGTGACCCATGATGAACAAAGATCCCTTGTTCAAGGGGGCATAGGTCATGGCATACCCCCCGTAAGAAAAGCTGTTTTCCCTTCCCTCTGGGCCGGGCAGGGAAAAGGCCCCTTGATAGATGAAATTTTCCGGATAGATCAATCCAGGGGCCTTATCTGAGCCTGCAAAAGAGTCCAGGCCAAGGGTTAACACCCATAAAATGAGTAAAAGTGAATCTGTTGTTTTTGCCATGATATCCTCCTTTGGCTGATACAAAGGGGTGGAAAAAAGACCGGGTCCTGAAGGGTTCAAAAATGGATTAAGGCGATTTTACCCGTTGATATGGAAAATTAACTACCAGGATTCATGGGAGGTGTAAAGCATTTTGCCGGGGATAGGCTAACGGTATTTGCCGGCAATGATCATGCAGTATCCGGTTTTATCCGTTCTTGCCGGGGTGCCCAGCTGATTGAGAAGTCGGGTATGGTTTTCAATGATATCGATTTGAAACCCTGCATTTTCAATATTGTTGAGCAGTTCCACCAGGGTTACTGCGCCTGAAATGCAGGAGGATCTAGTTTGATTGGATCTATCCCGGGCCAGGGCAGAGTATTTTCTGATGTAAAGGTCTGTGAGTACGAGTTTCCCGTTGGTTGACAGAACACGGTACATTTCTCGAAGCCAGGCCGCCGGATCATTGGCTAAAGAGAGAACGCATTCGCAGAATATGCCGTTGAACCGGCCGGGTTTAAAGGGGAGGGCTGGCAGGGCCGCCTGAACCAGAGTCTTGGAATGATATGTTTTCTGCCCTTTTTTTTCCAGGGCGTTAAAATCCGGGTCAATCCCTGTCCCCTTTATGCCCCAGGATTCATAAAGATATCCCAGGGTCATGCCGTAGCCGCAGCCGGCATCCAGAATGGAATCGACCTTTGTAAAATCGCAGAATTCAACTGCCCGCTGGTTGAGCAGATATCCTCCGGGCCTGAGGGTGTGTTTGTCGAGGGAAACCAGGGATTTTTGCCTGAGCCAGAAGGGTACCCCGCCCGGGGAAAGCCCCTTTAAGGTTGTCCGGCGGTTCAAGGTTTTATTGGCCATACCCTTTTCCCTTTTTTAAAAAATGAGTTGGATTTAGAAAAGGGTTTTATGTGCCTGGCTGATATTAGTCAAGAAAAACAGGTAAATATAACCGTTACTGACCAAGGGCAACCAAAAATTACGACATATCAGGGTGAGCGAATTTAAAATGGTCTGGAAAACCAGCCGCAGCCTTTATGGCTGCGGCTTGAATTTCAGGGTCAGGCCACCTTGTTGATGGTCTCCATGGCCAGGGATAATATTTTTTCATTGAATTTTGATTCCAGGGCTGAAACCAGCATTTCACGGGTCAAAACCCGTTCCTTTTTGGCCAGGACCCCTAAAGAGGCCAGAGCCCAGTCCTGTTTTTTGACCTTGAGTGCGGTAAAATCAATCTCTTCCACTTGGGCAGGGGTATTGGGGATGGTTACGCTTTTTTCCTTGAGCACAAAGGCGTCAGGGCTTAAATCTGCAAAGATCTGCTGCCGCCGGAGAACGCCTTCATCACTCAAGGCCAGGACAACCCCGGGGGATTTAAGACCGGTGTATCCTATTTTCTCCGGGGTGAGCAGGATTTCGGATACCGACTGCCCCCTGAGCACCGTGATATTGTAATCGTTTTTAATGGAGGCGTTGAGCCCGGCCCGGATGCCTGCAAAACAGACCATTTCACCTGCCGTCACAATGCGCATGCCGGCCGACCCTAAAATCACCACCTCCTGACGTCCGGGATCTTTGAGCTCATATTCTTTTTCAATGATTAAAGGGGCCGGAAATTTGCCCTTTTCCTTTGCCAGGGAACGGTATTGGGCTCCATATTCAGGGCGAAGGTTTTTTTCTACCACCCCGGTTTGTTTCGGCATATCTTCGATCATCTGGTCAATGACTTTGGGGGTGAGTCGGTTTCTCTTGGTATACCGGCCCGTGCACATGCCAAGGGTTTCCACCAGGGCAAGCCCTTTGTGGTCGATGGCGTTGCCCAGTTCCTGGGGCAAAGCGGAATCAAGGCCTGAACACCTGGACACATAGGTGGCGCCGGCAGCCTTTGCCACCTCGCAGATGTCCATGGGGATCTCGGCCTGGTTGAGAAATTCAGATCCCACCACAGCGTCGGAAGGGGTGGTGGCTGAATATTGTCCCCCGGTCATCCCAAAGTTGAAATTGTTTAAAATGATCAGGGTCAGATCCAGGTTTTTACGGCAGGCCGCAAGCACATGGGCGCCGCTGATACCAAGTCCGCCGTCCCCCATGGTGACGATCACGGTCAAAGACGGATCTGCCAGCTTGAGGCCGGCAGCATAGGTCAGGGCCCGGCCATGGGCGCCGTGAAGGGTATGGACCTTGAAAAAGGTGTCAAAGAGGCCCGAGCATCCGATATCCGTGACAATAACGGTTTTTTCGGCTGAAAGTCCCAGGTTGATCAGGGTTTTGTCCAGCCCTTTGGTGATTTTTTCATGGGTACATCCCGGGCAGAATACAAGGGGTCGGTCCGTATTTAAAAAACTATTCATTTTCAATGGCCTCCATTATCTTTGCCGGCGGAATCAATACCCCGTTCATCTGTCCGTAAAATTGAACTTTTTTGCCTGCCAGCACCCGTCTGATTTCATTGACGTACTGGCCCAGATTCATTTCAACCACAAGAATACGCGAAAATTTTTGGGCGGCCCGGATCAGAACCTTTTCTGGCACCGGCCACAGGGTTTTTACAGAAAGGGTGGAGACCGCTCTGCCATTTTGGGTCATGGCCCTGGCCGCATCCTCGGCAGCCCTGGAGGTGATGCCGTAGGAGATGACAAGGGTGTCGCTTTCGGGCAAGAAATTTTCTTCATACAGGGCGATTTCGTCCCGATGGGCGTGGATTTTGTTTCTGAGCCGTTTTTGGCAGGCTTCAATGGTGCTGGGGTCAATGGTTATGAATCCATCAGGCCCGTGGGTGGATGAGGTCTGGCGTACCAGGGTTTTTCCGCCAATGGGCAGAAAGGGCGGGGCCTTGTCAGCTTCCGCCTCAAAGGGAAGAAAGCGACTTCCCTCAAAAGGCCTGCGCTGGATAATTTCGGGCAGTTCAATCCCTTCCAGGTCAAAGCTCTCCTTGGTCATGCCGATCTCTTTGTTCGAGGCAATAAAGACGGGACAGCGAAACTTTTCCGCATAGTTAAAGGCCTGGACCGTCAGAACATAGCAGTCCTTTACATCTTTGGGGGCCAGAACAATCACAGGCACCCCTGAGGTGGATCCCCACCTGAGAAATTGGATATCTGAATCCGCTCCCCGTGTGGCTGATCCTGTGGAGGGGCCTAACCGCTGAACATCGGCGATAACCAGGGGAATTTCAGAGCCGATGGCAAATGATATGTGTTCGGAATAAAGGCTGATGCCAGGTCCTGAGGTGGCGGTGAGTACTTTTTTCCCGGCCATGGCAGCGCCGATGCAATATCCCATGGAGGCGATTTCGTCTTCACCCTGAACGCAGGTGCCGCCTGTGACGGGCAGTATTTTGAGCATATTGTTGAATATGGTTGTGGCCGGTGTTATGGGGTAGCCTGCAAAAAAGTTGCAGCCTGCTGCCACAGCACCTCTGGCAACAGCTTCATTGCCTTCCATAAATGCTAACGCCATTATTGTTCTCCTTGAAAGGTCTGGTTTATCCATGATTTCTAATTATTTAATCAAAAATCTGATTAAATTTCTTATCTGTTTACCCATAAACATGATCCTTGTCAAGGCATAAGTGAATGATATTCAGTCTTTTTTCCATGAATCTGCTTTTACGATTACAGATGGATTTTTATTGATTTTATGCTTGCCTTGGTATATTGATTGGCCCCATGGGAACAAAAAAGAAAAAGACAAAAGAGGATTTTACCCAAGAAGCCTATATGGGGATCCGGCGGATGTTTTTCCTCAATGAAATTATTCCGGGGCAAAAGATTTCCTACGGAGATCTTGCCAAACGGTTGAACATGAGTACAACCCCTGTGATTCAGGCCCTAAAGCGCCTGGAATTCAAGGGCCTGGTCCGCCACGAGCCCAACAGGGGATATTATACCGAAAACATCAGCCTTGAAGAGATCACCGAGATCTATGAGTTCAGGGAACTGATCGAGGTCTCTTTGCTGCCCTCCATCATCCAGCTGATGAACAAGACAAGGCTTAAACGGCTGAAAAAAGCCCTGGACAATCATCTGGACGCGGTCAGGGATATTTTTCTCAAAGACCGGTTGCTCAAGGATATGGAGTTTCATCTTTGCCTGGCCCAGCTCTCTGACAACCAGATCAGGATCAACGCCTTAAAATCATTGTTTGATCTGCTCTATTTAAAGTACAGAGGAAATATCCTCTTTGTCACCCCCATGGAAACCGTGGATGACGAGCATATCCAACTCTACGAGTATATCAGCCACGGCAACCTTGAAAAGGCTTCAAAGGTTTTGTCCCAGCACATCGCCAATGTTAAGGACCATGCCATTTTGAGCATTGAGCGGATGAACCAGGAAAAAAATATCAAGCATATCTAAGCCTGCTGACCTTGCCGTCCATGCTGCCCAGGCTGATATTGAGACAATCATTTTAGGTTTCGCTTTCAACTGCACTGACCCCATTTTTTGAATAAAAACCTGTTATGATCTGTGTCTGCCCCGGTCAATCCGCAGGTTTGCATCCCGGCTTTTTTTTTGAGCCTTAAAATCCTGTCTGTTAAGCTCGACACCTTATTTTCCGGGATTTTACCTTGAAAGCTCTTGGTTTAACCATTGTCATACATTCTTATGATTTCCCCGGTAGATGAACCTTCAACGCTTTTGATAAACCCGTTGACGACCTTATGCATGGGGATGGGATTGTGCCCGGGAAAATAGGCCTCATAATGTTCGACAGCATCCTCCACAAGCCCGGAAGAGACAACGTTGATGCGGATATTATTTTTGAGTTCCAGGCAGGCGGCTTTAACAAAACTGTGGATTGCACCACCAACCAGGGCTGCGCTGGTCGTCATCAGGACCGGGTGGTCGGCAAGAATTCCCGTTGAAAGTGTAAAAGATCCCCCGGGGTTTAAATGGTCTTTCCCGATTCTGACCAGGTTGACTTGCCCCATGAGTTTGCTTTTGATGCCGATATAAAAATCATCTTCGGTCAATGAATCAAACTCTGCCCATTTGGCCTCGCCGGCAGTGCAGATTACCGCATCCACCTTACCGATCTGTTTAAACATCTTTTTGATGGATTCACTGTCTGCCATGTCAAGCTGAACATCGCCTGAATTTCTTCCGGCAATAATCACCTCATGTTTTTTGGAAAAATGGGCACTGACCTTTGAACCGATTGTGCCTGTTCCACCGACAATTAATAGTTTCATGTGTTCTCCTTTTGATGTTTTAATTTTCCCTGGGCTATAATCTAAACGGTATTGTATCAGTAGTCTAATGAATTGTTTTGATAACAATAATCAAAAATTGTTATACTTGTATTGGTGACCCAGTCCTGAAAATTCTATTAAATTTCTCCATTGACGTTTAAGGGAAATGATTTTAGGGTACCTCTAATGATCAGGAATTTGGTTTGAGTTTAAGGTGCAGGCAAATTTTAACCAGATGAAAATATTGAATATTTCGAGGATTCAAATTTGCCTGCAACAAAGGAATCGAGCCAAAAGACAATTATTAGAAGTGGCTTTTAACTTGTTTGAAGGTTTGGGCGTTTAATATTTATGATTAAAATTTGTGATTATTATGAATTTACAAATCGATAGCCTGCGAACATTTTTTGCATTGGCTGAGGCAAAAAATTTCACAAAGACAGGTAAACTGGTCAACCTGTCCCAGTCTGCGGTCAGCATGCAGATCAAACGCCTTGAAAATGAGGTCGGTAAAAAATTATTTGACCGGATCGGAAAAACGGTAAAGCTGACAGAAGAGGGCCGCATCCTTATCAAATATGCCATGCGGATTATAAAGGAACATGACGAGGCTGTGTCAGCACTGTCCAAACCGAACCTTGAAGGCAATATCCGGTTTGGCTCTCCTGAACATTATACCGCTGGCATGCTGCCCAAACTTTTGGCCAGTTTTTCCAGGTCCTACCCTGATGTGACCGTTGAGATGCGTTGTGAAAACAGTGATGTAGTAAAAGCGGCTGTAGATGTCGGCGAGCTTGATCTGGGGATCTGTACCCAGATCAGTGAAGGGGGCCAGGTCATTGCCCATGACCCTGTGGTCTGGGCGGCCAATCCCGGTTTTGTCCTGCTCAAACATAAACCCCTTCCGCTGGCCACCTTTGAGGAGGACTGTATTTTTAGAATCTGGGCACTTGGGGGGCTGGAAAAAGCCGGGATAGAATACAGAATCGTTTATGTCAGCCGAAGCATATCCGGGTTATTGGATGCGGTGGAAGCAGGGTTTGCCATTGCTCCCATCATCGCTAGCAATGTGCCTGCTGAATTAAAAATTATGGGAATAGAGGATGGCCTGCCGGTATTACCTGTTTCCAATATTGTATTACATAAATCAAAGAAAAATCCTTCGCAAATCATTGACTGCTTTTCAGAACATATCATAAACGCTTTCAGAGAAAAAACCCAATCATAACTCACCTATGACCTATTCACGATCTTAAAACCAATTCATTTCATTATGGGCTTGAATGATTTGAAACGGATGGTCTAAGAGCGGGCAAAAAACCGAAAAACCGGAATGGGAGCATTGATGAGCTTTCCGATGTCCAATCCTATCTTGACCACAATATCGGGGTTTAATCTTTAAGGTATGCCACCCTTGAATAAATGGGCAGTTCCGGATTGATCTGGTTTTTAACGGAACAGGCATTCATGGCCTTGATCACCGCCTTGATATATTTTTCAGGAAAGTCCGGGTTAACATGAAGGGTGATCTCTATTTTTTCCATGAGTTTTTGCCCCTCTTTAATTTGGGGGTTCAGGGTCAGGCCCATGCCCTGGGTGGAAATGTTTCTTGTCTCGCAAAAGGTTTTTGCATACAGCCCGGCACAGGCGCCCAGGCCGGCCAGGAAAAGGGCAAAGGGTTCAGGTGCGGCCTCTTCACCTCCGTTTTGAGTTTCCTGGTCTGTCTGGATTAAAAAATTTTTGAATTTGACATCCACCCGTTTGTTTCCCGGAAAGCTTACCTTGAATGAATCCATTTTTTCTCCTTGGGCTGATTGATAATGATTGGTGTTTAAATTTTTGTTAAAAATCTCGAAGATGCCGGCAGGGACTTTTTTCGGCATCCTTGAGATTTCGCTATTTTCTGGGCGTTTAAATAAAAATCAAGCCATGATATTGCAATCATAGGCCTTTTGCTTTTTTGGGTCAGGTGTAAACACCCTGTTCGGGCCATGCAGCCTATTGAAACGAGGCCTTTAAGATTTCAAGGGCCTGTTCATCGGACAGGGGGACCGGGTCGGCGGCATATAAATGGCCCATGGTTTTGCGGGCATTTTGGGCCACCGCTTTGAGTTCGTCTCTGGTGATGCCGTAGTCTGACATTTTAAGATCATGGACATGGCATTCTTTTTGGAGGCCGGTCAGGGCCTGGACAAAATCTGTTGCGCCCATGGCCGCGGCCATGGGTTCAAATCTTTGGGGGACTTGGCCGCAAAAATAGGTGAAATAGGCCTCTGAGATCATGATGAGTCCTGCCCCATGGGGAAGATCCGGGTGAAAAGCGCTCAAGGCATGCTCAAGGGAGTGTTCGGAAATGCAGCGTGAGGTGGATTCCACCATTCCGGACAGGGTGTTGGCCAAAGCCACATATCCCCGGGCCTCGATATCATTTCCGTCTTTGACCGCCTTTGGCAGATACTGGTTCAGCAACCGGATGCTTTCAAGGGCGTAAAGATCACTCATGGGGTTGGCTGTTTTGGCGATAAACCCTTCAACGGCATGGAACAAGGCATCAAATCCCTGGTAGGCGGTCAGGCGGGGGGGGACCGACACCATGAGTTCCGGGTCCACCACAGAGAGCTTGGGAAAGGTGCAGGCAGGATCGCCAAACCCGATTTTTTCATCCTTGTTGGTGATCACGGTCCAGGGGTCGGCTTCCGTGCCTGTGCCGGCGGTGGTGGTGATGGCCACAATGGGCAATGCCCCGTTTAAAACAGGTTTGCCAAGGCCTGTGCCCGAATGAATATAGTCCCAGTAATCCCCTGTGTTTTTGGCCATGACTGCGATGGCTTTTGCCGCATCAATGGACGAGCCGCCCCCCAGTCCAATGATAAAGTCGCAATTGTTTTCTCGGGCCATGATAGCTCCCTGGGTCACATGTTCCTTAACGGGATTGGGCAGGATTTTATCAAAGACCAGGGACTGGATCTTCTGTTGGGCCAGAAGATCTTGAACCCGTTTCAGATATCCGTATTTATGCATGGAGGTCCCATTGGAAATAACGATCAATGCGTTTTTACCGGGCAGTTTTTCCGTGGCCAGCTGGTTGAGTTTGCCTTTGCCGAACAATATTTTTGTGGGGATATAATAATCAAAGTCCATGATGGCGTCCTTTGCTGAATAGGTTGGGTGTGTATACATTTTTGTAAAAATAAGTCTCAATTGGGGTTTGTCATCAACATTTTTATCAAAAAGATATCCCGGGGCGCCTTTTTTTAAAGAGGCACCTGGGGTATCTTTGCCTTTGGAAAAAAAGTTGTCTAAACTTCAGGGGTCCGGTATGTTAAATCCTTATGATCAGACAAGACAAAAACAACCCGTATATTCCCGAGACCCTCAAAGGGGTGGTGGACCGGGTGACCTTTCACAACCCGGACAACGGGTGGGCCATTTTAAAGGTGCTGCCCTTTGGCTCTCCCAATGTCCGGGAGACGGTGGTGGTCCATCAGACAAAGGTCTTTGCCGGGGCCACCATGGAATTTACAGGGGCCTGGACCGTGCATCCCAAATTCGGCAGGCAGTTCAAGGCGGTCACGGCCAAGGAGAACAAGCCGGCCACGGCCTCTGCCCTTGAAAAGTATTTAGGCTCCGGTTTGATCAAGGGGGTAGGGCCTAAAACCGCCAAAAAGATTGTCTCCCATTTTAAAGATCTGACCCTGGATATATTTGAATCCGACATGGAACGTCTGGTGGAAGTGCCCGGCATTGCCAAAAAAAAATTGGATATGATATCCCTTGCCTGGCAGGAGCACAGGGCCATCCGGGATGTGATGATGTTTCTTCAGTCCCACGGGATTTCCACCCTTTTTGCCGTGCGTATCTACAAGGAATACAAGGAAAATGCCATTGCCTGGACCACCCAGGACCCCTACCGCCTGGCCAATGATTTTTACGGGATCGGTTTTTTTTCCGCAGACAAGGTGGCCTTGAGCATCGGCCTTGAACCCGACAGCCCCCAAAGGATTTCTGCCGGCATCCGCCATGTATTGTCAGCGGCCCGGGATTTCGGGCATTGTTATCTTACCGTTGTCCAGATCCGGGACCAGGTCAAAGCCCTTTTGTCCCTGGACCTGTCTGAAAGGCTGGACGCCCTGCTGGCAGGCATGGAAAAAGAGCGCCTTGTCATGAAGCGCCGCCTTCCTGATGATCAGGGTCAGGTCCAGGACTGCTACTATTCAAGATCCCTTTACTATGACGAGGCCTATGTGGCCAAACGGGTGGGCGAAGGAGCTGCGGACCTGGACATAGACATGGCCCGGGTCAAAAAATGGATGGCCCTTTTTTGCCAAAAAAGCCGGATGGATCTGAGCCGGGAGCAGGCCAGGTCCATTGAACAGATTGCCAAATCCAAGTTTTCCGTTCTCACGGGGGGGCCCGGATGCGGAAAAACCACGGCCACACGGGTGATGGTCAAGCTTTTAGAGGCCATGGGACGAAAGGTGGTATTGGCCGCTCCCACGGGCCGGGCCGCCCAGCGCATGACAGAGGTCATCGGCAGGGAAGCCAAAACCATCCACCGTCTTCTCGGGTGGAAAGGGGGGCAATTTAAGAAAAATGAAACCAGCCCTTTAAAAGCCGATTTTCTGGTGGTGGACGAGTCTTCCATGCTCGACATCAGTCTTACGGCCTCGCTGCTCAAGGCGGTTCCTGAGACGAGCCAAATCGTTTTTATCGGGGATTATGACCAGCTGCCCTCCGTGGGGGCGGGCAATGTGCTCAAGGATATCATCGGATCGGGCAGGGTGCCCTGTTTGAGACTGACCCAGGTCTTTCGCCAGGCAAAGCAATCTTTGATCATCAAGTATGCCCATGAGATCAATCAGGGAAAAATGCCCTGGATCCGTTCCCCGTTCAAGCATCCTGAGATCTGGGAGGAGAATGCCGACTGTTTGTTCATTGATTCTGACGAGGTTACAAAAGAGCAGATGGCCTTTATTTCAAGGGTCAAACGGATATACAATGACAAAACGGCCAAAGCATTGCCCGAACAGGAGGATAAAAAACCGTCTGACATCTGCGAGCCTGATTATTTTTACGAATTCCGGGTGAATGAATCCTGTTCCCCCTATGAGACTGAAATCCAGGTGCCCAAAAAATTTGCCCATGTTGATCTGGATCGCCTGGCCAAGGCTGGCGGTAAAATTGATGAACTCATGGCCGTGGTCAAGAAAGTCCATCCCTGGTCTTCCCTCCACTACGGTCTTTCCGCCCTGGATGTGGTGAAAAAACTTTACTTGGACTGGATCCCCAAATACCTGGGAAAAAATACCGAGATTCAGATTCTCTCCCCCATGACCCGGGGAAGCCTTGGCACCCTTTCTTTGAATCAAAAGATTCAGGAGACAGCCAATCCCTTTGCCAAAGGCAAGCAGCAGCTCACCGTGGGCCAGCGGGTGTTCAGGACCGGGGACCGGGTCATTCACCGGAAAAACAACTATGATCTGGGGGTGTTTAACGGAGATATCGGCACCATTGTCGAGATCAATACCATGGATGTCACCCTTCGGGTCCGGTTTTTTCCGGACAATAGGATAGTGACATACAAACAAACCGATATTATGGAACTGGATCTGGCCTATGCCATTACCATCCATAAATCCCAGGGCAGTGAATTTGAAGTGGTGATCATCCCGGTGCTGACCCAGCATTTTAAAATGCTCTTCCGCAACCTGATCTATACCGGGATCACCCGGGCCAGGCGTCTGGCCGTATTTGTGGGAACCCGTAGGGCCCTTGCCATGGCGGTTCAGAACCAGGATATTAGTCAGCGGCAGACCGCTTTGAGGACCTTGTTGATCCAGGGCAAAAATTTAGGTATAACCGGAGACAGGAAATAAGACAGAGCCCAGGGTTTGATTTTAATATTTGTGGAACCTGCGAATCAAAGGAAATTTAAGATGAGATTTATTCAATGGCTGGCTGTGGTGATTGTCTGTGCTGCTCTAATCTGCGGATGCAGTAAACTCACCCGGGAAAATTACGAGAAAATTGAAATGGGAATGACCTATGACCAGGTCGTTGAAATCATTGGCCAGCCTGATACCTGCGATGCTGCCATGGGGGCAAAACAATGCATCTGGGGAGACAAGGACAAAAATATCACCATCGGTTTTATGGGTGATAATGTGATCCTTCCTTCCATGACAGGACTTTAATCTGACAATCGTATTTGGAGACAGGTATGCAGTTTATCGTGATCGGGCGTGACGGAAAAGATGAAAAAGCCCTGGACCGGCGGATGGCGGCCCGGCAGGCCCATCTGGACACCGTAAAGAAAATGTATGAATCAGGCCGCTGGCTCTATGCCGCAGCCATTCTGGATGATGAGGGGAAAATGGCAGGCTCAGTCATTGTCTGCGAGTTTGAATCCAGGCAGGCCCTTGAAAAGGAATGGCTGGACCATGAGGCCTATGTCAAAGCAAATGTCTGGGAAACCGTTGAGATTACCCGGGCTGCCGTAGCGCCTTTCTGGGCACCTGAATAGTCAGTTTTCAGCAAGCCCCATACCTTTGCTGGGGCCCTGAATCAGGGGCTTGGCTTTTTTTCTGGCAGAGTTTGATAAAGGCCGGGATATCGCTTTTTTTATCAAAGCGCAAATGGGTCATGGCAACATAGATGAGGTTGAACTCATCTGAAGGGGTGCCATGGGAGGGTATTGGCATTCCCTCTTTGACCAGGGGAATAAAATCATCCATGAGCAGAACCTGGGCCCATTTAAGACCCTTGGCCTTGTGGGCCGTTGTCAGCAGGATACCTGGCTGTTTTCCATCCGTCTCAAGCCCTTTGGCTTTTTTCACCACCTGGTCCACGAGAAAGGGAAGTTTTGACCGGTATTTTTCAACCAGCCGGCACTGGGTTAAAATTTCAAATTCCTCCATAGTCCGGGCATAGGACTTTAAGGCCTCAAAGCTTTTAAACCCCCGGATATAGGGATCCAGTATCTTTGATCTTTCCCTGTCATAGAGATAAAACACATCCTTTAGCCGGCCAAGATTATAGGCCTTAACCCCGCCTGCAAATCCGATGTCATGGCGGTTCATCAGGACCACGGCCCTGTCAAAGAGGGTGGCGTTGGTCCGGGCGATAATGGTGAATTCCTTTTTATCCCAGGCGGCTTTTTCAGGCACCTTTGTGCCCAAAAGGCTGCGGGTTTCTTTTTTAAAGGTATGAAGCACCATATTGGCGGCCCTTGCCACATTATTGTCAAACCTGAAACTCTGGGTCAGATACAGGGTCTTCTGGGCCTTAAAGGATGTGAGACTGTCTTTCGCCCCTCTGAAGCTGTAAATCTGCTGGTGGATGTCTCCCACCAGGATCAACGAAGGACCTGGCCTGTTTAGTTTTCTGTGATCTGTCTGGGAAAAGACAATGGCCTCGGTCACCGGATTGATATCCTGGGCCTCGTCCAAAAGAATGCAGTCATAGTCAAGAATTGGGGCGGACAATTGGTATAGTTTGAGGTATCCGTCGTGGAGCATGCCGATGTCAGGATGGGTTCCCTGGCACATGATCCGGCCAAGCTGGTTGGCAAGACCCACCAGGTCCGGTATGGGGGCCTTGTTTTTTTTGTAAAATATTCTGGCCGGAACAGGGATGTGGATATGGTTCACCCGGGGTTCTTTGGATACCAGGTATGCATTGAGGGTATCCATGGCAAACCGCGCATCTTCGTACCGGTCCAAATCCAGGGCTGCCATGACCTGGTTTGCCCTGAACCCCGGGGTCAGCCTGTCCTTATATTTAAACCCCTTTGTTCTGAATGCCAGGCCATGGGTGGTCATGGCCCTGACATTGGCAGGAAAACGTTTGGCTGCCTCCACCTGGACGCTCTTGTTAAAGGCAATGTATAAAAAATTTAAATGGGGCCGCTGCCGGGTATAGGCCTACAGGGTGGTGGTCTTTCCCGTGCCGGCAAAGGCCATGATTTTAAGGCTGCCTCCGGGGGGAAGATCCAGGTCTATGATCCTTTGTTGTTCCGGGGTCATTTGCATGGGCGTATCAAGTCGCGGAATCCTGAAGATGAATTGATCTTGTTCAAGCTAGGGCAGGGTCCGGCTAAATGAGTTTCTCCTTGGGCAGCAGGTCAACGATGGCGGCAAAATACCATGATACGTCCAAATTCTCAAGGTTTTGACCTGGTCATACCCGGTCAGAACCCTGCCGGAATCAATAAAGAGATGTGAGAGCCTTTACCGGGGTTCGATTTGATCCTCACCTCTCCGCCGATGGCGTCAAATCGTTTTTTTATGCTGAATAACCCGAAACTCAAAGATTCGGTTCTTGTGTAAGGATCCATTTTAAATCCAACCCCATTGTCTCTGACCTTTATTATGATATCTTTTTTATTTGCGCTTAACACCACCCCAGCCTCTTTGGTTTCGGCGTGTTTAATGATATTAACGACCAGTTCCCTGACAGACCGGTATATGAAAATTTTCTTATTGTCGGACAGATTTACGGCGCCTTCAATCTGGTTCTCATATGTGATGTTCATATTGTTTTTTGTATTAATATCATCCACAAGCCATTGGATGGCCGCGCCAAGACCTAAGCTGTACAATATTGGCGGGCTGACCTGAAAGGTTACCGTTCTCATGTCGCTGACGTCCTGCTCAACATGATCTTTGATATCAATCAAATCCTCAAAATCAGTGATGTCCGGTTAGGTTTTTGCTTGCTCAATAATTTTTTGATCTTTGACAATATTGTCCCTGTTTGAACTATGAGAGCCCTGCTCCTCGCAGCCAAACAGGTCATTTAGAATGGCGGTTCGCAGCTGCCGAACTCTTTTGATCGTGACCTTTTCATTAAACTGTTTTTGGCAATGGATTGCCAGTAACAGGTAAGTGATAAGGCCGCCAAGAATCTGAACCATAAGGCCGTATTCACTGCGGGCAATGAGATGATATACCTTCAGATGTTCTTTCCACCATTTGAAAAAATCCTCAATGGTCCACCGGAGTTTATAAATTGTTGCTATAGCAATGCCGATAATTATTTATACATCCTGATAATTTCATCAATCGTTTCGTTTTCATTGTATTCACGGATGGTTTTTAGGGCCGCAAAATCGTGTTCAATCGGATTGAGATCCGGTGAATACGGGGGCAAAAACAAAAGAGCTGCACCAGTTCTTTCTATCAAATATTTGGTTTCTTCGCCCTTGTGGAAGGATGCGTTATCCATCACAACGACATGATTATCGTTCAGATGTGGACTCAACTGGTGTTCGATCCAAGCATTAAAGATATCCGCATTGCATGTTCCCTGAAACAAAAATGGTTCTTCAAAACTATATTCGATGCGGGCAGCAATCAAAGACGTTCGAGGGTGCTTTGTTCCTGCAATCAAACCATGAACACGCTGCCCTTTGAGAGCATATCCATAGCGACGGGTTGTATAAGGCGAAAAGCCGCTTTCATCAACATAAACAAACGTTTTGCAACGACGTACATAACGTTCACGAAGACGAAGATATGCCTTTCTTTTGCTGTCGCTTCGCTCCCTGTATCCCGTCATCTTTTTTTTCGAGTGATTCCGAGTTGTTTCATATTATACCAGATACAGGCACGGGATACTCCGAAATGCTGCGCCCTTTCCGATTGTGTCATGTCATCATTTGTCTCCACATGGAGGCGCAAAGCTTCCAGATCCAAACTTCGTGGTCCTTTTGGACCGGGTTTCTTGTATGACAAACCATCTTCGGCAGACGTCCAGTTGTGAACACTTCCACGGGATACATTAAACTGACTGGCAGCTTCCGTCTTGCTTCCTCCATTTTCTACAAAATCTATAACGCGTTTGCGTAAATCTGATGAATATCTCATGGGGAAAATATAAGTTGTATAAATCCTTGTTCAAGTAATTGTTTGCTCTGCTATATTTGTTCCGCTGTTAAATCATGCCTGTCAGTTGCCACATAGTATTTGACGCCAGCAATTTTATAGCCAACAACCCGAACAGGCCTTTTCGTCTGGTTTTGATTCGGAGTACCAAGTTTAACCAGTGCATCATAAAAAATGTAGCTGTCGGAAGGGGTCTCGTGGTTATCAATAATTGTTCTTGTTGTCCTGGTTTTTATACGGCAGACAAAATGTTTGCCTTGCTCCTGAAGCAGGTCAAATTCTTTATGGGATTGATATCCACGATCCATAACACCTGTTTGCCCCTTGGAAAGTATTTTGGGAACAAAAGTGCGTTCAGCGCCGTTGCCTTCAGTCAAAAAGATTTTGTTTGGGATTCCGTGATTAATGTCAAATCCGCAATGTACTTTGGCTTTTTTACTTCCTTTTCTGTAGTTCGCCCAGTGCATTGAAAGGACTGCATTTATGAGACTACCGTCAATGGAAACCAACTCTCCTAACTCGGCGTGTTCACCCGGATGACACTCAAGAGCCTGTTTATAAAGATCCTCAAAGATAAATTGCAGTTGTTCGAGTCCCCTGTGATTGATGGCTTCACAGAAACTACTACGGCTGATACCACCGTCTGGCGCAATATTTTCTTTAGCAAAAACATTCTCCTTGAGATCCTGAATTAAATGTCGGGCAGACTTGTGCTCCTGAAGATGGAAATAAACCAAAGCATTTATCTGGTCTTCGAATGTCATTTTTAAAGGGCGGTCTCCTCGAGATTGTAATTCCGGTGCTTTTGAAAGTGACTTTATCAGAGGGCACCTGAAATTGTCAAAGTTCAGGGACCGTAGTTGTTTTTTAGGGACTGAGATGTGCGTCATTTGAGCTCCTTGAGTTAAATTTTCAAGGCGCACAAAAATTTTTACGCACATTTGTCAACACAAAACAGACTGTTTTTTCAATGATTTTAGATGCTTTTTATATGCAACAACCTAACCGGACACTACTGAATAATTATGTATTTATCTAAATAAAAATACCTATATTTGTCGGTTTTGAATTTAAAAATTATGGTTCATCCGATTAATGCGTACCTTTTATTGTGAAGGTCCAAAAGTTTCAACCTGAAAAACTCCGAATCCCTGTATCCATAAGCTTTCCGTTTCATGGTTTTTATCTTGTTATTTGTCCCTTCTAAAGGACCTGTAGATATCCTGTAATCATAGTATGAAAGGATTCTTTGCCTGTGCACAGCCAAGGTCTTGGCAAATTTCATCAACATTGGAATTTTGGAAATATTGGCCAGATTGATCCAATTGCTGACTATCTTTTCAGCTGTTTCTTTTTTCTTTTGATTCCATATTTGCCTGAGTTCCTCTTTCATGTAGTAGACTACCAATAGCGGCTGATTTATTTTCAATGCTTCTTCTAACCGTTGGGCCTCCTTCTTGTCATCACTGAGGTTTTCGGGATTTTTTAACAAAAGCCACCGGACTCCCTTCAGAAGTTTTTGTTGCCCGGTATTGGCAAGAAGGTTGTAGAGCTTTCGCCTGAAATCCGACAGTTTCTCATTGAACAATTTAACAACATGAAATCTGTCAAAGACAATTGCTGAACCAGAAAGATTTTCAATAACAGCACTCAAGTATGCCGGGGACATATCGATGCTGACGGCTTTGATTTTTGCTTTCGATATTTTCACTTTTGTCCAAAAAGATTTCAAAGCTTCACCACCTTTTCCTTCTCCCACGTGCAGAATTCTACCGGATTCCAGATCCATCACGATGGTCAAGTATTTATGCCCTTTCCCTATGGAAATTTCATCTATGGCAATCTGCCGGACTTTCTCAAGGGGGATATTTCGATAACGCCTCAGCAGGTCTTCTTTCTGGATCTGCTTTATCGTATCCCAGCTGATCCTTAAATGGATGGCAATATCTTTGATTGTCATGAACTGAGACAACTCCAAGACATACCGTTCAAAAGCCCGGGTATAGCTTTTCCCCTCCTGGGCAAAGGATAGTTTGATTTGCCGGACAAATTGACAGAACGAACACCAAATTCTCTGGATAGCCGTCCTGAGAATCACGGGTTTTGAACCTACCGGTATTGTTCTGAGATCTCTTGTCACAATCCCTTTCCTGGTGACGGACCTGGAATTACATTCCGGGCATTTTACCGCCTCCGGTTTTGGTATGAGTTCAAAAGTGATTATTCCACCGATGAAACGTGTTGTTTTATAAAAGTAGTCACGAAGGCCAAAGGCATGGTATATGAAGCTTGTGGACATTAATTCATTCTCCGATTTTGTGCGAATAACACAAAAAAATTAGAACATGATCATGTTCACACCATCATTTCAAGCATAAAAATCCTTACTGTGTTATTGCCTTCCCAGTGATGTTTCTCAGTCCAGGTACGCGATTTTCTGATGAACCAAAATTATGACAGGGCAAATCAACACGGTCAGTCTCTTTTGTTTTTCTATATTTTTCTAAGAATCTCTTACTGTTTTTGTCCATGGACCCTGGGGGGTATAATTGGGGTTTTGCCTTTTTTCTAAGGGTTTCCCTGATTCTTTGGGTCTTTTTTTGCTACTTTTGGGATTTTTTTTTACTTAATTTTTTTGAGTATTTCATTTTCTTCCCAATTGCGACCAATAATTATTTGACAATCCATACCCAATGAAATAATTCTCATGAATAGCAATGCCGTCATATAAAGCTATTGTGAATCTTAAATCATATATTTTATTTTGATCTGTTCAGATCCTGAAAGAAGACGCAGGGGTTCAGGATCAGTTCAGTTCTTTTAAGTAAAAAGAGGGGATGATGAGTCGTCTGTCAAAAGTTTTTAAAATTGCATTAATTTCTGTGGTGGTAATGGGGTTGTCTGTGATTTCAGGGCAGGCAATGGAAGGGATCAGTCTTGATGATGCATTAATGTCTGTTGCCAAGACAAATCCCCAGATTAAAGAATCCATGGAATCCTATGGAAGTATTGTGGCTGAAAGGAAGATTGCCAGAAAAGGGTATCGTCCTACAGTAGGCGTTGAAGCATACAGTAGGCGTTGAAGCATATACCGGTCCCAAGTACACCAACGGGGTTCCCACAAATGATATTTCCGAAAAACTCTGGGAAAATTCAGCAACCGCTTATGTTCGTCAGAATCTGTTTGAAGGATTTGGCACAGAAGCATTTGTTGATGAAACCGAAGCCAGGATCAAGTCTGCGGCCTATGATGTTTTGAATACGGCCAATACGGTTTTTTTGAATGTGGCTGAAGCCTATGTCAATGTATTAAACGCCAGGGAGCAGGTTGCGATTGCAGAGAAAAACGTGCTGACCCAGGCAAGAATTCTCAAACAGATCAAGGAACGTTCCGAGTCCGGATTTGGCCGGGTCTCTGATTTGACCAATGCCGAGTCAAGGCTTTCCCTGTCCCGTGGAAATTTTATTTCCCGCCAGCAGGACCTGAATCAGGCGTTGACAAAATTTCATCGTCTTTACGGCCGGATACTCACCCCGGAACAGTTCGTTCTTCCTGAAACAAAATTTGTCCTTCCTGAAAATGTTCAGGAAGTTGTGGACCTTGCCTTTGGAAACCATCCTGCATTGCGGGTGGCAAGGTATAACATCATTGTACGCAAGTTTTCCAGAGAACGGGCAAAAGCTGCGTTTTGGCCCTCTCTTGACCTGCTTGTCAGTGGTGGTTTCAGAAAAGATATCGGCGGCGAAAGAGGAGAGACCAAGGATCTGGGTGCTGCCCTTCAGCTGAACTACCTTCTCTACGATGGTGGTGCAAGGTATGGCGAAACTGAGAAAAATTACAAACGTATGCTCCAGGAATACCAGAAAGCCTATGATGAAAGACGGAATGTCAATGAAATCGTTCGTCTGGCCTGGAATATTCAGGTTGCCGAGAAAAGTAAAAAAGACTTTCTTGCCGAGCATGTCCGTTTGAGCAAGAAGACCCTTGATGAGTTTGTTGAAGAGTTCCATGCCGGCAAACGTGATCTGCTTGAGATCCTGGATATGGAGATCGAATATTATAATGCCCAGTCTTCAATGATTGCTTCCAACTACTCATACCTGGTGGCCTATTATAGAACGGTTCAGGCCATTGGTTCCCTGCTGGTTGAATTTGATACGGACCTGTCTGAAAAAGTCGGTCTGACAGAAGCAGAGGCCTTTGATATCTATTCCTGTGATGAGCTTGCAAAAGAGCTTGACGTTGAAGGCATCGTGGTTGATGTTGATGCCGATGCCCAGGATGACTGCGCTGATCAATGCGACAACACCCCCGAGGGTGCTGAACTTGAAGCGTTTGGATGCAGTGAGATTGATCCTTCTGAATCCGGTTATGAAATACCCAAGGAGCTTAAACCTTATATCGAAAACTAAGACCTTTTGTCTCCAGGGCCTTTTTAAGGCCCCGGAGACATACCCTGCATACCTATGAAAATAAGGGTTCATCCGATTAATGCGTACCTTTTATTGTGAAGGTCCAAAAGTTTCAACCTGAAAAACTCCGAATCCCTGTATCCATAAGCTTTCCGTTTCATGGTTTTTATCTTGTTATTTGTCCCTTCTAAAGGACCTGTAGATATCCTGTAATCATAGTATGAAAGGATTCTTTGCCTGTGCACAGCCAAGGTCTTGGCAAATTTCATCAACATTGGAATTTTGGAAATATTGGCCAGATTGATCCAATTGCTGACTATCTTTTCAGCTGTTTCTTTTTTCTTTTGATTCCATATTTGCCTGAGTTCCTCTTTCATGTAGTAGACTACCAATAGCGGCTGATTTATTTTCAATGCTTCTTCTAACCGTTGGGCCTCCTTCTTGTCATCACTGAGGTTTTCGGGATTTTTTAACAAAAGCCACCGGACTCCCTTCAGAAGTTTTTGTTGCCCGGTATTGGCAAGAAGGTTGTAGAGCTTTCGCCTGAAATCCGACAGTTTCTCATTGAACAATTTAACAACATGAAATCTGTCAAAGACAATTGCTGAACCAGAAAGATTTTCAATAACAGCACTCAAGTATGCCGGGGACATATCGATGCTGACGGCTTTGATTTTTGCTTTCGATATTTTCACTTTTGTCCAAAAAGATTTCAAAGCTTCACCACCTTTTCCTTCTCCCACGTGCAGAATTCTACCGGATTCCAGATCCATCACGATGGTCAAGTATTTATGCCCTTTCCCTATGGAAATTTCATCTATGGCAATCTGCCGGACTTTCTCAAGGGGGATATTTCGATAACGCCTCAGCAGGTCTTCTTTCTGGATCTGCTTTATCGTATCCCAGCTGATCCTTAAATGGATGGCAATATCTTTGATTGTCATGAACTGAGACAACTCCAAGACATACCGTTCAAAAGCCCGGGTATAGCTTTTCCCCTCCTGGGCAAAGGATAGTTTGATTTGCCGGACAAATTGACAGAACGAACACCAAATTCTCTGGATAGCCGTCCTGAGAATCACGGGTTTTGAACCTACCGGTATTGTTCTGAGATCTCTTGTCACAATCCCTTTCCTGGTGACGGACCTGGAATTACATTCCGGGCATTTTACCGCCTCCGGTTTTGGTATGAGTTCAAAAGTGATTATTCCACCGATGAAACGCGTTGTTTTATAAAAGTAGTCACGAAGGCCAAAGGCATGGTATATGAAGCTTGTGGACATTAATTCATTCTCCGATTTTGTGCGAATAACACAAAAAAATTCAGTGATGTCCGGTTAGGTTTTTGCTTGCTCAATAATTTTTTGATCTTTGACAATATTGTCCCTGTTTGAACTATGAGAGCCCTGCTCCTCGCAGCCAAACAGGTCATTTAGAATGGCGGTTCGCAGCTGCCGAACTCTTTTGATCGTGACCTTTTCATTAAACTGTTTTTGGCAATGGATTGCCAGTAACAGGTAAGTGATAAGGCCGCCAAGAATCTGAACCATAAGGCCGTATTCACTGCGGGCAATGAGATGATATACCTTCAGATGTTCTTTCCACCATTTGAAAAAATCCTCAATGGTCCACCGGAGTTTATAAATTGTTGCTATTTGTTCCGCTGTTAAATCATGCCTGTCAGTTGCCACATAGTATTTGACGCCAGCAATTTTATAGCCAACAACCCGAACAGGCCTTTTCGTCTGGTTTTGATTCGGAGTACCAAGTTTAACCAGTGCATCATAAAAAATGTAGCTGTCGGAAGGGGTCTCGTGGTTATCAATAATTGTTCTTGTTGTCCTGGTTTTTATACGGCAGACAAAATGTTTGCCTTGCTCCTGAAGCAGGTCAAATTCTTTATGGGATTGATATCCACGATCCATAACACCTGTTTGCCCCTTGGAAAGTATTTTGGGAACAAAGGTGCGTTCAGCGCCGTTGCCTTCAGTCAAAAAGATTTTGTTTGGGATTCCGTGATTAATGTCAAATCCGCAATGTACTTTGGCTTTTTTACTTCCTTTTCTGTAGTTCGCCCAGTGCATTGAAAGGACTGCATTTATGAGACTACCGTCAATGGAAACCAACTCTCCTAACTCGGCGTGTTCACCCGGATGACACTCAAGAGCCTGTTTATAAAGATCCTCAAAGATAAATTGCAGTTGTTCGAGTCCCCTGTGATTGATGGCTTCACAGAAACTACTACGGCTGATACCACCGTCTGGCGCAATATTTTCTTTAGCAAAAACATTCTCCTTGAGATCCTGAATTAAATGTCGGGCAGACTTGTGCTCCTGAAGATGGAAATAAACCAAAGCATTTATCTGGTCTTCGAATGTCATTTTTAAAGGGCGGTCTCCTCGAGATTGTAATTCCGGTGCTTTTGAAAGTGACTTTATCAGAGGGCACCTGAAATTGTCAAAGTTCAGGGACCGTAGTTGTTTTTTAGGGACTGAGATATGCGTCATTTGAGCTCCTTGAGTTAAGTTTTCAAGGCGCACAAAAATTTTTACGCACATTTGTCAACACAAAACAGACTGTTTTTTCAATGATTTTAGATGCTTTTTATATGCAACAACCTAACCGGACACTACTGAAAAAAATTAGAACATGATCATGTTCACACCATCATTTCAAGCATAAAAATCCTTACTGTGTTATTGCCTTCCCAGTGATGTTTCTCAGTCCAGGTACGCGATTTTCTGATGAACCAAAATAAGGCAGCAGAAAAATTTCTCTGCACATGGAATATTCAGGCAAAGATACGGGTCTAAGGGCGGTCATATGCATAAGATCCGGATTTTTTGTTCTGTTTTTGTTCTGTTTTTATTTGCCCAGATGATTGTGGGCGCCTCCCACCGGTTCTATGTCAAGCAAGCCCAACTCAGTAAATATGAACAAAATTACGGCCCACGGGCTGTTAAACGCCTGAACGCCCTTTTATCCCTCATGGACGCCCGTCAAAACGATCCCGATGAAGAAAAACTTGCAGCGGTTAACCGGTTTTTCAACCAGATCCCCTACAGAACGGACCGGAAGAATTGGGGAAAAAGCTATTATTGGGCCTCACGCCTTGAATTTTTGGGCAAAGGCATGGGGGATTGTGAGGATTATGCCGTGGCCAAATATTTAACCCTGACTCAGCTAGGGGTTCCCCAGGAAAGATTATTTATGACCTATGTCAGGGCCAAGGGGTTTTCCGAAGCCGCACATATGGTGGTCTCATATTATACGGACAGAAAAGCGGTTCCCCTGATCCTTGATAATTATGACAAACGAATTCTTCCTGCCACCCAGAGAAAAGATTTGATCCCGGTCTATAGTTTTACAGGTCAAGATCTTTTTTTGCAAAAACAAAAAGGCCTTGGAAAAAGGGTTGACCCTTCCAAAGTGAAGAACCTTCAAAAGCTTAGATCCATTGATCTTGAAATATACAGGGGCTAATAAAATGACTTTATTCAAACAGATCATGATGTTTATCACGGCCTTGCTTTCCTTGGTTTTGGTCATTGTGTTCAGCATTAACTTTAATGTGTCCAAAAGCTTTGTTCAAAATGACCTTTACCAGCGGGCCAAAAATTCAGTCAACTCCCTGTCCCTTTCTCTTGGGGATGTCAGTGATGATGTGTTTTTGATGGAAACCACCATTAACGCCATGTTTGACGGCGGGCATTTTCAGCGGATCACCCTCAAGGATATAGATGATAAACAGGTTTACGGAAAAGAAGAAACCCTTGTGATTGAAGGGGTGCCTGATTTTTTTATCGGGTTTATCAATCTTGAGGCCCCGGTTGCCAAAGCCGTGGTTTTCAACGGGTGGAATATCTTTGGCAGTCTTGAGGTCCAGGGACATACCGGAGAGGCCTGTCTGAGAATGTGGGGAATTTTTAAAAGCCTGAGTTTTTCCTTTTTTATTCTGTGGACAGGGTGTATCCTGGTGTCCAGCTTGATGCTCAAGCTGATGCTCAAATCATTGGACCGGATCCGTGAGCAGGCCCAGGCCATTGGAGAAAATAAATTCATTATCAATCCCCACATCCCGTCCACCGTTGAATTAAAGCAAGTGGTTCTTCAGATGAACAAGATGGTGGAACCCGTTCAAAATAATTACGCCAGATCCATTGAGACCATTAAGGAAGCCAAGCTGCTCAGGTTTAAGGACATGGTCTCAGGCCTTTACAACAAGGCATATTTTGTCCGCATGATGCAGGCCAACTTGGAATCCCAGGCAGCGGTCTCAAAAGGCGAAGTGATTCTGCTGACGATTGAGGGGTTGCCACAGTTGAAAGAGGTCGAAGGCTACGGGGTTTCAGAAGCCTTTATAAAAGAGGCGGCCGGTATTTTAAAGGATAAAACCCAGAAAATTGAAGGCCGGGTGGTCACCTGTATTAAAGAGACGGAATTTGGGTTGATTCTTCCCTGTATTTTACCTGAGAACGCCATGGATATGGCTGAATCAATTTTAAAAGATCTTTTAAAATTGATCAAGAAAGGAACGGTACTCGAAGACTATCTCCAGGTTTATGCAAGTGTTGCCTCCTATACTTACGAAGACAATACCTCCACCATTTTTTCCAAACTCGATTATTCCATGATCCTGGCCAAAAACAGCCAGGACAATACCCCGGTCCATTTCAAGGAAAAGACAGATACCCTTTTGGGCAGGGGAGAGTGGAAAACCCTGATCGAGACAGCCATTGATTCCAATAATATTGTTTTTTCCTGCCAGCCGGTGTTGACCTTGGAAGAGCAAACCTTTTACCGTGAAATTTTTATTGCCATGAAAGATGATCATGGGGGCGCATTCCCATTTTCCCGGTTATACCGCTGGCACTGGATTGTGCATGTTTGCCATCTGCTTCAGGCAGTTCCAACGCCCTGCTTTATAAAATGATCGCAGCATAATCATTTTTTCTGCATTCTCCCGATACCAAAAGATGCATGGACCTTTAAGACGTAAATTCACGACTCTCCGAATCGAACTTTCAATAGCACCGCTGCCAATAGGTAAGTTCAACGCTTTTACAGTTGAGAAATTAAGCCTCAGTTCATTGCGCACAAAATAATCCCGTTCCGTCTTGATAGCCTTACTGTTTCTGCCTCTACAAAGCTTCTGGACGGCCTGTACCACCTCAATCGCCTTTCCCTTCAGCAGAAGACCTCGCTGCTTCGATACCCAGCGTTTGCGTTCCTTGGATGACCAGGTCTTCCTTAAGCCTGCTACTGTACCCAGATGCTCAACTGCATGGTAGAAATCGAGAAGTTCATACACACGCTCAGGAGCCAAACCCAATGCTTTTAGCAGTCCGGGGATTCGATTCCAAATCCAATGTGCCCCATCTGCAACAAACAGTATTTTGTCTGAGTTCTGAATATGAAGGGAGTTCAAATAACCCTTTAACAAGTGGAATACACCATCCGGTCCATTGAAACAGCCATCAATAAATGGTGAAAAGCTTTTTTCTTGTTTTCCATGGGCGTCCACTACATAAATGATCAAAAGCTTGGGTTCTCGCCATGCCCCACGAAATCGGGTTCTATCCTTTTGGGTTTTTGGTCCCCTTTTCTTCTCTCTGAGCCGAGTGCGGCCACCATCAGTGCTGATAACGACTCGCCGCCCTTCAAGTAAATCTCTATCATTTAATGGGATTCGGCCCGCTTGTTGTTCGGCTCGAGCCCGCTCTGCGTACCGATAGGTCAGTTTACGGATGACCTTTATACCCAACGTCATCCCACGGTCACAAAGCACTTGACGGACTTCTTCAAAAGAACTTAATAAGGCTGACCAAGAACTCACCATAGAAGCCAAAGCAGGCGAGCAGCGATCATGGATTCCAAGAAGGATTAAGCCAGCGTATGCACCTTTATATCTTTTTCCTTTTCGGCGGTCACAGGACCTTCGATAGTATCGAACATGAATATCAACCGAACTATCTGTACAAAGCTGAATCCAAACGGTCTCAAGCCCTTCGCTTTTCATCCGTCCCGGCCAATTGGACATCAATTCTTTTTCTTGGTCGACCTGTTCAGAGGAATCTACTGAGGCCTGGATCTTTTTTTTAAAAAAAAGGCGCTTATCCGATTTGTATACTCAAGGATTTCCTGCTCCATCTGTTCTAATTCGTTAGCGTTACGAACCAAGCGATTTGGATCTTCTTCCAGTTCTTTGAGGCATGCAAGGACTTCATCAACAGTATTACAATCTTCAGCTTTCTTCATTAGCACAATCCATTTATGTTCATTTCAGCGTAACAGAGGATATCATTCTTTTTGCTCTAAAAGACAGGCCTTTTTAAAACCGGGAAAATAGGAATGCGCCCGATCATGGTATTGTGAAAAGCGCTGGTTTTTTTATGCCCATGGCAATGGAGCTTGGGCTTGCACGGACCATAGACCAGCATGTGATGACACAGGTTGCCCGATTGATTGGGGAAAAAAGCAAAAACCCGTTGAGGATGCCTTTGGCGTGAATGTCAGCGCGGATTTTATCCAGGACCGGAATTCTTTTATCTGGGCCAGAAATTTTCTTTCTGCCCAAAAAAGTCTGTCAGCCCATTTGGCATTTGAAATGTCAGAAGCGGTTCTGATCCGGTATCCTGAAATTTCCCTGGATTTTGCAGGTCTTGTCAGGGGCATGGGGTTTAGTTTTGGCATTGATAATTTTACCATCAATGATGACTCTTTGGCCATGCTCCAGCAGCTCACCCCTGATTATATCAAGGTGGATTATGCCTATCTTTATGACTATAGGGATCAGGCAAAATTCAAAATAACCTTAACCATGCTTCAAAGTATTACAGAGAGTCTGAATATAAAACTGATTGGTACTAAAATCGAAACCTCAAACCAGCTTGATGATCTGAAAGCCGCAGGTATCCAGTATTTCCAGGGACGACAGGTGGCCCAGATTCAACCTTTGGAGAGACATGACGGATAAAAAAAAATGATCCCCTGCTGCTCTGCCTAGCGACCCTGACAAAGCTTGAGAACCAGCCGGTAAGCCCGGAAGCACTTGTCAGCGGACTTCCTTTTGATCCGAAAACAGATAAGAATCGATTGTTTTCCATTGGAAATTCAAAGGCAAATTTTTCCCGGGCATCTCAAAATGCCGGATTCAAATCCAGCCTGTTTAAACGCAAATTAAAGGATATTCCCGCTGTGGTCCTGCCGGCCATTCTTCTGGTAAAGGACGATGGCGCCTGTATTCTTACGGCCATAGACCATGTAACCCAAAAAGCGGAGATCATCTGCCCTGAAGTGGATGAGACCCCCACATCTGTGGATATTGATACTTTAGAAGACCAATATCTCGGATTTTCTTTTTTCCTTAAAAAAGATTATCTGGGCAAACGGGTGGAAGAGTTTACGGCCAAGGAACGGGATAAGAAAAGATGGTTTTTTCAACCCTGCTCAGGTTCAAGGGTATTTACGGTAACGTGCTGGTGGCAAGTCTTTTTATTAATCTTTTTGTCATCGCAGGTCCCATGTTCACCATGAGCGTGTATGACCGGGTGATTCCCCACAATGCCATTGATACCTTGTGGATGCTCACCATCGGTATTGGTGTGGTTTATCTCTTTGATATTCTCCTTAAATTTTTAAGGACTTATTTTCTTGAAGTGGCTGCCAAAAAATCCGATGTGATTCTTTCTTCGGTGTTGTTTGAGCAGTGCATGAATATGAAAATCAAAGACAAACCCAACTCAGTCGGGGCCTTTGCCAATAATATCAAAGATTTTGATACCATCCGTTCGTTTTTGTCCTCAAGCGTGATCACCGCATTTATCGAGCTTCCCTTTGCCGTGATTTTTCTTTTGGTGATTTACACCATCCACCCTCTTTTGGTCATTGCCCCTTTGACTGCCATTTGTTTGATTTTAATTTACAGCATTATCATGAGAGGTCCCTTAAAAAAGGTGATTGACGTCACCCAGGAGGCGGTTGCCAGAAGAAACGGGATTCTAGTGGAATCCTTGTCCAACCTTGAAACCATTAAGGCCTTTAACGCATCCAGTTCCATCCAGTGGTTCTTGGAGGAGAGCACAGGCGATATTGCCGAACGAAGTATTAAATCCAGGGTATTGTCCACCTCTTTGACAACCATTGTGGCTTTTTTATCCCAGGTTTCTTCTGTGGCCGTGGTGGTGATCGGTGTCTTTCTCATCAAGAAAGGGGAGTTGAGCATGGGCGGTCTGATTGCCGTGAACATTCTCTCGGGCAGGACCATCGCCCCAATGTCCCAGGTGGTTTCCCTTGTTACCACCTTCCAGCAGATGGCTGCCAGTTTAAGATATCTCACCGAGCTGATGAACCGGGATGTGGAACGGCCCGAGCATAAATTGTTTGTGAGATGTCCGGTGTTCAAAGGGGAGATTGAATTCAAGGATGTGGCATTTGCATATCCCGAGGAAACCAATCCAGCCATTAATGATGTCAATATCAAGATAAAACCTGGAGAACGGGTGGGAATCATAGGCCCCGTGGGCTCGGGTAAAACCACTCTTGGTAAATTGCTGCTTAACTTTTACGATCTGGCCAAGGGCAGTATTTTTGTCGACGGCATTGACATTCAGCAGATTGATCCTGCTGATCTGCGTCATAATTTAAGTTATGTGCCCCAGGATGTATCTCTTTTTTCTGGCACGGCAAGGGAGAACATCGTGTTCAAAGCCCCACACACAGAAGATGAGACCGTGATCAAAGCGGCTGCCATCGGGCTGGTGAATCATTTTTCAGACAAACATCCCAAAGGGCTTGACCTTCAGGTGGGAGAACGGGGATCCAGGCTTTCAGGGGGGCAGCGCCAGTGCATCGGCATTGCCAGGGCCTTTATCCACCCCAGCCCCATTATTCTTTTGGATGAACCCACCAATGCCATGGATTATGCCTCTGAATCCCAGGTGGTGAAAAATCTGGATGCTGCGACCAAAGGAAAAACAACGATTATCATCACCCATAAGCCCTCAATGGTGAACATTGTTGACCGGTTCATTGTCATGGAAAATGGTAGAATTGTGTTGGACGGTCCGAAAAAAGAGGTGCTCAAACAACTTGGGGGAACAGCGAAAAAATGAAAAAAAACGTGTACTCAGCCAGGGATATTCAATTCATGAACAGCCTGAACGGTGCTGTGGTTGAAAAAAGTCCGGTAAATATGACCATTGTCCTCTATATTATTGTTTTTTTTGTGGGGGCCTGTCTTGTCTGGGCAAATTTTGCGGAAATTGACGAAATGACCCGGGGATTCGGCCGGGTCATTCCTTCCTATAAAATCCAGGTGATCCAGAATCTTGAAGGCGGGATTGTGGAGGACATTCTTGTCAATGAGGGGGATGCGGTTAAAAAGGGTCAGGTTCTTGTCATCATCGACGACACCGGAGCCGGCTCTTCCTTTGAAGAGAGCAATATACGGATTGTTGAGCTTCGTGCAAGAAGCCGCCGGCTCAATGCTGAGGCCGCAGGCAAGCCTTTTAACGTGGAAGAAAATCTTGAGTCTAACTATCCGAGCATCGTGAACGAAGAAAGAAAACTTTATCTGGCCAATCAGAAAAAGCTTAAATCTGAAGTGGTTGTGCTCAAGCAGCGGCTGCGCCAGAGAAAGATCAGCCTTGAAAAGGCCACCCAGAGCATCCGTCAGCTCAAGTTGAGCAAGGATATGATCCAAAGGGAGATGGACCTGACAGAGCCTTTGTTCAAGAAAAACCTGGTTTCAGAACTTGAATATATCCAGGTCAAGCAAAAGGTGGTTGAGAATCAAAGGGAGCTTGTTGCTGAGATCAATGCGGTTTCCTCGTCCAAGTCCCAGATTTCAGAAGTTCAAAACCAGATTCAGGACCTTCGGGCCGAACATGCCCTGGCTGCCCAGGCAGAATTGAGCAAGGTGGTGGGTGAGCTTGAACGGCTCCAGAGCAGTCGGGTGGCTTTGGAGGACCGGGTGAACAGAACCCATGTGAGATCTCCTGTCAACGGGACGGTAAAGCAGTTATTAATCAATACTGAGGGCGGGGTTGTCTCGCCGGGTATGGATATTCTTGAAATCGTGCCCACGGATGACAAGCTTTTGGTTGAAGCCAAGGTAAAGCCTTCGGATATTGCCTTTTTATACCTTGGCCAGGATGCGGTCTTGAAGATTACCGCCTATGATTTTGCCATTTACGGCAGCCTTGAGGGTAAAGTGGACCATATCTCCGCAGACACCATCCTGGATCCGGCCTTTCAAGAAGAGTTTTATCTGGTGAATATTAAAACCGATAAAAATTATCTGGGCACAGAGGATAATAAAAAAGAAATTATTGTGGGCATGACGGTTCAGGCGGACATTATCACAGGAAAGAAAACCATTCTTCAATATATAATGAAACCTATTTTGCGTGCCAAATACAATGCGTTCAGGGAGAAATAGCGAGAACTGAAGCCAAAGGAGACCCATGTTTATCTGTACGGGTGATCTAAAATTTGTTCAGGAGATCCGCAGGAGGAGGTTACAATGATCAATGATGCCGCCTTGATTGCCGACAAAGGAATTCAAACAGGCAAGGAAATGGTGGTCATTGATCTTGAACCCGGGTTTGAGAATATGGGGCTGTTTCCTGAAAAAATGCCCTTGTTGACCTGTCCTTGCATTGCGCTGTCAAATGTACCTGCCTATGAAGAGGCGGTTCGCCTGATGCAGTTCGGCATCAGGGGATATGGCAATAAATACATGCTGCTGGAAAATTTTCGCCAGACCGTTGCATCGGTATCTGCCGGACAATTATGGCTCATCCCGTTTATTTTAAATAAATTTATCCAGAATATGGCAGTTCCTGGACATCCGGAATCTGACAAAGAACGTCTGGCCTTTTGGACAAAAATCAGCAAGCGGGAAAAAGAAGTGGCCCAGCTCATTGCAAAGGGATTCTCCAACCAGGAGATTGCAGACAAGATGTTTGTCTCCCTTAGAACGGTCAAGGCCCATCTGACCAATATTTATGGCAAAACCGGATGCAGGGATCGCATGGACCTTGCCTTGAAAGTGAACCAGATGCATTGAGAACGGTAGTCTTTGGATTTGCTCAGGGCGTTGAGCCTGGATTTGAATCTTGGGGTTGAACTAAAGAAAATAAAAACCCCCCCGGACGGCAATCCGGGGGGGGGGTAGAGTTACAGGGGAAATTTAGCCAAGCTGTTCTCTCATGGTGATGTCATGTTTGAGTTCCTGAATGGTTTTTTTGCCCATCTTCCGGTCATGATCCTCGGAATAGGGCGAGGCACACACTTTTTTAAGCTTTTCAGCATTTCCCTCGACCGTGTGCCTTGCATCACTGGAAAGACCCTCGATGCAACTATTATATTGTTTATTCAGTTTTCGTCTCACTTTCAATTCCTCGTGCTGCCTGACAGCTCTGTCTTTCATAACAGGCTCCTTTCATATAATAGTGTAAACTATTTGGAACTTAAGATCCCCTTGGGTTAATAAAGGATATCTTCAGGTAAAAGAATAAACAGTTTTTTCTATTTGGCAAGGGTGTTGATGAAAAAAGTTTGACGAACCTTAAAAAAACAGCGAAGGCTTCTTTTGGATACCATTTGTAAGTATTCCACCGAAGTGATCAAAAGTCCATATTTTTCTGGGTGGAAAATATCTTTGTTTTTTTGGCCGGAATCCAAGCCTTTTAATTCGGGTTAACCTCTGCCCAGCATTGCTTTGATAATATGGTTGACCATGGCCGGGTTTTCTTTGAGCCGTCGGGTGGAATATCCAAACCAATGGGCACCAAAGGGGACATATACCCGGACCGGGTGGCCTGCATCTGCAAGTTTTTTCCTCTGTTTGGGTGTGACCCCGTAGAGCATCTGGAATTCGTAATTTTCTTTGGGAACATTGTACTTGTCAATCAACTCAAGTGCCCCCTGGATCAATGGCCGATCATGGGTGGCAATGGCAGGATACACCTTATTTTTAAACATGAACTCAAGGTCTTCAAGATAATGGGCATTGATTTCATGGTAGTCTTTATAGGCAATGGCGGCAGGTTCTACATAGATTCCTTTGCAGAGCCTGAAGTTTAAGGGGGCGGTATCTGATCTCAGGTCCAGCATGGCCTCAATATCCCCCAAGGTCCGTTTGAGATAAGCCTGGAGTACAAGGCCTACATTTTGGGGAAATTCATTTTTCAAGCGCCTGAATATCTCTATGGAATCGTCAACACAGGGGGAATTTTCCATATCAATGCGGATGAAATTATTAAAGGATGCGGCTTTGGCCACAAGTTCCCGAATGTATTCATAGCATTTTTCCCTGTCCAGAAGCAGGCCGAACATGGTTGGTTTGACAGAGTAATTACCTATTACTTCAGTCTGTTCAACCGTTTGAATAAGGTCCAGGTATTCATCCCGGTTGTCCCTTGCCTGGTCCATGTTTTCAATGAATTCTCCCAGGATATCAAGGGTGACCATTGTTTTTTCCCGGTTAAGGGTTTTGGATGCACAAATGGCTTCCTGGGTGGTTTCACCGGCAATATAATTTTTGGAAAACTGCCAGATAAATTTTTGGGGAAAATATGGAAGGACCTGACTGATAATTTTATTTAGCATGTTAAGCTCCTGATTTTTTCAATGGTTTAACCATTAACACTTCGCAAAATATGCGTTCATTTTTGCCAATTGTCAACCCTAATTTGCTGTCGGCAAATCAGATCAGGTCTTTTTCCTTGTATTCTTCTTTTATCAATTGACCCAGAAGGGCGATTCCCTTTTCAAGGGCAGGCTGCCATTGAATGCCGCAGTTGAGGCGCAGACAGTGTTTGTACCGGTCAGACGAAGAGCAGAGCCGTCCCGGCAAAATGGAGATGTCCCGACGCCGGGCTTTTTGGTAGATATTCATGGTATCAATGGCCTGGTTCAGTTCGATCCAGATCATCATCCCCCCTCTGGGAAATGTCAGCCGGGTATCTTTGGGAAAGTGATTTGCAATGGCAATGGCAAAAAATGAGGCCTGGTTTTTGATTTGGTTTCTAAGGCGCCGCAGATGCCTGTCATAGGCACCGCTTTCCAGAAATATGGCAGCCACCTTGTGATTGATGCTGGGGCAGGCCAGCTGGGTGTTGAGTTTGAGGCGGATGATTTTTTCCTTGAATTTGCCGGGAATGGTCCATCCTGCGCGCAGCCCCGGGGCCAGGGTTTTGGAGAATGATGAGCAATAGAGCACCAGTCCCTTTTCATCAATACTTTTAAATGTTCCGGGCCGGGTCTTTCCAAAAAAGAGATCTCCGTAAATATCATCTTCAATGATGGGAAGGTCATTGGCATGGGCAATATCCAACACCGATTTTCTGTTTTCAGGCGACATCACAGATCCGAGCGGATTCTGGAAGTTGGTGTTGAGCAGGCAGGCGCGGATGTCGTTTGAGGCAACAATGGCTTCAAATGCATGGGGATCCATTCCACGGTCCGGGTCTCCAGGCAGCTCTATGATATACATGTTCAGATCTTCGATAAGCTGTAAAAAGCAATGGAATACCGGAGATTCCACCAGGATGGTGTCTCCGGGGTTTGCCACAGCCCTCAAACAGAGGCTGACCGCTTCTAGGCAACCATTGGTGGTGATGATGTCATGGGCAAAGACTTTACAGGCATGGCCCAGCATCTGCTTGGCCAGAGCATTGCGCAGATCCAGGCTGCCCATGCAGGTATCATAGCTGACCATGGCCGTTTCCAAATCATCCATGGACATGGATTTGAGGATTCTGGACAACTGTTTGACGGGCATGAGCTCCTTTGATGCCACCGCCGCGCCCAGCTGAAGCATATTATCTGCCTGGAGATCCGTGAGTATGGTTTCGGCCAGGTCATTGATTTTGACCCGGCTCGGCAGGGCCGTGGTTTCATCCCTCCCGGGCAGGGGTAAGGGGTTTGCAACCAAAGGTCTTACATAAAAGCCTGATTTTTCCCTGGCATGGACCCGGCCCCGTTTTTCAAGCTCAATATAGGCCTGGTGGATGGTGGAAACGCTCAGGCCCAGCTGGTGGTGAAGTTTTCGAAGAGAGGGCAGCTTTTCTCCGGGCCTGAACTGCCCGGTCATGATGTCTGCCTGGATTTCATCGGCCAGGGCCACGTATCTGAAGTTGGTCTGGGAGGTCATGGTCTGCTCATCTGTTATGGTTGATGTTTCGATCTTTTGTAACTGTTTATCTTTTGATAAATAGTATAAGTCTTTTAAATTGGCAATATTTAAAAAGGCAGGATAATGAAACAGGTATTTTTGTATGCGGTTACCGTATTGATCTGGGGATCCACCTGGATTGCAATCAAGTTTCAGCTGGGCCAGGTGGATCCCATGGTTTCAGTGATTTACCGGTTTGGCCTGGCAGGGGCGCTGCTGCTTTTTTTCTGCAGGATTCGCAGGTTGACCTTGCGCTTTTCATTTAAAGAGCATTTTTTCATGGCAATGGTGGGATTTTTTTTGTTTTCCATGAATTATTGGCTGATTTACCGGGCCGAGGCCCATCTGACCTCCGGGTTGATGGCCGTGATATTTTCATCTCTTATTTTTTTTAATATTGCCAACAATGCTCTTTTTTTAGGGGCTGCGATTGATTTGAAAATGGTGGCCGGTGCCCTGGCCGGTATCTTGGGCATTTGCCTGATCTTCATGCCAGAAATTCAAGGGTTTTCACCTGGAGATAAGGGGATGACCGGAATCGGTCTGGGTGTGGCGTCTGTCCTTTTGAGTTCCTTTGGCAATATTGTCTCGGCCAGGAATACCCGTGAAAAGATTCCCATTATCCAGGCCAATGCCTTTGGCATGACTTACGGTACACTGACCCTGACCCTTATTGCCCTGTGTCTGGGAAAGGACTTTGGGGTTTCTTTTTCCCTTTCCTATACGACCTCCCTGGTCTTTTTGTCTGTGTTTGGCTCCATTGTGGCCTTTGGTACATATCTTACCCTGGTGGGCTCCCTTGGGCCGGATAAGGCCTCCTATGCCATCATGGTGGTTCCGGTGGTGGCCTTGGTGATTTCGTCTTTTGTGGAAAATTATGCCTGGACCCTTTCCGGAATCACAGGTCTTGGGCTGGTTCTCGGGGGCAATTTTCTGGCCCTTTGGAAACGGTCCGGGCAGCATTAGCCCAAGATTGAAATCTTGGAGTCAGGTCTCAAAAATCTTTACCTTGTAAAATGAGGTATCGAAAAATTCAACTTGGATGTAGATTTGCCCATGTGTAAGGCGCAAGAAATTTTGAAACCGGAGTGTACTCTTGTACATGAGGATTTTAAAATTTTGCAGCAACGCGGCAGATGGCAAGTCTACATCCAAGTACTATTATAGTTCAGGTTGCATAGTACAATAGATCTATGCTAATTAAATGACTTATGAAACAATATGTAATCGACGGATTGACGCTTCAAAATTATACTGCACTCAAGGAATATCTGGACGCACACCTGGATTGCGCTCCCGTCGGAGGGATCTATTGGCTTGAACTGGACCGGGAATGTCTCACCCCTGTCCAGGCAGACCATCGGGACTGCGGTCCCCATGTCTTTGCCCTGATGCTGGAAGAATCCTATTTATCTTGTGAACTGCTGGTGAGAATTAAAACCAATATTAAATGTGACTGCATGGGATATGCCACCAAAGAACAGCGGGACTGGCTGATCGATTGGACCGATGCCCTTATGGCGCATCTTTCCATCTGCATTTGATACTGGGTCTGGAAAATATTTATGCTTAAGATTATACCCTTGGGGGGCCTGGGTGAAATCGGCCTGAACATGATGGTGGTGGAATACGGTGATGTTATGTTCATCATTGACGCAGGTCTCATGTTTCCCGAAGATTATATGCTGGGTGTGGATATTGTCATTCCTGCCATGGATTATTTAAGGGAAAACCGGGACAAAATTGAGGGCATCATCCTCACCCACGCCCACGAAGATCATATCGGGGCATTGCCCTATCTTCTCCGGGAGATCCGTCTGCCGGTTTACGGCACCCCCTTTACCCTGGAAATTGTCAGAAATAAACTTGTGGAGTTTGAACTCAATACCTATATTGACCTGAATCTGGTCCATCCGGGTGAAGTGTTGTCCATTGAGCCCTTTGAAATTGAATTTATACGGGTGAGTCATTCGACCATTGACGGGGTGGGCCTGGCCATTACCACCCCTGAAGGGGTGGTGGTCCATACCGGAGATTTCAGGATTTCCCATTCTGCCGACAAGATGAAAAATACGGATATTTCAAGCTTTGCAAGGTTTGGAGAGCAGGGGGTCCTGGCCCTGATGTCCGATTCCACCAATGTTGAGGTGGAAGGGTATACCATGTCCGAGCAGGAGGTGGCCAAAAATCTGGGCAAATTGATTGCAGTCGCCCCGGGCAGGGTGCTTGTGGCCCTTTTTGCTTCAAATGTATTTCGTATCCAGCAGGTGATTGACATTGCAAGGCGCAATAACCGTAAAGTCATCTTTAACGGGCGAACCATGGAGCAGATTACCTCTGTTGCCATTCGCCTGGGGTATATTACCTGTCCGCCAGGCTTGATTGTGGATATCAAACAGATCCACAAACTGCCGGCCCAAGAGGTGGTGATCATTACCACGGGCAGCCAGGGAGAGCCCATGTCTGCCCTGGCCCGGATGGCTTCAGGCATGCACAAGCACATTAATATCCGCCAAGGGGATACGGTCATCCTTTCGTCCAAATACATCCCGGGCAATGAAAAGGCCATTGCCAATATTATTAACAAGCTTTACCGCAGGGGGGCTGAAGTGGTCTATTCAAAGATCGCTCAGATCCATGCCTCTGGTCATGCACACCAGGAAGAGCTCAAGCTCATGATCAATTTGACCAAGCCTGAATATTTTATTCCCATCCACGGAGAGTACCGGCATCTGGTCGTCCATGCAAGACTTGCCGAAAAGCTGGGCCTGGACAGGGATAATGTGATTGTGGCCGAGGACGGGCTGGTGATTGCCTTTGATCAGGAGAAGGGCGGCCGTATCGACGGCAAAGTCACAACAGGAAGGGTTCTTGTGGACGGCAAGGGCATCGGCGATGTGGGACGGTCCGTATTAAAAGAGCGCAGGGAGCTTTCAGAAGGCGGCCTTGTGGTGGTCACCATGATCATTGACGAAGAAACAGGGGGCGTTCTCTACGGGCCCGAACTGGTTTCCAAGGGGTTTGTCTTTGATTCGGCAACCGGATACCTGGTGGATGACGCCCAATGTGTGATTCTTGAAATTGTAGAGGAAATCGAGGCTGGTTTGGAGTCCAGAGTGGAATTGATCCGCAAAAAACTCCAGCGGGCCTTAAAGCAGTTCTTTGCCTTTGCCATCAACCGCAGACCCTTGATCGTACCCATTATTATTGAAGTATGAAAAAAGAATTATACGGCATTTCACTTTTCTTTTTTATCATCCTGACGGCAGTCAGCCTTTTTTCATTCCATGGGGCAGACCCCTGCGTGGGGAACCATTTTTATACTGTACCGGACAAGGTTCACAATCTCTTCGGCCTGGTCGGGGCCCATGTGGCCGGTTTTTTTGTCTATTTTTTCGGTATCGGCGCCCTGTGGATTCCCCTGGTTCTCTCTTTGCTCGGCCTGTGGTATCTTAAAGAAAAATCTTTAAAAGTGGTTTGGCTGACCCTTGGGGGCGGATTGATTTTAATGGTCGCAACAGGGGCAATATTTTATCTGTTTAAAGATGCCTATCATTTTTCAAATACCCTGATTCCTGCCGGCGGTATCCTGGGTCAAGGACTGACGGCATTTCTTTTAAAATACGCCAATATTACCGGGTGCGTGATCATTCTTTCCTTTTTTGTGGTCATCGGATTTACCCTGGCCACGGGTATTTCCATTAAAACCATTGGCCTTGTCCTGAGAAAACAAACAGTTTCCTTTGGCCAGACCATTTACCGGGACCTTATCGAGGGGTGGGAATATGCCAAAAAAAGGGCGGCCCGGTTTAAGGCGGCAAGGAAAGAGGCAAGACTTGAGCGGGCCGAAAAGATCGAAAAGATGGCTGCCCTGCCCAGGGAAATTGAGATTGAGCCTGAACCGGAATCTCATCCTCAGAAGATGCCGGTTGTGGTTGTACAACCCCCTGGGACCGAGTCCGAGAGCCTGGATCTGGATGCACTGTTTGCACCGAATATTGTGGAAGTTGAAACCGATGAAAAAGAATATACCCCAGACCCTCTGATTCAGGATATCCGGGAACAGCCGGATTTTATCCTGCCCAAGCTTTCGTTTCTGGACGAAAAACCCAAGATCAGGCGTCAGATTGACGCCCAGGGCCTTCAGGACAAGGCCAGGATACTTGAAGGCAAACTCAAAGATTTCAATGTCCGAGGCGAGGTGGCGGAAATTCTTCCAGGACCCGTGATCACCACCTTTGAATACAAGCCTGCACCCGGGATCAAGCTTTCCAAAATCGTGGGACTTTCCGATGATCTGGCCCTGGCCCTGTCAGCCATTTCCATCCGGATTGTTGCTCCCATCCCGGGCAGGGATGTGGTGGGCATTGAAATCCCCAATGAACAAAGAGAACAGGTCAACCTGAGGGAGATGGTTTCATCCAAAGAGTTTGTCCGGTCCTCCTCCCTTTTGACTTTGGGCCTGGGCAAGGATCTTCTGGGACAGCCCGTGGCCACCACCATGGACAAAATGCCCCATCTGCTCATTGCAGGGGCCACAGGCACGGGCAAGAGTGTGGGGCTCAATTCCATGATCATCAGTCTATTGTACAAAGCCACCCCTGATGAGGTCAAGCTGATCATGGTGGATCCTAAAAGGATCGAGCTTTCGGTGTACAATGATATTCCCCATCTCATCACCCCGGTGGTGACGGATATGAAAAAAGCCACCAATGCATTGTTCTGGGCGGTCAAAGAGATGGAGCGCCGGTATGAGCTTTTAGAACTTTCCGGGCTGAGAAATATTGTCCAGTACAATGAAATGGTCAAAGAGCAGGGAGATCTCGCCTCCGGTACCCAGGACGCTGAGGCCCAGCCCCTTGAAATCCTGTCCTATATTGTTGTTATCGTGGATGAGCTTGGGGATTTGATGATGGTGGCATCCAAGGATGTGGAGTATGCCTTGACCCGTCTGGCCCAGATGGCCAGGGCGGCAGGCATTCATTTGATTATTGCCACCCAGAGACCCTCTGCCGATGTGCTCACCGGCACCATCAAGGCCAATTTTCCCACACGGATCTCTTTCCAGGTCTCGTCAAAAATCGACGGCAGGATCATCATTGACCAGGGCGGGGCTGAAAGCCTTCTTGGCAATGGAGACATGCTCTTTTGTCCCCCGGGCACAGGCAAGCTGATGCGCATCCAGGGGGCCTATATTTCTGAAAAGGAAATCGGGCGGATCACAGGATTTTTAAAGGGCCAGCGTAAGCCTGACTACAACGAAGAGGTTGTTCAGGGCGAGACCTCAGATGATGAAAAAAGTTTTGACGACGCCGATTACGACGCCAAATATGATGAGGCTGTGGCCCTGGTCACCAAAGACCGCCAGGCGTCAATTTCCTATGTCCAGCGCAGATTGCGCATCGGTTATAACAGGGCGGCAAGGCTGATTGAGATAATGGAGCATGAAGGTATTGTCGGCCCCCAGATGGGGTCAAAACCCCGTGAAATTTTGGTGAAAAGCTATGACCATGAACAAAATTGATTTTCAATTTTTAAATACCATCAAAGGGTTTATGGATGACCAGGAGGTGGTTCGGCTGTTTGAAATTTCCAGGCAGGCTTCTGCCATGGGACCCTTGCTTGAAATCGGGTCCTATTGCGGACGGTCTGCTGCCATTATCGGCCAGGCCTGCAAGGAAAATAAAAGCATTTTGTATTCCATTGACCACCACAGGGGCTCGGAAGAGCAGCAGCCCAAAGAAGAATACTTTGACCCGGATCTTTATGACAAAAATACAGGGGGGATCAACACCTTTCCCTTGTTCCGCCAGACGTTGAAACAGGCAGGATTAGAGGAAACCGTGGTTCCCATTGTGTCGACGTCAGCGGTGGCAGGACGAATGTGGCAGACCGGTCTTGCCATGGTTTTTATTGACGGCGGTCATTCCTTTGAAGCTGCCCATACGGATTTTCTCACCTGGTCCCCCCATCTGATGCCGGGCGGGTTTCTGGTGATTCATGATATCTTTTTTGATCCTGACAAGGGCGGTCAGCCGCCCAGGCAGGTCTATGAAGCGGCCATATCCACAGGCCGGTACGAAATCCTTGAGATGACCCATACCCTGGGGGTACTCAAACAGAAAAACCATTGAAATGAAGGAGCCCCATGCTCGACAATCTTTTGGACACCATAAAACACTATTACCTTGAATGGCTGCCCTTTAACAAGGTCCTTGGAATCTCCATCGATCATCTGGACTATGAAACCGGGCAGGCCCTGACCTCTTTTCCCATGAAACCCGAACTGATCGGAAATTCTGCCGCAGGTATTCTCCACGGCGGGGTCACCGCTTCGGTGATTGATCTTACAGGGGGATTAAGCGCCTTGCTTTCCTGTGTTAAAGGTAATGAGGGCGCAAGCCTCGATGAAATCCAGGCAAAGCTTGTGGCCTCTGCCACCATTGATATGCGGGTGGATTATTTAAGGCCGGGAAAAGGGGATTCCTTTGAGTGCAAAAGCCGCCTTATCCGGGCAGGCTCCCGAGTTGTGGTATCCAAAATAGATCTGTTCAATGATACTGACATCAGGATTGCAACGGGCACGGCAACCTATATGATCGGGTGAGGCTGTTGCTTTCATAACCTGAAGGTCAGACCTGAAAAAACACCTTATTCCTGGGATTTTGCCGGAGGCAGCCCTTTCATTTTTTTCAAGGCAGCCTTAAATTTTTCACAGGGATCTTCGTAGCTTACCCGCTGGGTAAACCATAGAAAATCAGCAGGGGGTACGGGCGCAAACCCTTTAAGTTCCAGAGGGTCCAGGTACTCGTCAAGAACGGCAGGTTTTCTTGATATTTCCGTCATGGCCAGGTTGACCTGGGAAATGCCAGGGGCCAGGTGGCGGACGCGGTCGATTACCCCAAGCCCGTATTCGGTATGGCCGTTTCCCATGATGACCACCACAGGACCTGAGGGCTTTCTATTCCGGCCTGATTCGTGGAGCTCGACAATGGACAGGGCCATTTGATCATTTCTTGCCGTCCAGGTGTCATAGAGCCTCTCTGTCATTTTACCGTGGTTCATTCCGCAGTGGACCGCCTTGAATATGGATTTCATATGGGCCTCATAGGCAGGATCGTCTAATTTTGTGGAAAACAACCGTTTTTGTTCAATACGGGTCAGCCCTGCCAGTCCCTTTCGGGTAATCCGTCTTTTCTGGGCAGACGAGATATCCAGTCCTGTGGCCTGAAGATTGTTTTCGCCTGCCAGGGACAGAAGATTCCAATAATAGGCCCACATTCGGTCTGACTGGTTTGCCCATCCTAGGTTTTTTCTCATTTTTGTTTCAAGGGCCGTGTCTGATTTCAACTGGTGCCCTGCCTTTTGTGCATCCCCAAGGTTTAAAAGAAGAGGGGTGTCATAAACTGAAAAAAATTCAAATCCAATGGTAGGAGATTTCCCCCTATCCACCAGGTGCTGGATGATCCGGTGCTGGATATCATGGTGCATGGGGTTGTCGTGTTTTTCTGAGATATAGATCACATCATAGGGCTCTAAGGCGGCCATCAGGCTTGTGAAATCAACCAACTTTTGGGTGGAGCTGTTCACAATTTTTCCGATCAAAGGATCATTGCGCATGATGGTTTTTGGGGCGGTGGCACAGGCCGATACCAGTGGGATTAAAATGAGTATGATCAAAAAAAAGCGCATAATCTCCTCTCGGATTTTGGAGTTTAAGTGAATATAATGCTTTTTTAGAGGATTTAAACCTATGGATGAAATAGATCTGAAAAATTTTCAGGTTAACAGGCCCTGGGTGCAACACGGTAGATCGGCCAGTTGCCGGGCAATTTCGTTCAGATTATAAAAATGATCCTTAATTTTTCTGAAAATACAGTACCAGGCTTTTGCCCAGAACCGGGTTGAGCAATTGATCCACCCAGGCGGTGATTTTAGGTTTTTTCATAAGATCCCAGACCAGAAGTCTGTGATAAAGGTTCACGGGCAAGGAATCTGTTCGATTGGGACCGACCAGGCACTTGAGCCACCAATAGGGCGAGTGGATGGAATGGGCAAAATGATACCCTTTAAATTTAAATCCGTTAGCCTTTATTCTTTCGATAATCTCATCTTTTTTGTAAATTCTCACATGGCCCATATTGGCGTTGAAATATTCGTCTGAAAGCTGCCAGCAGATTTTTTCGGGCCAGGCCCTGGGCACACTCACGGCCAGGGTTTTACCCGGCTTAACAATTCTTGCAAGTTCTTGCATGGCCTTGGCGTCATCAGGGATGTGTTCTAACACTTCAGAACAGATGACCACATCAAAGCTTTTACTTTTAAAGGGAAGGGCTGTGATGTCCAGGCAGGAAAGGTTCCACTCCCGGCAGGACAGATCATTAATTTCCTGGTGAAACTCAAGCTTGCCTTTTGTGGTGACAAGATTGTCAAATCCAAAGTCCCCGCCCGTGCAGACCGCCCCTTTTTCCTGGCAGGCCCTGATGGTGTGGCGGCCCTCACCGCAGCCGATATCAATCACCCGGTCATCAGCTCCAATGTTCAGGCGTTTAAAGTCCATTGTAATCATCAATTACCTCCTGGTAAGTGGCAGCGGTTCTCATGGCGGTTTTTTCCCAGGTGAATTCTGAGGTCACACGTTCATAGCCTCTCTGGGCAAGATTGTGTCTTAGATTTGGGTCATCAAGCAGTTCGACAATGGCCGTTTCCAGGGCCTTGGCATCTCCGGGCGGTACAAGCTTTGCCGCATCTCCTGCCACTTCGGGAAGGGCCCCGCCTGTGGTGGAAATCACAGGAATGCCGCAGGCCATGGCCTCTCCCACGGGCAGGCCGAATCCTTCGTACATGGACGGGACCACAGCCACCTGGGCTTTGGCATATTCCCGGACAAACCGCTGGTGGTCTATTCTTCCGGTAAATTCGATGTGGGCGCCAAGGTCGAGTTTTTTAACCAGGTTTTCAATGCCCCCGTCTTTTTTGGGACTGCCGATCACGGTCAGGGAAACGCTCCGTTTTTTCAATACCCCTTTTAAGGCATACAGCAGGTGGTACAGCCCCTTTAAGGGGGTGTCCGCACTATTAGTGACAATGAGGCGGCCCGGAATTTTTTTAATATGGTCCAGGGGGAAAAAATTTTCCATGTCAATGCCGATGGGGATGGTTCTGAACCTGGATTCCGGGATCTTAAATTCCCTTGAGATATCTTTTTTGGAAGAGTCTGACACTGTGATAATGGCAGAAAGGCGTCTGGCCACCCTTTTTTGCATACTGATAAACGAGTACCACCTTAGGGCCTTGATTTTTTTTATAAAGGATCGGGTGGACTGGACCGCCAGTCGCCGGTCCACGGTCATGGGGTGGTGGATGGTGGCGGTGACGGGCATCTCTTTGGCAAGGGAGAGCAGACCAAAAGAGAGGCTCTGGTTGTCATGGATGATATCCAGATGGTTTCTTTGACCCTTCATATACCGCTTCACCCGCATGCCGAATGTCATGGGTTCTGAATATCCCATGGCCGAGATGTCCAGCCATTCCAGAAGATTGACAGGATCCCTAAGTTCATCAACCCTCGGGGTTCTGAACGGATCTTCGGAATTGTACAGGTCCAGGGTCGGAAGCATGGTCAGCTTGACATTGTTGTTGATCTGGGGGTCGGGTGGGCCTGCAATGACTTCAACCCTGTGTCCAAGGTCTGAGAGTGCATGGCTTAGGTGGCGGATATAGACACCCTGTCCACCGCAGTGGGGGTTGCTTCGGTAACTGATCAATCCGATGCGTAAGCCTGTTTTAAGGAAAGTGTTCATGAAGTTTATGGTGGTACGCCCGGCTGGATTCGAACCAGCGATCTTCAGCTTCGGAGGCTGACGTGCTATCCCCTGCACTACGGGCGCGAAAATCAGTCCCTCTTATACCATGTTATGAAATAAAATCCAGTTCAAATTTTCTCTTTGCCTCTCCGGCCACATACAAGGAGCCGGCAATACAGACGGTATCATCGTCGGAACATGTTGAAATTGCATGGGATACTGCCTCGGCCACATCTTCGATAATCATCACCTTGTCTGTGAAAGATTTTTTAACGGTCGAGGCCAGCACCTGGGGGTCAAGGCTTCTGTCTATTTTTGCCTTGGTAATGATTACCTGGTGGGCCAGGGGAAGCAGATGGGCCAGCATTTTTTCAAAGGGTTTGTCATCTAAAATACCCACCACCAGGGTCAGCGTTTTGGACCCTAGGGTTTTTTCAAGATATTTGCCCAGAACCTGGGCGGCCTTGAGATTATGGGCCCCGTCCAGAATCACCAGAGGTTTGTCTGATATTTTTTCAAGGCGGCCGGGCCATCGGGTGTTTGAAAGCCCCTGCCTTACCAGATCCACGGACAGATCATATCGATTGTCATTTTTGGCGTTTTGTTTAAAAATCAACTCACAGGCCGCCAGGGCCAGGGAGAGATTTTCCTTCTGGTGGTCTCCGGGCAGGGGTTTTATAATTTGTCTGAACGCCTGATGGATGCCCTGGAAGGTAAAAGATTTTTCCCTGGGGGTCTTGCGGAGGGAAAAATCTTTTTTAAACTGAAACAGAGGCGCCTTATTCTTGTCTGCGGTTTTCTGGATGACCCGAAGGCCCGAAGGCTGGGTTACAGCAGTTACCACAGGGGTTTTGGCCTTGATGATCCCGCCTTTTTCCCTTGCCAGATCCTGGATGGTATTTCCCAGATAATCGGTGTGCTCAATGGACAGATTGGTAATTACACTCACCTCGGGCCGGACAATGTTGGTGGCGTCAAACCGTCCGCCCATACCGGTTTCGATGACGGCCCAGTCCACCTGTTCCTTGGAAAAATGATAAAATGCCATGGCCGTGGCAAATTCAAAAAAAGTGGCCTTTCGTTTGCCGATATCCACGGCATTGACTGCCTCATAGGCCAGGACAACCTCTTCATCTGAGATCTGGTTCCCATTGATAGAGATCCGTTCATTGAACCGGACTAGATGGGGACTTGTGTAAAGTCCTGTCTTAAAGCCAGCCTGGGTCAAAATGGCGGCAATATAAGAGGCGGTGGAGCCTTTGCCGTTGGTACCGGCCACATGGACGGTTGCAAAATTTTTCTGGGGGTGGTTCAGGAATCTTAAGATGTTCTGGATGGTGTCAAGTTCAAGCTTGATGCCGAAACGGCCCAGCTTGTAGATTTTATCCAGACATTGATCATAGGGTGTCTTGGCCATTTGTTTATCCATAAAAAAACCCGGCATATCAGTTAAACTGACATACCGGGCGATTTTTTTGTGCTTTAGCTACGTCTTCTGCGAGTTCTGGAGGCAGCAATTCTTTGTCTTCTCATTGCTTCTCTCATCTTACGTCTTCTGTACTGACAAGGTTTTTCATAGTGCTTTTTAACCTTGAGACGTTTAAAGAGTCCATCGTTCTGGATCTTTTTCTTCAGAATTCTTAAGGCCTTTTCAACGTCGTTATCAATAACGGTGACCGTAATTTCTTTCAAGCAGCATCGCCCCTTTCATTGTGGATTTAAATATTAGATATTTATAACCCGCATTTGTAACAAACCCGATCGGATAAAGCAAGTAAAAAATGAGGTGATGCCCCTCCCGATGGAATGGAATAAAAGCCCCCGAAAATTGTTTCCAGCGGTTTTTTAAAATCGCTTTAGGTGAATAAGTCAAATTGGGTCTGATCCACAAACCCCGCACTCAAAGAATCTGTCCGGGTATAAACCAATAAAAGCGGTTTTGCCGTTTCCGAGGATCTTGTTGTTGAGTGCTGTTCTATGATCACCTCCACAGGCACATAGCTTGATCCGCTCTGCTCAATTTCCATTGCCCTGTCAAAGAGTGCAATTGAGGTGTCTGCGTCTGTTGATGACAGCTCTTTGGCTCTTCTGCGAAGGATGGTGATTTCCTGGGCCGCATCTTTGGTTATGGAGCAGTGAATCCTTGCCTTTGCCTCCTTTGATCGATTGATGTCGCTGGACTGCCTGTTTTCGAGTGCCTCAAAAAGAAACCCAAACCTTTCTTTTACCTCTTCGGTCAAGGCACCGAAGGTTTCCATGACTGACCCTGGGTCCGCCTGAGCCAGGGACGAGATCAGTTCTCCCACAAGCGATTGTATGGTTTCATCCCTTTGCTCGGTTTTGGTTTCATCCGGCTGGGGTTCCGGGGTTTTTTGGATCAGCCGGTCAAAGAGAGGCGTAAATTTTTGGGCCTCTTCTTTTCCCATCAGGGCAGTGATGGCTTCCTGGATGGATTTTGGATTCTGGGTGATTCTTTCCTTCAAGGTTTCCTGAACGGATTCTTGGGTATCCCTTATTTCTGGCTTTTTTGAGCCCAAAGATCCCAGGGAACTTAAAAAGACCTCAAGTTCAGGCGTGGTGCCGCCCCCAAGGGTTGCCAGGGTTTTTAATACCGTTTGGGGATCATCCCCAAGTTCGGCGCTGATAATTCTTTGGGTGGATTCATCCACGCTGCCGTCCCTGGTGGTGATCACCCGGGTATCAATGGATGTTTCAAATTCTGCCCTGGCCTTAAGGGCTATGTGGGTGTCGTCAATGCCCAGGGTACCGCCTAAACTGACCTTGTATTCCCGGGTCCCGGTTCGTTCAATATTGCCTGAGGATGTTATCAAAGTGGACCCTTTTGCCTGCCTGGAAAACTCGGCTTTGGCAGAGACGTCCAGGCTGCCCTCCTGTCCCAGCACGCTGAATTCTATATCCTCTATGCCGATGCTGGCCTTGGCACCAAAGGTGGCTTCAGTATCCAGGATAAAATCAATTTCATCTATCTCGTCCAGGCTGGGGCGTCCTTCAACAAAGCCCATGGCAAATCCGTATAAGGATCCCCCGGCCTCCTTACGGGTGGAATCAAATCGGGCAATATACCCGTCAGCCTCCATGACAGAGCCTTCAACCCCTAAAGAGAGCATCCCTTCTGCAAGGCCAAGTTCCAGGGAGAGTTTGGTTTGTGCGCTGGGTTTTACCAAGCAGCTGTAAGCATCCAGAACACCTTCGGATTGGGTGGATATTCTGCTCATGGCCATGGTGCCTTCATTCATGTGGGCAAAATCCATTTCCAGGGAGACTCCCCCAAGAAACGCATCTGAGACGGATTCAGGGGTTTTGATCTCTATTTTATGCTCACGGCCCACACTGGCGCTGATGGTCTGACCTTGCTTTAACCCGCCCACTAAATGATACAAAACCCCGGACAATTGGCTTCTTACCCCTATGGGGGTTGAGCCCTTTTTAATGAAGCTGTCTAACACTGTTTCGCCAAAGTTTTCCTGGACAAGAGCAGATATTTTTGCCTTGGCTCCATCAAGGCCAAGGGAGCCTAAATCTTCATAGTCCTGTAAAAAACAGTCCAAAACCGCATGGCTAATCCTGGGTTCTCCTTGAAAGATACTTGAAAAGTCTGCCTTTATCCTATTGATGATATCTGCCTTGCTAAGGACATTCCCGGTTTTAATGCCTTCTGCCTGAATGGCACCGGCAAGGGCTTTGAATTCCATTTGCATGCAGTTGAGCCTTTTATACTTTGATAGGAGGGCAGTTACTTCTTCCTGGTCCCCATTGGCCAGGGCGGTTTCTAATTTGGATAGTCTGGCCGAACCGGCAGAAAATTCCAAGCTGCTCACCCTGTTGTTTGCAATTCTTAACAGGTCTGCTTCCAATTTGTTCTGGATGACGGTCGTTACTGCCCCGTCTCCAAAGCCCACATTCAAGGAGTCCAGAGAATCAAACCGCCTGTCTTCAATGTCGCCGTCAGCCATTCCAAGGCGGATAAAAAATTCAGCCGTTTTTAAGCTCATGAGTTCCAAAGCCATGTCAGGATGATGGGCCATGCCTGACCTGAAAGCCTCCAGGGTCTGTGGCAGGGCGCGGGCCAGATTGTCCGCAAGTGCATCGCTGCTTTTCATGGCCCGGGCCAGTTTCAGGCTTCCGGAAAATCCTTTGGCGGCCAGGGTGTCAATGCTGTCCTGTCTGATCTCTTTTTCTTCAAGGCCAAGGGTCAAGCGCAAGCTGTCGAGTTTTGCATCAAAATCTTCATCACTTCCCCTGGCCGTACCGATGAGCAGCTCGAGCTGGGCTAAGGCATACAGGGCCAGGTTCTGTTCTGCCAATAATTGGGTTGCCTGGGCATTTGCGCTATCTTGTCCCTGGATCAATGCATTAATTATTTCAGTTACAGGGGGTTGGGATAAGCGTATTGCCGTGTCTGTACTGTCAATGGTTTGGGTGTCAAATCCCAGGCCCGAGGCAATGGGTTTTGGAAGATGAGCCAGAAGTTCTTCTTTGCCTCTGAACAATGATGTTTCAGCGGTGACCAGTTGGTCGTGTGACATTTCTTCGGGGCCAAAGGCGTGGAGGATGGTCTCGGCCCGGCTGCTTCCCCATGAGGTGCCAAAGAGCCTGTGAGTGTCGGCTTCCTCTCCTTTGCTGATGTTGATAACCACTTGCCTTGCTTGGCCTTCTAAGGTGTTAAGGGGGGATATCATCCCCTTGTCAATCGTTCCGAACATCCCGTTGACCTGGGTGATGAATTCATCTGTCAGCAATCCCTTTGAGGCGAGAATCATCAGGGCCTGTTTGGCTTCTGTGTCAAGGCCGGACCAGGTTTTTTGTTCAAACTGGTCTGTGAGTTCTGTCCGGACCCTTTGGATTAAGGTGATAAAATCTTCTTTTTCCGTTTCACTCAAGGACTCGGTCCGGGCCAGTTTTTGGACAAGGCTGCCTGGGTTGTCTTGGTCAAGCTGTGCAAGTCTTGATACCAGGTTTTTTAAATCCAGAGTATCCACCTCTCGCCTGAGCAGGTTGAAGCCGATTTCATATGCGGCATATGAGGCATCCATACCATCCATTCTTGTGAGGATCTGGGTGGAAATTTCCTTGATTTTTTCCTGAAGATTTAATTTTTGTGAATCAGATAAAAACGGATCATGAGTTATTCTGTGGGCAAGGCTGCCGGTTTTTGCAGAGTCCAGTTCACCTAATCTGAGGTCAAGCTGGTCTGTGCTTATACGTTCCAAATCATCCGCCAGAGCGTCAAGGCGAAGGTCAAGCAAATGGGTCAGCTGTTCTCGAATCTGGACGTTGGCTGTTTTGGCTGCGTCAACCGCCTCTGCTTTATGCTCATCAAAAAGGCCTGCAGCCTCAAGGGTTTTACTGCCTGAATCCTGGTAGGGCACAAGCCTTTCCAGGGCGCTTGTGCAGTCGGAGATGCTCGTGCTGCCCTCCAGGGTATCCCGTATGGACTGGATTGTTGCCTTGACCGAATCAAGGGACTGCTGGGACGCGGCCACTTCTTTGGTCATAAGATCGCCCATTTCCATTCGGGCCTCGGGCCTCAGCCCATCCCCGACTTCCCCTAAAAGTCCCATCCAATCCGGATTGTCAAGGTTTTCTACGGATTTGCTGATGGCGGTAATGGCCCCCTGGTGACCGGTTAATGCCGAGCGGATATTGGATAATTCCATGCCGTAGTCAAAGGCATTGTCTGAAAACATTGTTGCCACTTCCGGGGTGATGCCTGCGCTGAGGCCTGAAATCAACCCGCAATACAGGGCTTTTCCCAATTTCATGGCATCATCTGAACTCAAGTCTGGATGGGCCGCCATGGCCTGTCCTGCCATGAGCAAGGTGATGTCATCCGGGTCCATGGATGTCAAAATGCCATAGGCAGAGGTTGTGATTTCAGAATCGCCTGACAATCTGCTGTCTTTAAACGTGCGCAAAGTACTTTGAGCCATGTCGAGTGCAATTTTTGAGACATCTTCCCCGGTTAGATCGGGCAAGGTCAGGGCCTCAGTGAACAAGCTTCCGATGCCGTACTCAGAGGGCGGTCGTGCGCCTGTATGTTCCAGAATATGTTGTGCATCTTTTTTTAAGCTGGCCATGGACATTTTGCTGTAGTCCAGATTTTGCTGGGAGATCTGCCCCACCTGTTTGGTGAATATTCCCTTGATCCGGGTCCACAGGCTTTTGGGGGCCTGCTCCATTTTTCCCAGAAGAAAATCATTGTCAATGTGAACATCTGCAATTTTTCCTGCAACATCAAAGATTCTTGACTCTGAACTTGATAATTGCATTGCTTGGGGGATTGGAGAACTTATATTTGGAATTTCAGGCATTATAAAACATGTCCTTGTTTTAAATTCTTAAATAACTTTCTTTGATGAGTTCATCGGAAGTATCTGGGGTCTTTGTTTCTTTTTTGAATTCATTGACCAGCGCCATGCAGGTTTCACAAAAAATAGAGAGCCTGCTTTTAAATGAATCCATATCCTGGGTGGAAATATCAAATTTATCCCAGCAATAGACCTGCTCCGTCTCTTTTTCAAAGGCAATCCTGGGTATTGTTTGGGGTGTGTTTGTGCCTGGAATTTGGCTGTTGGGCATGTTGTAACTTAATAGTTTTTCAAATAAAACAGCCCTGTCTTTATGTTCAACGGGAAAAAGACAGGTGTAGACGTATAAAAACGGTTCATGTTCATCCGGTAAATCCAAGACCACGACAATATCATTAAATTTAAATGCGGTTGTATTGTTCTCTACGTCTAAAGCAAAACCCGCCTGGTTTGACAAGGCTTGGGTAAAGGCGTTGAAATCATCTGCAAAGGACATGGGTCCCCTCTTTTTAATTTTTGAAAATTAGGGAAGTTTACACCATAAATTTTCTTTAAATCAAGTTTTATTAAATTCGACTAAACCAGGGTCAGGTCTTGGTTATGGGTATCACTTTTTGGGGCGGGTCAATCTTTATAATTTTTTTATCCTGGGGGGGGGGATAAAAAAAATGAATTTTGCACCCTGTTTTTTATTTTCATCTTATTTTGAATTTTGCTGGTTTTTTTAAAAGGGTCTTGCAATCGGCCCGGAAGTCAGCTTAACCTTTCATAGGGTTTAAATATTTGCTCATCATTATTTTCAGGAGTTAAAAAACAAGGCATGAAAACAATTGGTTTGTTGGGCGGCATGAGTTGGGAAAGTACGCTGGGTTATTATCGCGAGATCAATGAAGGGGTTAAAAAAGCCTTGGGCGTCCTTACATCATTAATCAAAAATCTTGCTGAAGCTGATCTTGAAGGAGAGTTGGAGTCCCATCTCGGGCAGGAAGTTTCTGCCAACCGCCGTAATGGAAAAAGCAAAAAGACCATTAAATCCCTGGATGGTAAATTTGAGCTGGAAACCCCGCGTGACAGGGCCGGAACCTTCTCTCCACAGATCGTCAAAAAACATCAGACAACGCTCAGCGATGAAATTGAAAGAAAGATAATAGCCCTTTACGGCCTGGGCATGAGTTATAATGATATGGCTTCCCATTTACAGGAAATCTATGGACTTGAGATTTCAAATGCCACTCTGAGCACCATTACCGATAAAATCATCCATACCGTCAAAGAATGGCAGGCCAGGCCGTTGGAAAATGTGTACCCAATCGTATGGCTTGATGCCATACATTATAAAGTACGAGAAAACGGAAAGGTCGGCAGCAAAGCCGTTTACACAATTCTTGGGGTGAATATCGAGGGCCGCAAAGAGGTTCTTGGGCTGTACATATCCGAGAATGAGGGTGCGAACTTCTGGCTGCAGGTGTTAACAGACCTTTCAAACCGAGGGGTAAAAGATATCCTGATTGCCTGTGTTGATGGTCTAAAAGGTTTTCCCGAGGCCATTGAGACCATATTCCCGGACACAGAAGTTCAACTCTGCGTAGTCCACCAGATCCGAAATTCATTGAAATACGTTGGTTCCAAAAATAAAAAGGAATTTATGGCAGATCTAAAACGTGTTTATAAAGCGGTCAATAAGGATCTGGCCGAAGAAGAACTGGATATCTTGGAAAATAAATGGAATGACAAATACCCGATTGTGATAAAATCCTGGCGGAACAACTGGGAACGCCTCAGTCATTTCTTTAAATATCCAGAAGAGATTCGACGGATAATATACACCACAAATACCATTGAGGCTGTGCATCGACAGTTTCGAAAACTGACCAAAACAAAGGGATCATTCCCGAACCAGGACAGCCTGTTAAAGCTGCTTTACATGGGGATCCAGAACGCCAGTAAAAAATGGACAATGCCGATTCAAAATTGGTCACTGACAATTTCCCAGTTGGCAATTTTCTTTGAAGGCCCATTCTCGGACCTGACTTTTACTTCCGCTGGCGCTGAGGCAGATCCGGGAACCGAAACCGTGACACAGAATTCTGAACATTCCCATGGGACTCCATTCCAGAATTTTTTTCCCCCAATACATTCGCATATAATTATGCATGAAACCTGAAACAATCATTTCCTTCATAGCGGCATTCCAGTATTCATCATGGGTGAGGCATTCTAAAAGTTCTGATTTTGAATATAGGTATTTGCGGCGATCTCCTTGATGTTCTGCCAGACTTTTTTTTGCCCATGCCGGTAGACAATCCAGAGAATCATATGCTGCATTATAATAAACAAAATTGGCTGCCAGTTCTCTTCTGACAATCAACTCTTCCAGGTAGGACTTCTCTGCTTGATCGTTTGTTTTTTCACAGGCCTTTATCTTTAAAGCCAGGTATAAGGGAGAAATTTGGCCGAAATGAAGATATGGGCTCATGCATGAAATATCCAGAAATTTGGGCTCGTTGCGATGAGCTGCATATCTTAAAAAATGGTGATCTAAAAACAAGTTAAACCGCGCTTTTGCTTTAGATGTTCCCCCCATGAAAATGGGAGATACGGGTGAAATACTGTTGTCAATATTCATATCCCGAAGAATGGAGTCTATATTTTCCAGTTCCGCCCCCTCTATGGGTATATACAAAGACGAAAGTTTAACCTCGGTCTCATTCATGGGGATGAGGTAGTTGTCCAGCTGCCGAATAATTTTGGGGCGTATGGTGTATGCCGCATACTCTGCCTTGTCTGATACCTTTTCTATGGGAATCACAACATCTGTTTCAACTTGAACAACTGGGCAGTTTGACTTTTCCGATACCTCTTTGCGCCAGTTCCTTTGATGCTTTAAGTACCCTCGGTCGCAGACAATCATAGATGCGTTCTGTCCAATATCCAGAACCTGCTTTACCGGATGACCGATTCTGAAAATCAGTCGGATGCCCCTTTGGGCCAGGGTCTTTTTTGTCTCTTTAAGCCCTTCAAGCAAAAAGGTATAATGTCTCAGGTTGGCGTCCGGATAATGTTGCGTCAAACCAAAGACCACCACCACCATTTTTTCCTGGGCGTTCGCCTCACAGATTGCATATTCCAGGGCATGATTGTCTTCAGCCCTCTGAGACTGCTGCATCCAATACAATACATATTCACCCTCAGTCACTTCAGCCTGATTGAGTTGTTTTATCCGGGGGCCTTGGACATTCATTTTTTTATCCCTCTTTTCGATGATCATCGCCAACCAGAGGTCTTTCATGATCCACTTCAAAGAATACAAGGAATTTATCCTCATCAGGGTTTGAATCGCGTTTTCTGCGTTTAAGAGTATTTATTTGTTTAGAATTTTTTTCTTGCTTGACCTTGGTCAAATAGATCCTTTTCCCCTGATACCCCGGCCCATCTTCCATAAATAAATAGACTGCATGGGGGTTGGTTTCTAAGTTTTGGTAGGTCAGGCGATCCCGCATGATAAATGCCATCTTATCTTCTATAAAATGAGGCCGTGAATAAATAGCCGCATCAACATGGCCCTTGCTGTCTGCAGTCGATAAAATACCTGTTCCGCCTGTACTTTCAAAGTAAGATTTAAGTTTCATTTTCAGTTTTCCTCAAAATTTATGGATGGCCCATCGTGTGTCAAAGTCAGATGGAAATAGGCCGTTTTTATTTATGGTTTCCAGGCAGCAGGATATGAAACCGTAAAATTGCAAAAGGCCTCAATTGATATAAACTTAAGGCCTTTAACGTGTAGTTCAGACTAAAAAACGCTGAAGGTTTTTCATCCCCCGACGTTACCACCTTCAAGATCTCTCCAGGCCCTGTCAACACTGCTGCCGACAGTTCCGAACAGATCATCCAGTTCATTTTTCATTGGAGACCAGTCAGATGGACATTCATTTTCCAGCTGATCAACGCGAACCTGAGCCGCAGTCACTTCCTGGTCAAGCTGCCCTATGAGTGGTAAAATTTTTTCTTTTTCTGCAGACCCATAAGTATCTGCAACCTTTTTCATTGCTTCTAATTTTTCTTTCCAAGCAGTCACTTCAGCCAACATTGCTTTACAATAGTCTTTAACTTCCATGATTTCTCCTCTGCTAATTTAGATTAATGAAATGATGAATTCGCCATATAATTGTTTACAAAGGCTAAAGAGGGCACCATTTAAATCAGAACCGTTTTTGAATATTTCGAGAGCAACTGATATGGATTCAGTAGAATTATATGCCTGTTTACTATACAATTTTATTAAATAATTGTAACCATATATTTACAATTGTTACAAAACCCAAAATAGGTCGGTTTATATGATCAGTTCTATTAATCAACTCAGGGCAGTACTTGGCTTCATCGCCATATTCCATCTTATTTCTGGCCTTGGCTTGATGGTGTCAATTGAGTTTCAAAAAACGGCGATTGCTTTTTATGGGGGCACTCTCGAATGGACACCACCCCCATTTTCTTTATCAGAATAATAGGATCATTCGCCTTTGTCCTTGGGTATTTGGCCTGGGTGGCGTCCCGTGATCCCATGAAACACAAGCTGATTATCATTGGGTTTATCGAATTTTTTATTTTGCGGAACATTAACCGTCATTTTTTTGCAGATGAAGTCTAAATTGTACTCAATATAAGCCCGGCCATGAATATCATAACTTCAATATTTTTTGGGTTGCAGGCTCTGCTGCTGGCATATCTTTTCTGGCGAGTGTCCAGAGACATAAAAAAAACATAAACTCAGTAGATGCAATTTCAGGCATTGGGTTGGAAAAAATGCCAGGCCATTATCAAAATTTTAAAGATCACCATGTGGCCCCCGGCGATTTCATTAGCCATACGCCGAGTTCAAATATAACGTGGTTTTTTTCTTAAAAATCACAGCGATGGTTAAATATGCGTTCAGATCGATAGAAACATGATTTTTTGGGACAAGATGACAGTACGGTTTACATGATTATATTATTTGAATGAACGAAATTTGATTTGAAGGAGAGCCTTATGGAAAGCTTGACTATGCACAAATGTGTGCCCTGCGAAAAAGGTGGCCCTGTTGCTACAATAAATGAAATAGATGCCTACAAATCCCAGATCCCAGATTGGGAAATCGTTGATCAACAGAAACGCCAGTTTCTAAAGCGTGTATTTCATTTTAAAAATTTTAAACAGGCCTTGGATTTTGTCAACAAGGTCGGTGATTTAGCCGAGACAGAGTATCATCATCCAACCCTGATTCTGGACTGGGGTCGGGTGGAAGTGTTGTGGACAACCCACAAAATAAAGGGTCTGCATAAAAATGATTTTTCCATGGCCGCCAAAACAGACGCTTTGGTTTGATTTTGGTCTGCCCGAAGGCGGTTTTATTTTGACTGGCAATCGTCTTCAACATTTAAAACAAAAGGGGCTATGGGGTAACGTTTTTATTAATTTAAAAACAAATAATATTGTTTTGTTCACAAAAAGCATATGCTAAGCATTTTTGTTGGAGGCAGACAAGGCGTGGCTGACCGGGACAGTCCAGAGAGAATTTTAAGCTTAAAACTCAAATTGATATTAACCACCCCTGTCGTCCGTAAATCTCAATAACAATGAAACGATATTATGAATGAAAGATAGTTATAAATTGTTTAGGGGAAAATTGCCTTAGGTTCTCATGGGGTTATCAGTATTTTCTTGACAAAAAGCATCCTCCTGTCCTAATAAAATTTACCGATCACAGGACAGGGGGTCTGTCTGCCTTATGCTGGTAGCGGATGCTTTTTCTTTATTGAGCTTGGGAAATCAAGGCCGAAGGATACAACGGGATCTGCGCTGAAAATGGTGAACCCGTGGGCATCTTGAGACCGCTGGTCTGATACCGGCATGCTGATCAGACCTCAAAGGGTAGAAATAGGGGTTCATTTTGACGCGAAAAATTGACTTTGGGGATGGTTTGGGTAAATGACCGCTAATCGACAAACGGGCTTGTCTGCTAAAACAAGCCGGTTATATGATGTGAGCGCAGCACTGCTGGCATTCATCTGTTGGGGCGGGTGGGCCTTTTTTATAAATTATTCGGCCGGTGTGGTCACAGGACTGATTTCAGGGCTGACCCAGGGAACCGTCAGCATGATCATGACCCTGGTAATGATCAAAATCGTCACCGGTATGTTCCACCTGATTGCAAACCATATGATGCAGTTGGTCATGCCGACCCTGTTTACCGTGGGCGGTGCCGCAGGACTCCTGGTGCTGATGCACTCCCTGGTGGGCACCCCCAATATTTTCTGGACGATTCTTCCGGGGCTCAGCGGTGCGGTGCCGTTCTGTTTTTATACCTCATACAAACTGCAGCTTGCCGCAAGATAAACAATAAAAACGGCCATGGCCTAAGACAAGCCCAGGATGGGATATTGTTGGAAATTGCCTTTGTGATGGTATTCGCCGTGACCAGAATAATTTTGAATACAGCGACTCATTCCAAAAGAACAAATCAGACTTCCCTCTAAGCCTTATCCAAAGAAATGTATTAGTAGAATATTAAATTTTGTTAAATGGGAGGTTTAAATGCAAAAAAATATTCTCATAGACAAATTTTTACCCTGCTACACCTTTAATGAATACCATGAAATCCTTGTCGATTCTCCAATCGAGAAGGTCTATAAGGCTGCATCTGACGTTGATCTTTCAGAATCCAAAACAATAACATGGTTATTCAAAATCAGAGGGTTGCCGACAAAAAGATTAAACTTACAAGGTTTTATCCATGATATTGGGTTTACTCACCTTGGGTGTCATCCCCCCTATGAAAATTTAATGGGGTTCTGGGCAAGGGCTAAAATTGTTCCCGTCCCAGGGTATGAAGCGTTTGCAGCAAATTCGATTTCACCTTGGATTAAAGTTGTTTGGAATTTTCAATTTGAAAAATTAGAACCCAATAAAACCAAATTCAGCACGGAAACCAGGGTCTTGTGTGTTGCATCAATCACAAAACTGACATTTGGCTTCTATTGGTTTATCATAAAGCCGTTTAGCGGGTTAATTCGACAAAAGATGCTTAAAATCATAAAAAAAGATGCCGAAGCAGAGGGTATGAACGGCGAAACCTAAAATTTTTCCTTGAGAAATTGAATGGTTTTTTGAACTGAGTCCATGCCAAAAGCCTTGGGATCAAGGGCTTGGACCGGGATAAACTCAAAACCTGCCACGTCATCCAAGGCGGCTATGGGATCAAGGCTTTTGACCTGGCAGACAAAGGCAATGTCCGTGACAGGGTAGATCACGGATTTATAAGGGTAAGTGTTGGCAAAGGAACAGACAAAGGCCGATTGAACAAGATCCAGGTTCAGCTCTTCTTTGATCTCTCTTTTAAGACAATCGTCTATTCCTTCTCCAGGCTCGGAAAATCCGCCGGGCAGGTCAAGGCTGCCCTTTTGGGGATGGAATTTGCGCCGGGTTACAAGCAGCTGTTTTTGATCATCAAAAATCAGGGCCATGGCTGCTGCTGCGCAATTGATGAAAAATGAAAATCCGCAGTCCGTGCAAAAAAAGGATTTAATACTTTTGGGTTTTAGGGTTTTAGAACCGCAGCCGGGGCAGTGGGAAAAAGAATCACGGTTGGGATTTCGGCTTGGATCCGGATCAACACAGGCGGTCATATAGGTCCTAACAGGTCAGGTGGAAGCAGGCGCTGATCTCCTGAGCCTTGGGTTGTTTTATCATTTGGTTATACAAGGAGACGGCCCTGGGAGTATCTAATGCCTTGATGGTGATGCCTAAGCGCTCAAGTTGGAAAACAAGTTTCGGGGCAAGGCGCATTTTTCCATGGGCACCTGTGCCTGCAATGATCAGGTCCGGCCGCTGGAGCAAAAGGCTTTCCAGGTCTGAGATATCCACAAGATGGCCTGACTTTCTGTGCCAATTGTCTTTGACCCTATGATCCGGGAAGATGATCAGGTCCGAGGAAAACACGGTGTTTCCGATTTTCATTTTTCCAAAGGAATATGAGGTGATAATGGGCATTTTGATTTTCTCGCCATAAGGTCATTTACCCATAAGCTTAATACCTAATTGGACCCAGGTCAATGCGCGGGAAAAGGAAAACAAAAAGGATATTGAGCCAAAGTTTTTCTTGACACCCGAGGATGGGTCGTTATTTTACCTAGGTTTTTTTCAAGCTGTGGGTATTCAGGTCGTGGTCTAAAATATGGCAAAAGGTTAAAAATGAAGACAAATAAGACAATATGGCTGCTGGCATTGCTCAGCGCCTTTCCTCCCCTTTCCACAGATATGTATTTACCTGCAATCCCTCTGCTTCAAAAGACATGGGACCAGCCGTTGAGCACCATAAACCTGACTCTGGTCGGTTTTTTTATTTCCTATTGCATCTGCCTTTTATTCTACGGGCCCTTGTCCGACCGGTTCGGCCGGAGACCGCCCCTTTTGGCAGGGATCGGGATCTATATCGTGGCCAGTCTGCTGTGCGGGGTTTCAGGCAATGTGGGCTGGCTGATTTTATTCCGGGTGTTCCAGGCGGCAGGCGGTGCTGCGGCATCTGCCATGGCCCTGGCCATTTCCAAAGATGTGTACCAGGGGCATGAACGTGGGAAAATTCTGGCCTATATTGGAGTGATCATGGCCCTGGCCCCCATGGTGGCCCCTGTTATCGGGGGATGGGTGATGATCTGGCTGTCCTGGGAGTATCTGTTTTTTATCCAGGCCATGATCGGGATGGTTGCCTGGGCCGGGGTCTACAGAATGCCTGAAACCCTTGAACAGGTTTCTGCTATCTCCATGGTGCAGACCGCAGGCATTTACCTGGCGTTATTAAAAAACAAGCGGTTTATAGGCTTTACATTGATGATGTCCCTTGTGGTGATACCTCATTTTTCTTTTATCGGCGGGTCTGCTGATATTTATATCACCCGGATGGGGGTCTCTGAACAGGTTTTCAGCTATTTTTTCGCCATGAATGCCGCTGCCATCATGGCCGGTTCTTTTACATTTACACGGATGATTGAAAAGGTCAGTTCAGAGGCGTTGATGACCCTGAGTTTTGTTGGGATCTTTATTGGCGGCCTGGGAATGGTTTTGCCGTGGATGCAAGGTCCCTGGGGGCTGGGACTGCCCATGGCCGTGATTTCCTTTTCATTTGGGCTGAGCCGGCCGCCCTCGAACAACCTGGTGCTTGAGCAGGTGGACAGGCACGGGGGAGCCGCCTCTGCCTTGATGGTTTTTATTTATTTTATTCTGGGGGCTTTTTCCATGTGGTTGATTTCCCTGGATTGGACTGACAAGGTCTTTTTCATCGGGGGAATGGGAATGGTGTGCGGGGGGAGCCTGACAGGGCTTTGGCTTGGATTTTCAAAATTTGCCCAAAAACCATCACCATAGTATTGTGAAATTTCATTGGATTTGGGCGGGGATTTTGTCTAGCAGATGAGCACCAGGCCGTAGACCCCGGCAGTTTCTTTTTGAGGGGCCAGGGTTTTTCCTTCTATGAATTCTTGTTGTTCCCATCCTGCGATTTTAATCAAATGGGCCACATCAATACCAAAACCGGACATGGACGGCCTGGCCTGGTCAGGATGTCTGCAAAGACCTTGGGGGGAAAGCCCCTGACAGTCCGGCTTATCATGGCAGAAAATGGATTTGCAGGATCCTCCGGCAAATGCCCGGGCCTGGTCATATCCCATGGCTTTTGCCGTAATTTCCAAATATGCTGCGGTGTCATGGAGAACGGCAAAGATCTGGCTGGCATTGTAGGAAAATAGGATAGAGGAAGGAACCTCTATGTTGAAAAACAGGGCATGGGTGTAATCTTTAAGCCATTGGTTAAACTGGTCCGGGCCCTGAACATGGGGAGGGCAGCTCAAGGACTGCCCGAAATTGCTGCATTTAGGCTGGCTGCAATACCGGGCAAGTTCTTTTTTGACCAGAATTTTGTTGGAAGGTATGATCAGGGCATCTGAAACCCCCTGGGCCTTTGCCTGGTGAATCAAAAATGATAAATTTTTTTGAATATCCTTATTTTTTGTCATGGCCCTTTTTTCTATGATATTTTAATCCGAGTATGGGGATTTTTTTTAAAGTATACCAGGTAAATTCCTGGGGATAAATAGATTTTTGTTCCCTAAAAAATTTAGTGCATCTGTTAGTTTTTATTTGTTTCAAAATAAAGGATACTGCCCTTATTTGAAGATGAAAAAAGGAGAATAGATGACAGGGAAAATGATCAATCAATCCGATCAAATGATACAGGGCTATGTTTTTGCCCTGGCGGCTACAGCCATCTGGTCCGGTAATTTTATCGTGGCACGGGGGCTTAGCACGCTGATGCCGCCGGTAAGCCTTGCGTTTTACCGGTGGCTTACCGCCGTGATTGTCTTTACCCCCTTTGCCCTCAAGGGGATGATCAAGGAACGAAAGACTGTGGCCAGGCATTGGCGGTATTTTGGGATTACCTCCTTTTTAGGCATCACCTGCTTTAATACCTTTATTTATATTGCCGGCAGTACTACCTCTGCTGTCAACCTTTCCCTGATCAGTATTTCCTTTCCCATATTTGTCCTTTTTCTGGACCGAATTTTGTTCAAGGCCCGTTTAACCCCGGCAAAATTGTTCGGCATCGTCCTGGTTCTTGCCGGGGTGATCTGCCTGATTACCAAAGCAGATGTCAACACCCTTGTTGATATCTCCTTTGCAAAAGGGGATTTGTGGATGGTTCTGGCTGCCGGGATTTTTGCCGTTTACAGCATTCTGCTCAAAAAAAAGCCCTTAAATATTTCCCTTTTTACCCTTCAATATACCTGCTTTGTTCTGGGGCTTATTTTTTTAGTTCCCTTTTTTATTTGGGAACAACGCCTTGTCACCCATCCGCTTTTAACCCGGGCCACCATCCCGGCGATTTTGTACGTTGGGATTTTTGCCTCTTTGGCTGCATTTTTATTCTGGCACCGGGCAATTGTGATTATGGGGCCTGCAAAATCAGGCATGGTGTATTATACCCTCCCGCTTTTCAGCATGGTCCTGGGAAGCGTTTTTCTGGGAGAAAGTTTAGGGCTTGTCCATCTTGCAAGCCTTGTCCTGATTCTTTCAGGGATCTTGCTCACCAACCAATAGGTGACACTTGAATATGGGTTGACCCCCCAAGGCAAATGGGTTAGGGTGCCCCATCTTTTACTTTTAAAGTAAGCTCAGGAAGCTGTTTTTGGTCTTCATATTTAGATGACTCTCTGTCCTTACGCCTGCGAGGGGCAATGAATCATCAGGAGATGGATGCGGACCAGGGTGGTCTTAAAGCGATTCTTTTTAATATTATCCAGGGAAAATTGGCAGATCCAAACGACCATGGGCATCTGGTCGGTATTCTCAGGGAAATGATGGATTTTGGGCAGGAGCTTGTTCAGGATCTTGAAATATCCGGACAGGCCCCCAAGGTTTCATGCGGAAAAGGGTGCAGCTATTGCTGCCATTCCAGGGTGAATATCCTGCCCATTGAAGCCCTGCTGATTTCAGGGTTTATGGACAAAGAGTTTGACCTTACGGCCGTTGAAGCCATCAAGGCAAAGATTCAAACCAACCTGGGGCTGACCCGGGGAAAGAGTTTTTTTGAACGGGTTGCCCTGAAAGAGCAAACCCCCTGCATTTTTTTAGAAAATGGCCAATGCAGGGTCTACGAGGTTCGCCCCATGATTTGCAGGGCATGGAATTCTTTGGACAAAAAGGGGTGTCAGGCTGCATTTGCCAATGGAAATGCAGATGCCCAGATAGACAGTTCCAAGGTCCGTAACTATGTGTTCAGTACCACCCGGGATCTTTTTGGAGAACTGAGCTGTCAGATGGGTCTTCAGGCGGATTTACGGCAGATTCCAGAGGCCATCGGGGACTGTCTGGCATCCAGCAGTCCCCTGGTCCTCTGGGGGGGGGGCGGTGAATTGTTTAAACCCCAATTTCAGGTTTAAAACCGTCTTTTCTTAAATTTCTTTTTGGGTTTTTTGCCGTCCGGCGTGGACTGGTTGACCTTGATATGTTTTCCTTCCAAAAAGAGTTTGTTCAGGGCTTTAACCGCCTTGTCCGCCTCTGAGTTGTTGGGCATTTCAACAAAGGCGAATCCCTTGGAATCACCTTTGAATCGGTCTTTGATCAATTTGACGCTTTCCACGGTGCCGAATTCTTCAAACATGGATTGAAGTTGGTTTTGGTCTATTGAAGGCGCCAAATTGCCCACATATATATTCATATAAGGTCCTTGTTTGTTTAGTTGTGTTATGGGATCCCATACCAAAAGGATGCCATTTAAACAGAAAGAATGGGTCCTTTATAGTGAAAGGGCCTGTTTTTCAATACAGGCGCTTTTGATGCTATCTGTTGCCTTTGAGGATAGCAAGGATTTTCTTTTAAAGGCCTTTGGGAAGCCAGTTTGACCCGTTCTTTTTTTCACTTTTTCTGGGTCTTGGGTTTTTGGGGGCCTGTTTTTTGGGGGCGTTTAATTGGGAGGTTGAGGTGAATGCTGCATTTTCAACCTGGATTTTTTGTTTCATGAGACGCTCAATTTTGCCAAGCAACCCTTGTTCTTCGGCACTGACCAAGGAAAGGGCAATACCGCTTGCCCCGGCACGGCCAGTACGTCCGATCCTGTGGATATAATCTTCAGCCACATGGGGCAGGTCAAAATTAACCACATGGGGCAGGTGTTGAATATCAAGCCCCCGGGCAGCAATATCTGTTGCCACAAGGGTTTTAATATTTCCTTTTTTAAAATCGGCAAGGGCCCGGGTCCGGGTGGCCTGGCTTTTGTTTCCATGGATAGCGGCCGCTTCAATTCCGTCACTGATCAATTGTTTGGTCAAGCGGTTTGCCCGGTGTTTGGTCCGGGTAAAAACCAGAACCTGTTGCCATTTTCCCTTGCGAATCAGGCTGGAAAGCAGGCCTCTTTTGTCCGTCTGGGACACAGGGTATACTTTTTGATTGATTTTTTGGACCGTGGTGTTTCCCCTGGAGACCTCAACCATGGCCGGATTTTTAAGCAACCCCTTGGCCAGTCCCTTGATCTCTTGGGAATAGGTGGCTGAAAAAAGCATGTTCTGGCGGTTTTTAGGAAGATAGGTCATGATTTTTTGAATATCACGGATAAATCCCATATCCAGCATCCGGTCGGCTTCATCAAGGATGAGAACCTCAACCTTTGAAAGGTTGACCGTTTTCCGGTTGACATGATCAATGAGGCGTCCGGGAGTGGCCACTAGAATATCAATCCCTTTTTTCAGGCCTTTGATCTGGGGATTGATGTTCACACCGCCGAACATGACCATGGACCTGAGGTAAAGATTTTGCCCATAGGCTCGAATGCTGTCATCCACCTGGGCGGCCAGCTCCCGGGTCGGGGTGATGATCAGGGCCCTTGGATGGCCGTGTGCGGGTTTGACCGTTGACAATTTCTGGAGCAGGGGCAGGGCAAAGGCCGCTGTTTTTCCCGTACCGGTTCTGGCCCCTGCCAATATGTCTCGGTCCTGTAAAATAAGGGGAATCGCTCTGGCCTGGATGGGGGTCGGGCTTGTGTAACCCTGGGTTGAAATAGAATCAAGTATGGCAGGGCACAGCCCTAGTTGCTTAAATGGCATGGATAAATCTCTCCTGTATTTGCCTACCCCTTTTGCGGGGGCCGGTCCAGGCCTGGATATTTTAAAATTTGGTAAGGATTGAGGCAAATTAGGAAGGAATTAACCGCAACGCTACAGGTGCCGACCGGATGGTACCTTGTTAAAAACATTTAATTATACCAGGGTTTTGGATAAACGCAAGACAAATTTTTCACCCATGAGATATGATGGGGGCAAAAAACATGAAATATGGGTCAATACTTGCTCCAAAGGGTTAGGTTTGATAGAAGGCCTTACGCAAAAGTTGAATCATGAGAGGTGAGAATGACTGAACATACCGTTGAAGAACAATTGGCTTCATCCATAAAAGAGTTAACCGCGCTTGAAGCAAAATGGGGACAAGACCATCCCGAACTGGTCAATACCTTGAGCCGAATCGGCAGTCTGTACTGGGATGCCGGGCAGTTTGCCAAGGCCGTAACCTATGGGGAAAAGGTTTTAAATATTATTGAAAATCAATTGGGGCCCAATGATTTCCAGGTGGTCACCAGTGCAGAGAATCTGATAGCCGGCCTGGTCAAGATCCGGCAGTTTGCAAAGGCAATGAAAATCCGGAATCAAATTTTCAAACAATTGGACAAGAGTCATCCTCGGTTTGCCTATTTTCAGGCATTAAAAGCCTATATTGCCAAGGAAAGCACAAAGTCAGGCTTTCGTCCCCCGTCCAGACGGAAAAAAAAGAAAGGCTGATTTAATTCGTAAATTGGCCTGCCGGGATTAAAGGGACAGAACCGGGCCGGCGCCTTGGTTTTATGGGCCACAACAGCAAGGTTTTTGTCAAAATTACCCTCGCTTGCCGCTTTTGTCGTGGTATTGAGGGACGGTAAAGAAGAGGATGCGGTGCCTGTTCCCAAGCCAAAGGGGTGATACCCCTGGATTTCAAATCATTGGAAAATGTCTGTACACCCTAAGCCTGAAAAGAGCAGAACGGGTTTGGCGCCAAGGCACTGAGGGCTGACGTTTTCGTGCTCGCCTTGATAACGCTGAAGAGGGTGACCTTTTTAGTTTTTCCCTTTAACCTGACTCCGGGCATTTGAACAAACTCAACCCCCCTGCCTGCATTTTGAACAATATCTTTGGAAACCAGAATATCTGTTTTGAATTTTTTGTTCATATCCTGGATCCTTGATGCGGTATTCACGGTATCCCCGATCAGGCTGTAAGCGATTCTTTCCCTGGCCCCAATATTGGCGGCCAACACCTGACCCGTATGAATCCCGATGCCGTGCTTTAACCCCTGATAGCCCTGGGCCTGAAGTGTTTTATTGAGTGCCTCAAGCCTCGTTCTCATATCAATGGCAGCCTTTACCGCAGCCCGTTCATGTCCGGCCAAAGAAAGGGGGGCACCAAATACCGCCTCGATTTCATCCCCGACGAATTGAAGACCATTCCCTTATGCTGTTTAATGCATTGGGTCATTTCATCCAGGTAGGCGTTTAATATACGGATGATGTCAGTGGGCGGGGTCTTTTCCACCAGGGGGGTAAAATCTTTTAAATCGGCAAACAAGAGGGTGGCCTGCTTGAGTTCCCCGTCCAAAGGGATGTCTCCTTTGAGGATTTCATCCCGGACCTCCTGCCCCACATACCGGCCAAAGGTGCTGCGGATGAATTCTTTTTCCTTTAACCCCTCTGTCATTCTATTGAGGGTCTCTCCGGCAAATCCGATCTCGTCCCGGGAAAAAATTTTAGCCCTGGCGGAAAAATCACCTTTAATTACAAGGGACAGGGACAACATGATTTCCTCCACCGGCCGCCTTAATGTTTCAGATACCATAAGCAACAAAAATATCGCTATGGCAATAAAGAGTATGCTTTCCATGGAAATGGCGCTTTCAAGAAGATCCAGCAGATCTGATTCACTCGTCTGCCCTGTTGCCTGGATGTGTTTAAACCGGCTGATGGTCAGGCGGATAAAGACCAGGGGAACAATGGATATCGCAAAAACCAAAATTCCCAGCCGGGCCCTCAAACTCACGGACCAGACACCGGACACCTGCATCAGGTCCCCATTTGGGAAGAAAACCGGTACCCAATTGTTCTGGATGACATGTTCAGCCCAGAAAAAGGCAAGCACTCCTGTGGCCAGTCCGCTGGTTATCCCCACCATAAGGGTGTTGGAGATATTTAAGAGCCAACAGGCAAAACCAATAGCCCCCCAGGCGACCAGATTAACGCCGGCAATAAGATAGGGCTCGTTGAGCAGGCGCTTTCTGGCCAGGGCCACTCGGGCCGGGGCCATCGGTCTGCCGGTATAATACCGTTTCAAGCATTGACGGATCGGCCATTCATAGGCAATGACAATCCCTGTATTTATCGCAATCCAGGCCATGCCCAAAATCAGTTCCGTATTCCCGAAAAACCAAACAAACCGGTCCGAAGGCACCGGCATCCGATAATAGGGAAAAAGACCTGACATGATGCTGCCCAAGAGATTAACAATAAAATTGCCCAAAATAACTTCATTGGACAGGTGAAGGTATTGAACCCTGGGTTTGACAAGATGTTCGGTAGTCATTTTTTTTCCTTTGGGTCAAGGGGGGTATCCTGGGCAGGGTGGCCTCCCGGGGTAAATCAAAGGCTCAGCCTGACTTGTCGTGTGATTGTGCCGGGGGGTAAAATAAAAACCTGTATTCGTTTAATTGTGATTTCGTTGTAAATTTTTAAAAAAATACCGGACAATGATAGATTTTTGCCCGGTATCAGATCTTCAGAAATTAAATTTGTCCGCCACCTTGGCAAATAGCCTGATAAATGCCTCTCTTTCCTCGGGCTCAAGGGATTGCAAAATGTGACGGTTCTGTTTGTCATCCAGCTCCATGTGGGCGGTCATCATCTCTTCGCCCCTGGGGGTGATCTTGAGTGAAAAAGACCGGTAATCCCTGGGATTGATGATCCTTTGGACAAATCCCTTTTTTTCCAGCTTGGCCACAATGCTGCTCAGGGTTGTCTGGGGCAACCTGAGTCTTTCACGGATATCCTTTAAAATGATATCCGGTTCTTCATATGCCATGCTGATCACATGCATATCAGAAAAGGTGAGCCCTTTAAGTTTATCAGACTTTGATTCCGGCCTGCTGGTCATGATTTTAAGCCAAAGCGTATGAAAGGCCTTGTTGAACCTGCTGACCTGATCGACTGTTATTTTGTTTTTTTCCATTCTATTTTCCCATATGGTTGGTTGATTCGATATCAGAATATAACGATAATCGGTACACACGTCAACCCAAAAAGTTTGTCCTGCACGGCTGCAGTCGGCTACAAAGGCAGGGGGATCGGCCACACCATAAGTATGGTCAATCCCCTAAGGCGACCCTCTTTGAAATTTTCTCGCATTTAAAATTGTGATCAATAAATTGTCCGGTTTGCTGAATCCTAATCTAAAAACGCTTTTTAGAGTGGTTATATTCCAATATTTTATCTGCCTTTTTCAAGGAAGCGTGATGTGAAATAAGCATCATTATTTTCGGGTGTAAATTTAATATCATTATACTTAAATATTGATTTTCTATTATTTTTTACATTGGTCATCACCATATCCATGATTTTATACTTGTGGTTAACAGCATCGATTTCTTTGACTTGATTAACGGCCAATTGTTTGAAAATTTCTCCTTGATAATCATAGTAATCAGCCTTACGTTCGATAAAATCGGCTTTGCTTATCCAGGAAATTTTTTTGGTAAACCCGTTTTCATCGGCAACGTCGTCAGTTTTCGGTATGGCCTGAATGACCCAGCAGGTTTGGCCTTTAACCACAGCCTTCCCTAAATTCGTGTATTTAAAGTCATCAATTATGGGTCTGGATGTATCCGCATAGGAGAATTCAGAGCCCATAAAACTTTTTGATTTCTGGGAGCTTACAATCCTTCGTGTCTTGCGCAATGACGGCAAATAAATCCATGTATCGTCATCGGCTTTATGATAGTCGTACGTTAGAATGCCAATGCCTTTAACATCGGCAGGGGAAAGAAATTTAAACAGAACTTTTTCAGTATCGCCATCTTTGGTCATTTTACTCACCTGGGCATAGTTTTTGATCCTTTTTCGTCCTTTTTGATCAACGATGATTAAGGTTGCAACAGCTTGTAGACCTTTAACCTTACTTGCATCATTTCCTTTTTCTATGATCTGCTCGGGACTGAGCGGTTTGTCTGCAATAGCATTTTGAGAAAAGTGGATTAAAAGCATGGCCGAAACCATAAATCCTATTTTATAAATTTTTTTCATACCTATTCCTCTTAAAAGGATTGGAAGATGATTTTTGTCAATCAGGCAGTCAATTGTGAGGGCTCTTTTTGGGGCGCTCTTTTGGGCTCCAGAAAGTCTGGCTTGAACACAATGCACAAGGACGGAACAAAAATGATGGCGCCAATCAGGCAGGAAGAGATTGATACAATAATCAGGAAACCAAAGAATTTTACCGGCACAAAGTGTGAACTGAATAAAATGGAAAACCCGACAACAACGGATAGTGCGTTGAAGATTATTCCCCGGCCCGTTGTTAAAAGGGTATGTTTTATGGCTTCAACATGGTCATGATGGTTTTTCCTCTCTTTTTTATACCGCCATAAAAAATGGATGGTATAATCAACACCAACGCCGATCATGATGGATGAAAGAAGGGCATTGATGATATTTAACTCAATACCCAGGTATCCCATGAGACCAAAGAGAAAAATCACGGATAAACCCAGGGGGACGGCTCCCAATACACCTGCAATAAAAGACCTGAAGACAATCATGAGAATGAGTGAAATAAGAATGATTGAAGAGGCAATCGCAACAAGCTGACCCTGGACCACATGATTTGCCAGGCCTGAAAAAATATCTGCGACCCCGCCGATACAGGTTACATCCGGGTCATCTTTTGTCAGTTCCCGGATTTGATTGAGAACCTTTTGCAGAACAGAGGAGGAATGTTCAGAATTCTGTGTCACGGTTTCGGTTCCCGGATCTGCCTCAGCGCCAGCGGAAGTAAAAGTCAGGTCCGAGAATGGGCCTTCAATCAGCCACGTCGGAGGAGTTGACTTTTGCTGGAGTGGAGTTCCTGGAACCATCTTTTCCATCTGTAAATAAATCCTTATCAAATTCCCAGCTCTTTATCCAGCCGGCCTTCAAAGAAAATTGCCAACTGGGAAATTGTCAGTGACCAATTTTGAATCGGCATTGTCCATTTTTTACTGGCGTTCTGGATCCCCATGTAAAGCAGCTTTAACAGGCTGTCCTGGTTCGGGAATGATCCCTTTGTTTTGGTCAGTTTTCGAAACTGTCGATGCACAGCCTCAATGGTATTTGTGGTGTATATTATCCGTCGAATCTCTTCTGGATATTTAAAGAAATGACTGAGGCGTTCCCAGTTGTTCCGCCAGGATTTTATCACAATCGGGTATTTGTCATTCCATTTATTTTCCAAGATATCCAGTTCTTCTTCGGCCAGATCCTTATTGACCGCTTTATAAACACGTTTTAGATCTGCCATAAATTCTTTTTTATTTTTGGAACCAACGTATTTCAATGAATTTCGGATCTGGTGGACTACGCAGAGTTGAACTTCTGTGTCCGGGAATATGGTCTCAATGGCCTCGGGAAAACCTTTTAGACCATCAACACAGGCAATCAGGATATCTTTTACCCCTCGGTTTGAAAGGTCTGTTAACACCTGCAGCCAGAAGTTCGCACCCTCATTCTCGGATATGTACAGCCCAAGAACCTCTTTGCGGCCCTCGATATTCACCCCAAGAATTGTGTAAACGGCTTTGCTGCCGACCTTTCCGTTTTCTCGTACTTTATAATGTATGGCATCAAGCCATACGATTGGGTACACATTTTCCAACGGCCTGGCCTGCCATTCTTTGACGGTATGGATGATTTTATCGGTAATGGTGCTCAGAGTGGCATTTGAAATCTCAAGTCCATAGATTTCCTGTAAATGGGAAGCCATATCATTATAACTCATGCCCAGGCCGTAAAGGGCTATTATCTTTCTTTCAATTTCATCGCTGAGCGTTGTCTGATGTTTTTTGACGATCTGTGGAGAGAAGGTTCCGGCCCTGTCACGCGGGGTTTCCAGCTCAAATTTACCATCCAGGGATTTAATGGTCTTTTTGCTTTTTCCATTACGGCGGTTGGCAGAAACTTCCTGCCCGAGATGGGACTCCAACTCTCCTTCAAGAGCAGCTTCAGCAAGATTTTTGATTAATGATGTAAGGACGCCGCCCTTACCTGTGAAGGGTTTACCTTCCTGGATGCCTTTAAGGGCTTTTTGAAAATCAAATTCGGTGTTTTCTTCGGTCATGTCAGTTCTCCTTATTTAGCTGAGTATATCAGCTTTCATTCAACTGACACAGAATTTTGAACGCCCTTAAAAAAAGGGTAATCTTCAACCTTTAATAAGATGTTCAGCGGGCCGATTCATTGGGCCGGGGAAGGTATCATAAAATATGCAGATTATCCTAAAAAATGTGTTCAAAATAAAGAGAACGATCAATGTGTTTTAAGGCTGGAAAGCATAAACATGTCCCCATGGAAAATCAATCATGGGATGGGTTTCCATGGAAAGAAATGCCATGCCTGCGGCTTGAAAATTACATGGGGGCCAAACCCGAACATTTCCCGGAAGTGGTGGTGAAACTTTCCTACAACACCCGGGCCGTTTTTGTGATGTTTCAAGTCAAAGACCGATACGTTCGCGCCCTGGCTGGCAAGGATCAGGATGAGGTGTACAAAGACAGTTGTGTTGAGTTCTTTTTTACTCCGGGTCCTGATCTGTCCAAAGGATACTTTAACCTTGAGATGAACTGCGGCGGCACCATGCTTTTTCATTTTCAGCGACAGCCCAGAGAAAAAAGAATCCATTCTCTGCCGTCCATTGTTGATCCGGAAATAAAAGCGCCTGTTGTCTGGATCGTCGGTTATGAAATCCCCTTTTCTTTGCTGAAAAAATACTGTCGGGTGAGCATGCCCGGGCCCCAAACCCACTGGCGGGTTAATTTTTATAAATGCGGGGATAAAACCTCCCACCCGCACTGGCTGACCTGGTCGCCAATTGACCTTCCTGCCCCTGACTTTCACCATCCTCAGTCTTTTGGCCGATTGGAGTTTCAATGAAAGTTGTTAGGATCATTTTTGGAAACGACCTTGTTCTAAGACCTGTCTTTGCAGAGGACTGCGTGGAAGAATAAAAGAATAAGGGCACTCCACAGGTTGCTGAAGACCCTTATCCTTTTTTGAATCGTCAGGGTTTTGCCTTGGGAAAAAGGCCACTTCTAATCATTGTCTTTTGGCCGTGTTTTTAGGCCAGGCTTTCAAATTTTCCATGCCAGGCGCATTTGTCGCAATAGGTTTCATCCTCTTTTTTTATTTCCGGGATATTTTGGGTGTCAAGGGTTTCATCAAACACAACCTTGCCGTTAGGAGCTGTGAATTCATAAATTTCATATTCATCCTCGGCATCTTTGATATAGAACCGGTCATATCCGCATGTCGGGCATTTCATGATTTTTCCTCCAATATCTGGGGGTCATATTCTTTTTGGAAATGGGTCTGACACCCGAATATTTCACGAATCGATTTTACTTTAGCTGCAAGGCGTCAGGCTGTGAAGCCGTAGTAACTTTACTGCAAACGGTCTGCAACGACGCAGATGAGGTAAAATCGGTTCGTTCAAAGGGTGACAATTTGCATCCTTGAATTTGGTTTGATAAGTAATCATAACTTGCTGTATTTAATAAAATAAATACATATCTTTCTCAAATTGTCAGTTTATGACCTTCAGGTTATAAAATATTCGGGCTAAAGGTTTTCAACCAATGCTTTGGCATATTGCTGACAGGCTTTTGCACCCTCATCGGTTTTCATCATATCTTCTGTAAGGTTCAGGGGGCCAAGCTCGGTAACATCCATTTTAAAAACATGCTGCATGGTTTCATAAATCATGGGCGCTGATTCACCACTATGGGTATGGGAGCCAAAGGCCCCGCCAATTTTGCCTGTCAGGTTGGCCCTTTCAGCCACAAAAAGAAATTGTTTCATCCCCCCGGTCATGTCTTTATGGTAGGTGGGGCAGCCAAAGAGGCAAGCGTCGTATCCTGAAACCTCTTTTTCACTCTTCAATTGGGATATTTTTGAGGCCGTAACCTCGCCTCCTCCCATTCGAATACCCTCTGCCAGATAGTCTGCCATTGTTTGGGTGGTGCCGGTTCTGCTGGTGTACGCAATCAAAACTTTTTTCATCTTACACTCCTGGTTTTGTGGTTAAATGCAAAAAAAAATCCATGACTTAGAAGATAATGGGCCTTTTCATAATTCAGGCCGCAATTTGAATCAAACCTCTTATCTTTCAAACTTTAGTACTCAAGTTTTGTGCCAGGCTTCATATACCGCCTGTTTCAATGGAAGTGTCCCTTTGGAATGATTCAATAAATGTGTGTGATACATTTATTGAGACAATGTTGTATCAAGAAAAAGGGGAGGATTTGCGAGTGCCGTCCAAAGAGGTGCGAGCCCGAAAACTTAAGGCTTTGCAAAAAAGAGGGGAGCAAGGCTACGTCCGGGGCAGGGATCGGGAAAAAATGCCCGGCAAGCACAAAGGGTTGCCGGGCATTTGTATAACTCAAGTATTTAGGCGCCGGATAAGAGTTCCCGGGCGCTTATCCTACAATTTGCTGATCAGTTCAGCTGTTACATCGGGCAGTGCTGCTTCACCCTTGAGGGTGATGTATTTGATTGAATCATCTTTTGCAGCCAGATCTCTGTAAAAATAGGCAGAGGCCAGGGTGCCGGTATCTGAATCGTAGTAGATGGAATGACGTTTGTCGATGGCGGTTTCATCCTGGTCATCATCACGGGCGCTCAGGGCACCGCCGCATACCCGGCATTTGTCTCCGTCAGGTTTGATGGCGTCAATGAAGATGTTATTGGGATGGTTATTGTCTTTTTCACAGAGTCTGCGTCCCATGATTCTGTTTTTGGCAATTTCGCGGTCTAGGAGCAGTTCAATGACATAGTCCAGTTTCATGCCTTCTTCTTCAAGGGATGCATAGAGTTTTTCAGCCTGGACTTTGTTTCTGGGAAATCCGTCCAAAAGCCAGCCGCCTTTGCAGTCGTCTTTTTTAAGACGGTCAATCATCATGGGAATGGTGATTTCATCAGGTACCAGGTCCCCTTTGTCAATAAAGGCTTTGGCTTTTTTGCCCAGGTCTGTGCCGCCTTTGATATTGTCGCGGAAGATGCCGCCGGATTCAATATGGGCAATATTATACTTGTCTTTTAAAATTTTTCCCTGGGTTCCTTTACCGCTGCCGTTGGGGCCGAAAAAAAGAATGTTCATCGTATCTCCTTATTGGGTTTATATTCATCTAAATTCAGAACAACTTTTTTACATATAAGACTGACTTTTTTTTGTCAAGTTTAAGAGGAAAACCAAGGGGGATTTACCCCCTGTGTTCGCTTGGAAAAAGGACAAATTATTTTAGGATTAGTTCTTGAATGTGGGGTCGGGAATTGCTATTAATGTGTGAATTTGAAACCTCATAAAATTCATACTATATAATGATCTAAAGAATACCGACTATAAGGTAAGGGGGAAACATGACAGAACTGATTGATATCAGGGCAAGGGAAATAATTGATTCCAGGGGAAATCCCACAGTGGAAGTGGATGTCACCCTAGCCTGCGGTGCAAAGGGCAGGGCAGCGGTCCCTTCAGGTGCATCCACAGGAACCCGTGAGGCTTTGGAGCTCAGAGACAATACCGGGAACCGGTATATGGGCAAAGGGGTGTTAAATGCCGTGGCCAATGTCAACGAGGTGATTGCCCCGGAACTGATCGGGTATGATGCCCTTGACCAGGCAGGGCTTGACCGTACCATGATTGATATTGACGGCACGGAAAACAAATCCAGGATGGGGGCCAATGCCATTCTCGGGGTTTCCATGGCCGCAGCAAGGGCTGGCGCCGATGCCTGCGATATCCCTTTGTACAGACATCTTGGCGGCATCAATGCAAGGGTGCTGCCCATTCCCATGATGAACATCATCAACGGCGGGGCCCATGCCGCCAACAATCTGGATATCCAGGAGTTTATGATTCTTCCCCATGGGGCCCAGGGCATACTTGAAGCCATCCGCATGGGGGCTGAAACCTTTCATAACCTTAAAAAAATTCTCAAGTCCCAGGGTCTGAGCACGGCTGTGGGGGATGAGGGCGGGTTTGCCCCGAATCTCAAGTCCAATGAAGAGGCCATTGAGTATATTATCAATGCCATTGAAGCGGCAGGCTACCGGCCGGGCAAGGATATCGGCATTGCTCTGGATGCGGCGGCCTCTGAGTTTTTTAAAGATGGAAAATATGTATTTCAGTCCGAAGGGCGTGACCTGTCTGCCCAGGACATGATTGATTATTATGAATCCCTTGTGGATAAATACCCCCTTTATTCCATTGAAGACGGTCTTGCCGAAGGGGATTGGGATAACTGGGAACTTATGACCCAGCGTCTGGGCAACCGGATTCAGATTGTGGGGGATGATATTTTTGTCACCAATCCTGATATATTTAAAAAAGGCATTGCCAGGGGCGTGGGCAATTCCATCTTAATCAAGCTTAACCAGATCGGAACCGTGACCGAAACTTTGGATACCATCCAGATGGCCAAGGAGTCTGGATATACCATAGTGGTCTCCCACAGGTCCGGTGAAACCGAAGATACTTTTATTGCCGATCTTGCTGTGGGTGTGAATTCGGGCCAGATTAAAACAGGATCCATGTCCAGAAGCGACCGGGTCTCCAAGTATAACCAACTCATCCGGATTGAAGAACAGCTGGGCGATTGTGCCGTGTTCCCGGAAGATGTGTTTATTTAACCCAAAAGGTTTCATGCGAAAACATTATTATATTTCTTTTTTGGTGGTCATTGTTTTTCTCATGGCCGGTACCAGGGGTGAGGCTTTTGTCCCGCAAACGCCTCACCTTTTGCATTTGATGGTGAAAAAAATCAAACGGCCGGCTGCCATGACAGTTGTTCAGACCCGGCATATTGCAACGGCCCAAAGAAAAGATACTGAAACCACCCCCCAGGCGTCATCTTCTCTGGGAGAAACCCTGGCCTATTTGTTTCCGGATCATTTAAGATCTGATACAGATTCAGGCAAGCGGTTTTATGTCCAATCGCCTGACGGATTTGTCTCTGTTCTGGACGGGGTGGTGACCGATGTGGAAAAGTCAATTTTGACTTATTATACAGATCCTTTGATCTACAGAGATTCTGAGATCCTTTTAAGGCAGCTTGGCCTCGCCGGAATCCATGTCGAAGATGTTTCCATTGAACGTTTTGACGGGCAGATCTGTTATTTTATCGGACAGAGGGACTCCGCCCAGGATTCAGGTCCCGGGTTGTGGATCGAAAAGGATCATTTTTTCCCAGTGCGGTATCTTGTAAAAAAGAATAACAGAGTTATTGACGCAAGATACGGCAATTGGCAGCGGGTGTCCAAGACCTGGTATCCCATGGAAACCCGTATTTTCGTTGACCAGCAATTGTTTGTGACCATTTCAGTCGCCCGGTGCGAGCTTAAATCCGGATTTTTAAAATCGCTTTTTAATGTGGATCAGATTCTAAGCAAATACCCGAAAAAAACAGAGGCTGTCCAGAGTGATACCGGCCATAGGGACAGGATAGAAGATTTGGATAAAGAAATTGAAGATTTTAGTAAACTATATGATTAATTCAAGAGAAGTGGGGGATTGATGGCTGAAAATACCAAATACATTTTTGTGACCGGCGGGGTATTATCATCTTTGGGCAAGGGGCTTGCATCTGCAGCCATAGGGATGCTTTTGGAGAGCCGCGGCCTTTCCGTGACCATCCAGAAACTGGACCCCTACATCAATGTGGATCCCGGAACCATGAACCCGTTTCAGCACGGTGAAGTCTTTGTTACGGATGACGGAGCGGAAACCGATCTTGATTTGGGTCATTATGAACGGTTTACCAATGCCAGGCTGGGAAAGAACAACAATTTTACCACCGGCAAAATTTATGATCAGGTCATTACCAAGGAACGCCGCGGGGAATATCTCGGCGGTACGGTTCAGGTGATTCCCCATATTACCGACGAGATCAAACAGGCCATTACCCTGGTGTCCAATGCCACGGATGTGGTGATTGTGGAAATCGGCGGCACCATCGGGGACATTGAATCCCTTCCCTTTCTTGAGGCCATTCGCCAGTTCAGGGCGGATGCCGGCCCTTCCAACGTGATTTATATCCATTTGACTCTGGTGCCCTATATCAAAACGGCTTGTGAGGTCAAAACAAAACCCACCCAGCACAGTGTTAAAGAACTTCGAAGCATCGGGATCCAGCCGGATCTTCTCTTGTGCCGGACTGAAAGTTATCTCTCCCAGGACATAAAGGACAAGATTGCCCTGTTTTGCAATGTCGGGGCTGATGCCGTGTTCACGGCCAAGGATGTGGACTGCATCTATGATGTGCCCCTGGTCTATAACAAAGAAGGCTTAGGGGACATGATCTTAAAGAAGCTCAATATCTGGGCCAGGGCCCCGAGACTTGATGAATGGCGGGAAATGGTGGAACGGCTGCGGCATCCCAGAGCCAATGTGAACATTGCCATTGTGGGTAAATATGTGGATCTTACAGAAAGCTATAAGAGCCTTAACGAGGCCCTGACCCACGGTGGTATTTCCAATGATACCAAGGTGAACTTCCAGTTTGTGGATTCCACCACTTTGAACAATGAAAATGTTCAAGAGATTTTGTCCCAGAGCGATGGCGTGCTTGTGCCCGGCGGGTTTGGGTCAAGAGGGATAGAAGGCAAGATCCTGGCAGCCCAGTATGCCAGGGAAAACAAGGTGCCTTTTTTCGGGATCTGTTTGGGCATGCAGATGGCCGTGATCGAGGTGGCAAGAAATCTTGCCGACATGGAAGATGCCAATAGTGAGGAGTTTGATCCCTATACCCCGTTCCCGGTGATCTATCTCATGAAAGAGTGGGTTGACGAGCAGACAGGGCAAGTGGAACAAAGGGACGAAAGTTCGGACAAGGGCGGCACCATGCGGCTGGGAGCCTATCCCTGCCGGCTGGTGGAAGAGACCTTTGCCATGAATGCCTATAAAACCCAAGATATTTCAGAACGCCACAGACATCGGTTTGAGTTTAACAATGAGTATAAGGAGCGTCTGGTCAAAGCCGGCCTGGTTATCTCCGGAGCCTCTCCGGACCATGATCTTGTGGAAATTGTCGAACTTGCGGATCATCCCTGGTATGTGGGATGTCAGTTCCATCCGGAATTTAAATCCAAACCCATGACACCCCATCCCCTGTTCCGGGAATTTATCCGGGCATCCTTAAAAAACAGGAAATAGGGCGTTTTTATGGGGGTGTTGTCTTGTCCTGACAAAATCCGGGTTGAACGGGTCCGGTTTGAGGGCAGAATAAAAGAGCATATCAAGGGGATCCGCCATGCGGTGTTTACCTGTGAACAGCAGGTGGATCCTGCCCTGGATCTGGACGGTCAGGATTTAACGGCGGTTCATGCTCTGGTCATGGCAGACCCAACCCCTGTGGCCACAGGACGTATGCTTGATGATGGTCATATCGGGCGGGTGGCGGTACTCAAACCGTATCGGGGAATCGGGGCCGGTCAGATGATTGTCAACGCGCTTGTGGGCCAAGCCCTGGAAAACAAAATGCCCAGGGTTTTTCTGGGCGCACAGATCCATGCGGTTTCCTTTTACGAGCGATTGGGGTTTGCCGAATATGGTTATCCCTATGAAGAGGCTGGGATATCCCATATCCACATGGAAAAGATTCTTTTGACCAATAAAGGGACAAATTGTGGAAACCCCTGTTATAATTTCCAGTCCGGGCATCCGGCTTGAAGGCCGGCTGAGACTTAACCCGGCAACTTCAAAAGGCGTGGTGATCACCCATCCCCATCCCTTGTACGGCGGCAACATGGATAGGGGCGCATTCCCATTTTCCCGGTTTTAAAAAGGCCTGTCTTTTAGAGCAAAAAGAATGATATCCTCTGTTACGCTGAAATGAACATAAATGGATTGTGCTAATGAAGAAAGCTGAAGATTGTAATACTGTTGATGAAGTCCTTGCATGCCTCAAAGAACTGGAAGAAGATCCAAATCGCTTGGTTCGTAACGCTAACGAATTAGAACAGATGGAGCAGGAAATCCTTGAGTATACAAATCGGATAAGCGCCTTTTTTTTAAAAAAAAGATCCAGGCCTCAGTAGATTCCTCTGAACAGGTCGACCAAGAAAAAGAATTGATGTCCAATTGGCCGGGACGGATGAAAAGCGAAGGGCTTGAGACCGTTTGGATTCAGCTTTGTACAGATAGTTCGGTTGATATTCATGTTCGATACTATCGAAGGTCCTGTGACCGCCGAAAAGGAAAAAGATATAAAGGTGCATACGCTGGCTTAATCCTTCTTGGAATCCATGATCGCTGCTCGCCTGCTTTGGCTTCTATGGTGAGTTCTTGGTCAGCCTTATTAAGTTCTTTTGAAGAAGTCCGTCAAGTGCTTTGTGACCGTGGGATGACGTTGGGTATAAAGGTCATCCGTAAACTGACCTATCGGTACGCATAGCGGGCTCGAGCCGAACAACAAGCGGGCCGAATCCCATTAAATGATAGAGATTTACTTGAAGGGCGGCGAGTCGTTATCAGCACTGATGGTGGCCGCACTCGGCTCAGAGAGAAGAAAAGGGGACCAAAAACCCAAAAGGATAGAACCCGATTTCGTGGGGCATGGCGAGAACCCAAGCTTTTGATCATTTATGTAGTGGACGCCCATGGAAAACAAGAAAAAAGCTTTTCACCATTTATTGATGGCTGTTTCAATGGACCGGATGGTGTATTCCACTTGTTAAAGGGTTATTTGAACTCCCTTCATATTCAGAACTCAGACAAAATACTGTTTGTTGCAGATGGGGCACATTGGATTTGGAATCGAATCCCCGGACTGCTAAAAGCATTGGGTTTGGCTCCTGAGCGTGTGTATGAACTTCTCGATTTCTACCATGCAGTTGAGCATCTGGGTACAGTAGCAGGCTTAAGGAAGACCTGGTCATCCAAGGAACGCAAACGCTGGGTATCGAAGCAGCGAGGTCTTCTGCTGAAGGGAAAGGCGATTGAGGTGGTACAGGCCGTCCAGAAGCTTTGTAGAGGCAGAAACAGTAAGGCTATCAAGACGGAACGGGATTATTTTGTGCGCAATGAACTGAGGCTTAATTTCTCAACTGTAAAAGCGTTGAACTTACCTATTGGCAGCGGTGCTATTGAAAGTTCGATTCGGAGAGTCGTGAATTTACGTCTTAAAGGTCCATGCATCTTTTGGTATCGGGAGAATGCAGAAAAAATGATTATGCTGCGATCATTTTATAAAGCAGGGCGTTGGAACTGCCTGAAGCAGATGGCAAACATGCACAATCCAGTGCCAGCGGTATAACCGGGAAAATGGGAATGCGCCCACCTATAAATAGCCTTGTAAATAAAGGGCACCGCTAATGATCAGAATTTTTAGATTAAGTTCAAAGCCCAGCTTAAAGGCCAGAACCTGGCAGGGGGATATGTTTATGATTCCAGGCAAAAAAAAGGTTTCACAACCTTTAAAGGCTTGAACCGTTAAGGAAAAATTTTCAGTAGTGTCCGGTTAGGTTGTTGCATATAAAAAGCATCTAAAATCATTGAAAAAACAGTCTGTTTTGTGTTGACAAATGTGCGTAAAAATTTTTGTGCGCCTTGAAAATTTAACTCAAGGAGCTCAAATGACGCACATCTCAGTCCCTAAAAAACAACTACGGTCCCTGAACTTTGACAATTTCAGGTGCCCTCTGATAAAGTCACTTTCAAAAGCACCGGAATTACAATCTCGAGGAGACCGCCCTTTAAAAATGACATTCGAAGACCAGATAAATGCTTTGGTTTATTTCCATCTTCAGGAGCACAAGTCTGCCCGACATTTAATTCAGGATCTCAAGGAGAATGTTTTTGCTAAAGAAAATATTGCGCCAGACGGTGGTATCAGCCGTAGTAGTTTCTGTGAAGCCATCAATCACAGGGGACTCGAACAACTGCAATTTATCTTTGAGGATCTTTATAAACAGGCTCTTGAGTGTCATCCGGGTGAACACGCCGAGTTAGGAGAGTTGGTTTCCATTGACGGTAGTCTCATAAATGCAGTCCTTTCAATGCACTGGGCGAACTACAGAAAAGGAAGTAAAAAAGCCAAAGTACATTGCGGATTTGACATTAATCACGGAATCCCAAACAAAATCTTTTTGACTGAAGGCAACGGCGCTGAACGCACTTTTGTTCCCAAAATACTTTCCAAGGGGCAAACAGGTGTTATGGATCGTGGATATCAATCCCATAAAGAATTTGACCTGCTTCAGGAGCAAGGCAAACATTTTGTCTGCCGTATAAAAACCAGGACAACAAGAACAATTATTGATAACCACGAGACCCCTTCCGACAGCTACATTTTTTATGATGCACTGGTTAAACTTGGTACTCCGAATCAAAACCAGACGAAAAGGCCTGTTCGGGTTGTTGGCTATAAAATTGCTGGCGTCAAATACTATGTGGCAACTGACAGGCATGATTTAACAGCGGAACAAATAGCAACAATTTATAAACTCCGGTGGACCATTGAGGATTTTTTCAAATGGTGGAAAGAACATCTGAAGGTATATCATCTCATTGCCCGCAGTGAATACGGCCTTATGGTTCAGATTCTTGGCGGCCTTATCACTTACCTGTTACTGGCAATCCATTGCCAAAAACAGTTTAATGAAAAGGTCACGATCAAAAGAGTTCGGCAGCTGCGAACCGCCATTCTAAATGACCTGTTTGGCTGCGAGGAGCAGGGCTCTCATAGTTCAAACAGGGACAATATTGTCAAAGATCAAAAAATTATTGAGCAAGCAAAAACCTAACCGGACATCACTGAAAAATTTTATAAAATAAGGAAACCTTATGAACAAAACCGCACTCATTACGGGGGCCTCTACAGGTATTGGATATGAGCTGAGTAAAATTTTTTCAAAGAACGGATATAACCTTGTCCTGGTTGCAAGGTCCCAAGATCGACTGGAAAAACTTGCATCTAAGATAGGTCGGCAAAACAAGGTACAGGTGGACATTATTGTTAAAGATTTATCCCAAGCCGATGCGGCCAAAGAAGTTTATGATCAAATTCAAAAGGGCAATATAAAAATTGATGTGCTTGTGAACAATGCCGGCATCGGCATTGGCGGCAAATTTTCAGAGACCCCTTTAGAGCAGGAGTTGAATCTTATTGCACTCAACATTACCTCTTTGGCCTATTTATGCAAACGGTTTGCCGGGGATATGGTGAAAAACGGCCAGGGGAAAATTTTAAATGTTGCCTCCACCGAAGCATTTCAGCCAGGACCCTATATGAGTAATTATTATGCGTCTAAAGCCTATGTGATCATGCTGTCCGAAGGCCTGAACCTGGAGCTGAAAAAAGATGGGATAACGGTGACGGCATTATGCCCCGGCCCCACAAAAACAAATTTTTTCAACCGGGCAGATATCAAAGGGTCTTATCTGGCAAACAGTCCGCATATGATGAGCCCTAAAACAGTGGCTGAACTAGGATTTGCAGGATTAATGAAGGGTAAGACCATTGTCATTCCGGGACTTATAAATAAACTGCTTGCCTTTTCAGTGCGATTGACCCCCCGCTGTCTTATTTCATATATTACAGGATATCTAAATAAACGATAATTTGCAGGTGTTTTCCCTTGCTTGGAGCATAAAGGACGATTTTTTAGGTTTCGGAGATAAAAAAGATAAGATAGATAAAAAGTCAGAAAAAAAATTTTAACCTGTAAAATCCACACGGGCAGGCCGTGATTTTGAAATGAGGGTGAAAATGAAGGCGTCTGAGGATTCCCCGCTTGAACCATTTGGTCAAGCCCTTCTTGCCTACTGGCAAGGTAATACATCTGCAGAACTTATACATGAGTTCAAAACCGGCCAAAAGAAGTCGTTGCCGGTTTCTGTGTTTTTCCGTTCCCATGGACAATTTTTACCAACGGATAATGCTTTTGAGAACTGCCGGGGTCAAATTTTGGTTGTTGGCGCAGGAACAGGGGTTCACGTTCTTGAACTTGAAAAGCGAGGCTATGAGGTGACGGCCATCGATATCTGTCCTCAAGCTGTATATATCATGAAAGAACTTGGAATCAAGAGGGCCAGACAGCTGGACTTTTTTCAATTTAAGGGTGAACGCTTTGATACCATTTTTATGCTGGGGCATAACATTGGCATGTGCAAAACCCTAAAGGGGATCAAAGGATTACTCCACAGGTGTGAAAGAATTCTTCGTCCCAACGGCCAATTGCTGGTCAATTCTGTCAAAGAGCCTGGATCCGCAAATTGTTCAAGCCCAAAAGGGTATCCAGGAGAATTGGAGTTTCGCCTTTCCCATGAAGGGAAGGCCGGTCCCTGGATGCGCTGGCTCCACTTAGATTTTGAAACATTGACTGCCCATGCTTTAAAATGTGGCTGGTCCACAGAAAAGCTTGTCAGCACAGAAGAGGGAGGCTTTTTAGCAAGGATGAAACCTGGTGTTTAATTTATGCCTTATAAAAAAATTAGGAGTAGAGGCTTGGGCAGAGAAGAAAGCCAAAGCTTTCAAAGAAACTTACTTCAATGTAAATTGGAGTTTATAGAGCATAAATTTACCTTTGAATACTGGAGAAATACACGTGAATAAAAAATATTTTCTGCCTATTTTTGCTCTATTCCAAATTTTATTGATGACGGTTTATGCCCAAGAGGTGTCAAAACCCGGTCTGCAGGAATTGAAAGAACAGGCAGATGCGGTTCTGAATCAATCTAATGTTTCTGCACGAAGGGATATTGATCTTGTCTTTAAATTCGCAGACAGACTTCTTGAACTTAAAGAATACGATGCTGCAAAAAAATATTTAAACAAGGGCCTTGAGCATAATCCCTGGGATTTAGATCATCAGATGGTTTACGCCAGCCTGTTAAAAGAAAAAGGAATGAAAACAGCGTGCACAGAAAAAGCAAACCTTGTCTTAACCTATGCTGAAAGAGACGCTTTAATAGACAAGGCCAGGCAGATTTTAGATCTTCCCCCGTCCTCTGATTTTCAGGCGATCCAACATATTGGAGGCACAAATCACTGCATTGTTTTAGTTCCACTTCAAAATTGTGATAATTGGCTGATATTAAAGCTGCAGGCAGATATTTCACAAATCCTTGACATTCCAGTTTACATTCAAACGATAAACGCGGAGTATCCCGCACCAAGCCGTGATTTACGCGGACAAATTTTAAATCGGATAAGAAGAAAAATTATCAAAGAAGAAAATAAAGATCCTCAAATTACCTTTGCCATGAATCAGCTTAACTTAAATATGGCCGATTTAAACCATGATGAAAATTATAGTTCACTTGATGGTCCCTCTGCTTCAAGCAAATGGGAGACCTGCTGTTGAACAATTTAAATCAACACTCAAAGATGCCGTGGGCAAAAAACCTCAATGGAATGCAGGAGAACTGCATTCTGTTTTGTATAAATCAGTTGTGTTTTATAAACGAAAGAATGTTGCATATCTTGGGATAACCTCTGAGGATATATACGCAAAAGATTATAATTTTCTGTTTGGGTGGGCCAACACCCGGGGGGGTGTTATGTCTTATCATCGCTTTCGTGCAAAATTTAACGATGAGCCGCCCAACCAGAGTCGTCTGTTAAAAAGAGCAAAAATGCAAGCACTCTCTTCAATCGGACATATTTTTGGCATTAAGCGTTGTACCAACCCTATATGTGCCAGGGCATATCCTCATAATCTGTCAGAGCACGACGCCAAAGAAGGGGCTTTGTGCACCCAGTGCGCTGAAGGGTTTATAAGAAAATTTAAACAAATACATTGAAAAAGGCAGGACAAAGGGGGGAACGGTTTTGCTTGCCTTGTGTCTGCCTGTACAAACATCTTATAAAAATTGTTCTGGCAAAATCAAAACGATCTGAAATTCAACCCAATAAAGTGATTCATGGGTATGGGGTTGACGGATATTTTATTGGTAAAAATATTTATAAAGAGTGTGTGTCAAATGATGTGAAAATAATAAAGCATCTGCAAATGACTGATAGTGGAAAATTTGAATTTGTGTTTGAAAATATTGATCGAAGAAGGATTTGTATTGGAATTAAAGCCGGTTAAAATCCATCCTGGCTGGGTACCTGCTAAAGTCCCTTAACAGCATGATCCGTGTGACAGCATTTGTGAGTGGAAGGAAAAAAATGAAAGAGTATTTCAAAGGACACGGGGTATTCAGTTTTAACGAGCTGATAACAACTGATTTGATTTTGGCAAAGAAATTTTACGGTGAGTTGTTTGGCTGGTCCTTTACCCAAACAAAGACAATATACGGCAATCCCTATTTGGCAGTGCACAGAAAAGGAATCATGATCGGGGGGATGATGCTCAAAGATGGGAATGTTCCCCATGAGGTTGTGCCCTGCTGGGATCCATATATCACGGTTGACGATGTTGACGCATCCGTCAAAAGGGTAGAGGCGTTAGGAGGGAAAGTTATCCTTTCTCCCACAAATATCCCAAACGTCGGACGTTTTTGTGTGATAAGGGATCCCCAGGGAATCAGCCTGAATCTCATAACCTATGGAGAGAATAAATGAAGCCAAGAATCAGCATGATCACTCTGGGAGTTCGCAATCTTGCGGCAGCGGTTGAGTTTTACGAGAAGGGACTTTGCTTTCCCCGAATGGCGTCTCCTCCGGAAGTTGCTTTTTTTACATTGAATGGGACCTGGCTGGGATTATACGGGCGAACTGCATTGGCGGAAGATGCTGCCGTCTCTCCCCAAGGTGAGGGGTTTGAATCTTTTACACTGGCCCATAATCTAAGCTCGGCACAAGAGGTTGATGAGGTCATATCCCAAGCGATAGAAGCCGGAGCAACCCTGGTCAAGAAGCCGCAGAAGGCCTTTTGGGGCGGTTATCACGGGTATTTTAAGGACCTTGATGGCCATCTTTGGGAGGTGGCCCGCAACCCGTTATTCTGGGTTGGTCCTGAAGATGAAAAAGCATAAGGATCAACTAAAACCTGGAAAGGCTCACTTTTTTATCCAATCTCCCTTTTTTGTGTCACAGAAATCAGGTGCTTTGTTCAGCGCCTGATTTCTGTGAGGATTTCCGGTCAGCTTGTTCGATCTGGGTCCTGTTCTGCGGCTGAACCAATGCCGGCTGTCTTGAATAAAAGGATTGACTGATCAAGTCGGATCAATTGTGAATGGCTGATAATCCGGCTGTCAAGTTCCAGTACGGGCACCTTTTCCATTACCCCTTGCCGGGCAAGGGCCAGGTTGTCCGAAATCATGGACACCCTGGCCTTGACACTCGTTTTTTTTAGGGCTTTTTTTACGATGGTTTCAGCTGTCATCAGCCGCCCTGGATCCAGATTCAGAATGCGGATATGGTGAATTTTTGACATGGCTAATTATTGAAGGAATGACCGATATTCTGCAGGGTGTGATCCAGCACCCTGAAATCCCTTCGTTCCAATCCTTCAAAAAGTGCTTCCATTCCCTGTTCATCATAGACTGCCGGTTCCGGAAGTTCTACCGGAACCGGGTGGGTTGTTATTTCCCGGTAGAGACGGATCTGCTTTTCCATGTTCTCAAGACAAAAATCATTGAGCTGGGAAGAGAATCCAAACATGTGCCTCATGATAAAATAGTCGTATTGGTTGACCAGGCTGTAAATTTGAGAACTCCTTTTAACAGCGGCATCGTCAAGCTGGTCCATTGGGTGACTGCATGAACTCTGGCAGCAGGGAATCCCAAGGGACAGATTCAGTTCAGTCAGCAGAATATTGATCATGGTATTGGAAAAACTGCCGAACATCATGGGCATATCTTTTTTGCTCATGTCCGCAATGGTGGGCATGGCCGAATTCAAAGATTTTATACCCGGATGGATCAATTGTCCCAGAACCATGCCGAACAGGGCTTCTGACTGGGCCAGGGAGGCCAGGCCGGTCATGCTGTAAGGCCCTGTCAGTCCGCCGATGGGCATGGAGTTCATGATAAAGGGCAGACCCCGGGTCACGGTTTTTAAAAACGGGTCCACCATTTCATCGCTCACCGTCATATAGGTTGAGATAATACTCAATGCTGCGCCTACCTTATGGCCTTTGTCATGATAGTGTTTTAACCGGTCATAGGCCGCCTCTGATAATACCGTGGGCATGATCAGCTTACCGTTGGCCATCTCTATCATCTGGTCAATGGCCGCACATTCCATCTGTGCGCGTTTTTCCATATCCTTTTTTTTGATACGATTACAAATATTAAATGAGCTTTGGAGGCTGGTTAAAAGATCTGTTTTGCCAAAGAGCTCGGCCAGGCGGGCCATATCTTCAAGCCCGGGGGATCTGGGGCCGTCATCATCATCAAGATAGGCTGCCATGCCGCCGGTGCCAAAGCCCCTGGGCCAAAAGTCCATGTCCTGCCGGATCTGCTCCAGGCAGGAGTTGATCACCTCTTGGGTGATATAGATCCTGCCGACCTCTTCACTATAATTTAATTTGCCGGCCTGCTGGGCCGGTATTGCCTCCAGAAGCTTATTTGCGGTTTCAGGGGAAACTGCAAACCCGTAGGATTCAACTAGCATCACCGCATCCGCCTGGATCCGCTCGTAGAGTTCCGGATTGCCGAATCGTTTTTTATCTGTCTTATCTGCCGTCATGGGGCACCTTCTTGTATATTTTTTTAATTTTGTTTTTGAACCGGGTTATTGGGTGTCTTCTTGGGCACGGCGCAGCATTTTAATCAGGGAGGCCGCCATCATAAAGGTGAGAATGGCCAGGGGGGCACCGGCAATGATAGAGGCCTTCTGAAGGGCCTGCAACCCGCCCGAAGCCAGGAGTATCAAGGCCAGTGATCCGATAAAAATACCCCAGATTAGTTTCATGGGGACACTGGGTTCTGTTTTTCCGCCGGACATCTGCATGGCCACAAAAAACGAGGCGGAATCTGCAGAGGTGATCAGAAAAATAACCAGGTTTAAAAAGACGATGCCGGCCACTAGGTTGCCCCAGGGATAGGTGGCCAAAAGGACATAGATGCCCGATCCTATATCCGACTTGAGTGCGGCCGCTATGTCTGCTGCCCCTGAAATCTGGGCATGCTGGGCTGCGCCGCCCACAATGGAGAACCAGACAATGGCCACAAGGGTGGGAACCAGGCAGACCCCTATGATAAACTCCTCGATCGTTCTTCCCTTGGAGATCCTGGCCACAAAACCGCCGCAGAACGGTCCCCAGGAGATCCACCAGATCCAGTAGAAAATGGTCCACCATTCCAGCCATTGTCCCTTGGTGTTCGTGGCATCGGTCCAGAACGTCACAAAGACAAAATTTTTAATATAGCTGCCTGCGGTCTGAACCATGAGGCTCAGCAGTTCGGTGGTCGGTCCGGAAAAGAGAATAAAAACACCCCAGCAAAAGGCAATAATCACATTGATGGTGGATAAATTTTTAATTCCCTTTTCAATGCCTGAAACAGCCGACAGGATATACAGGCCGATGAGAATTGCCATGAAAATCATCTGCCCGCTTGTGCCCAGCGCCTGACCCGTGATGTGTTCTATACCTGCGTTGGTGCTGATAATGCCCAGACCAAGGGCTGTGCTCACCCCGGCGATGGTGGCAAAGGCTGCCAGGATTTCAATCACTTTGCCCAGGACGGAGGATGAAATTTTGTCACCGAACAGCCCGTAAAGAGAGATGGATACATTCATGGGTTTGCCCAGGCGGTAGGCCGGGAATGCAATGGCAAGACCCACCAGGGCAAAAATTCCCCAGGCATGAATTCCCCAGTGCATGATGCCGATCTGAATGGCGATGGGGCGGGCTGCAGGTGTTGCCGATTCTGCAAGGTAGGGCGTATTCATATAATGCATGATGGGTTCACCCACTGCCCAGAAGGCATATCCCACACCAACACCGCAGGAAAAGAGCATGGCCACCCAGGCAAAATAACTGAATTCAGGCGTGTCTGTCTCTTTGCCCAGCTTGAGGTTGCCATATTTACTAAAGGCGATCACCACAATGACAATCAGATAAATAGCAACCGAGAGAATGAAAAACCAGCTGAACCGTGAGGTAATCCATGATTGTGCGGCCGATAAGAGGCTGTCAAAATTCTTGGGGGATATAAATCCGTAAATAACCGCAATCAGGGTAATTGCTCCGGTTATAAAAAAAATGGCAGGGTCATAGTTTCCCAGAAAACGGTTAAATTTTTTGCCGGGAACGGACAAGGACGTTGCTGAATCTGTGCTCGAATTGGGCATGATAGACTTCCTTTTTTTTATTGACTATTGTACAGCGACAAAGACCGGGGCTCAAGCCGCAGGGTCATGCCGGTGCTTTTTACGGATATATTCGGCTGCGCTCAAGGCTGCGATGGTTCCATCACTCATGGCCGTGGTGATCTGGCAGTATTTTTTCTGCACAAGATCTCCTGCCGCAAAAACCCCGGGGATATTGGTAGACAGATCATCTCCGGCATCGATATATCCGTATTTATTCAAAGAGATTGTTTCCTTGAACAATGCTGTCTGGGTGTCGTGTCCCATATAGACAAAGATGCCGTCCGCTTTAAGCCGGCGTTCTTCATCTTTTTTTGCATTGTAAAGGAGAACACTGACCAGTTTGTTGTTCTCAATCTCCAGCTCTTTAACCCTTGTGTCGGTAAATATATCCACCTGTCCCTGGTGGCCTAACAGGTTTGTTTGTGCCTGCTGTGATGCAAACAGCCGGTCCATTTGTTCAATCACGGTGATGTGTCTGACGCCCAGGGAGAGCAGGTAGACAGATTCTTCTATACCGCTGTTGCCTCCCCCTACCACCAAAAAATTTTTTCCCTTGTATCCGGACCCATCGCAAATGGCACAATAATGGACTTGTTCACATTCGGTATTTATGGGCAGGGGTCTGGGGGTTCGGCCGGTGGCAAGGATCACGACATCCGCGGTAAAGATGCCTTCATCGGTTTCCACGGTTTTTATATCCCCTTCAAGGGAGAGCCGGTCCACCTCGATCACCTCTCGGATATCAACCCCCATGGCATCCACCTGATCCCTGACTTTTTCCATCAGCTCCTGCCCGGCGATTCGGGGCTGTGATGGAAAGTTTTCAACAAGATATGTGGTGTTTACCAAACCGCCGCAGATACTTTTTTCCAGAATAAGGGTTTTTAAGTTGGCCTGTGAGGCATAGATTCCGGCTGTCATTGCAGCAATCCCGCCGCCCAGAACGATTATATCGTAGTTTTGATCCATTGTTTTCTCCCTGAGAAAATTGTATCAGGCCACCAGCTTTTCAAGCTGGCGATAGGTAATATCCCCGCTTTTTTCAGCAATTTTTTCACCGTCCCTGAAAATAAACAATGACGGAATTCGCCCCACATCAAGCGTATCCACCGTTTTTGGGCAGTTTTCCCGGTTGAGTTGAAAATAGCGAATCTCTTTTTTCTGGGCGGCGGGCATGCCTGAAAACTTGGTCAAAATTTTTTTCATGGCATTGCAATAGGGGCAGCGGTCTTTATAAAAAAGAACGATATTCAGGCCTGCGGAAATACTGGCGTCAAATTCCTTGTCTGTAATGTCGGTTATCATCTGAAATTTCTCCTTTGAGTTGTTTTAAACCGGACCGGTTTCTGTGGGCTGAAACCGATCCTTTTTTTTACCGCCATTGGTTTATTTCATACCAACGCTCGTTTTATTCCGGGTAGATGGATTCTGCCTTGAGCTCGAGCATGAATTCCCGCAGCTTGTCAAACATCTCCCTGGCTTTTTCAGGATGCTTTTCAGCAATATTCTCCAGCTGGAAGGGATCCTTTGACCGGTCAAACAGGCTGTCTTTTTCCGGGACTTCTGTCAGGGAACCGGGAACACAGGTCCATTGATTTTCCTGCTGGGCCTTAATCCTGTCAAACATGGTCTGGGTATCCCCCACACCTTCAGAGACTTCGCCCTCCTGGATGTCAAACACTTCAAACATGGTTTTACCGCTGGCTTCTGAATTTTCCAGGGCCACGGTATTCAGCCAGTGGATATAGGACCACTCTTTGGTGATGATGGACCAGGACTGGCCGAAAAAACCAGTGATCAGAAAATCTCTGATATCCTCCACCTCACCCTTTAACAGGGGCCACAGACTCTTACCCTGCATATCAGGCCAGGATTCCTGGGGGATATTCATCCATTCCATCATGGTGGGGGTGATATCTATGTTTTGAACCAGGGCGGATTTTCGGGTTCCTGCCTCAAGTCCTTCTGCTTTTACGATCATGGGGACATGAACCAGTTCTTCATAGGGCCAGGGGCGGCATTTTCTGACAATGCCGTGTCCATGCTTGCCATTGCCCAGGGGCTCTCCATGATCGGCCATGAGAACCACCATGGTATCCCGTTCCAGGCCCAGATCCCTGATTCTGTCCAAAACCTTGCCCAGCCATTTGTCCACGTTGGTTACTTTTTCTGCGTACAGGGCGCGGATATGTTCCATTTCACGATCTGTGTATACATTGTCTGCATAGGTGGATACCGGATTCCAGATTTCCTGGCCGTCGTAATCTGGGTCATAGGGGCATTTTAAATCATCGTCATAGATGGAGGGGGCATCCCAGGGTTCATGGGGGTCAAAACTGTCGATCCAGAGGAAAAAGGGTTTGTTCCGGTCTGCCTCTTCCAGAAACCGGATGGACTGTTTGGCAATCTGGGCCACATTCTGGTCTGCATCGGTTTTCCAATACTGCCGCTGGGCCAGGTATCCCTTCATCTCATCCTTTGAAAACTCAGACCACATCTCCTCCACCTCATTACCGTCTTCATCTTTACGATAGGCAGGTTTATGGTAGTCCTCCATTTTCAAATGATAGAGGGGATCTTCAGCATAATAATGGTTGTCATCATCATGGCCCCTCAGATTATAGACATAATCAAACCCGCGCTGGTATCCGTACTTTGGCAGGTGCATCACCGCTGTGTCTGTTATCAAGGCAGAATAGGTGCTGTGCCGCCACAGGATATCGGCAATGGTGGTATCATCCAGTTCCAGAGGAGACCAGCCCCGGTAGGGAAGGGTGTAACGCCCGGTGAACAATGCCCGTCTCACAGGGATGGTGGGAAGTCCTTCTGAGTAGACATTGTCCAGAACAACGCCTTCCCTTGCCAGGCGGTCAAAATTCGGGGTTTTAATTTTCCCGCCGTAACAGCCCATGTAATGCCACTGAAGACTGTCACACATGATCATGACCACATTTTTATTACGTTTCTGCATTGGTTTTTCTCCTTATTTGTTATCCGGCCGTAAACCGTTATGGAACAAAATGATTTCATCCTGCTGCCAAGTCTGGCTACATTTTTTCCAGGCTCTGATTCAAACCCTCTGACAAGAGAATAACAATAAGTGTGCCAAGGCTCAGTGGGGCTCTTTTTTTTGAACCTAACCACCTGAAATAATAGGTTTGTCTGAAATGTTTTGGCGGGTTTGGGGCTGCGGGAAGGGAATATCATGATTACGACAAAAATGTCGCATAAACAGAGTTGTTTGAACGGAATGTATTGATATTAATCGAGAAAATCAAAAAGCGACAAAAAGGTCGCTTTTTGTGACACTATGGACCGATTATCTATTTTATCCCATGTTTTTTTAACTTGCGCTGCAAGGTTCTCATGGTAAGACCTAAAAGGGAGGCTGTGTCCCCTTTTTTCCACCGGCATTGTTCCAATGCGGATTGGATGAGTTTTTGTTCAAAACTATCCATGGAATCGGAGAGGCACATGCCCTGGCTCAGGGTCTCCTCTTTTGCCAGCTCAGCCGTGGAAATCGGAATGATATCTTCGATGTGCAGGTGGCCTAAGGTGATATAGCGTTCAACCACATTTTTCAATTCCCTGATATTCCCGGGCCAGGAATACATCTCCATCCTGAGCCTGAGGGCGTGGGGGAATTGTTTAATGGATGATAGCCGGCTGTCACTGGTTTGAAGAAAATGGTCAATTAAAAGGGGAATATCATCTTTGCGCTCTCTTAAGGGCGGCATTTTCAATGGAATGACATTGATCCTGTAAAAAAAATCCTCTCTCATATTTCCCTTGCGGACCAGTTCTTTTAGATCCCGGTTGGTTGCGCAGATCAGGCGAAAATCTGATTTTTGAAGGGATTTGCCGCCAATGGGGGTATATCCGATGCCGTCCAGCCCCCTGAGCAGTTTCATCTGGAAATTCAAGGATATTTCACCCACCTCATCCAAAAAAAGGGTGCCCTGTCTGGCCCGTTCCAGGTATCCGGGCTTGTCTGCAGTGGCACCTGAAAACGATCCCTCGCTATGACCGAAAAATTCTCTTTCCAGAAGATTTTCAGGGATTGCTCCTCAATTAACAGGTACAAAGGGGTGTTTGTTCCTCGGGCTTAGGGAGTGAATTGCATGGGCTGCCAGCTCTTTTCCCGTGCCGGACTCTCCTGTGATGATCACTGAAGCGTCGTTTTGGGCCAAGGTTAAAATCAGATCATAAACCGCCTGCATTGCATCACTTTTTCCAATCATCTGTTCCAGGCGGTACCGCTGGCCCATGGATGATTTTAACCGGATGTTTTCGCGCTCTAATTCCAGTTCAATTGTTTTTTGATCGGTAATATCGGTCAAAAGGCCCTCAATAAACTGAAACCGGCCGTCGGAGGAAAAAATAGCTATCCCTTCTTCTTTCACCCATTTGTTATACCCGTCAGCCGTTCTGACCCGATAGATGAGCCGGTATCGGGGAGAGTGAACAGACAATTTGCCCAGCACTTTTTTGTTCCGGCGCAGATCGTCTTTGTGAACCATCTTCCGGAAGGCCTTGTTTTCGATCAGATCCCCCGGTTCGTAGCCCAAAATGGATATGGCTCCCCTGCTGGCATATTGAATGGTCAGGTCCTTATCGTTCAGGCAGCGAAAGGCCATACCCGGAAGATTATCAATCAAGGTGTCAAGATCAATATTTAGTTTGCGATCCATTAATCAAAAGCTTATCTCTTTCACCCGGTTGTGTCAACGATAGAAATGATCTGGCAAAAAAACCGAAAATCAGACCATGGGCTGTTTTTTGACCTGCCTTTACTGGCCCGGGAGACCGTTTCTTTTTTTTCGAAGATCCTGTATAAGGATCGCAAGGATGATGCACGATACAATAACCACCCCCCGACAAAGGCCCTGCCATGTCCAAAGATGAGATACTTGACCCCTTATTAAAAAATTATACCGACCTGCTCAGCCGGGTGGATGTCCACATCCAACAGGTGGCGGCGCGTTATTCAGACCAGATTGCCTGCCACAGGGGATGTGACAGCTGCTGCCGGTTTTTAACCCTGTTCCCAGTAGAGGCTTTTGCCCTGTCCCGGGCCTTTGAGTGCCTGGATAAATCAGCTCAAAAAAAGGTGGAAAAAAGACTGCAACTTATTGAAAAATCAGGGGATAAAGAACCTGAGAATTGTCCCCTTTTAGTGGACAGAATCTGCCTGATCTATCCGGCCCGGCCCGTGATTTGCCGTACACACGGATTGCCTTTGTACATAAAAAAAGATGGAAAGGCCTTGGTGGATTTCTGCCCTGAAAATTTTAAAAATATGACCTCTTTTCCCAAGGATGCCCTGATCAACCTGGATCAGTTAAACACCCTTTTGACCGCTGTAAACAAACATTTTACAGCCTCGGTAGATGCTGATCTGCCCGATAGGATCCCCGTATCCCAGGCGCTTTTCCTATGCAGGGATATGATTGAAGATTAAACCAGGCCCTTATTTTTTTGTCCTGTATTTTCTGGATGATGAGAATGCGCCGAACCCGGGGAAAATATTGTTGACTTGCAAACTTTAGGGCAGTCCGTGAGGTTTGCTCCATCTGAGCCCGTTGATTCCAAAATTGTGAGGGCGGTTTTATTTGTCTTGAGAATTTTATAAAATTGAATTATCTCTGGAAACTCTGTTTTAGCTCCTGATGACGCTGTAAATCCCAGGCCCTTTAAAGACGATGCAAAAATGATACGGACAGACTTAAATGAAACCTAAACCCAAAAGCAGACCCCGCCTATGGGATGACGTTTTAATGCTTGAGTCAAAAACCATTATCTTCTTTATTGTCAGTATTTTGGCGGCTATTGTCCTGTCGATTATTGCCAATGCTTTCTGCCATAAAAAAATAATAATTGAGCATGAAAAGTCATTTCAGGAACAGCAATCTCTCCAGGCCTTGCTTGCAAACCAGGCCATGGCGGCTAAAATTCACTGGCTTTACAAGGAATCAGACACTCTCGGGAACTATTCATTGCCGGAATTTGCCATGGGCAAACGTGATATCCCCTCTTTGGTCAGACTATTTTCCCTTGAACAAAATGCCTACCCGGAAAATATCGCCCATGTATACATGGATGCCCCTAACCATGTTCTGCATTCAAAAATTCAGGAAAGCCTGACAGGGGCTGAGGCAAAACGTATGGCTGTTAAATGGGCGGACAGATACTGGGCCGGATTAAAGACCCCGGAACAAGGTCCCATGATTCCCGATTTTCATATCACTCCTGGGTATCAGATGATGGGAATGCTTTTTCCCGTACGAGTTCAAGATTCGCTAAAGGGGGTGCTGGCTGTTGTGATTGACCTGCGGCCAATGGTTGAGCGATATATCGCCCCCATCCGTTCGGGCCAATACGGGGCAGCCTATCTTCTTGATGAAAAGGGCACCATTGTTTACGATCATGAAACTCAAATTATTGGCAGAAATATTTTTGATGGAATACATGCCAACCATCCTGACCTGGAAAGGGTTGATAACCGCCTTGTAAATGAAAAAACAGGAACTGATGAATACCGCTTTACGGTACACCGGGAGGGCAACAGGGTCTCACGTAAGCTTATCGCCTGGAATACCCTTTACATTGGTGACCACAGCCTGATTGTCTGTATTTCGGCTCCGGATATTGAAATCAACAAGTCACTCTATGGCATAAGGCTTCAGAGAAATATTTCAGGCATCTTTCTGACCCTGGTCATTATTGTCATGAGTATGGTTTTTTTCCTCTCCCGGCAGCAGATACTGAAAAACAGCAACAGGCAGCTTCAAGAGACCCTTGGAAAACAAACAGCAAAATTGAGGCAAAGTGAAGAAAAATACCGGACAGTGGTGGAAAAATCACCCATGGGCATATCCATTATTGACCATAGTGGCTGTTATGGCTTTGTGAACCAAGAATTTTGCAGAATTTCAGGTTATACTGAATCAGAGCTGCTCAAAAAACCATTTTTTTTCAACATTGCAGAAACAAGCATGGATAAGGTTCTGAAACGTTATGAAAAAAGAATGCAGGGAGAACCGCTTCAGGAGGTCTATGAGGTCTCTTTTGTTCATAATAATGGGCACCAGCGAGAAGCCCTTGTCAGAAGTGTGGTCTATAATAATCATGAAGATCAAACCAGCTACCTTGTTCAAGTCTTGGATATCACCCAGCGCAAACAGGCTGAACAGGCCGTTATTGAGAGTGAAAAAAAATACAGAACCCTTTTTGATTCCTCGGTTGATTCAATCTCGATCATTGATGTGGATACTGGTAATTTCATAGATTGCAATGATGCTGCAGTCAAGCTGCACAATACAAAAGTCCGTGAAAATTTTATAGGGTTGACACCTGAACAATTATCTCCTGAATTTCAACCCAATGGGAAATCCTCCCGCCAGCTGGGGGCTGAATACATCCGGACTGCTGTTGAAAAAGGGGTGAAAATTTTTGAATGGACCCATTGTAAGCGTGACGGCACATTATTTACCGCCTTTGTGTCCCTTTCTGCCTTATTATTACCCCAAAAAAATCTTGTCCTGGCCATATCCAAAGACATGACAGAGCTCAAACAGGCTGAACAGGAACGCGAACGATTGATCAAAGATCTGCAGACCGCCCTTGAAGATATTAAAACTTTGAGCGGCCTGTTGCCCATTTGCTCCAAGTGCAAGAAAATTCGTGACGATAAAGGGTATTGGAACACGCTTGAGGACTATCTTGAATGCCATTCAAATATCATGTTTAGCCACGGATTATGCGCTTAATGTTCGGATGAACTTTACGGCAACCAGGACTGGTATCTAAAAGTCAAAAAAAAGCAGCAGGACAGAGACAAATAGGCATTGCAGGAGATGCTGAGGCGCTTGTTTCGGGTCAGCGATCTTTTCTGGGATTGATTTTGATCATATCCTTTTTTCCCTTTAAGGGCAGGCAGATGGTAAATTTTGTTCCGGCACCGGGACTTGACTCTACGCTGATTTCTCCTTGGTGGTTTTCAACAATAATAAAATAGGAGACAGAAAGACCAAGACCGGTGCCGACGCCCACAGCCTTGGTGGTAAAAAAGGGCTCAAAAATACGCTTGCGGGTAAGTTCATCCATCCCAGGGCCATTGTCCTCTATTTCCACACAGACCCTTTCCTCTTTTTTTTCAAGACGTGTCCTGATGATAAACACGGGTTTTTTAGTTTTTGCTGTTTTCATGGCCTGGGCACCGTTACCCAGGATATTAAGAAACACCTGCTGGATTTTAGCACTTTCACAGAGCACCGGCGGGACATTTTCATCATAATCCTTTATGATCTGAATCATTTTAAAATCATAGTGTTTCTTTAAATCAAAGTCTGTCGCCGCAAGTTCAAGCGTTTTTTCAAAAAGGTCTGAAAGGGAATTGGAAGACATCTGGGCATCGCTTTTTCGGGCAAAGCTGAGCATATTCCCCACAATTTCAGCCATGCGCCGGCCTGATTTGTTGATGGTCGAGAGCATACGTAAAATCCCCCTTTTTTCCATAAAGGCATTGATATCTTTTAGATCAATGCCGATTTCTTCTGCAACACGCATATTGGCCGGCATGGTCATATCGGTCAGGCGGTTATTTATGACATCGGAGGTCTGCATGACACCGGCCAGGGGATTGTTTATCTCGTGGGCCATGCCTGCGGCCAGTCCGCCCACGGAAAACATTTTTTCACTTTGGATCATCATCTCTTCCAATCGTACCCTTTCGCTCACATCATCAATCCTGATGACGGCACCTTCAACTCGGTTGGCAATCAAAGGATAGATGGTGACATCCTCATAACCTGCAAACTTTCCAAATATGCCGGAGGTTTTATGCTTTGAAATAATCTTGCGGGTGATTATGCTTTGGGCGATATTTCCCATAAACACACTCATCTGGGGCAATAGGTTTAAAATATGTTTCCCCTGGGCATCTGCCAGATCAATCCCGGTCATTTCCTGGGCCTTGTTGTTCCATTGGGTGATGTTTCCATCAGTGTCCACTCCGATGAGCATGGACGGCATGGAATTGATGATATTACTGATATAATTGCGCGCGTTTAACAGGTTTTTCTCGCTTTGCTGAAGCGCCTTTGTCCTTTTTAAAACGGTATTTTTCAAACTCCAGGACCAAAAAAAAACAAGAATAATGATTAAAATCAAAGGAGAGACAATCCAGGCGGTATATTGGATTATTTTCTTTTTTCCCCAGGTGTTGTTTTCGTATACCCCAAACCATTTATGATAAATTTTTTCATATACCCCGGTGGTTTTAATAATGCTCAGGCCTTCATTTAATTTTGCCAGCAAATTTGCATTCCCCTTGGTAACTGCCATACAGTATTTGCGTTGAATTATTGGCGGGCCAACCGCAATAATGTTTTTAATTTTTTCTTTTTCAAGGATGATCATCCCCTGTAATCTTGAAATAACCGCACAATCGCCTTTGCCTTGTGATAAATCATTCAGGGCCTCTTGGGTGCTGTTTTTTAATAATAGCGATTTGGTAATATTATTTTCAACCGTGAAATCATGGCCCAGATCATTTTTTTGTACGAGAATTTTCTTGCCTTGTGCATCTTTTAAGGATTTGATTTTTGATCCTTTTCGAACAAAAACTGAGTAAGAGGCAATGAAGTGGGGAATGGCAAAGTCAACGCGTTTCGCTCTTTGTTCTGTGTTAAACATGCCCATCAAGGCATCAATGGTTCCTGTTTCAATTTCAGGGCGGACCTGTGCCCAGGCATCCAGTTCTATTTGTATCTGAAGCCCCATTTCCCGTGCAACCGCCCTGATAATATCCACATTGAATCCATCGGGTTCATTTTTGTCGTTCAAAAACTCATAGGGTGGATAGTTGTTGTCTCCCTTAATCATTAATGGAGAAGTGTTTTGGGCATTTACATTCTCAACTGTAAATATACAGAGCAGGCAAAAGAGCAGATATTTCCATCGCATTAGATGATTGTCCCTTCTTGGATGAAAGCAGATAAAATGATTTCGGGTGTAACGAATTTCACGATAACTCCTTGTAAATTGGTTTGTGCCGGATTTGTTCTGGCGCAACTCGTGGCCGGCCAAAAACCCAATCGCAAAAACAGTCATGTAAATGTGTTGCAAAATTCAGTGATGTCCGGTTAGGTTTTTGCTTGCTCAATAATTTTTTGATCTTTGACAATATTGTCCCTGTTTGAACTATGAGAGCCCTGCTCCTCGCAGCCAAACAGGTCATTTAGAATGGCGGTTCGCAGCTGCCGAACTCTTTTGATCGTGACCTTTTCATTAAACTGTTTTTGGCAATGGATTGCCAGTAACAGGTAAGTGATAAGGCCGCCAAGAATCTGAACCATAAGGCCGTATTCACTGCGGGCAATGAGATGATATACCTTCAGATGTTCTTTCCACCATTTGAAAAAATCCTCAATGGTCCACCGGAGTTTATAAATTGTTGCTATTTGTTCCGCTGTTAAATCATGCCTGTCAGTTGCCACATAGTATTTGACGCCAGCAATTTTATAGCCAACAACCCGAACAGGCCTTTTCGTCTGGTTTTGATTCGGAGTACCAAGTTTAACCAGTGCATCATAAAAAATGTAGCTGTCGGAAGGGGTCTCGTGGTTATCAATAATTGTTCTTGTTGTCCTGGTTTTTATACGGCAGACAAAATGTTTGCCTTGCTCCTGAAGCAGGTCAAATTCTTTATGGGATTGATATCCACGATCCATAACACCTGTTTGCCCCTTGGAAAGTATTTTGGGAACAAAAGTGCGTTCAGCGCCGTTGCCTTCAGTCAAAAAGATTTTGTTTGGGATTCCGTGATTAATGTCAAATCCGCAATGTACTTTGGCTTTTTTACTTCCTTTTCTGTAGTTCGCCCAGTGCATTGAAAGGACTGCATTTATGAGACTACCGTCAATGGAAACCAACTCTCCTAACTCGGCGTGTTCACCCGGATGACACTCAAGAGCCTGTTTATAAAGATCCTCAAAGATAAATTGCAGTTGTTCGAGTCCCCTGTGATTGATGGCTTCACAGAAACTACTACGGCTGATACCACCGTCTGGCGCAATATTTTCTTTAGCAAAAACATTCTCCTTGAGATCCTGAATTAAATGTCGGGCAGACTTGTGCTCCTGAAGATGGAAATAAACCAAAGCATTTATCTGGTCTTCGAATGTCATTTTTAAAGGGCGGTCTCCTCGAGATTGTAATTCCGGTGCTTTTGAAAGTGACTTTATCAGAGGGCACCTGAAATTGTCAAAGTTCAGGGACCGTAGTTGTTTTTTAGGGACTGAGATGTGCGTCATTTGAGCTCCTTGAGTTAAATTTTCAAGGCGCACAAAAATTTTTACGCACATTTGTCAACACAAAACCGACTGTTTTTTCAATGATTTTAGATGCTTTTTATATGCAACAACCTAACCGGACACTACTGTGCAAAATTATAAGATGGCAGACTGGTTTTGTCAAAATCGATATTTTTCAGCCCGTATATTTCACAATTTTTTTGTTTTAGCTGCAAGGCGCAAGTGAGGCTTTAGTGAGCTTGCTGCCAACGGGCCCAACCCCGCAGAGGATCTGATATCGGTTCGTCCCAAGGGGGGGGGTACCCTTGGGTTTGCCAGCCTATTATAACCTGCGGGATTTAAAGATATTAAGATTCGGTTTTCCCCCCGAGGACCATGAAATATCCGGGGAGGTCAGATCCGATAGACCTTCCTGGGTATTCTCCCGGAATATGATCCAGGGTTAAAATTTTAAAGAAATCGCCCGGGCTTTTGGCGACAGTCGGCAAAAAAGGGGCACAATCACGCCGATGTTTAGGTTTTAGATCCAACCTGTTTTTTGCCCGAGTTTAGCTGATTTCAAATTTTCCGTGGAGATAACGGATGCGCTGGCTTAATACCGAACAGATCTGAAGGGAAATCCTTGGAAACTCCATGGCTGTTTCTTTGAATTCCTGTTTGTGGAGAATTAGGAAGCGACAGGGGGTCACGGTTTTGATGGTTGCCGATCTTGGGGCATCATCAATAAGGGCCATTTCCCCGAAGGCCCCGCCGGATTCGATATGGTCCAATACCACCTCTTTATCGCCTGAAAGCTCTTTGATCACCTCTACTCGTCCGTCTATGACAAGAAATACGGTTTCCCCCATTTTATCCTGTTTGATGACAGTTTCATTGGCTTGATAATCCAGTTCCTTTGTCTCTGCGGCAATGGCTGCCAGCTCTGCTGCACTTAAGCCTGAGAAAATATCAATCTCCTTTAAAAGCAGTATTTTTTCTCCCATGGATATTTCAGTGGATCCAATCCGTTGCCCGTTTTGTCTTTTTTGATCGGATGTGTTGAGAATCATTTTGGCTTCCTTTGAAATAATTTTGTCTAACCTGGATTTGAGCGTGTCTGCCATGGGAGAAAGATCAAATATGTCCGGAGCTTCATGGACCATGGCAAGCCCCATGATGACGTCCACCCAGTCCTGGGAATTGAGCAGGGTCTCTATGACCGTCTGGCCTTTGGGGTCAAATTCAGGCATTTTTATAAAGGGTTGTCCCTGTTCAAGGGCAATCTGGGGAGACGGGCTTTCTAAGAGGGGCACCATGGCGTTAAAGGTCTTCCGGTCCAGAACGTCGCTGACCAATTCAATGGCATTGGCCCGCTGGCGGGTGTCCGGAGAGAAAATACCCCGCCAGGCAGTTTTCATCTTCCCTGATTTATCGTGGATGGCCAGGACCCGGATAATATTTTCCAGCACCATTTCTTTTTTCTGGTTCAGGTGCTCGACGGCAAGGGCGCGGCCGGGTGTGGGGCCCATCTGTCGTATGGTTTCACCCATGGCCAGGTAGGTATAGCTTTTGGTGATCTGCTCCTTGGCAAACATCAGAATATCAAACTCTTTGATGTCCATGTGCTCCAGAAGTTCAAAAATACCCCGTCTGATCCGGGAGCCGGGCAGTCCTAAGGATTCAACCAGAAGTGTGTTGTTCCGATACTCGGCTCGCTTGATTTTTTCCTTGGCAAAGCTGCGGATTTCCTGGGAGATATCTGCAATCAGTGAAATGGTTTTCTTCAAGGCCGTGTCATTGTCTATGGTCAGGGCATCGAGTGCGGCCAGTCGTACCGGAGCAAGATCGTAGGAGAGATAGGAAAAGATCACCGAATTCAGTTCTTTTGCCTCCAGCCGGGACAGGGCAATAATGATGTCCGGGATAATCGGGTCGATCTTTTTTTTGGATAAAATTTTAAGCAGAATATCAATGTATTCCCGGTCCCGGCTCAGGCCTGCACTGATGATTCCGGACTGGCGCTGGTCCATATCATCTGAATTAAGCCATTGGTCAATCAAGGATTTGTATTTTACCGGGTTTTGGGCGTAAAGACAGGCCGCGGCAAATCCCCTGACCACAGGATGGGTGCTTTGAACATAGGGACGCAAGTCCCTGCCCCTGGCCGCAGTAAATCCCTGCTGGCAGACCAGTTTTAATATGGCAATGGTGGTTTCGGGTGTTTTAGGATCAAGATAGGTCACTAATTTTTTGGCCGCTTCGGGTTTGTAAGTTTCCGATATCATTTTGATCAGGGCCACCTGGGTGGTTTCATCCTGGTCTGCCAGGCAGGCCAGAATATTTTCATCCAAGGTTTTTTCTGAAAAATTTTTTAAGAGCTTGGCATACCAGATCACATCTGGTCCCCGGGCCGATAAAAACGAGGCCTTAAGATCTTTTAAGACCTTGTCCTGGTTGAAAATATGGGAAATTTCCTTGGGACTGAACCGTTTGATATCCAGAAGGTTGTTGGAGATGAGATCCTTGAGAATACTAGCGTATTTTGCCTTGAGGATAAAGGGGGCGCCAAGCCACACCAGAACAAAGGGCAGGGCGACAAGAGAAAGATATTTGGGGTGGAACAAGGAATCTGAAATCAGGATGATACCCGAGCCTGTAAACAGGGCCAGTCTCACCACCGTTCCCCGAAGAAAGGGGCGGATCATGTTTCTGTAGGATTCAGGGAAAAGCCCGATAAGAATACCGTTGGCCGGCACATTGATGGTGGTTCTAAGGATGTTGGTGGACATCCTGGCATACATGGCTGAAAACATGTCAAACCGGAACAAAAATGCGGTAAAGGCAATCATGTAATTAAAGGGGTGGAACATCAGGGCCACGGGCAGGCCCCACCTGCCGTAAATTCTGCCCACAAAGAGCAGGATAAAGAGGCTGATGGTATACAAGCCCCCCCTGAAATATCCGAAAAACTGGATCATGGCAGCTTCCGAGGCAAACTGGTCGTCAATGGCATAGTTGAACTGATAGTTCATGATGGGGACCACCACGTTGGGCATAAAGGTCAGAACCAGAACGATTTTAACCAGGATGGAGTCCTTGACCAGGGGATAGACATCCTGGATTTCCTGGAACATGGATTTTTTCTTTTTTGCCTCCTGGCCTGTTTTTTCCTGGAAAATCAATGAAGCGTAGCTTCTTCCCATGGCCCGGACAATGATCATCCCGGTTAGGGTGGTGGCAAGATAGAGGTAGAGCAGGTTGTCCAGGTTGAACCATTTTGCAAAATAAGGGGTGCCCACAGAACCTAAAATCAAACCGATCACTCCGCCGGCCGTAAGCAGAGGAAATAGCCGTTTGGATTGCCGGGTATTGAACAAATCATTGCACATGTTCCAGAAGAGCAGGGCCTGGAGAAGTTCAAACTGGCTTTTGAGCATGAATAATATGGGGTAGAGGATATCAAACCCAAAGGGAATGAGCAGGCGGATGCCTGTGACCAGAAGGCCTGAGGCCAAAAAAACATAGGCGAGCAGACGGGCCCCGCTCATCCGGTTGAGCAGGGTGGTTAAAAATCCTGTGATAAACAGGGTGACCACGGCATTGAGCATGTTGACCACGGGCATGAATTCAACCCCGTAGCGTTTTAAAAATGCGGTTTCCGCATAGTTGTTCAGGATGATGCCTGAACTGCGGACGATGAACAAAAGGGCGGTGGCCCAGAGCAGAATACTGATCTCTTCTTCATATATTTTTAAGAGGCCAAGGATTTTTTTTTGCATTAATTGGCCTCAAGCACCAGTCTGAATCCCGTGGTTTTAAATTTTGAACCGGGATGGGCATAGGTCCGGTTGGCGCTCCTAAGATAGTGGGAATGTTTATACCAGGACCCGCCCCGTCTCACCCTTGAATCTGAATCCATGGTTGAATAGGCAGATGGATTTGGGCCTGCAAGATAGTCTTGATAGGAATCCGCACACCACTCCCATACATTGCCGTGCATATCATAAAATCCCCATGGATTTGGGGGAAAGCTTTTAACCGGTGCAGGTCCGTTGGCGCATATTTTCATGGTTTCATAAAAGAGGATGCAGTCCTGGTCTTTTTTGGTATTGTTGGCATACATGGCCTTTGAACAATCAATATCATTTCCCCAGCTATAGGCTGTGTGTGCCCCTGCCCGGCAGGCATACTCCCATTCTTTTTCAGTGGGAAGCCTGTATCTGCCGTGGTTTTTTTTGTTTAATTGTTTAATATATTTGACGCAGTCATACCAGGAAATCCGGGTGACGGGCATATTTTCCTTGCCTCGCCGTCTGAACAGCCAGGGTTTTCCCATGACGGCCCGCCATTGTTTCAGGGTGACCTCTGTTTGTTAGAGATAAAATCCCGAGGTGATGGTTACTGTATGCTGCTGCTCGTCCTTGTTCCTGAACGGTTCGTTAACCGGGCTGCCCATCTTGAAGCTGCCCGGATCCACCCGGATAAAGGTCATGCCCATTTCATTGGTGATTATTTGCTCTCCTGCCATGCACCAGGCGGGGAAAAGGCCGAGGCAGACCCAGAATACGGCTGCCAAAAGGCAAACTTTTTTTGGAGAAAGCCAGAATAAATATCTCATATGCAAAATAATATCCTTAAAATAGGGCTGAAAAATATCCTTAGGATGACTGTCTCAAGGTATTCTAAATTAATTTATCCTTGTTATCAAGGGGCAAGACCTATGCTGACAGGGCTCACGCATGTAAATATTGTAAAGTGCCTATAGTTTTGATTGGTTCAAGTATCATCCAAACATAACTTCCTCCAGATATTTGATATCCATAGCAGCATTCAACCTTTTGGTTTTTACACTCCCTTTAAATGTCTTATTGTTCCGTAATAAATTTAATGCAATGTGCCGAATCGCTGCAAAATTCTCAGGAGAGTTCCCCTTTCTGACTCTGCTTTCGTCTTCACGGAACGCAATATCCAATACCCAATGCACTGAATTTTCAATTCCCCAATGCCTCCTGACAGCATTACCAAAAATATTGGGGTCGCTATCCAGGCTCGATATATAATATCGCTTTTCATGACTGATCTGGCCGTCCATTTCCCGGGTGGATTCAATCATTCCAATACTTTTCAAACCTTTCCAACTTTTTTTATCTTCAAACCAATCAATATCAGAGGTTATCACAGCCCTGCGCGTTTCGACTCGACCGTGCCCTCCGTCAACACTGGTCTGTTCATTAAACTGGTACCCCTGATTTTTCATTTCTTCCATTTTATTGAAAAAAAGTACCGCTTCATCATGCAAGGTTTTATGATTTTCTTTCAGGGCAAGGACATAGTCACACCCTTTGTTTATTATGGTTTCAGCGATTTTCTTTTGAGTGCCCATGGCATCAATGGTTATAATGCAGCCCGAGATATCTAAAAGTTTTAAAAGATTTGGAATGGCCGTAATTTCATTTGATTTTTCTTCGGTTTTTAATTGCCCTAAAACCACTTTATTAGACGAAGCCCACGAACTGATCATATGAATGGCTTTCTTATCATTGGAGGTATCGTGTGAACGCCTTAGAGTTTTGCCGTCGATTGCAATGACTTGACCTTTGGTCATCTTTGCAACCGACTGAACCCAGTGCATAAAACTGCTCTGAAATTCATTCGGGTTCATCCTTTCAAAAATTCTGCCAAAGGTGTCATGGGAGGGTATCCCATGGGGAAGGCTTAGAAATTTTGACAACCACCTTTTTTTCTTTTTGCCAAAGTTTTCAATTTGCTCATAAGTGTCTGCGCCAGCAACTACCGCACAAATTGCGATGATGACGACATCAATTAAATTATGAAGCTTATTGTGGTGTCTGGGGTCCTGAATATTGTCAAAAAAAGTTTCAAGAGATTTTTTTTCGTTCATTGGCAACTCCTTGTGTTTATTGCCATATATATCGTATCTGTGCAGCGATGTCTAGGAAAATTTTGTTCGATGCTCATATACTATAACAAGCCAGGAGAGCCAGGCTGGGATAGGGTGAAGGGGGTGGAGTGGCGTAAATGAGCGGCCCGCCAGGACGGCATAGGTCCGATCATTTCCGCTTCTTAAGCGGTCAGGACGACCGCTTAAGATTTAACGGAATCCCCCTCACCTATTCCAGCCGGGTAAGGACGAATCTTAATAAAAGTTACATGCGATGAGGGCGCATTCCCATTTTCCCGGTTTTAAAAAGGCCTGTCTTTTAGAGCAAAAAGAATGATATCCTCTGTTACGCTGAAATGAACATAAATGGATTGTGCTAATGAAGAAAGCTGAAGATTGTAATACTGTTGATGAAGTCCTTGCATGCCTCAAAGAACTGGAAGAAGATCCAAATCGCTTGGTTCGTAACGCTAACGAATTAGAACAGATGGAGCAGGAAATCCTTGAGTATACAAATCGGATAAGCGCCTTTTTTTTAAAAAAAAGATCCAGGCCTCAATAGATTCCTCTGAACAGGTCGACCAAGAAAAAGAATTGATGTCCAATTGGCCGGGACGGATGAAAAGCGAAGGGCTTGAGACCGTTTGGATTCAGCTTTGTACAGATAGTTCGGTTGATATTCATGTTCGATACTATCGAAGGTCCTGTGACCGCCGAAAAGGAAAAAGATATAAAGGTGCATACGCTGGCTTAATCCTTCTTGGAATCCATGATCGCTGCTCGCCTGCTTTGGCTTCTATGGTGAGTTCTTGGTCAGCCTTATTAAGTTCTTTTGAAGAAGTCCGTCAAGTGCTTTGTGACCGTGGGATGACGTTGGGTATAAAGGTCATCCGTAAACTGACCTATCGGTACGCATAGCGGGCTCGAGCCGAACAACAAGCGGGCCGAATCCCATTAAATGATAGAGATTTACTTGAAGGGCGGCGAGTCGTTATCAGCACTGATGGTGGCCGCACTCGGCTCAGAGAGAAGAAAAGGGGACCAAAAACCCAAAAGGATAGAACCCGATTTCGTGGGGCATGGCGAGAACCCAAGCTTTTGATCATTTATGTAGTGGACGCCCATGGAAAACAAGAAAAAAGCTTTTCACCATTTATTGATGGCTGTTTCAATGGACCGGATGGTGTATTCCACTTGTTAAAGGGTTATTTGAACTCCCTTCATATTCAGAACTCAGACAAAATACTGTTTGTTGCAGATGGGGCACATTGGATTTGGAATCGAATCCCCGGACTGCTAAAAGCATTGGGTTTGGCTCCTGAGCGTGTGTATGAACTTCTCGATTTCTACCATGCAGTTGAGCATCTGGGTACAGTAGCAGGCTTAAGGAAGACCTGGTCATCCAAGGAACGCAAACGCTGGGTATCGAAGCAGCGAGGTCTTCTGCTGAAGGGAAAGGCGATTGAGGTGGTACAGGCCGTCCAGAAGCTTTGTAGAGGCAGAAACAGTAAGGCTATCAAGACGGAACGGGATTATTTTGTGCGCAATGAACTGAGGCTTAATTTCTCAACTGTAAAAGCGTTGAACTTACCTATTGGCAGCGGTGCTATTGAAAGTTCGATTCGGAGAGTCGTGAATTTACGTCTTAAAGGTCCATGCATCTTTTGGTATCGGGAGAATGCAGAAAAAATGATTATGCTGCGATCATTTTATAAAGCAGGGCGTTGGAACTGCCTGAAGCAGATGGCAAACATGCACAATCCAGTGCCAGCGGTATAACCGGGAAAATGGGAATGCGCCCTGCGATGACCCTGCCTATGCTGAGGCCTGGTTTATCCATTTAACCAAAAGCGCCCTGTCCTGTTCATCCATGGATGTGATGTTGAATTGGACAGAGTGGGCAGTCTCCCCCTGGATGGTTTTGGCGTAGATTTCTCCAAAACAATGGGCCTCAATGCAAAATTCAAGTGCCAGCTTTACATCAAAAAAAGAGGGAAGGGGCACCCGGGTTCGGGCATAAATTGTTTTTTCGTCCAGAAGATAGGTCTCACCCTTAATGGGAATTTCTGAATTTTTTTTGTCTTGGATGGTCCAGCAGGTAAAGGGAATCCTGATTTCCACCCGGCGGCTTTTGGCTGCCGGACGGACAAGTGTCTGGGAAAATCAGGGCTGTGAATGGCTGTCACCGAATAAAAGATCAAAGGTTTTTTAATGCCTTTCATCATCATATTTGCTGGCGGCAGGGCAGTCACCATCTCCTGGACCAGATCAAAGGTGGACTGACCGATCAAAATCTGTCCGCCGATACTGTTGGATTCAATGCGGGAGGCCCGATTGACCGTATCCCCGACAATCCCGTATTTCATCCTCGCCTGGGATCCGATGTTTCCCAGGATCACCTGTCCGGTATTGATGCCGATGCCCATTTCCATGGGCAGTCTGCCTTGGTCTGAGGTCTCCTTGTTCAGGTCAAGGAGGCAGTTCTGCATTTCAATGGCGCAGGCAATGGCCCGTTCCGGATCATTTTTATGGGCGTTGGGCGCTCCAAATACGGCCAGAATGGCATCTCCGATGATTTCATCAATAATACCGTCATACTTGAGAATAATATGGGACATTTTTCCCAGGTAGCGGTTGAGCAGCTGGACCATGACTTCAGGGTCCCGGGTTTCCGACATGCTGGTAAACCCCCGGAGATCGGACATCAGCACGGTGACCGTTTTTCGCCGACCCCCCGATCTGTGGACCCTTGGGCGAGGTTAGAATTTCATCCACCACCTTTTGGGAGAGGTATCTGCCAAAGGTCTCCTTGATAAATTTGACCAGGTTGAGGCGTTCCTCGGATACGTTTATAATTTCATTGAGCATGGCAGTTCTTGAGGCGACAAGGGTTTTGATTTCATCCGGGGCCTTGTCCGGCAGGTCAACCCCGTTGACCTGGGTATAGTCTTTTTGAATTCGTTTGTTTGCCTCTGCCAAAGATTCCAAGGGGAGAATGATTTTATCCGTAAGAAATTGTTTCAGGGTCAGCATCATAAAGGCAATGATAATTCCCACAAGGATCAATATCCGGACGGCATACCAGAACAGGTCCTGGGGACCGGCATCCTGGGTAAACCACCGGTAAAAAAGGGAAAAGACCAGCAATACCCCTTCAATGACAAGGATGCGCCAGAACACCCCCATGAGCAGTATTTTTCTGACCCCGTTGGTTTTTTGTTTTTTCATAATTTTCATGTCTTTTTTTTACACCCCGAGGCAGGGGCAAGCCTGATCGTCCATCATTATTCTTACATACCCTAAAGGTAAGGAATTAAAACTTTAAGATAAAAGCATTTAAATTCAAACCCAATCGCCTGATTCCTTTTTGATTTTGCGACCTTGGGATTATATCTTAAGCTATTGGGCCAAGGGTGACAAGGCTTGGATTCTGCCGGGTCATCCAAACCTGGGGCCTGGTTTGTTTTTTGCCTGGATCATTTGTTTTACAACTCGGATTTGGGCGGCAAGGGTTTTGTCTATGCAAAAATTATCTGCAATGGTTTGCTGGGCCTTGAGTTTGAGCGTTCCCATAAAAGAGGGATAGTCCAGGCAGGCGGTTATTTTTTGGGCGATTTTTTGGATATCGAAAACATCTGTTAATATGCCGTTGACCCCGTCCTTTATGATGTCTCTGACCTGGGCAGTGTCAGGGGCCACCACGATGCTGCCGCAGGACATGGCCTGCAAAAAGGAGTCAGATAAAATAAAGGGTCGGCTCAGATCCACATGAATTGAGGAGGCCCGGAGCAAATCACAATAGGTGTCAAAGGGCAGGAAATCAAGGAAATGAACCCGCTCTGGATCCGGAAAACGGGTGCGGGCCATTGTTTTTTTATAAAAATGGTTTTGGCCCGGCCCAGGACCGTATCCGGCCGGCTCGTCTTTTAGAATCACCACATGGGCGTCGGGGCGTTTTTCCAGGATCAGTGGAATGGATTTAATAAACCGGACAATTCCCTGGTCAGGGTCAAGCCCTTTGTTTGTATAAGTGATAATTTCTTTTGCACAGCCAAGATCCAGACGGGAAAGCATAAGGGACTTTTTGGGGGCAGGTTTTGAACAAAGGGGGGGTATCCCCGGATGGATGACTTGGAGCTTGTGTTGAAATATCTTTGGAAATTGATTTTTATCCCATAGGGTGGGGCAGATCCCATGGTCGCAAAGATGAAGATCTGAAAGCAGGGGCAGGGTTTGTTCCCGGATTTTTATTCGGGTGGTTAATCTGGGTAGATGATTTTTCTCCCTGTTCGTTTCAAGGAGGTCTGGGCGGGGATATCGGTCAAAAAAAGCCAGAAACAAGGCCTTGGGAAAAACATCTTTTACAAAAAGGGTTGATCCCTGGCCTGCCGCCCCCAGGATCAGGTCAGGCTCAAAGCCTTGAACCTTTAAATCTTCCAGGGCCTCAGCCACGGCCCTGTCCATGGGGCTACGGCCCTGTATTTTTTTCTGCCTGAGCAGTTTTGCCTCTGGAATCATTATTTTATCTACACCTGAAATTTGCTGACCAGGCCCGGGCCCGGCCGTGATAAATTTTATCCGGTGTTCAGGCGCTTGGCCTAAAATTTGTGCCAGATGGTTGAATTGTCCAGGAAAATTAGGATGGATGAATATTAAGTTCACCTAGCGCTCCTGAAGGGAAAAACTTAAGGTGTTGATAAAGGGATCCATGAGGTAGTCAAGGATGGTCCTTTTCCCAATATGGATATAGGCCATCACCACCATGCCCGGGTAAAGTCGGTATTTTTGATCTCCTGCCTGAAAATAGCTTTGATCGGATTCAATGCGGACATTGTAAAAGGTTCGGGACTGGGCATCGGTAAAGGTATCCGGGCTGATCTGGGTGACCCGGCCTTCAAGTTTATTAAATTTTTTGGCATCTTTGTTGGGCAGTTGGAGAAATACCCTTTGTCCGGGTTTGATATATCCGATATCAGATATGTCCAAATGGGCCTCGATCACCAGACGATCCATGGACGGGACAATATCCGCAAGGGTATCCCCGGGTTTGACCACTCCCCCCCGGGTCACCTTGTACAGCCTTTTGATCACCCCGTTGATGGGGGATCTGATGATGGTCCTTTCCAGGCTGTCCCTGAATTTTTTAATCCGGATGGAAAACTCTTTGAGCTCCTGCTTGGCTGTTTTGAGTTTTTCTTCTGATTCTTCCCTGAACCGGTTCCGGGCTTCGTTGAGTTTTTCCCGGGTTTCAATTAGGGCGTGTTCCGCCTCTTTAAGGGCGGATTGGTCAGCCATGATTTTACCCTGGATTTCATTTGTTCTGCGCATGATTTCAATATGCTTGATCCGGGTGGTGAGATTGTCAGCCAAAAGTTCAAGGCTTAAGGCCAGTTCCTCTTCCAATAGGGGCAGGCGTGCACGCTTGTTTTCCAGCTGGGCCTTTATGGTTTTGATCCGTTCTTGTTTCTGCCGGACCATGGTGGCAAGCTTGTTCACCGTGGACTGGTGGCTTTTTTTATTGGCGTTGAACAGGGACCTGGCTTCACGGACAAGTCCGGGAAGATCATTGATGATTTGACTGGGAAATTCAATCTCCGGCCTGGTTTCAACCTGGGCTGAGAGGCGGAAAACATCGACTTTTAATGCATTCACACGCATGGTCAGTTCTTCAAGGCTGGCCCCGGAGCGGAGTTGCTCAAGTTCGATCAGAGCCTGGCCCGTGGTCACCGGGTCTCCTTCTTTGATATTGATTCTGCGGATGATACCGCCCTCAAAATGCTGGATCTGCTTGACCTGGGTGCTGGGGATCACAAGGCCCTGGGCCATGGATACCACATCCAGCCGGCCCTGATATGCCCAGAGGCCAAAAGAAAGACAGAGAACCACCAGGAGGGAAAAAAACAAGTGGGTGGTTCTGGTGATGTCAGGGGCTGAGTTGTCCATGATCATGGCCTTTGATCTGATCTGTAATTTTTGCGGATCAGGACGGGAACAGGTTTTTTATTGAGGTTGAGCACCATTTCACCCCCTTTTAAGATTTTGGGATCATTGGTCAGCACCACAATGGTTTTTTTTGATTCAGCCAGATAATTCATTGTTTGGTATACGGCTTGAACCCCTTGTGCATCCAGTCCGTCTGTGGGCTCATCTAAAATCACAAGCTGCCCCTGGCCGGCCAGGGCCCTTGCAAGGGAGATGCGCTGGCGGATGCCCTGGGGCAGATCTCTGCCATTTTCCGCAATTTGTCTGTCCAGTCCCTGGGGGGTGCGGTCTAAAAAGGGTCTTAAATCCGCAAGCCGGATGATTTCATTAAACCGCTCATTGGACAAATCTGGATTTGAAAGAAGAATATTTTCCCTTAAGCTGCCCAGGATAAAGTCCGGTTCCTGGGGCATGTAAATCACCTGCCTGCGCCACCAGGACGGTGAAATTTGTGCCAGGTTGACCCCGTCAGCCAGAATTTTTCCCCGCCTGGTGTTGAGCAGACAGGTCAACAGTTTTGCCAGGGTTGTCTTGCCGGTCCCATTGCTGCCGGTCACCCCGACAACAGAACCGGGTTCAAGCGTGAGGGTCAGGGACTCAAACAAAGGGGTGGTCGTATTGGGATAGGCAAATCCAAGATCCTGGCATTCAAGTTTTCCATGATATCGGCCCAGGGCTGTTCCGGCAGCGGGTTCAAGGGGGATGGTTGAAAATTTTGCCAGGGCCTGGAATGATTTTCGGGCACGGGCCAGGGCAAATGCGGCCTGGACCAGGCGTGTGGTATTTTGAAAGGCCCTTCCAAAAAGGATATTGGCACCGATCAAGGCCCCCACGGATAATTTGCCCTGGACCACCAGAATCGCTCCGCCGGCATAGATGAACACCGAGGTTAAGGCGGATACGGTCAGGGTGAGGGTTGTTAAAAGGTCCCGGTAAGCGGATAGCCTGGCCTGGAGGTCAGAGATGGTTGCAAGCTGGTTTTCCCATTTGTTCCATAAAAAAGGGGCGGCACAAAAGGCCTTGACCGTTTCCAGTCCGTTGACCACTGAAAAGTTGAGTCCCTGGTGGGCTGAAACCGCTGAACCCAGAAGATTGCCTGTCCGGCCGGACCGGGCCAGGGTGATCCATGCCGAGCCTAAAGTAATGCTGATTCCCCCAAGGGCGATCCCGGCCAGCACAGGGCTCAAAAGATAGAGCACCCCCACCAGCACCAGGGAAAAGGGAGCATCCAAAACAGCTGTCAGGGTCTGGGCATCATAGGCCTGACGAATGGTCTGGACATGGGTGAGACTGTCATGGATGTCCTGTTTGGGAATCCCCAGAAGCGGTGCGGCCTGGGCCTGGCTGATCAGGGTGAGCATTTCTCTGGACAAAGAATCGTTGGGACCCTGGTTCACTGCGGTTGCCATCCGCGTTCTCACCATCCTGAAGCCCAATTGGAGAAATACGGCAATGCACATTCCAAGGGTCAGGGTGATCAGAGTCCCGTGGAATCCGTAGCTGACGTAGCGGTTCAGGATCTGGATCACATACAGGGGCATGGCCAGGCTGAGCAGGGTGGTCAGGCATGTGGCCACAAGTATTTCAACGGCCAGAACCGGTTGTTTGAAAAGTCGCCTGAAAAGTTCTTTCATGTCAAAGAATCGGCAATTGCCCTGGCCTTAAAAGGAGAATAGATCAAGGTTTATTTTTCCCATGGAAAAGAGCAGATTATAGGCTGCGATTTTCATCTCTTCCCTTGCGGCAATGGCCGTGGCCTGGGCATTGATATAGTTGACTTCACCGTTAAGCACATCTAAAAGGGAGCGGGTGCCCATCGTTCTTTTTTTTTGGGCCAGGTCCAGAAATCGTTCTAGTATCCGGGTCTGCTGATCCAAAAGTTCTTTTCTCCGGGTCAGGGTGAAAAATTGTTCCCAGGAGTTGGCAGGCTGCTCTTGGACAAGTTTTTTTGAATGGTTTAAATGGGTGGATGCCGCACTCTTTGAAGCGGTTGCACTTTTTACCGCAGCAAGATCACTTCCCCCACGGAAAAGATTATAGCTGAATTCAACCCCTGCTGAATAATCCCGCCGATACCCCTGGACCTCGGCATCGTCATTTGCGTCAATATATTCACCAAACAGGTTGAATCTGGGGTAATAGGTGGATTTTGATATTTTGATATCCTGACGTCTCAGGTCCAGATCATATTGGGTCAGCTTGATTTCAGGATGGTGTTCAAGGGCCGTGTCAACGGCAGAGTCAAGGGAGGCCGGAAGGGCCTGTTCAGGCAATGGAACCTCTTGAAACAGATCAATCTGATCAGGATTTGGATAATAATAAAAAATGGCCTGGAACCGGTTTTTTGCCATCTGAAGTTCTCCCTCGGCCTCTACCCTGAGGGCCATGGCGCCTGCCAGCTGGGATTTTGCCTGGAGGACATCCGAGGTCAGGCCTGCTCCTTTATCCACCAGGGCCTTTTCTATGCCGGTCAGTTCCTTGATCCGGTTTTCAGAATACAGGACGCTTTTGAGTTGTTCCCTGGCCCGGACAATTCCGATATAAGCGGAGATTCCCTGTCTGAGCATCCGCTGGGTAACGGCTTCCTTGCCGGCCCGGGCCTGGGCCAGGGCAATCTCGTCCCGGTCAATGGTATGGATGGTTTTGCCAAAATCCGTGATGAGCTGGGTTCCCTTGAGCGTTACTTCATGCCGCCATTGATGGGTGGATTCGTTGAATTCTTTTTCAATCCCCTCTTTTCCGGCGTCTCCGTAAAGGTCAAGGGAGGGGTAGTAGAGCCCTTTGCTTTGTCTGAGCATGGTCTGGGCGGATTCCACTTTGTGGGCATAGGTTTTGATTTCCTGGTGATTTTCGACCAATTGGGACAGCATGGCATGGGGCGATGGATCGAACACAATTTTTTGGGGGGTATCTCCAGGTCCTGGAGAATTTGCCTGGGCAAAGGGTAAAAAAAAGACTGCGGCGATAATCATATACAGCCATACCAGATTCGTTAGTCTCATAAGATCAACCCCTCATGGATAAGAATTTTTGAGTTTCTGATGATCCCGAAATATAGGGATGACCAGGCGCATTGTTCGTATCTTAACTATATTGCTTTTTTTATTGCATAAATACCAGAGTGTCTTTAGCATAAACATTAACGACTCTTTGTTGTCAAGCATAAAAATCTTTGATCCACCAGCGGTATAAGGCGTTTTCATCTGTGTTCACTGAAAATTTCAGGCGGAAAAAGGCATGAGGATATTTAAGGCATTCAAGCAGACACGCTGGGCGATTTTAGGTGCAGGATTTTTTATCATCGCTGCTTTCGCCCTGTTGTACATTTACAGACCCCCCTATTTAAAGATGATGGAACTCAAGCTCTACGATGCCTTTCTTCAGCAGGTCCATACCCGGCCTGAAAATCCGAGTGTGGTTGTGGTGGATATTGATGAGTACAGTATAAAAACCTTTGGCCAGTGGCCCTGGCCGCGGTATCGGGTAGGGCTTTTACTCAAAAAGATCCAGATGGGCGGTGCCTTTGCCGTGGGCAGTGATATTCTGTTTGGAGAGCCGGACGGCACCTCACCCAAGGTGATCCGTGAGATGCTCAAACGCGATCTTAAGGTGGATCTTGGATTTACCGGGTTGCCTGAACAGCTTTGGGACAATGATCGTGTCCTGGCTGATATTCTGGCCACAGGCCCCTTTGCCCTGGGATTTTCTTTTTATTTTAAAGGTACAGGTGGAGGGGATAACCCAAAGAGTCTTCTGCCTTTTTTCAAGTCTGCCGTGGTCAAGGAACAAGGTGCAGGCGACCCTGTCCAATATCTGGTCCGGGCAGAGCAGGCCGTGCCTCCCTTGCCCCTGCTGATGGCTTCTGCCCGCAGGGCAGGGTATATGAACACCTTTACGGATATGGACGGGGTGCTGCGCCGGGTGCCCCTGATCATGGCCTGGAAGGGACAGATCTATCCCCACCTGGCCCTGGCCACCTTGATGACCGGTCTGGAAGGAAAGATACCTGATCCCGTGATCAAGGTGAGCCCCGGAGGCATTTCATCCATCAGGATCGGGTCTACCACGATTCCCCTTGAGGCGAACGGGGCCATTATGATCAATTATAAGGGGCCGGCAAAAACCTTTGATTTTATCCCGGCCGCCCATATCCTTGAGGACCGGGTTGAAAAAAATAGGCTTGAAAATAAAGTTGTATTTTTGGGTTCCTCAGCTGCCGGGCTTATGGATATCAGGGTCTCTCCCCTGGCAGAGGTGTATCCCGGGGTGGAGGTTAATGCCACCATTGTGGAAAATATTTTGAAAAAAGATTTTATATTCCGGCCGGACTGGGCCCCGGGCCTTGAGCTCGCCGCCATCTGCCTGTGGGGGATCATCACCGCCTTTTTGATCGGTCTTGCCGGTGCCTGGCTGACTCTGCCCATTACCTTGGTGCTGGGGGGCGGGGTGTATGCCGGTGGACTGTGGGCCCTTAAGGCTTATCATATATGGCTTTCTCCCCTTTTTCCCCTATTGGTGCTGGCGGCCAATTTTTCCTGCCTGACCCTGTTTAAATTCTGGTTTTCAGAAAAGAGGAAAAAATTTTACAGGTCTGCCTTCAGCAAGTACGTGTCCAAGGCCGTGGTGGATCAGATCAGTGAATCTCCTGATAAAATGAGTCTTAAAGGAGAAGAAAAAGAGGTCTCCATCCTGTTTGCCGATATCCGGTCGTTTACCTCCTTGTCAGAAAGACTCTCGCCTACCCAGGTGACCAACCTGCTCCATGATTATTTTACCCCGGTGACACGCCACATTATTAAAAACAAAGGCACCCTGGATAAATTTATAGGAGATGCCGTGATGTGCTTTTGGAATGCGCCCCTGGATGTGGAAAATCATCCGGCCCTGGCCGTCCAAACCGGGTTTGATATTCTGGCATCCTTAAAAGAGTTGAATTTAGTATTTGCCGATAAATACAAGATTCAAATCGATATCGGCATTGGGGTGCATTCAGGCAGATGCCATGTGGGCAATATGGGATCTGTGGATTTGTTTGACTATACCATTATCGGGGATAATGTAAATCTGGCATCGAGACTGGAGAGCCTGACCAAGTTTTATGGGGTAAAATTCATTGTCAGCGATCAGGTTAAGGCGCAACTGGAATTAGTTTATGTTTTTCAGGAATTGGATCAGGTCCGGGTCAAGGGTAAAACAGCTCCTGTGGGGGTATATACCCTGTTTTCAGCAGAGCTTGGCGATTCTAAGGCCCAGGAACTTTCAACCTATGAACAAGCGCTTGGTCTTTACAAGGAAAAATCCTTTGACCGGGGACTGTCCGTGTTTTCAGACCTGGTAAATCAATTTCCCAAGACAAAGATTTATCAGGTCTACAAGGAAAGGTGTGCCTATTTTATTTCCCATCCGCCTGAACCTGACTGGGACGGGGTCTTTGTTCATAAAACCAAATAGGCCGAATATTTCATAACCTGATCGAATCGTGAAATATGCGGGATAGGCCCTTGGATTATCCCGCCTTCATTTCAATGATGTTTTCCACCTTTGCGGCATTGTCCACCCCCACCCGGATGGCTTTGAGCCCTCTGACATCCGGCATGTCATCAAGTTCCAGAGTTTCCATATCATTGTGAAGTGTTCCCTTTGTGGTCAGAAAATCAATGTGCCGGCGGATCTCTTTTCCTTCGTTGGGGGTGGCATATACCAGGGCAATCCGCCCGGGCTGGGTCAGCCGTTCTCCGGTTCCCTTGACCAGGGCCTTATCCAGCCGGGACTTGATGATTTCATGGCGGACATCATAGGCACCGTCCACATCAAAGCGCTTTTCATCATACCTGAACCGGATGGACAAGGGGGTGTGGTTGACCAGGATGAGATGACAGGTATCCAAGGGCACCTTGAGCCGGGGTTTGATCTGTTCGGTATGCCAGGCAAGTCCGCAGGCCAGCATGATCTGCCACAGGGTCATGTCCTGGATGTGGAAGGGGGCCAGACGCTGGCTTTCATTCATGGAGGCTCCGATATACATCATATAGTCCACCCCGTCGGTTTGCCGTTTTTCAAAATAGTGGGGGAAATTTTCCTGGATCAGCCCGTCTTCTTTTTCTAAAAAAATGGACAGGGCCTGGTTGAGCTGGAACACGCTTTCTTCATAGTTTTTTCGTTTGTTGTAGATCATGCCGCGGTCCTGGTCCAGGGCATTTTCATATGCGTTTATCTTGTTTTCCACCCCAGGCCCCAAGGCTTTAAGATCTTTAAACGAAGGGGAAATTTCATGGTGGAGAAGGGTAAATACGGCGTTTTCGTCACTGGAGGTGACCCCTATTGAAATCTGATCCTTGAGGGTATTAAACCTGTATTTATACTCTTGTAGAATCGGCCAGGGTCTAAGTCGCTCGCTGGCATCCATGATATCAAGGGCCAGGGCAAGCTGGGCCGTGAGATCCTGCTGGATTCCTTTGTTCCGGGCCAATGAAGATCCCCTGATGTCTGACTGGCCGTAAAAGGGGATCACATCCTTGAATATAATAGGGGACATTTCAGAGGTGGTATCTCCATTTCGGATTCGTTCCATATGGCTGATGGCGGACTTTTCAAACCGCCATTCCACAGAAGGGTGAACCGCAGTGCATTTTTCCTTGATAATGGATTGGACATGCTTGTCCATTTCATCTATCCCCCGTCTTAAAGCCACTGAAAAAATCGGGGTCACCTGGTTCAGCAGCATGGTGTCCATGGGGCCTAAATCGTTGGGCGTGGCCGTAAAGACCTCAAGAAGCCCTATGGTCTCTCCCTGGTAGGTCAGGGGGGAAAGGAGCATGGATCTGATGCCCGCGGTCACAGCCTGTTGTTCGGCCGGCACAATATCTTTTTTTTGGGACAGATCTGCCACCCTGAACACCTCGCTGCCCTGGGCGGCCCTAAGCCATACAGAGTCTTTAAGATCGTCCAGGTGAAGATGTTTTGAATTGGAAAACAGGCAATTGATATTGGAGTTGTAGTCGTTTTTAAGCACCATGATCTGTTGGTTGCACACCGCAGCAATACCAATGGCGATGTCAGGCCGTTGAAACAGGGTCTGCATCCTTTTTTCAAGAAGGCCTATGCCCTGGGAAGAAAAAATAGATTCCTGGTCAATGAGGTCCCTTTCCAGAGCTGAAATCACCTGGGATTCAGTCACGTCCATGGCCCGGACCAGGTTGAAGCCTGAAAATTTATACTGAGCCAGGTCAATATATTCTCCAAGTACATCTAAGTCTGTAATATTATCCTGGATTCTGTTTTGATCGGCTTTGGACAATGGCCTGGGGGGGGACAACGCCTCTATATTGACAAACTGAAAATCGGTTGTCATGCCAAAATATCTGGACAGCCCGGTTTTTTGATCCGGGAGCACCTTGATGTCCAGGGCTTCCAACCGCTGGCAGGCAATGCCGTAGATGCGTTCTAAAACCAGCATATAGATTTTGAGCCGCTTATCATCTATTTGGGCCTGCAGGTTTTTTTCAATGACGGATTTTAAAAAATTGTCATTGTCCAGAAAGATGCGCTGGAACTCAGGGCTTACGAAAAAAGGGTCATAGGTACAGGGGGGCAGGGCGCCCAGAATTTCTTTTTCAAAGGTGGCCGGCGGAAAAACAGCCGACATGAGCGGCCTGATAATATCATAGTGCTCGTTGAGCACTCCGATGTCCTTGATATCCCCCTGGAGTTGTTCTGTCTTATAAAATTGGTCTTTGATGTGGCAGAACACGGCCTCCATGTGGCCGCATTGGTCTGCCAGTTTTTTTTCCCAAAAATCCATAAGCGGGGCCAGGCTGACACAGGCATTGATATCCTTACCCAAGATATTGTTTTCCATGACTTTCCTTTTTAAATGGTGAATATCCCAATTTAAGCACGGCCAAATTTTTGTCAATGGGCGTTCCAGGTCCAGAAGGGGAAAGGTCAGAAACTAAACCTTTGAATTCAAATGAACTCTTCCGGAGTAGAGACCCGGACAAAACCCAAAGCGGATTTTTATAAACCTCTCTTTAAATTTTTGTCCTTATAAATTTCCTTTTTTAAGGTTTTTATATCCTTCCAGTTTGATTTTCTTTTCCTGGCATTTATCCTTGATGATATTGGCGGCGGCCAGGTTCATTTTCTTTTAATGGTCATTCACCCTGACATTGAATCCGCAGTTAAAAGGGCCCAACCGGATGCTTTCGTCTTTGCCCTCATAGGCATCATAAATTTTGGTATAGGGATGGGCAAAGAGCCAGCGAAGCTGCATGGTGGTGACGGCATTTTCGGCCAGGCTGTCCATGAACCGGGTCAAATCCTTGAGATCCTGGTCCTCAAGATTGTTCCAGCCCAGGATGACATTGGCGTTGACCTTGAATCCATTTTCACGGCAAAAATCAAGGGTGGCAATGACTTCATCCATATGGGTGCCCTTGTTCAGGTATTTCCACATTCGGTCCGAGGGATATTCAATGCCGAATCCCAGGGTGGAGGCCGGGATTTTTCCATTGAGCTGAGCGACCACATCTTTGAGGGCCTGGGTTTCAGCCTTGGCTGCCCGCATAAAATACCGATATTCGATATCATCGCCCCTGGGCAGGGCCGGCAGTATTTTTCTGATGTGTTCCGGGGTCATGGACCCGGTATTCAGGCGGACGATTTTATGGCCTTTAAATTCAAGATCTTTAAATTCAAGTCCGAATTCTTTACGCTTCCTGGCATGGTCCATGGTGTGCTGGGCAATGGAGCAGAAGGGGCATTTTTTCCAATAGCAGAGGTTTTCAAGGGTATAGGAAAAATAGACCCGGCTGCCCTGGGGCACGGTGGAGGGAATTTCAAATTTCCAGGTGCCGGAAAATTCAGGCACCCCAAACAAGGACTCCATGCTCTGGCCGGTGAGTGTCAGGTTGGACGGCAAATCCCCTTCGACCTTAAAATGAACAGAATGCCATTGGTTTTCAACGGCACAACGTTCCGAGGCCACAGGACCGCCCACAATAAATTCGATTTCAGGGTATTGGAGGGCCCAGATATATGCCTGGTATAGATGGTTGATATACGAGGCCGAGATATAGGCCTTTCCTTTGCGTATGGGAAGGCAAACATCGCCGTATGCCTCTGCATCATACCAGAGATCGGGATCCTGAAGATGTTCCATCCAGAGAAAGTCTCCTTTGGATTTGCACAAGTCCCAGACATCTGAAAATCCGTTGCACAGATCAAACCAGCCAGAGTTTGTTTTACCGTAAAATTGAATAAAGAGGGTATCGTTCATCATAATATCCGTTCGTTGAAAAAAATTTGAGTTTAAAATTGATAAAATACATGAATTCAAATCGTTTGTCTCTCGCTTTTCAGATAAAAGCCCCAAATCCACCGCCTATTTTTATATTTGCTTAAATATGGGGATGTTGACAACCTGCAAGGAACCATATTGCGGCACTAAGTGAGCGACCCATGAGGTGGTTAAGTCATACTTCGCAGTGGGGAGCAAACCAAGGCAACCAAGAAGAAGGTGCTGTAAGGTGGATCAGGAAAGCGATAAGCGTTTGACAACTTGGGTTCCATGGCATAAGAATAGTCAGTGATGTCCGGTTAGGTTTTTGCTTGCTCAATAATTTTTTGATCTTTGACAATATTGTCCCTGTTTGAACGATGAGAGCCCTGCTCCTCGCAGCCAAACAGGTCATTTAGAATGGCGGTTCGCAGCTGCCGAACTCTTTTGATCGTGACCTTTTCATTAAACTGTTTTTGGCAATGGATTGCCAGTAACAGGTAAGTGATAAGGCCGCCAAGAATCTGAACCATAAGGCCGTATTCACTGCGGGCAATGAGATGATATACCTTCAGATGTTCTTTCCACCATTTGAAAAAATCCTCAATGGTCCACCGGAGTTTATAAATTGTTGCTATTTGTTCCGCTGTTAAATCATGCCTGTCAGTTGCCACATAGTATTTGACGCCAGCAATTTTATAGCCAACAACCCGAACAGGCCTTTTCGTCTGGTTTTGATTCGGAGTACCAAGTTTAACCAGTGCATCATAAAAAATGTAGCTGTCGGAAGGGGTCTCGTGGTTATCAATAATTGTTCTTGTTGTCCTGGTTTTTATACGGCAGACAAAATGTTTGCCTTGCTCCTGAAGCAGGTCAAATTCTTTATGGGATTGATATCCACGATCCATAACACCTGTTTGCCCCTTGGAAAGTATTTTGGGAACAAAAGTGCGTTCAGCGCCGTTGCCTTCAGTCAAAAAGATTTTGTTTGGGATTCCGTGATTAATGTCAAATCCGCAATGTACTTTGGCTTTTTTACTTCCTTTTCTGTAGTTCGCCCAGTGCATTGAAAGGACTGCATTTATGAGACTACCGTCAATGGAAACCAACTCTCCTAACTCGGCGTGTTCACCCGGATGACACTCAAGAGCCTGTTTATAAAGATCCTCAAAGATAAATTGCAGTTGTTCGAGTCCCCTGTGATTGATGGCTTCACAGAAACTACTACGGCTGATACCACCGTCTGGCGCAATATTTTCTTTAGCAAAAACATTCTCCTTGAGATCCTGAATTAAATGTCGGGCAGACTTGTGCTCCTGAAGATGGAAATAAACCAAAGCATTTATCTGGTCTTCGAATGTCATTTTTAAAGGGCGGTCTCCTCGAGATTGTAATTCCGGTGCTTTTGAAAGTGACTTTATCAGAGGGCACCTGAAATTGTCAAAGTTCAGGGACCGTAGTTGTTTTTTAGGGACTGAGATGTGCGTCATTTGAGCTCCTTGAGTTAAATTTTCAAGGCGCACAAAAATTTTTACGCACATTTGTCAACACAAAACAGACTGTTTTTTCAATGATTTTAGATGCTTTTTATATGCAACAACCTAACCGGACACTACTGAATTTTTTTGTGTTATTCGCACAAAATCGGAGAATGAATTAATGTCCACAAGCTTCATATACCATGCCTTTGGCCTTCGTGACTACTTTTATAAAACAACACGTTTCATCGGTGGAATAATCACTTTTGAACTCATACCAAAACCGGAGGCGGTAAAATGCCCGGAATGTAATTCCAGGTCCGTCACCAGGAAAGGGATTGTGACAAGAGATCTCAGAACAATACCGGTAGGTTCAAAACCCGTGATTCTCAGGACGGCTATCCAGAGAATTTGGTGTTCGTTCTGTCAATTTGTCCGGCAAATCAAACTATCCTTTGCCCAGGAGGGGAAAAGCTATACCCGGGCTTTTGAACGGTATGTCTTGGAGTTGTCTCAGTTCATGACAATCAAAGATATTGCCATCCATTTAAGGATCAGCTGGGATACGATAAAGCAGATCCAGAAAGAAGACCTGCTGAGGCGTTATCGAAAAATCCCCCTTGAGAAAGTCCGGCAGATTGCCATAGATGAAATTTCCATAGGGAAAGGGCATAAATACTTGACCATCGTGATGGATCTGGAATCCGGTAGAATTCTGCACGTGGGAGAAGGAAAAGGTGGTGAAGCTTTGAAATCTTTTTGGACAAAAGTGAAAATATCGAAAGCAAAAATCAAAGCCGTCAGCATCGATATGTCCCCGGCATACTTGAGTGCTGTTATTGAAAATCTTTCTGGTTCAGCAATTGTCTTTGACAGATTTCATGTTGTTAAATTGTTCAATGAGAAACTGTCGGATTTCAGGCGAAAGCTCTACAACCTTCTTGCCAATACCGGGCAACAAAAACTTCTGAAGGGAGTCCGGTGGCTTTTGTTAAAAAATCCCGAAAACCTCAGTGATGACAAGAAGGAGGCCCAACGGTTAGAAGAAGCATTGAAAATAAATCAGCCGCTATTGGTAGTCTACTACATGAAAGAGGAACTCAGGCAAATATGGAATCAAAAGAAAAAAGAAACAGCTGAAAAGATAGTCAGCAATTGGATCAATCTGGCCAATATTTCCAAAATTTCAATGTTGATGAAATTTGCCAAGACCTTGGCTGTGCACAGGCAAAGAATCCTTTCATACTATGATTACAGGATATCTACAGGTCCTTTAGAAGGGACAAATAACAAGATAAAAACCATGAAACGGAAAGCTTATGGATACAGGGATTCGGAGTTTTTCAGGTTGAAACTTTTGGACCTTCACAATAAAAGGTACGCATTAATCGGATGAACCTGATTTTAGATGCTTTTTATATGCAACAACCTAACCGGACACTACTGAAGAATAGTGGATCTTTAGTGTCTTTTCATGGAATAAATTTGTAGTATTGGATCAAGGTTTTGCTGCGTCAGAATGGAAAAAAAATGAAAATCGGGTTTTTAATGGATGAGCTGGGCCGGATAAATCCCAAATGGGAAACCACGGCATATCTCATGTATGAATGCAACCAGCGAGGGCATTCTGTGTTTTTTTTAGAACCCCATGACCTGTATATCCGGAACAACCATGTCGTGGCCCGGATGAGAAAGATTACCGTGGACCAAGATCTGGGAATTGAGGACTATTGGCAGGCCCTGCTCAATTGCCTGGACCAGGAAGAGCTGATTTTTGAAACGGTTACAGATCTGGATGTGCTTTTTCTGCGCAAGGATCCGCCCTTGAAATATGAGGTCATGGCTTTTTTAGGGCCGGTAAATGACCAGGTTTTTATGATCAATACCACCTACGGACAGGTCAATGGAAGCTCCAAGGCCTATATTCTTAATTTTCCGGATATTATTCCCCAGACCCATGTATCCCGCGATCCTAAGCGGCTCAGAAAGATCATTGATGATTTTGGCGGGGACATGGTGATCAAGCCCCTTCATGGCCACGGGGGCCATGGGGTGATCAAGGTCAGCAATCAGGACCAGGAAAATTTAAACTCTTTGATCAACTATTATGTCCGGTCAGGCAGGCCCTATCCTGAACGGACCCCCATCATGGTTCAGGAATATTTAAAAACCGTCAAAGACGAGGGAGATGTCAGAATTCTTCTGCTCAACGGAGAGATTCTGGGGGCCATGGGAAGAAAATCAATTTCAGGGGATTTCAGGACCAATGTCCATGCCGGTGCCAAAGCGTTTAAACATGTGATCACACCGGCCCAGAAGGCCATTTGCCAAAGGATTAAACCCCGGTTGATAAAAGACGGGCTTTACTTTGTAGGGATTGATATTATCGGAGACAAATTGGTTGAGGTCAATTGCGTGAGCCCCGGAGGTATTCCCAGGATCAACCAGTTTGATCGTGTCTCGCTTGAGTCAAAGGTTGTGGATTTTATTGAGGAGAGGATCATTGTACCCAAAAAACCTGAGGATGAACCCTTGGCTGAAACCTTGGGCTGATTGCAGTGCCCCGTTTTTTCTGCTGGCAGGGACAATTGTATTTGCAGCTGTTTTGTTTTTTTCCTGCCAGCAGAGTGAAAGAAAGCAATTTTTAAAAATCGGTCTGCCTGAAGAGCCAAGATCCCTGAACCTCTGGCTTGGAACCGATGCCAATTCCCGAAAAATTCTCACCCAGATTTATCAGCCCCTGTACAACCGGCATCCTGAAACCCTTGAAATTATCCCCTGGCTGGCAGCCGAAGATCCGGTTGTTGATGCTGACGGATTGACCTATACCATTGCCCTGCGCAAGGCCAAATGGTCGGACGGCAGTGATTTTACCAGTGATGATGTCCTGTTTACCCGCCAGCTTTTTTTTGATTTTAAAATTCCAAGGTATTATTCCAAATGGAAGATCATTGAAACACTTGAGGCACCTGATCCCCATACCCTGGTTTTTCATCTTAAAAAGCCCTCTGCCATATTCATGTCCCGGGTGATGACCGCCCCCATTGTATCCAGACGAGAGTGGGAGGCTGTGGCCAAAGATGCCATGACCAAAGAAAAACCCCTTCGCTCTCTCCAGGACCATGAAGTGGTCACCCCCATGGGCACCGGCCCTTTTATGCTTAGCGAGTATAAAAAAGGGGCCTATATCCACATGCAGAAAAACCCTTATTTTTTCGGTACGAACAAGACCATTGGCGGACACCTGCTCGGTCCCTATGTGGAAGATGTGCTCTACCGGGTCTACGGCACATCGGATGTGGCCATCCTGGCCCTGAAAAAGGGAGATATCGATTACTATTGGTGGGATATTCAGCCCGGGTATATCAAGGATCTAAAAGAGCAGGATAATGTGGATCTTTATTTTAACAAAAAAAGTGCCCTATATTACCTGGGATTCAACCTGAGACAGCCGCCATTCAATGACAGGGCCCTTCGCCGGGCCATTGCAACCGTGATTGACAAAAAATTTATCCTGACCCGGATCCTTCAGAATTTCGGCACGCCCATGCATTCCATCATCCCGTCGGGAAATCATTTTTGGCATAATCCTGATGTGGCCAAATACGGCCACGGCCAATCCAAAGAGGCGCGGATCAAGGCCGGGGTTGAGATCTTAAGGGCAGTTGGATATGCCTGGCAGACCCCGCCTGTGGACGAAAACGGAACCCTGGTCACGCCCTCTGACATCCTTTTGCCCAATGGGAAAAAGATGGATAAATTTGTGATTCTGACCCCGCCGGCAGATTATGATCCTAAACGGGCCTTTGCCGGGACCATGATTCAGGAATGGTTAAGAGCGCTGGGTCTGCCGGCCTTTTCAAGACCCATGGCCTTTAATTCCCTTTTGGATACGGTCAAGGGCAAGCATGAGTTTGATGCCTTTGTTTTGGGGTATGGAAAGCTGAACCTGGATCCGGATTATCTGCGCGCCTTTTTTTATTCCAAAAATGACAAGCCAAGGGGCTGGAACATGAGCGGGTACAGCAATGCTCATTTTGATGCGATTGCAGACATTCAAAGAACTTTGATCGACACAGGCGAACGCAAAAAACTGATTCTTGAGATGCAAAAAATTATTTTGGATGACCTGCCTTATCTTCCCCTGTACAATCCCCATATCATTGAAGCGACCCTGAACGAATATTTCGGGGGGTGGGTGGCCAAGGTGGACGGCATTGGAAACATATGGTCCATCTGTGTTGTCAAGCCGGTGGATTAAACCTCAAGCTTAGGGTAAACCATGAGAGTCCAGTATATCATTGCCAAGCTCATTGAGATTGTCATTATCTTTTTTGTGATTCTGACCCTCTTGTTTTTTCTATTCCGCCTGAGTCCGGGAGATCCGATTTCCAAAATTGTGGATCCCATGCTCACCCCAGAAGACATGAAACATATGATCGCCCAGATGGGGCTGGACAAGCCTGTTTGGGAGCAGTATCTCATCTACGTGGAAAATTTTTTCAAGGGCAACTTCGGGGTTTCTTTTCACTATGGGGAACCGGTGTTTCAAATTATCAAAAATCGTCTGGGATGGACGGTTCTGCTGTTTACCACCTCCACTGTCATGGCCGCCCTGGCCGGGGTCTTTCTGGGCAAAATTTCAGCCTGGAACAAGGGCAGCCGTTTGGATAATGTCATGTCCATCTCAGCTCTGGTCTGCTATACCCTGTTTATTCCCTGGTTTGCCCTGATCCTGCTCTGGCTCATGGGGTTTAAGTTTGGACTGTTTCCATTGGGCGGGGTGCTTTCTCCTGAGCTATGGGTTGCAAAGACCTCGGTTCTGGTCAAATTTGTCGATATTTTACACCATATGGTGTTGCCCCTGATGACCCTTTTTATCATCAATCTGGGATCCTATCTTCTGCTCATGCGTTCTTCCATGCTTTCGGTGCTCAGGGAGGATTATATTATCACGGCAAGGGCCAAGGGCTTGAGTGACCGCGTTATTCGGGACAAGCATGCAGCCAAAAATGCCGCCCTTCCCGTGATCACCAGTATCGGCTTAAGCCTTGCCTTTTCCATTAACGGGGGAGCGCTCACCGAACAGATTTTTACCTGGCCGGGCATTGGCCGGGAACTTATTTTTGCCGTGAGTAACAATGACTACCCCCTGGCCCAGGCCTGTTTTTTATTGATCGCCCTGGTGGTACTCACGGCCAATTTGATTGTGGATCTGCTCTATGCCTGGCTGGATCCGCGGATAACATATTGAGAGGGATGACCCTGTGCTGAACAATCACTATATCCAAAGGTTTGTCAAAGGCTGGGGGATTTTTATTCAAAATCCCGTGGGCAAGGCCGGTCTCTTTATTCTTCTGGTTTTTATGGCCATGGCCATGGCCAGTTTTTTTCTTCCCCTGTTCAGCCCCATGTACAACGCCATGACCGGGATCGATCCGAATATTAAAATCTCCACCCCCCCAAGTCTTGGGCACTGGCTGGGCACGGACAATGTGGGACGGGATCTTTTTGCCCAGCTGCTTGAGGGCGCCAAGGTCGCCTTTATCGTGGGGCTTTCCTCGGCCTTTTTTTCCATTGTGCTGGGCACGGTGATCGGTATGGTTGCAGGGTATGCCGGCGGATGGATAGATGCTTTTCTCATGCGCATCGCCGACATTATCATGGTCATGCCCTCACTTGTAATCCTGTTGATTCTGGCCTCCCTCTTTGGCCAGTTTAATATCTGGCTCATTGTGTTTATCATTGCCATTATGCGCTGGCCGGCCGTATCCCGGGTGATTCGTTCCCAGACCCTTTCTTTGAAGCAGCGCCCCTTTATCGAGGCCTCAAAAGTGGCCGGGGCCTCATCCGCAAGGATTATATTTCACCACATCATGCCCAATGTGCTGCCCCTGGCCTTTTTGTACATGACCTTCCGAGTGACCAGCGCCATCCTTGTGGAGGCGGCCCTGTCTTTTTTGGGGTTTGGAGATCCCTCCCAGGTCAGCTGGGGTATGATGCTTCAATGGGTGTGGAAGTCCGGTCATATGTTCCAGGCGCCTTATTGGCTGATTCCGCCGGGCATCAGCATCTCCCTTCTTACCCTGGCCTTTTACATGCTGGGCCGGGCAATGGATGAGGTGCTGGACCCGAGATTAAGAAAGGAGGGGCAGTCCTGATCCCATGGCTTTGCTTTCAGTAAAAAATTTAACCATCGGCTATGAGACCCCAAACGGGATGGTTACGGCAGTGGACAATATCTGTTTTGACCTTGAAAAGGGACGGCCCTTAGGTTTTGTGGGGGAATCAGGGTGTGGGAAAACCACCATTGGCATGGCCCTTATGGGTCTGCTTCCGGATAATGGGAAAATTCTTGGGGGCAGCATTGAATTTGACGGCAAGGACCTGGCCGCCCTGATCGAAGCCCAATGGCAAAAGGTCCGGGGAAAGGATGTGGCCATGATTTTCCAGGCGGCCATGAATGCCCTGAACCCGGTATACAGGATTGACGACCAGATCAAAGAAGTCATTGTCACCCACCAGCCGGATATTTTGGATTCGGAGTTGAACCGGCAGATGAAAGCCTTGTTTGATCTTGTGGAAATTCCCATGGACAGGATCCATGACTATCCCCATGAATACTCCGGCGGGATGAAACAGCGGTTGATCATTGCCATGGCCCTGGCCTGTTCCCCCCAGCTGATTATTGCGGACGAGCCCACACCGGCCCTGGATGTCATTGTACAGGACCAGATTTTAAAAGGGTTGAAAAAGATTCAGAAAAAGATGAAGACCGGTTTGATATTTATCTCCCACGACATTGCCGTGGTGGCCTCAATCTGTCAAGATATCTGCGTGATGTACGGCGGTCAGATTGTCGAGATGGGACCGGGCAAAGAGGTATTTTCTTCTCCGAGTCATCCGTATACCAAAACCCTTTTGGGATCCTATCTCAGCCTTGATAACGAGGATCGTATTGTTATCCCTGATATGCGGGAAGCCCCGGACCTGACCATGAGAAGCGGAGACTGCAGGTTTGCGGCCAATTGCAGTTCATGTTCAGACGGCTGCGGTAAGGCCCCGCAATGGATAAACCTTTCACCCACCCATAAAGCCCTGTGCTGTGAACCGGGGATTTACAGGAAAACTTATGAATAGTTATGAGCCAGGCGGTCCCTTGATTGAAATGAAAGGGGTGACCAAGGAGTACACGCCCAGAAAACATTTTTTCTCAAGATCGGAAAATAAGGTCCTGGCCCTGAACGCCATTGATCTTTCCATCCAAAAAGGGGAGATTTTCGGTCTGGTGGGTCAGAGCGGTTCCGGCAAGACCACCACGGGAAGACTTTTGGTGAAACTTGAAAATCCCACCCGGGGAAAGATCCGGCTCAACGGGGAACTGATCAATGCTCTTAGGGGCAAAGCCCTGCATGAGTTTCGGTCAAAGGTTCAGATGATATTCCAGGATCCCTACCAGTCCCTCAATCCCCATCTGTCCATTGCCCAGACCATTTTAGAACCTTTGGAGGTCCACAGAATAGGCAACAGGGAAAGCCGCAATCAAAAGGTGATAGAGACCTTGGAGACCGTAGGGCTCATGCCGGGTGAGGCTTTTTATGACCGATACCCCCACCAATTATCCGGGGGCCAGCGCCAGCGGGTGGCCATTGCCCGTGCCATTGTTCTGGAACCTGAGTTTATCGTGGCAGATGAACCCACCTCCATGCTGGACGCCACCATTGCCATTCAATTGTTTGGGCTGCTTAAAAATATCCGGGATAAATTCAACATGACCTTTTTGTTTATCACCCATAATCTGGCCGCTGCAAAATATCTTTGCGACCGGGTCGGGGTGATCAATGAGGGACATATTGTGGAGGTGAACACGGCCCGGCAGATCATTCAAAATCCGGAACACCCCTATACCAAAAAACTCATCCAGGTCCAGCCCGGGTTCAATTATTCAGGTTAAATCCAGCCCCTTTATTTCAACTTTTCCTGTGTGATCCCGGCCCAGGCAGTGTTTTTCGGCTGGATCTCAACCCTGGGCGCAAGTCCCTTGGTTTGCCAAAAAATATGTCCGGGACCGTATAATCTGCCCCGGCTGATGACCAGGGCAGACCCGTCGGACAGGACCACAACTTTCTGGGTCATGGCTTTCCCATGGCTTGGGGTGCCGAAATTTAAAGCGGTATGATGACCTACTAGGGCGGCAATGAGCACTTCTGAGGCAGAGGCTGTGAAGCTGTTTTGCCATATGGCTATTTTTCGGCCAGTCCATATCCGGCCCTTGGCGTGATAGTCAATTTTTCCCTGGTTGGTTTCCAGGGTCATGATTTTACTGCCCAAGGGTAGAAAAAGTCCTGCAATATCCACGGCTGCAAAAAGATCGCCTCCCGGATTGTTGCGCAGGTCCAGGACCAGCCGGGCCGTTTTCGGTACAGAGGCCAAAACGGCCTTTATCTGGGCCAGGGTCTGGGACGAAAAATGACTGATGCGGACAATGAAAAGGCCATTCTGGGTGCTTTGCCAGACCGACTGGTCTGTCATGGGGTATCGCTTGATGGTCAACTCTTTTGTACGGGTGTTGTGAGCAATTTTTAATTTGACTTGGGTGTTTTTTTCCCCCCGGATTTGGGTGCCCACCCAGTAGATGGATCTGCCGGCAACGGGTTGGTCATCCACCCCAATAAGCTCATCCCCCTGTTGAACACCCGCAGTAAGGGCCTGGCTCAAAGGCCTTGGCAGGCAGTAAAACCGGCCGTTTCTTTCAAGTATTTCCATACCGATACCGTGAAAGGCAAAGTTTTGGGCCTGTTTCCAGGCCTTGTACTCTTTGGCGGATAAATATCGGCCATAGGGATCATGGCTTTGCATATAGGCCTTGATGGCTGCCGTGGTCGTCTGTCCGGCCCCGGGCGAATCAAGGCTGAGTTTTTTGATTTGGGTTGTTGCCTCAAAAAAGATGCGCATGGCCTGGACCATGGAAGCCTGCCACAGGATAAGTCCTGCCATGGGTATGGTGATAAACCGCATCTGCCTACAAGGCGCTCAAGGCCTCGGCCTCTTTTAAAAGTTCATCCATACGTTGCTGCAGTTGGGCGATTTTAGCCTGCTTGGCGGCATCAGACGTTTTGGAGTTGTTGGTTTTGATAGTATGGTTGCGAAAATTGCCGACCTCTTCCAACAGCCGCTTTAACTCTTTTTCCTGTTGGGCATTGGCCGCTTTTGTCTGTTCAAGCTCTTTTTGCAGTTTGCCGCTTTCATTGTACAAGGCTGCAAGTTTGGTTTTCATGGCCTCGTGTTGGGCCTGTTTTTCCTGCTGGGTCAGCTCCAGCGCCTGGCCCTCTTGTTTTGCCTGGGCAGTATCGGCCTCGGTGGTCTCAAGGGTTGATTTTCTGTCGTCAATCCGTTTTTCGTAGGCCTTTGGATTATAGCTGAACAGTCCTCCCTTGCGGGGGTCGGTCTCGGTGGAAACACAGCCTCCGACCAAAGAGAGGATAATAAGAGAGCCAATGGCGGGTAAAAGAAACTTCATCTATCTATCTCCTCATTTAAACGGACATGCGTCCGGAAAGGCCTGCCAGGTCTTCACTATGCTGTGCAAGTTCGCTGATCAGGGTCTCCAGCTTTGCAATTTCAGCATCCAGATCCTTGGACTGGTTATTGGGTGTATTGGGGTCTAACTGGGCCATGGCCTGTTTTTGGGAATCCAGCTCAAATTGTGCCCTGGAAAGTTTTTCATTGGTGGTTTTTAAGGCCAGCTCAATGTCCTTTTTTTCAGCCAGCAACCGTTCTTTGCTGGTTTGACGGGCAGTATACTGCTGTTCGAGTTTTTGGGTTTCAGCATCCAGAATTGCAATATCAGACCGAATTTTTTCATTGTATGCCAGGGTCTCCTGGTTCACCTTTTGGGCGCTGGCAATGCATTGGTCCAGCCAGTCTTCTTCTTTGGCATATTCAGCTTTTTTGGAGGCCACATGGTCTCCATAGGCATACCCTGCAGCCCCGCCGGCCACAGCGCCAACAGCAGCACCGATCAGGGCACCCTTGGAGTCCCCTCCGACCAGGGCGCCGACCAGGGCACCGAGAACCGCCCCTGTGCCCGCTCCCACAGCCGTGCCCTCATTCCGGGTCCTCTGGCCGTCCTGGGTGGTGCCTGTGGTGGTGCATCCCACCATTAATGCCAAAACAAGAACTACAGCAATCACATGAAACATAACTCATACTCCTTTTTGTTATTGGCCTTATCTTTCGACTGGAACGATAAGGGATTTATTATGATCAAAGCGTATTAAAAGCTCCAATTGTTTTTTTCCCCGGGCAATGGTGTGGTTGTCCTGAACCCAGAGATCAAGTTTTTCTCTGTCCTTGCCCAAAGGGTAGTGAATAGACCCGTCAGTCTGAGTGATGGGTTTGTTTTTTTTCGTTACCCCCATCAGCCAGGCAAAATTGCCGCTTTGTGTATCCCAGATCAAGGCTTTTGTATCGGCCTCCCTGAGCTCAAGCCCGGTGATGGTCTGGTCCGGGGCCTGGATTTCCAGTCTCAGCCGGCTGTCAGGAGAACCGTTTCCCCGAAAGGCCTCATTTCTGCCCACAAAGTCGCCAAAGCCTTTTTTCAGTTTCAGGCTGGTCTTGCCTGTGTCAGGCGTTTGGGTTGGTTGGGTTTCAGGGGCCGGGACAGGTGGGACCACCCCCTCAGCCGGTTCGGTTTTTACCGCCTGGGTTTTTTGTTCTGCCGGTTCGTACTCTTTTTGGGGGATATTGGCGGGTGCATAATCCAATTGCCCGCTGCCAAGGTCCCCAACTTCGGGTATATGGGCCGCAGGTCCTGCCGATATGGCCGGGACATCTGATTTTCCCTGATCTATTTTTATTGAGCTTAACGAGGCCTCCAGAATATCGGCATATTTGTCATCCTTGAGAACCGTTGCAATGCCGAGCACCTTGCCGTCAGAGGGCTTATCTTCAAACAGGATTAGTTTTGCCGCAACTTTTCCCTCTTTAACCTTTCCCGTATATTGGACCGCAGAAAGTCCTGAGATCTCTATTGTTTTCTTTTCAATCTCTGTCATGTATTTGAGCTGTTTTTCCCCGCCTTCTTCCCTGACCACAGTGATGCCTGCCAGGTTGTCACCCACTTCAAACCTGCCGTTTCCATTTCGGGTTTGGCTATCCCAGGTGGTTGGGACCTGGAGGCTGACCACCCCAAGGTCATGGGTTTTCCAGGGCGGGGGCACGGCAATGGAAGCAGGACAGGAAATGGGCTCATCATCCTCTCCAAATTCCTGGCCGCAGACGGGCAGGGCAAGCCAGGCCACCCTTCGCTCTATCCACCCTTCCCGGTTCCATCCGTCATTGACTTTCCCGTTAATAATCATATCTCTTTTGACTCTGTAGGAAAGGCTGAGTTCCAGGACCACGGGGGCTGTCAGTTCCAGGCCGTATTTATCTTCAACAATGGACGGGATCCAGCTGATCTCCATGGTATCCTTGTTTTCAATCAGGCTGATTTTTTCTTTGTCCTCGTCAACAATGAGATCTCCTTCATTGCTGAGGATTCTGACATGGAAGAATCGTTTGATGACCTGGTACCTGACCTGGCTGCCCGGCCCCTCCATTCCGGACAGGGGCATGGTGATCTCTTGGGGCTTGGGGGCCAGCAGTTTGATTTTTACCGGGGTGCCCAGACGCTGGATTGCCGTCAGCCGAATAAAAGGGGTTTTATAAAGTTTAGCATCATTGGGGTTGTACTCAACCGCCCGTTTCATGCCCCTGTCCTTGTACTCATCCCAGAAATATCGGGCCACGGGGTTGTCCTGGGGCAAGGGTCCCCGCAGCCCCTGGGTTTCAATGGCCACGGGCAGTTTGAGTTCAAATTTTGGAGGACCTGATTTTTTGTTCAACTCATAGTCGAAAAAAACAATATCTTCCAGGGCCAAGGCCTCCACAGGGTCTCCCTGTTCCAGGGCATGACAGGGCACTTTGATCAAGAGGGTAAACAGGATCAACAGGTTGAGCGTGAGTATGGTTTTAAATGTTTTCAAAAAAGCCTCCTTATATGCCTAGGGTACTTAACTCTTTTTGCCAGTTTTCAGGGGACGTCCGTTTGGTTTTAACAAGGGTGTCAAGATGCTTTTCAACCAGTTTGGCCACATTCATCTGCTGGGCTGCATCATTTTCCAGTAAGAATTTTAAATACCTGTTTCCACCGGCCTGTCTGGCCTTTGGGTCCAAGGTCTCAAGCTGCCGCAATGAGGCTGAATAATTGTCCATGGCCTGGGAGATATTGGCCAGAATTTCCTGGTTCCGGGTTTCAAGTTTTTCTTTCATGGCCGCACGTTTCCCTGCGGCGGCAGCCGTGATCAATTTTTGTATGGTCGGCAGTTTTTTGCTCTCAAGGTAGATAAAAAATCCTCTTTCAGCCGCGATTTTAAACCAGGCATAGGCTGTCTCAACATCGGCTTTGGCCTGGATAAACCTGACATCTGCCATAATGCCTTTGAGCCGGCCAAGTTCCTGGAGCATCCGGGCATCCTCACCGGCCATTTTTTCAAGGCGGGCCAGGTATTCTCCGGCCTGGTCAATGCTGACCTGGCTTTTCTGGCTGGTGGGGGCTGTGCTCACTGCCGCCGGCGTGGCAGCGCCGCTCCCTGTTCTGTAGCTGTCCCAGGCCTCTGCATAGGCCTGGGCGGCAGTACGGTCTCCAAAGACCACGGCGGCCATCACAGGGCGCAACCCCATGGTGGCTTTTTGATTGGGGCTGGGCGGTTTACTGCCCCTTGCAATGTAAAAGGGTTCTTCGGTTCGCAGGCTGGTGCGCATTTTTTTTTCCGACGTCAGATAATGCCCTCCCCGGGCAACAAACCCGCCTGGCCGGCCCTGGTAATACTCGATCATGTACAGGTCGCGGGTGATTTCAGAGACATTGCCCAGCATATCGTGAAGGCCCAGGGGATTGGGCTGGAGAAGACCTATGCCTTTAATTTTACCATGGCTGGACTTGGGGCCTGCAAACCATTCGCAGGCGCTCAGTCTTTGGGTGTACGGAATCCGCCGGTCAAAGGCATCGTTTGAGACCATGGCCCCTCCCCTTGCGGCAAATTCCCATTCCGCTTCGGAGGGCAGGCGGACAAAGCCTGTGCTGGCACCTGATTTTGGCAGTTGATCCAGGGCATTGGCAAACAGCCATTGGTTTAACTTGTCCATAAATTGCTGTGCCTCAAACCAGGTAAGGTTTGAAACAGGTTTGTCAGCAGTCTTTTCATCCATGCCGGGCCGGTCCATGACCGCTGCCCATTGTCCCTGGTTGACCTCATATTTGGCCATATAATAAAACCAGTCTTTTCCGGATTTGCTCTGCCCTAAAAAAGAGCCGGAAAGGCTCACTTGAGTAGGGTGTTCCTTAAACCCGCCGTCAGGATCACCCATGCGAAAGCTGCGCTGGGCAAAGGGTTGATCTCCCTGGCCGATGAATACCGGTCTGAAAACCATCTGCCGGTTCTGGGGCAGGGGGATGATAAAATCATTTTGGGCAGGGCTGGGATTGTCCACGGTCTTTTGGGCAAAGGCCGGCAGGGCACAGGAAAAGGTCAGGGACAAGGCCAGAAATAATATCGAGAAAAAAAAGGCTTTAGGGTTAATCATCATTCATCCCTTAGGGCCTCGGCCGGATCTATGGTGATGACCCGGAAGGCCGCGAGTGCGGTAGCGGTTTGTCCCAGAAAGATCACCCCGGATGCCGCATAGGCCAGGTGATCCCAGCCCAGGCGGCAAACACTTTCACCCGCAGCCAGTTGGGAAGAAAAAAGCTGGTTGATTAAACCGGCCATGCCCATATAAAAGCCTGAGGCAAGGATTAAGCCGCCCATGGACAGGAAAAACGCCTGGAAAAGGGGGAAACTCAGCAGGGCATTTTGACCGAACCCGATGAGACCCAGCACCCCCAAATCCCTGCGTTTGCGTTCAACCGAGGCATACAGGCTTGCGGTCAGCGAACCGGCCCCGTCCAAAACGCCGCCAATGGCGATGAGCCAGAATATCATGCCCAGGTTTTGGTCCAGTGCCTGAATATCCCGGATCCGTTCCGCCTCTGTGTGGACAGGGATCCCCTGTGCTTCAAAGGTCTCCTTTAAGGGGGCAACATCCTCAAGGGTTTTGGCATAAAGCCTGAACGCAGCATACCCTCTTCGTTTTAAAATAAATTTATCTTCCCGGTCTAGCCAGGAGATCTGCCGCCTTTGGCTTAAGTTTAAAATGCCGGCAAGCTCCGGCGGCACCAGAACCTGACCCTCCCGGGAAACCAGGGGGTGCTGTGGGATCACCGGGATACTGAGTCCGGAGTCGGATACGAGTTGATCTTCCGGCTTTATTTTAAAGTCTTTGGGCAGAATCGTTTGGCGCCAGCCAGGGCCCATGGGCAGGTTTTGGGCCCAAGGGGTATCAGATTCCAGGGTATGGGGCAATGCAAACAGGGTCATGGCTTTGTTGCCAAGCATGATTTGAGTGGGCTTTACCCAGGGCAGCACCAGAGCATTTTTCCCCCTTAGCCTGCGGCCGGCCGTGGTGAGTACTTCTTTTCCCAGGGCATTTTGGGTGCTGATAATATAGATATGTTTTTTGTGGGTTAATGTATAGCCCAGGGTGTTGAGCTGTCGGTCTTGAGCCAGTTTTTCCACCCTGCTCAAACCTGTGCCTGAAATCAGTTTGACCTTGAGTACGGGATCCATGGGGGTATCAAGTCCTACAACCACACCGTCATACACAGGTTTGGCCAGAGGAACCGCACCTTTCCATCCAAATTTGCTCACGGCCTGTCCATCTTTAAATCCTTCTATGTCCTCTAAAAGACTTAGGGGAAAATACACAAGATCCCGGGCCGTTGCCCTGGGATCAAGCACCCCTGAGATGGTCAGGCGGGTCTGGCCGGTTTCAAACTGACTGCCCTTTAAGCGTTTCACAATCAGTTGTATTTTGTCCCCGGTGCCGGCTTTTAATTTTCGGGCGGTTTCCGTGGACACCACACATTGGCCGTCCAGGGGAGGCGCGGCATTGTTTTCAATTAAAAGCGGGTCATTGAGCGCTGTGGGCTGTGCTTCCAAGGAGAGTTTGCCGGTTTTAGATTTAAGCTGCACACTGGCGGAAATACTCCGGGTGGTGGGCACAAGAAAATCAACTCTGGGATCGGTTTGGAGTCTTTCCAGCCAATCCGGGGTAAAAGAACGGCTGACCATGGGACGGATCTCACGGTTTCGGGGATCCTGGAGCAGCCGGGATCTCAATGTTTCCATGGTTCCGTTTTTTTAACCGAACAAGAGCAGAAGGGGGCCGACCACGGCTGCCACGGCCAGAAACAGGCAGAGGCTTAGGATCCATTCATGCTTAAGATCAGCCCATGCCAGGCTTGGGACCAGGCCAGGGCGCCAGGTCTTTTTGTCTTGGCCAGTCATAGGCATTTTTGTTCCTCTAAGGTCGAACGGGTTAAATCAGCGGTTTTGCGCTCCACCTTAAAGTTGAAGACCCGGTCCACCCGCCCCCTGATCAGGGATGTGTCATGGGTGACCATGATGGTGGTGGTGCAGGATTTGCGGCTCAGTTGTCTGAACTGGTCCCGGATTTCCACAGCAGTGAGTTCATCCACGGCTGCGGTGGGCTCGTCTGCCAGGACAATTTGGGGGGCATGAATCAAGGCCCTTGCAATGGCCACCCTCTGGTGCTGGCCGCCTGACAGAAATCCGGGCAGTTTATCCAGCTGTTCTTCTATGCTCAGGTCCTGGGTTATGGCATTGACCTGGCCCTGGTCTTTTTGTCTGTTTAAACGCAAAGGCAGCAAGATGTTTTCACGGACACTTAAAAAGGGAAGCAACCCGCCGGTCTGGAGCACATAACCGATGTGCCGGCCCCGGATTTTGGCAAGATCTGCCTGGCCAAGACAGGTTAAGTCAATGGGGGTTTCATTGGCTGTGATGAAAAACTGATCGATTTTTTTAGGCTTGAGCACCAGGCCTAGAATATCTAAAAGCGTTGATTTCCCACATCCTGAGGGGCCGACCAGGGCAATAAATTGCCCCGGGACAAGATCCAGCTCGGGAACCACCAGTTCAAATCGGACTCCGGCCTGGGAACGGGTATGGTTAAGTTGCCTTAACCGGAGCACCGTCTGGGTCCTGGCCATTATGCCGACTCCAAACCCGGAGTGTGTAGAATCATAAAATATATCTCCGGAACCTTTAAAATTTTATGATATTTTCGGGTTATGGGAGCAGCTTCAGACTGACAGGGTAGACATGCTCGTCTGAATCATCTTCCGGGTTAAGGGCGACCCAGCCTTCGGGCCTGTCATGGATGGACTGATAGGCCTGGATTTTGGCTTCCAGTTCATTTAAAAATTCATCCTGTTCATCCACAGATCGTTGTTCATGCTCATAAGACTGCTCTTATAGGGCAGGCCTGAAAGAAATTCAGGAATCAGACCGGTATCTGCCATGGTTTTGGCATTTTTGATCAAATTGGGATCACGGGAAGCCGCAGCAGAGGTGGCCTGCAGGGCGCTGAAAAAATCTTCCCCCCCGATCTGGCCCCTGCGTCCTGCTGCCATGACTTCTTTTAAAATGGTGTTCAAAGAGTCGAGCTGGCGCTTGTTGATCAGGAGCCTGACCTCCATGGCCTGGATTCCGGGGTGATCAGGTCTTTGTTTGTGGCATAGGCAACAATGTCCCTGGGCGCCGGTCTGTTTTCCGATCCATTCCACCATGGCGGCCTTGACCATCTGAAAGGCCAGATCCTGGGCACTGGGGTCTTCTTGATAGTCCTGGGTTTGGGTCGGCAAGGCCTGGGCCCGAGCAGAGGGGGCTGCCGGGAGAACCGTGCCTTCTGCGGCCGGGGCCGCCCCTGGACCTGGTTCCTGGCTGAGGGCTGCTTCTTCGCTGAAAGAGGCCTGGGTGATCGGTGAGTCACCCAGGGCTTGGTCTGTATTGCCCTGCTTGACAGCGCTGAGCATGGTGGTCAGGGCATAGGTGATCTCTTGGGCGATCCGGGTGAATCCTGGAAGATCTTCAGAACTGACAGAGTAGTAGGCGCTTTCACCCTGCATACCCGGGTTGGCACTCAACTCCATGAACTGCATCCGGGCGGGTTCATGGTATTTTTTAGCCCTGGGCGCTTTTACATGCATGGCATAAAGATAGATGGAAAAATCATCGGAAATGGCGCGCAAGGTCTGGGTGGACTGGCCTGAGACATTGTACTTGTGACCGGTGTCATGGCCCGGGGCATCTCCTAACAGCACAACAATGCGGATGGCCCCGTCTGTCCAGGCGGTCTGGGAAATGGCGTCGCTGATGCCGCTGAATACATCTTCGGCATAGTCATCAGAGTCCGTGGTGGTCACATCCACCTGGGAGAGCACATCTACAAATTCATTGGGGCGGCAGCAGATCCGGGGTGTAGTTGTGGGTGGTATAGCCGATCCCCGGGATTTGATCCACAGGGTCACGATAGCCCCAAACCCCGAACCGAAGACTTTGGGCGGTTGCCGGGTCTGATCCAAGGTCCTGAACCACCTGCTTGACAACATCCAGGGTGGCTTGAATATAGGGGCGCATGGACACGGTGGTGTCCGAGACAAAGACCACATCCATATTCATGGCCTTTAAAACGCTGGCGCTTGCCTGGGCTGCCTCCTGGTTGGCTTCGTCCAGATAGGCGTTATTCAGGCTGATATCTGTGGACTGCCGTGCATCAGGGCCCTGGGCCGTGGCCGCGGCAATTTGAACCAGCCGTCCTTCCCGGCCGTCAATTTCCAGCTCCTCAAACGAGAGAATCGGCAGCAGATAAAATTGGCTTGCAATGTCCACGGCCTGTTTGGGTTCGACCGAACGGATGGGGAAATCTTCCGGAATCTCTTTTGTTTCAAGGGCAGTGTAGAGTTTTTCCACTTCAAGTGCTCTGGATTGGGCATCCTGGACAACAATATCTGCCAGGGGTTTTTTCTGGGCAAACATGAGCACGGGGTTGCGGCCCTCGGGATGGGTATAGGCAAGACACATGGTCTGTTTCCACTCAAACACATCTTTGGCCTGCATCCACCCCAGCACATTGCCCCGGTTGTCCGCACCGATTTCATACCACCCGTCCTGGAGTTCTATGTCTTCGGCACTTGGCCTGGCATACACATAATAGGGCTGAAATGCAGGCACATTTTCTTTGACAGTGGTGCTGGTGATATCTTTAGTCGAATAGATGTTGGAAAAGGGTCTGGCAAGGACGCGTAAGGGCAGTATGCTTTTTCCCTCGATGGGCACGGGTTTGCGCCTTTCTGCCGCGAAAGCCGGCATGGCCAGACTCAGAATGATGAACAGCCAGAGACCTTTTTTAAACATAACATCAAGCTCCTATTCAATTGGGACGATTTTAGGGGGGAACACCTCTTGTATAAACAGTATTCACAGGCTCTATAAAAGAATGGCCTAGTGTCATTCTTGCCATAGTTTTTTTATCGTAAGGCCTTTGCCTTTGTCAAGGAAGAGTATGAATGAAAAGATCAAATTTTTAAAGGGGGCTGGATTTTTTAGTTTTTCACGATGGTGAGAACCACGGCCAGAATGATGAGGCTTGCCCCCATATATCCGAAAAAGGTGAAATATTCCCCCAGAAAAAAATAGGCGGTGACTGCGGCGACCACAGGCTCCATTGTGGCCACAATGGAGGCCTTTCCCGTTTCCAGATGCTTTAATCCCCGGTAATAGCAGATATTGGCAAGAAAGGTGGAGACAAGGGAAACCCCGGCAAGCGCAGCCCAGGCCACCGGGGTTTTATGGACAAACTCAACAAAGGGCAAAATGCCCAAAACACCGATGGGCAAAAGCCATAAAAAAAGGTTGGCGCTGGAATACCGGCCGGAAAAATATTTCCCCATGGTATAGTAAAGGGAATAGCAGAATCCTGCGGTCAGGCCTGAAAGCACGGCCATCAGGGTCAAAGGGGTGCCTGACTGGGTATTGCCCCCGGTTTTTGATATGAGAAAAACCCCTGAAATCACTATGAAAACGGACCCAAGCTTGGTCCAGGTCAGTCTTTCCTTGTATATGAAACGAGAAGAGATGACCACCCAGGCCGGGGCCGTATAGAGCAGGACAGAGGCAAAGGCGGCTCCGGCCTGTTTGACGGCAAACTGGTATGAAATATAAAATAAGGATATCCCCAGCAGGGCAAAGACAACCATCAGGGGGGCATCCTTTTTTTTCATGGAGACCTGCTTGGAAACAAGGGCCTGGGCGCCGAAGAAAAACCAGGTGATCAATGCCCGCCAAAAGGCTACTTCCATGGGGCCCAGTCCCTGCTCAAATGCGATTGAGGAAAAAATGCCGATAACGCCCCAGCAGGCGGCGGCCGATAAAATAAATGCATATCCTTTAATCATCTGGTAAGTCATATCAGAAATTTAAGGGTTGAGAAACCCCAAAAGCAGAGGGAGCATATTCCAGAGATCAGGTTCAACCCTTTTTTATAGCTGGATAAATCCTTTGAAAACAAAGACAAAATATCCCACGGCCAGGCCGGCGCCGATGATCCGGGGGATTTTTCCTAAAAGAATGGTAAAGATCAGATGAACACATCCTGCCCCGAGAATGGCAACCATCCCGGGCAGAAAACTTTCTGGCAGATTTATGGGGGTAAACAGGGCATAAAGGCCGATGCACAGGGGAATGCAGATATGGCAGTCCCCCATCTGTGATGAATAGGCAATATCAGATCTTGCCCTGGCTGAATAGTAAAAGGCCAGCAGACCATTGGGGATGACCATGAGAATCCCGCTTAAAAGGCCCAGGTATTTTAGGGACAACAGCCCTTTTTCATGGGTTGTCACCCAGGCGACCAGCCCTTCGATACTGTGAAGGCAGGCCCAGGCGACCAGGCCTGCAAGGATAAGGTCAGCAATCAGGCTGGGGGTCAGGGTGTTGTTTTTTCCAACGTTGGTCTTGAGCAACTCAAAGATATGAATGATCTGCCAGAATAAAAACAGGCCGCAAAGCATGAGTCCGTCGGAAAAATCAAGAACCTTGTCCCTGGAAAGGGTATACACGGCCCCGGTGAAAAAAAGCAGGCCGATGATGGTCAGTACAAGGGAAAAATAGGAGATTCGCTCCTGGGGGGCTTTGGACTTTTTGTTCAGGTGGGTTCCGGTAAACAGGGCGCAGAGGCCCAGGATCAGGGTGAGGTTGGTAACATTGTTGACCATGCAGTTTTCAAGCACAAGACTGCTGGGGCCGTTGGTCCGTCCCATGACAAAGGCAAAGGCAAGGTTGGCAAATCCGGAACAATAGGGCATGACCAGGGTGCCTTCAAACCCTTTTTTTTCAACGGCATTCAGGCGCCAGACCATGACCATGGAGGATACAAGAAAGAGGAGAACAAGCTGGACAGGACCCTGGGCTGTAGCAAAGGAAACTGCCCTGTCAGTCCAGGGGCTGCGTACCAGTGTATCGGTCAGGGATAAAAAAAAGCCCCCACCTCTTTGATCTGATCATTCATGGGAAAAAAAGAGTATCATGATTATGGGTCAAAGGCCAATCAAGGCCAACCCCGGGTCAGGCTTTTTCAAACCAATCGGTTTCAACATTATAAACCGCCTGCCAGTCTTTGACAAACTGCTCACCAGGTCTTGTATCCCCTTTGTGAACAAAGCTCAGGGCATGATATCTGAACAATGCCCAGGCATTCTGATTTGGATCCAAAAATTTTTGGGCCAGGGGGGTATTTAAACCCGCCGTTGTCGTTTTTTGGCTGCGTTGATATTCCTTTCGGGTTAAAAAGGCGATGATGGCCTGTTTTTCCGGCCGGGCTGAGAGATAGGATTTAAGGGCGGCCATGAAAAAGGCGGCTGCAGAGACCCTTGCCTCTGCCACAGGGGTTTTTCGGGTAAAATCAAGATGGGCCTGGATTTTTTCTTTATATTTCGTTTTCTGGGATAAAGAAAGAAAAGAAAAAGGGTGGTTTTTAAGCTGCTCTTTTTTGATCCGCCTGACCACGGACAGGGTCATGTTTTTGCGCTGAATTCTTGCCTTGTCCTCAAAAATTTCAAAATATTCTTTTACGCTTCTCATGCCTGGCGGGGTCAGTTGGTCATCCCCGTTGTCCAGAAGAATGTTTTCCACTTGAACATCCAAAAGCCGGGACAATTGAAATTTTCCCTGTTTACCCTGAACCTCAAGGGGTTTGAAATAGTCGACCAGCAGGGCAGGGCGGCCCAGTTTTTTAACCGGGAAAAAAGGGGTGTCACAGGTCACAGGAATTTTTTTATGCCCAAAGGGATAAAGGGCTGAGGTAAAGGTCGGGATGATGATAAAGGCACCGTCCAGAGAAATCTCCGTGCCGTAAGAGTCCGTGATCGAGGGTTTGACAGATTCAAAATCCTCGTCAAGACAGGCCGGGATCAAAAGGTCGGAACCGGCATGCTGTTTGGAAAAAGTTTGCCCGATATCTGCTTCAAGATCCAGGACCCTGTGCTTGTTTCTGTCGGTCAGGCTCACGGAAAAAGGAATCTTGTCTTTAACCAATTGTCGGACAAGTGTTTGTCTGGCCCTGGGAATTTTAGTCAGCAAACTAAATTGGCAGGGGGCGTTAATGCGTGTCAGGATATGGGTTAGATTCCAGGGGGGATCGGTCCAGTCCAGGGGGTCTGATCCCCCGTAGAGGGCAAGATCGGTATTGTTCAGGTCCAAGAAGGTTTGAATGAACCGTGTTACGGCTGTTTGGGTAAAATGTCCCCTGACCCTTGGCAGGGCCCATTCATTGCACCGCCGGCAATAGCTGGAACATCCTGAGGTCATCTGGAATGTTACTGCATGTTTGAACAGGGGGGCCCACTGCCATTGGGCCAGGCCCAGTTTATTTTCCCAGCCATCATAGTCCAGATAAACCAGGTCTCGTTTCCGGGATTGGTTCCTTAAAAACCTGTAAAGGTCGTTTGATTTTAGTGTGAGATTCTCAAGATCAGGACCTTTGCCCAGGGTGGGGATAAACCGTTTCAGGGCCACCTGGATCTGGCGCAGATGTTTTTCACAGGTTTCTAATATTTTTTCTTTTTTGACCTGTTTAAGAATGGTCTCCAGCAGCGTTGTAACAAGAGACGGGTCTCCCTGGTAAAGGGCTGCCAGCACCCGGTTTTTCAGGGATTCCATGGGGACATCCCGGGTCGGGATGATATGGTTTGAAAATTGAGTCATAAATAAATAAAAAGGGGGCTTTTAAAAAAAAGCCCCCTTTGGGTATTACCTTAAGAGTTGCGGGTTAAAAAATTAACCGCGAACCTCTTCTTTAACTGTGGTTGCCAGTTTGAACAAAATGGTCAGTACAAAAAATCCCGTGGCGTATACGGCCAGGGAGATCATCATTTCTTTGCCGGTGGGGGCGTATTCCGTCACATGGTGCAGAGGCGAGGGAACAAAACCGCCGGCAATCATCCCTAAAGCCTTGTCAATCCAGGCACCAAAGAAAATCATGGCGCAGGTGATGGGCAGCAGGGTTTTGTTGTTTCTTAATTTTGGAATGATCAGGAAAATAGCACCCAGGGTCATCAGGGCCAGGGCAGACCACATCCAGGGAACCATCATGTTGTAACCGTGGTAGCCGAAGAGCAGGTAGCCGATATGGGCTTTATGACTCGGGATTCCTGAGTAGTAAACCACAAAACATTCACAGGCAAAGAAGAACAAATTGGCAATGATGGCCCAGCAGACAATTTTGGACAAGGTCTGAATGGCTTCCCAGCCCGGATCAAACTTGGTGAATTTTTTGATGATATAGCAGAGGATAATCAAAAATGCCGGACCCGCTGCAAAGGCAGAGGCCAGAAATCTGGGGGCCAAAATGGCGGTCAGCCAATAGCCGCGTCCCGGAAGGCCGCAGTAAAGATAGGCCGTGACCGTATGGATCCCAATGGCAAAGGGGATGGAAAGATAGACCAGCGGTTTGGTCCACCAGACCGGTTCCACCTGATTTCTCTCGGCTTCCAGCACCTTCCAGCCCACGACAATGTTCAAAAATAGATACCCGTTGAGAACAAGCATGTCATAAAAGAGCATGGAGTGGGGGGTGGGGTAGAGCAGCACATTGAGCATACGGATGGGCTGACCCAGATCGACCACGATGAACAACAGGCACATGATCAAGGAGGCCACGGCCAGAAATTCACCTAAAATGGTGATTCTGTGAAATTTTTCATAATTGTGAAGATAATAGGGAATGACAACCATAACCCCCCCTGCAGCCACGCCGACCAGGAAGGTGAAGTTGGCAATATAAAATCCCCAGGATACATCCCGGTTCATGCCGGTGATCTGCAGACCGTTCACGAACTGGTCAACATATACCAGGGCGCCTGCTCCCATGACGGCGAGCAGAAAGACTATCCATAACCAATAAGTTTTACTTCCTTTAATAGCTATCTCAAGCATACTCGCCTCTCTTAAACGATGTAGTAAACACTGGGCTCTGTGCCCAGGGATTGTTTACGTCTGATTGAATAATGTTCGTTAAGAAGTTCCCGGATTTCAGATTCGGGATCTTCCAGATCACCCACAACAATGGCACCTTCGCTGGCCTCTACACAATGGGGCTGCTCGCCTCTGGCCAGGCGTTCGGCGCACAGGTTGCATTTTTCAATCACCCCCTTGGTCCGTGTGGGGAAGTCCGGATCGGTTTCTTCGATAAACGGCCTTGGATCCCTGAAGTTGAAACTTCTGGATCCGTAAGGGCAGGCAGCCATACAGAACCTGCAGCCGATGCAGCGGTGATAGTCCATCAGAACAATCCCGTCTTCCCTTTTAAAGGTGGCCTGGGTGGGGCATGCCTGAACGCAGGGCGCCTCTTTGCAATGGTTGCAGGTGACCAGAAAGGGAAGATGTTTGAAACGTTCAGCTAAAAATTCATCTTCCTTGTCCGGAAAGGCAGAATGAAAATGTTCTTCCCAGATCCATTTGATATCCTGGTGGTGATTTACAGGACGGGTGTTGGGAAATTTTTCCTCGTCCACCTCATGGTTGAAATCCGGGACATTATGGGCTTTGTGGCAGGCCTCTCTGACGGCCTCGGCTACTTCTTCGTTCAGCTTGTTGGTATCAATTACCATGCCCCAGCGGTGGGCGTGAAGGGCTTCGTGGTTCTTGGCTTTCACCGCATGGGCCGCGCCATGAGAATCAGATGCGGCAAAGTTAATTGCCGGAGCAGCACCTATTCCAATGGCAGCAATCCCCGCTACTTTAAGAAAGCTTCTTCTGCTCTTTTCCATCATTGAATCTCCTTGGGGTTTGTGTGACATTCCCAGCAGTAGGGGCTGACAGACGCATAGTCATGGCAGGAATCACAGAATTTGGCTTTGTCTTCATGGCATCCCAGGCAGGAGTTATCACCTGTGGACAGACTCATATTAAAGGTATGTCCGTTGGCACCTGTGTATTTCCGGTCTGCATCTCTGACCACAGAATCCCGCCATTCATCCAAAAGGGACATGTGGTTGGCTCTCATCTCGTATTTGTCCAGGACGCATTTTTTTTCTGCCTTGGCTTTGCCCAAAAGTTCGGGTTTAGGAGCGGCCATGGTCTCGGTGGCCATATTAAACCAGAAGGGGGAGAGGACAGCGATAACAAAGACCGCAAGCCCGGCAATTATATAATTTTTACTCATCTGATTCCTCCTCCATGCCCGGTAAGGGTTCCATTCTCAGATCCTCGGTTCTGTCCTTTTCACCCGGGAGAATCAAGGCGTTGCCCACCAGTTCATGAACACCGTAAACTTCAGCCTCGGGCACCCAGTATTCGCAGAGAGTGGACAGGGCTGCCCTGTCAATGGCGCAGATGGTGGCCAGGGTGTTGACACCGTATTTTTCATGAACATGCTTGAGGGCATTGGCGCGGGGAAGCGCCCCTGCCATTCTCAGTTCCATGTTTTCACCGGCATTGAGACCGGCGCCTGAACCGCAGCAAAAGGTCTGCTCACGGATGGTGTTGGGCGGCATTTCATAGAAGTTGTCCACCACATTTTTGATCACGTACCTGGGTTCGTCCAAAAGGCCCATGCCCCGGGCCGGGTTGCAGGAATCGTGAAAGGTGACAATGCGATTTGCATTCCGGCTTTTGTCAAGTTCCAGCTTGCCGTGTTTGATCAAATCGGCGGTGAACTCAGTGATGTGGACCATCTTGGTGGAGGCGGCATTTTCAAATACCGTTCCTGTGATGGGGTTCACAGGGACCTCCATGAAATCGGCAGGGCCGTTCATGGTATCCATGTATTGGTGAATCACCCGCCACATATGGCCGCATTCCCCGCCAAGGATCCATTTGACGCCCAGGCGTTTGGCCTCGGCATACATTTTGGCGTTGAGCCGTTTCATGGTCTCATGGGAGGTGAAAAAACCAAAGTTTCCGCCCTCGGATGCATAGGTGGACCAGGTCACATCCAGTCCGTATTTGTCTTTGAGGTATTTGAACAGGATGAGATACCCTTGACAGGTGTAAGTGCCCGGATCGGCAAATACATCACCAGAGGGTGTGACAAAAAGGATGTCCGCCCCTTTTTTCTGGTAGGAGGGCTCACAGTTGACCCCTGTGATATCTTCAATATCCTCCACAAAGAAATCCAGCATGTCTTTAAAGGCATGGGGCTGAATCCCTAAATGGTTTCCGGTCTGGTAACAGTTGGAAACAGGCGTTGCGATCCAGTCAATGTTCAGGCCGATCAGATTTAAAAGTTCCCGGCCCATGATGGTGATTTCAGCCGTATCAATGCCGTAGGGGCAGAACACGGAACAGCGGCGGCACTCAGTGCACTGGAAAAAGTAGTACCACATCTCTTTGAGCACATCCAAATCCAGGTCACGGGCACCGTTGAGGCGCTGTCCGCCGGGCAGTTTTTTCAGGATCTTGCCGGCGGTGGTAAAATCATTCCTGTAGACGGACCTGAGCAGCTCGGCCCTGAGGACCGGCATGTTTTTAGGATCTCCTGTGCCCAAAAAAAAGTGGCATTTGTCAGCGCAGGCGCCGCAGCGGACACAGACATCCATGAAGATTTTAAAGGTCCGAAATTTCTCCAGCCGTTCCTTGATGCCATTGTGGAGAATTTCTTTCCAGTTTTCAGGAAGCTTCCAGTCGTCATCCAGGGGGTTCCATTCCCTGGCATTGGGCAGGCCAAGTGTTTCTACACTTTCAGGCTTTGCCGCATAACAGTACATCCCCGGTCTGATCTGAACGGACTTGGTGGTGTCCAGCCAGTTGGACGGCTCAGATGTGGACTTGGGAGCATAGTCTATTTTGTCTAATGCTTCATCCGGTGTAAGTTCGTCAACCATCTATTACTCCTTCTTATCCACCGGCAGCCCGGCTTCAATCATTTTTTCTCTGAAGTGATCTTCATACTGTTCATAGGTATGGATGTCCACATCATAGTTCCAGGGATTTACATGCCGTTTGGCCCGGGTGTTGTTGGCCATGTTTCTGGTGGGGCTCAAGAAGACCCCGCCCATGTGCATGAGCTTGGATGCCGGAAAATAGGCAAAAAGGACAGAGACCATGAATACATGGGCGTAAAACAGACCGCCCACCCCTTCGGGGATGACAGGGGCAAAGGTGACAAGGCCCATGGTCAGCTCTTTGATCCCGACGATGTCCACCTTGGTAAAATACCGCATGGAAATCCCGGTGGCAGCAATGCCGATGATCAAAAACAAGGGGAAATAATCCGCTGCCTGGGAAATATAGTTGACCTTTGCATCAAAGATTCTGCGCCCCAGAAGAAAAAGAGCGGCTGCCAAAAGAACCACACCGGAGATGAAAAGACCGGGAAGGCCGATTTGAACGATGCCGTCAGCGTACTCCAGCCATTTAAGGCAAGTGGGTACAGGAGATGTGAAAAACCTGAAATGCCTGAGCAGAACCACCAGAAAAGAATAATGGAAGGCCAGGGCCCCTAACCATAGGAAAATTTCCCAGGAATAGGAGAGCCTGTTGGATGCATTCCGGTTAAACGCGGCTTTTGTGTTCCGAAACAAAGATCTGAAAAGAAAAATTTCCAGAACCATGCGGACAAAAACGCCGGCTGATGTATTTGGATTGTCAATGCAGTTTTGTTTTACCCATGGCAGAGACTTCTGCTGGCCGCAGGTTGTCGGAATCCTGAACGGCACGGCAGATGATGCCCATCCCATGACTTTGAGAACAAAGCCGACGAGGAATGCAGCAACCGCCATGTAGGGAAAAACCACCCCAAAGACCACCTGAAGCCCTGCTCCCTCAACCCCTGTATAGGCCACTAGGAAAAGCAGAAAAACAGCTGTAAGGGGGATCAAGTACCTTTGATTCATGTTATAACCACCTCATTATTGTGTGTATGACCCGCCATTCACCGTATCATACATGTTAAGATTTGAAAGAGCCCAAAAGATCCTCTTCTTTAAGCTCCTTGACTAAACCTGCCCTTTCAAAGGCACTGTGGATGCGTCTCTTGCTTTCAGTGGCCTTTAAAAGGAAAAGATCTTGCTTACATTTTAATAGTTTATTGAACCCTGCCAGGGCAATGGCGTCCACCAGCCGGTCAAACTCTTTTGCATGAGACGGATCAATGATGTTTTCACCGATCTCTTTTAAGGCAAAGATAAAGCTGACCGCATCTGCTGCATCAAAGGACTGGACCGTCCGGATTCGGATCAAAGGATCAAGTGCTTGTTCAAGGCTTTCCCGGTCAAATTTACCCGTGATCAGGTTTAAGACATCTTCAAGGCCTTCCCGGGTGACCGCTCCCACAGGGTTGTCAAAGCGGTTGGCGTTTTTTCCCAGAATTTTTGCACTTTGGGCAGGGTAGGTGTCAATAGTCGCACGGAACCAGCGCTCAAGGATCTGGTCCCGATTCTTTTTAATTGTCTGTTTCAAATTTCTATATCTCAACTATTATATATATCAAAGGGTTGTCGTCTCAATTGTTAGATGGATATAAACTTCCTTCTATTTTATGTCAAGGATAAAGACGGTTTAGTTTCCAAATCCAAACCATTGGGCCCGATTGGGGTAAGCCTTTGACCCGGGCCGCTTGCCAAGTTCAGCACACCTGGATTCAAGGGGGCTTTTTGCCGGGTTGATCACCCAATGGTTTGCCCGGCTAAAACCCGTTTATTTTTTTAAGAAATGGTGTATGACCATTGTGAAAATAAAAAAAGATCCCTAGGGTTAGAATTTTAAAAGATGGTATTGGAAAGGAAAATAATGAAAAAATCGATTTTTGTACTTATCTGTCTGGTCTTTCTCAGCAGCAGTGTTATGGCTCAGGATTCTTCGGGGTTCGGGCTCTCCTTGGGTTACGGCCAGAGTCAGGACAATGTTGACATCTACCGCATCGGCCTGGTTAAAAAATGGGGGGTTACCTGGCTGAAAAACAGCACCGGATACCTGGACGGTTATTTTGAGCTTTCCTACAACCACTGGGACGGCGGGGATAAAAACATCAATGCCGTGGCCCTGTCTCCGGTTTTTTTATATGCTTTTAATCCCAATGACTCCAATTGGTACCCTTATATAGAGGGCGGCATCGGCATTGCCTATCTTGATGAGTATTTTATTAAGGACAGGAATCTGTCATCCAACCTCCAGTTTGAAGACCGGATCGGCCTGGGCCTGCGCTATGACAATTTTGATCTGAGTGCAAGGTATATGCATTATTCCAATGCCTCCTTAAAACAGCCCAACAACGGCATTGACATTTTTATCGGATCCCTTGCCTGGTATTTTTAAATCCGGGTGATCTAAAACGCGGTTTCTGTGCTGCTTAAAAATTTGAAAGGAAGTCCGGGCTTGGCCCGGGCTTCCTTTTTGGTTTTAGCCTGGCAGATTGGGTTTGCAGATTTGATAGGGCCGGCCCAAACGCACGGCCTATAAAGAAAAATGCCGGCGCCCGGATTCGGGCCTCATGCGTTATTTTTTGCGGGATTTATCCGGGGAGTTCGAATAAAATCTTCTCCGTTTTTCAGATTTTCTTGGAAGGCCTGGAGACCGCCAAATTCGATGATTTTTTCCAAAGAGGCTCTCTTGTTGTTCACAAAATCATGGTAACTGATTCCAAGAAAAGAAAGCTTATGCTCGATAAGGTCAATAAAGATTTTGTTATAAATGGATCTGGCGCCGAATGCACCATACAAGGGAGGCCAGTTCCGTCGCCGCCGGCAGGCTTCGATCTGCGTGAAATTTCGATGAACCAGAATTATTTTGGTTTTAAATACAGAGCAGATTTGGGGAAGGCAAATAGAGGCCAGGGGCATTTTTAAGGCAATGACTTTTGGGATTTTGTTGTTTTCAGTCCTGGTTTGCTGCTCAAGTGTTAACCGGTATTTTTTCAATGCAGGGATAAATTTATTTTGATAATTATCCTTGTGCTTTAAGGTTGCCTCATCCACGTAGGCATGAATCAGGTTCCGAAATGACATCAGCTCAAAGGTGTTTTTTGTTTTTGGATCCGAAGATTCAAAATAGGGCCCCAAAGTCTGAACCCCCATGCTGTTCAGTGCGCCGATAACGGCAGTGGTCCCGCTTCCCCACGAACCTGCAATTAGAATTAATTTCATTAAAATTATGTCTCTTGGCTGTCAGATTGGCCTTAATATCGGTCGGTATTCGGTTAATTCACTTGGGATATATATCAAAAAGAATCAAAAAAACGGAATTATTTTTTTGATTCTTTGTTGTTTGGGCATGAAAAAAAGGAAACCGGTGACGGGTTAAAAAAGATTTGATTTCCTTAAAACAAAAAAGGGCATTCAAAGCCAGGCTTTTTATTTCCTTTTCAGTTGATGCTGGCGGAGAATTTTGAACGCCCTCTAAAATCCTGGCGGAACAACTGGGAACGCCTCAGTCATTTCTTTAAATATCCAGAAGAGATTCGACGGATAATATACACCACAAATACCATTGAGGCTGTGCATCGACAGTTTCGAAAACTGACCAAAACAAAGGGATCATTCCCGAACCAGGACAGCCTGTTAAAGCTACTTTACATGGGGATCCAGAACGCCAGTAAAAAATGGACAATGCCGATTCAAAATTGGTCACTGACAATTTCCCAGTTGGCAATTTTCTTTGAAGGCCGGCTGGATAAAGAGCTGGGAATTTGATAGGGATTTATTTACAGATGGAAAAGATGGTTCCAGGAACTCCACTCCAGCAAAAGTCAACTCCTCCGACGTGGCTGATTGAAGGCCCATTCTCGGACCTGACTTTTACTTCCGCTGGCGCTGAGGCAGATCCGGGAACCGAAACCGTGACACAGAATTCTGAACATTCCCTTCGTAAAATTGAATATCAGAGTCTGAAACCCCCGTCATTAAGTTGTGTCTTATCGAAACCCACAGAAACGATTCGGTCACACTATTCAACATGGTAAGTCTGGTAACCAAAGGATTCCAGCCAGCTTTTTGCATCGTTAATGGTCTCAAACATCTTTGTGATATGCTTTTGGTGCTCGTTTATCACGTTAGTATTTTGCCACTTTTTAACTTCGGATTGACCAACCACAACTGCATGATGGGTAATACCAATTGTAAACTTAGAGACAGCGAAGTCGAGAATTAAACGTTCTGTTGACGGTGTCGCTAAGCCCCATTCTAAATTATTCACTAAAAAAGCAAATGATTTGCCTTGATACCTCTTTTTGAATATTCTGATAACATCATCTAAAAAGTCTTTTGTAACCTTGTCATCCCATGCGAAAAAACATTGAATATAAATTAACCCAGGATAGGTCTTAATATTATAAAAGTTCTTTTTGACTTCCATATGACAATTGGTATCATAGCGTATCCGTGCTGTAAACCCCGGGTCATATTATGAACACCAACGCGGACGAGCCTTTTGCGACTGTATATTGTGTGAATTGCGGTGTTACTTTAGGAGAAAGAATCATTTTAGGTCTCAAGGTGGTCTGTCCTAAATGTTCAGTTTTTCAACAAGAATTTTGATGGTTGCAGTATTAAGAGTTTTAGTTCGTGCTATGTTAATCAATCCCCTCAATTTATATGCCAATACGGGCGCAACTGAGTTTTGCGTATTTGTAGTCACTGGTAGCCAAGGATCGCTTGATTTTTCGGCAGCCGAAGACCATACGAACATCAGAAGAAATTTTCAACCTAAAACAATAGATGTGATATACATGAACACCTCCGCTCCGGTGTATCTGAAAGTGTATCACTTGAGGGTGTATAGACTGTCTTGAAAATAGAAAAGGCCCATGAATAGGGCCCCTCAGGTAATGCTGGCGGAGAAGGAGAGATTCGAACTCTCGGTACAAGTTTCCCCATACACTCGCTTAGCAGGCGAGCACCTTCAGCCAGCTCGGTCACTTCTCCGCAAGTTGTTATTTTTGGCGGAGGAGGTAGGATTCGAACCCACGAAGCTTTGACGCTTAACGGTTTTCAAGACCGCCGCCTTCAGCCACTCGGCCACTCCTCCCAAAATAACCAGCGCAATATATCATCTTGTTTTGGGTTGGTCAATACAAAACCGTGGAAAGATCAGGCCAGGGCAAATAAAATTTATAAAATACCCAAGGCCATGATGCGACCCTGTCTTGCCCCCAGGGAAGCACAAAAAAAATGGGATAAAGGATGAACGCCTTTGTTAATTTTTTGCCATAGGCAACCCAATACATTTTTCTCAATATTTGGATCCATGGCGGTGTTTAACCTGTCTGCTTTTTTTAAACCCAAGGCCCTGACCGAATCTTGTGGTGCAGCCTGTCCTGATGTCTTGGCCTTGGCCATGAGTCTGAAACCGTGGCGGTTTTTAAAGGATTCGGGCTGGGATAAGTTTAAATCATTGACATGGAAAGCAGTTGAGCTATATTAAGAGGTTTTAGGTCAATGAATTTAATAGGAGACAAGAATGAAACAGAAAATCAGGTTTGAAAAGAACATCAAGGACGGGATTCTCACGATTCTGGAGTCCAGCGAGGTTGATCCCGGCGTGGTCCAGCCCTTGCTTGAAGAAGAATATGAGCTCGAAGAGATGGTCCAGGCCTCCAAAGAAGGCGTAGACGCATTTATTGCCAAGCTGCGCCGTAAAAGTTTTTTCCCTGCAAGGGATCTGTCTGAAAAACTTTTTGATGCGACCAAGGAGTTTTTGACGGACGCTTCCGCTGAAAAGCTGGTGATTGATTATAATGACACCGAAGCCTTTCCCGGAGAAGAGGATTTCCGCCTAGAAGACGATGATGTGGAACTGGATGCCATTCTTGATGAAGACGGGGATACCAAGGAAGATGAAATCAAGGAAATTGATTCTGAAGATGATACCCCGAAATTCACTCCTGAAGATACTTCTGAACACGAGAATTAGACTTTTATGAAAACAAAAATCAGAGAAATGGTGCTTGGCGCGGCCTTGCATGCATTTGAACAGGGACTTTTGCCTTCGGACCTTGTGCCTGAAATGGAGATCGAAACCCCAAAGCACGAAGGTCAGGGGGATTTTTCAACCAACTTTGCCATGGTCTCTGCCAAGAATCAGAAAATGGCGCCCCGAAAAATTGCCCAGGCTGTTGTGGATTCAATGGCCTACAAGGGCGGCATGGACAAGGTCATTGAAAAGGTGGAGATTGCCGGGCTCGGGTTTATTAATTTCTTTTTGTCTGCCAAGGCATGGCATCCGGTGATTGACCAGGTCCTGAAAGAGGATGAGCGATTTGGCGCCTCGGATATGGGGAAAAAGGAAAAGGTTCAGGTTGAATTTGTCTCTGCCAATCCTACAGGCCCCCTTCACGTGGGGCATGGCCGTGGTGCTGCCGTGGGAGATTCCGTCGGTAATATCCTTTCCTTTGCCGGGTTTGATGTTCAAAAAGAGTATTATATCAATGATTCAGGCCGGCAGATCCGTACCCTGGGCACCTCGGTCTGGCTTCGGCTTTTACAGGGCCAGGGCCGGGAGGTCACATTTCCTGAAGATTGCTACCAGGGCGATTATATAAAGGACCTTGCCCAAAAGGTGTTGGACGAAGAGGGCAGCGCCCTTTTGGAGATGGAAGAGGCCCAGGGTATTGATGTCTGTGCCAGGTTTGCCGCCCAAAAAATTCTTGGCGGGATCCGGGCGGATCTTGAGGATTTCGGGGTGATATTTGACCATTGGTTCAGCGAGCAAAGCCTTTACGATTCCGGCCGGGTGCCCGCTGCCATTGAAAGCTTTAAAGATAAAGACCTGATCTATGAAAAGGACGGGGCCCTCTGGTTTCGGACCGAAGATTTTGGGGATGAAAAAGACCGGGTGGTGGTGAGAAACAACGGGCTGACCACCTATTTTGCCTCGGACATCGCCTATCATGATGAAAAATACGAGCGGGGGTTTGACCGGGTCATTGATGTCTGGGGCGCGGATCATCACGGATATATCAAGCGGATCGATGCCGCCGTTGTGGCCACGGGCCGGAAAAGCGAACAATTTGAGGTGATCCTGGTCCAGTTGGTCAACCTGCTTCGAAACGGCAGCCCCGTGCAGATGTCCACCAGGGCCGGGGAATTTGTCACCCTCAAGGATATTGTGGACGAGGTGGGCAGGGATGCGGCAAGGTTCATGTTTTTAAGCCGGAGCTATGATTCCGGCCTGGATTTTGACCTGGAGCTGGCCAAGGAGAAAAGCTCGGATAATCCTGTGTACTACGTTCAATACGTTCATGCCCGGATCACGGGAATTCTTGTCAAGGCAAAGCAAGAGGGACTGATAGAGGATATTGAGTTTTCTTCGGGCCGGTATTTATCCCGCCTTGTTCAGGATGAAGAGTTGAATCTGATTAAGCAAATGGCCGGGTTTCAAGAACAGGTGGAAAAAAGTGCTGCCACCCTTCATCCCCATGTGATTTTTACCTATCTTTTGTCTTTGGCATCGGCATTTCATGCCTATTACAACAAGCATAAGGTGATTACCGAAGATGTTGAGCTGTCCAATTCAAGGCTCAGCCTTGTTCTGGCCGTGAAAAAAGTCATTCGAAACGGTCTTGCACTTTTGGGCGTATCTGCACCGGAAAGAATGTAACCCATCGTGGTCAAAGGCATTATAAAATACGGGCTTTATTTTTTTGCAGGGCTTTGGATCTTTATTCTGGGTGTGATGGTGGGCCGTGGAAACCCACCGTTCAGTTTTGATACCAGAGGATTTCAGGCTCGACTGGAAACCATTGCCAAGGCGTCTGGAAGTCGAGCGCCTGCCGGTGAAAAAATGGATCTTAAATTTTATGATGCCCTGAACAATCCGGTCCGCCACGAGGTGAAGGGGCGGCCTGAAAAATCAGGAGAAATTATTCCCTCCACTGAAAAGCCGATGCCTGTCCGGCCCAGGGCGGCTGACCAGGCGATTCTTGTCAAGCTGAGCCGAAAAAAAGCCACCCTGAATCGGGGGGCCGGATCAGGGCAGGCCTTTCAAGAACAAATTAAATCAAAAAAAACGCCTGTTAAAACCGGAATTAAACCCGTAAAAAAACCTATTGTTTCAAAAAAGAGTCCTTTGCCTGAAAAATCATCACAACCTTTAAAAACAGCCCAAAAAGAAGATCCCCGGGCGGTTGAAGCCCGAAAAACCCAATCTAAGGGAGGGTACACCATCCAGGTGGCGGCTTATAAGGCCTTTAAAGATGCGGTCACCCACATGGCAGCCCTGGAAAAAAAAGGGGTGGCCTCCTATCGGGTCCGGGGCAAAAAGGACGGGAAAACCTGGTACCGGGTGAGGACCGGGGCCTTTGCCGATTATGATACGGCAGCCGCCCGGCTTAAAGAGTTAAAACAGGCAAAGATAGACGGCATGATCATTAAAAAGGAAGAAAGATGAAGATATCAAAGGATGAAATTGAGAAGATTGCCCTTCTGGCCCGTCTGGACATTGACGAAGATCTCAAGGAGACCTTGTCCGGCCAGTTGAGCCATATCCTGGATTATATTGATACCCTGCAGTCTGTGGATGTTGACGGGGTGACCCCGGTCTCTGGTGCGGCCTTTATGAACAATGTGCTCAGGGAGGATGAGGTCGTGCCTTCTCCAGGCCCTGATGTCACCCTGGCCAATGCCCCGGAACGGGATGATGATTTTTATGTGGTGCCCAGGGTGGTAAAATAAAGGATCGGGCAGACTGTTGTTTTTTGTTCAAAGATTATAATTTAAGGATAGACCATGGATTTACATACACTGACCATTGCCCAGGCCCAAAAACTTTTGTCTGACAAGGCAATCTCCTCGGTTGAGCTGACAGCCGCCCTTTTAGAGCGGATCAATGCCCATGACAAACGCATTGGCGCTTTTATCACCGTGGACCCGGAATCTGCCCTGGCCCAGGCCAGGGCGGCAGATGAGCAAATTGCCAAACAGGATCAAAAAACCTTTACAGGGATTCCTTTGGCCTTAAAAGACCTGCTGTGTACCCAGGGGGTGAAAACCACCTGCGGATCCAAAATCCTGAAAGACTTTGTGCCCGAGTACAATGCCACGGTGGTGGAAAAGATCAACCGTGAAAACGGGGTGATCCTGGGCAAGACCAATCTGGATGAATTTGCCATGGGCTCTTCCACTGAAAATTCCGCGTTCAAGCTTACCCGGAATCCCTGGAACCTGGACCATGTGCCAGGGGGGTCTTCTGGCGGTTCTGCCGCGGCTGTGGCTGCCCAGTTCTGCTCTGCCTCTCTGGGCACGGACACGGGCGGTTCCATCCGCCAGCCCGCCTCCCATTGCGGGGTGGTGGGGCTTAAACCCACCTATGGGCGGGTTTCCAGGTTCGGCCTTGTCTCCTATGCCTCTTCCCTGGACCAGATCGGCCCCATTACAAGGGATGTAAAAGACAGCGCCTTGATGATGAATTTGATCTGCGGCCATGATCCCAAGGATTCCACTTCCGCGCCCAGGGATGTTCCGGATTTTACAAAGGGTATTGAAGATTTTAAACGCAAGGGGTTAAAGGGAATGACCGCAGGGATCCCCAAAGAATTTTCAAGCCTTGAGGGCATTGATCCCGAAGTCATGGCAGCCTTTGAATCTGCCAAAGAGGTGTTGGCCGATCTGGGGGTGAAGATCAAGGAGGTCTCCCTTGCCCATACCGATTATGTGGTGGCCGCCTATTATATTATTGCCCCCTGTGAAGCCAGCGCCAATCTGGCACGGTTTGACGGGGTGAGATACGGATTCAGGGACAAATCCCAGGATGATCTTATTGAAATGTACAAGAAAACCAAATCCCAGGGGTTCGGCCTTGAGGTCCAGCGCAGGATTATCATCGGCACCTATGCCCTGTCTGCCGGATATTATGATGCCTATTACGGACGGGCCTCCCAGGTCAGGGCCTTGATCATGGATGATTTTGCCCGGGCCTTTGAAAGTTGCGACATTATTCTTTCGCCTGTGGCGCCCACCCCGGCCTTTAAGATTGGAGAGAATACTGAAGATCCTCTGACCATGTATTTGAGTGATATCTTTACCCTGTCTGCCAATATGGCCGGAGTTCCCGGGATTTCCGTTCCCGGGGGGATTTCAGCCAAAGGCCTGCCCATGGGCATTCAGATGATGGCCAGGCATTTTGACGAGCTTTCCTTGATCCGGGCGGGGTTTGGGTTTGAACAGGCCATGGGCCTTGATCGCACCCTGCCTGAATTGGGATAGCCCGCTTTAGCGCCTTGCAGCTAAAGCAAGTAGAACCGTGAAATATGCGGGATAGACAACCCTTTAAGGAGAAATTATGAGTACCCAGCCCCAGGGGGATGCATTAAAAAAAGCCATTCAATGGATTTCAGAACAGAGAAAAGAGGATCCTTTAAAAACGCCGGCGGCCCTGGCGGATCAGGCAGGGTTCAAGTTTGATTTGAGCCCCAAGGACAGTGAGTTTCTGCTCCGTTTTGTTCGTGAAGACAAGGCTTAATAACCGGAAAACCATTTTTAAAAGGGCGTTTGCTGGCCTTTTTATGCCCTAAGCCCGGGCAAAAATAATATCGGCTTGCCTTTAAGGATACCCCTTGCATGAGAAAGATTCGAATTCTTCCCGAGATCCTTTCCAACCAGATTGCCGCAGGAGAAGTGGTCCAGCGGCCGGTTTCCGTGGTCAAAGAGTTGGTTGAAAACAGCATGGACGCAGGCGCGGACAGGATTACCGTGGAAATTGAAAACGGGGGTAAATCCTTGATCCGGGTCTCTGACAACGGTGCAGGCCTTGACCGGGACCAGGCCATGCTGGCCATTGAGCGGTATGCCACCTCCAAGATCTATGAAAAAGAGGATTTGTTCTCCATTTCAAGTTTCGGGTTCAGGGGGGAGGCTTTGCCCTCCATTGCCTCTGTGTCCAGGTTTACCCTGGTTTCAAGGCCGAAAGACCTTGATGCGGGCACCCGGATTGATATCAACGGGGGCCGCCTTGCCAAGGTTGCCGATACCGGGGCTCCTCCCGGCACCATGGTCGAGGTCAGGCAATTGTTTTTCAACACCCCGGTCAGGAGAAAATTTTTAAAGGCCCAGTCCACGGAAAACAGCCATGTTTCAGATGCTGTATCAGGCCTTGCTTTAGGTAATCCTGACATTGGATTTCGCTTGTTTCTCAATAAAAAACTGGTGAAAAACTTTCCCCCGTCACAGGATTTGATCACCCGGGCCGGCATGGTCCTGGGCCGGGATGCCGCAGGCCACCTTTACCCTTTGGACGGCCGGGAAGATCAGATCCGGATTTCAGGAGTCTGTGCCAATCCCCAGGTCACCCGGAGCACGGCCAATCGAATCTATTTGTTTGTCAACAACCGCCTGGTCCATGACAGGGGCATTGTTGCCGCAATTTTCAGGGGATTTCGGGGCCGGATCATGAAGGGCCGTTTTCCTTTGGCCGTGGTCTGCGTGAGTCTGCCCTATGACCAGGTGGATGTGAATGTTCACCCGTCCAAGCGGGAGATTAAATTTTTAAACCCCCAGCCTGTGTATGATACTCTTGCCCGCACCGTCTCTTGTGCCCTCTCAGATGCCCAGACCGATCCTCTGGCATATTCTGCCTCCGCATCCTTTGCCCCGACGTTTTTGCAAAAAAAATATCAGCAAGAGGGCCAACAGGGATATCAAAAAGAGAATCAACCGGAGGAAAAAGAGAATTGTTTTTCCACGAGCACTGATCCTGGAAGCAAGTCAAATCCAGGCAGAGAGGCGCAGTTTCCGGAATCCGTTGGTAAGCCCTCTTTTTCTGTGGCCCAGGACAAAATGGGATGGGACCAAGCGCCAGGACAACAAGCGCCAGGACAAAAAGAAGCAACTCAAAAAGAGACAGGGCAAAATTCAGCCTACCCAGGAGAGATGACAGCCTCTGAACGGCCTCCGGTTTTGGGGAACAAAGAGGTTGAATCTTACCATGGAACACCTTTTCGGGAAATGGGGCCAAGCCCTGCGAAACCTCAAGTGCCCTGTGATGCCTTGATCTCTCCGGGCCGGGATGAATTTAAGGTGCTGGGCCAGGTTCTCAACACCTATATTGTGGTGGAAAAGGAGAATCATCTGGTCCTGGTGGACCAGCATGCCGCCCATGAGCGCATTGTTTACGAAGCCCTTAAAAAACGGCATAAAACCATACGGGTTCAAAGCCAGACCCTGATGGTACCTGAAATTATCGATCTCACCCACAAAGAGGCAGACATTTTGGACCACGCCCTGGAAACCTTTGCCGGCCTTGGGCTTGAAATTGCCCGGTTTGGAGGGGAAAGTTTTGTGATCAAGGCGGTGCCTGTGCTGGTGGAAGAAAAAGCGGTCAAAGAGATGGTTTTGGAGATGGTCGAGCAGATCAGCGCTGCCAAGGGTGGCGGCGGGGAAGAAAACTGGCTGGATCACTGTCTTGTCACCATGGCCTGCCACAGGGCGGTTCGGGCAAACCAGGCAATGAATCCGGCAGAAATGAAAACCCTGATTGCAGATCTCATGGATTGTGAAAATCCCATGCATTGTCCCCATGGTCGGCCCATCCTGGTTTCCTTTGATCAGCGGCAACTGGAAAAGCTGTTCAAAAGACTTGTGTGATCCAGGGGAATAAGATATATAATCCGTTACATTTTTTAACGATTTCATGCTTGCGTGGAATGAATATTATCAATAGAAATGCACGACAGGGCAGGGGAGTGACTCCGCTTATCCTGTGATTTTTATGACCTTTAGGTGTAAGGAAAATTTATGTTTAGATCCAGGCAGACAACATCTGTAAACAGGCTGGTCATTGCGGCTCTGATCCTTTTTGTTACGCTGGCAAATGCCGGAATCGGGATGTGTGCCCCCCCTAAAACCGTGGCGGTCTTCCCCTTTGAGATGAATTCCCCCCAGGGTCTTGGATTCCTGCAGAACGGGCTGTTTTCAATGCTCTCTTCACGCCTGTCAGATGCCGGCAAGGTGGATGTCCTTGACCGGGAAACCGTGGATCAGGCCCTGGCAAAGGCCCAGACCTCAGAGGCCACCAAGGGAAATCTCAACGAGACCAAGGCCAGGCTGATCGGTGCCCAGATGGGGGTTGATTTTGTGCTCTTCGGCAGCCTGACCAATTTTGGTGAGAGCGTGAGCCTGGATGCCTCCATGGTGGATGTGACCGGAGAAAAAGAGACCCTTGCCTTTTTTGAGCAGAGCAATGCAATGGGAGACGTTATTCCCCTGGTCAACACCTTTGCAGGGGATATCAACCAAAAGGTCTTTAACCGCAGGATCAACAATGAGCTTTATGTTCAGCCCGGACCCGAGCAAGCACCTGCCCCGGGTGGGTTCCAATATGCCGGCGGTGCCGGAGTCTACGGCGGCGGGATGATGGCAATGCAGGGAAGCCAGGGGTTTGCCACCCATTTGAAGTATGATGGAATCATTACCGCCATGGCCATTGGCGACCTGAACAAAGACGGGGTTCAGCAGGTCGTGGCTGCCACGGATTTTAAGCTGCTGATTTACACCCTTAAAAATGCCATTTTAACCCTTGACCAGACCTTGGAATATAAATCCTATATCCGCATTGTCAGCCTGGATATTGCCGATATCAACGGCAATGGATATCCTGAAATTTTTGTTTCCGCCACAACCGTTCACCGGGAAAATCTGGCCTCGTTTATTGTGGAGTACAACGGCAGTGCCTACACCACCCTGGTTGAAGATGAGTCTGAGTACTACCGGGTGATGCCTACCCCTGAAAAAACCCAGGTGCTCATGTCCCAGGACAAGGGGCGCGATCCTTTCAACGGGCGGATCCACATCATGACGGCCAACGGGGATACCTATTCAAAGGAAAAACGGATCAGAATGCCCAGGGGGGCCTCTGTCCTTTCCATGACCCGGGGACCTGCCACGGATGAAGACAACTTTCAATATGTCTATATCAATGAAAACAACCGGCTGATCGTGGCCAGTGACTCAGGCTCCCTGGTCTGGGAAAGCACCAAAAAATACGGGCTGACCAATAACGTATGGCTCATGCCTACCGGCGGCGCAGGCCAGACCTATAGAGAGAGAAAGTATTATCACCCCAGAACCCTGTTTTATGATGTGGGCGCAGACAAGACAAATGAAGTTGTTGTGGTCAAAAACCAAGAAGCCGGCGGCGGTAATTTTGGCCAGTATAAGCGCTTTACCGAAGGCCATATCGAGGTGATGAAATGGAATGGGATGGCCCTGGCCCCGGTATTTCAAACCATGCCCGTTCAGGGCTGGATTTCGGATTTTGCCTTTGCCGATCTTGACGGGGACGGTGAAGAGGAAATGGTGGTCTCTGTGGTGAGCCGGAGCAAACTGGCTATTTTAGCCAAAGACAAGTCATCAAATATCATTTCCTATAAATTAAAATAGCAGTTGCAAGTTTAAAAATAAGTTGACAAAGTATGGAAAATAGCTTTTAACTTGTGTTTAATTATGGTGGAGTCCCTTTAAAAGGAGGGGGTTTCACATGTTTCAGGCAGTAAGATAACCTTTAAGGAGAAAAAGATGAAAAAATTAATGATTGCCGTTGCAGCTATTGCAATGTTTGCCAGCTCTGCCTATGCAGCAGACTGGAACTTCTATGGAAACGCTCGTTTCTATACATTTTATGAAAGTGTTGATCACAACACTCCTGGTACTGATGATACTGACAACACAGTATGGGCAACTTCCCCCAACTCTCGTATCGGTGCCAATGTTAAAGTATCTGACGAACTGTCCGGTCGTTTTGAATGGGACATCGCTTCTGACATCAGAATCCGTCTTCTTTATGGAGAGTGGAACTTTGGTGCTGGCTCTCTCTTAGTTGGTCAGGACTGGACCCCCACCAATATCTTTGGTTCCAACCAGGTTGGTGCCACTGAACTGGGTCTTGGCGGACTTGGTGAAATGGGCGGCGGCCGTACTGGTCAGCTTAAATTGAAAATGGGCGGTTTCCGTCTTGCTCTTGCTACTCCTGATGTTAATGCCATGGACGATACTACTGGTGTTACTCTTAAAGATGATGATTATGCTGGCGTTGCTTATGACACAGAAGTTAAAATTCCCCAGATTCTTGCCAGCTACAGATTTGCCGGTGACAACTGGTCCGTAAAGGGTGTTGCAGGTTACCAGAAATTTGATCTTGAGAACCAGAGCGTATCTTCCTACATCGTAGGTATCGGTGGTGATGTTGCCTTTGGTGCTGCAACTCTGTATGCCTCTATCCATAGCGGCGAAAACATCGGCAACCTTCAGAATGGCGCTGCTACCGGCGGAGCCCTGACTGACGGTTCTTACGCAGTAGTTGACGGTACTACCGTTATTGACAATGAAAACCTGAGCTGCAGATTTATTGTTAACTATGTTTTCAATGACATGATTTCTGCTGAAATCGGTTATGGTTATACTGAGAACGAACTTGACACACCTGGTGCGGTTTCTGACGAAGCACAGTCTTACTACATCAACCTGCCCATCAACCTGGCTCCCGGCGTCATCCTGACTCCTGAAATCGGTGTTGTTGATGAAAAAGAAGACGGACAGGACAAAACCACTTATTATGGTGCCCATTGGAGAATCAACTTCTAATTTAGAAGTTATCCCAGTATAAAACTGCCTGAATGATTAACGGGCTGGTGATGCAGATCACCAGCCCGTTTTTTTTTGTTTTTTAACGCCTGTCTTTTTTTAATTTAATGGTTTTCTCTGTACTAATTTCGCATTGTTGAGGAAAATTGTTCATTTGTTGTTTAATTGTAAAAAAATGTTGTGAAAGATGTTGACAATGGGTGGTGGTATCTGATTAATTGATTCGTGAACAATGTTTATCAAAGAAACGCGCGGTCTTTCCCTATAAAAAAACAGGTGTTTAAAAGGAGCACCTGGTTTTGACCCAGGCGGGGAAGCGGGTGTTCAACCCTCAACAAAAGGAGAAAAGATGAAAAAATTAATGGTAATTGCTGCTCTGCTTGTCTACATGACCGGTTCTGCATGGGCTGCTGCTGAGTGGAATTTTTACGGTTCTGCCCGTGTCAGCACCTTTTATTCGGAATATAAAAATAATCCGTTTATCGCAGGCACTCCGGACACGGATAATTTTGAGATGGACAATAATGGTAATGCCCGTATCGGCGCCAATATTAAAGTCAGTGATACGCTTACCGCGCGTTTTGAGCATGGGGCCAAATCAGGGTCTGCCAATATTCGTATCCTCTGGGGCGAATGGAATTTCGGCGCAGGCTCCCTGGGGATTGGTAAAAATTATACCCCCCTGCTCATGCCCTATTCCAACCAGGTTTATAATATCTTTTACAAGGAAGACGGCGACACCAATATGAGCCTTTTCGGCATGCTTTACGGCAAGCGCGAAGCTCAGGTCCGTCTTAAATTCGGTAACTTCCAGGTTGCCCTTGTTCAGCCGAGAACACGTGTTTATTGTGCTCCTACCGGGCTTGGTTCGGGTGCTCCTTATTATTTGATGTTAGATCAGTCTAGTACCGAAGTTAAATTGCCCAATATCCAGGCCAAGTATAAGTTTGAATTTGACATGGGCCATGTCAACCTGGCTGCAGGTTACCAGACCTACGATCTTCTTGACGCTGGTGAATCCTATGATGTGACCTCCTGGGTCCTGGCTCTTGGCGGCCGTTTAAACGTGGGCAAAGCCTATTTTAAAGGGAATGTCTGGGGCGGTACCAATGTGGGCAACCTGGCTGATATCCTTGTTTCCGGCAGTATCACATCCACTGTGGCCTCTGTCTCGTCTGGTGATAATCTTGACGGTGCAGGCCTGGGCTTTGCCAGATGGAGTGATGGTACCATGGTTGGCTTTGGTCAACCTGCAAGGGGTTTGACAGACAACGATGCCCTGGCCGGTTTGATCGTGGCCGGTTATGAGATCAGAAAAGGGTTGTACGTTGAAGCAGGTTACGGCTATACCCGGACCGAGCTTGACGTTGTCGGATCTGAAAAAGATGATGCAGCCACCTGGTATGTCCAGTCAACCATCTTTCTGGCTCCCGGTGTTTTTATCACACCTGAAGTGGGTGGCTTAGACGGCAAGCAGACCGGCGATCCTGAGATCTTTTATGCAGGTATAAAATGGCAGATCAATTTCTAATTTAGACTAATCTTTGCACAACCCGCCTGGGAATTTAAAAGGCCCGGTGAGAAATCATTCTCACCGGGCCTTTTGTACGTTTGACGGTCTGGGAATAAAATAACCTGGGGATAGACAAAAGCGGTGCTTGTCTTTTTATTCTGGAACATACCAGTGATCAGGGCATTCTTTGTGATCGCGGTGGGCTTGCCCAGTCTTTCATACCCCTTGGATCAGGCACTATAGAAACGAATCATTTGGAATATATAAATATAAGCCCCTGAATTCAAAAACGGTCATGTGGCAATAAATCACCGGCCAGGATTTGACCATGGGAGGGGATTATATATTTGTTTTTTAATCTTTAAATCTTTGTCCTGGGAAATTTAAAAGGTCGTCATCTCTTGCATGATAAGACTTGGCCGTAAAACCATCGTTTTTGTCCCTGGCTGTTTTGTAAATTAAAGCTCGTTTGAATTTTGCAGGCTTGGATTTTATTTGACCCTCTCTTGTCTGGTCATGCCGGGGCAGTGGGGGGATGCTTTTTTGGGGGAATGCCTGAACTGGCCTGGACCCTTTGTTGTGAAGATCATTTCAAGGGCATGAGCAGGACATTACCATGGGGTTGCCCTGGTCTTAATAAAACAACGCCCTGTCAAAGTTAGGTGGGTTCTGACAGGGCGTTAACTTGATCTTATCAAATAAGATTTTAAAACAGATACTTCCAGACCTTCCAGCCGATCTCTTCTTTGGGCTGCCAGCCTGCAGGCACCTGCATGAGGTGTTCAGGGTTTTTGCGTTTCAGGTCGTTGATATAATCTTGTTTTTCCTGTTCCATCTGTTCCCAGGTGGCGGTATTTCTTTCAAAGACCCGCTGGTTGATGGTGGCAGCGATTTCATCCACTTTTTTGATCAGCTCATCCTGGTTTTTGGATTGTTTGAAAAAGGCCATATAGCGTTTGTTTTCCATGTCAAATACCCGGGCATCAATGGAAAAGGCCCCTGCAAGCTGGGTAACCGAACCTGCCAAAACAAATTGGCTCTGGGTCTTTTGGGCGGTTTTTTTAACGGCATCGTTGGTTGGAAGGCCCTTGAGATCCGTATACAGGGAATCCATTTTTTCAGGGGCGATAACCCTTACCTTTCCAGGCCAGGAGATCCTTGAATAGAGCATGCGGCTGATCCCTTTTTTTACAAAATCCAAATCGTTCTGGGCATGGATGGTAAAGGGAAGGACTGCAAATTTCTGTTCGGCATGGGCCTTGGGTGCCGGCAGGATCTGGATCACCGCAAAGGTGACCAAAAGGATAAACAAAGATGAAAGAAGATGCAAAGGTTTCACGATAGGTTTCCTTTATAATTTGGATTTAATCAAAGGGGTGACGATTTTAGGATCGGCTTTTCCCTTGGTTTTTTTCATGATCTGGCCCATAAAAAAGCTGAATAATTTGGTTTTGCCCGCTTTATAGGCTGCTGCCTCTTCGGGGTTTTCTGAAATCACCGTGTCCACCATGCGTTCAAGCTCATTCTCGTCAGAGACCTGCTCAAGGCCTTTTTTCCGGACAATGACTGAAGGGGCCTTGCCGGTCTCGGCCATCTGCTCAAATACGGTTTTTGCGGCATTGGCATTGATGCTCCCCTTTTCAAGGAGGAGCAGTAAGTCTGAAAAGGCCGGGGCCGTGATTGGGGACTGGCTGATGTCCAATCCCTTTGCATTGAGCAGGCCCATGAGCGTGGTCATGGTCCAGTTTGCCGCCTGTTTGATATTTTTCAGGGGTTTGATGGTCTCTTCAAAAAAGTCGGCCATATCAATGCTTGCACAAAGCACGGAGGCATCATATTCAGAAAGGCTGAATTCTTTGACAAACCGCTGTTTTTTCTGGTCCGGCAGTTCGGGCATGGTCTGTTCCACCGCCTGGATCCAGGTATCGTCAACAATCAGGGGAACCAGGTCAGGATCGGGAAAATACCGGTAATCATGGGCCTCTTCCTTGCCCCTCATGGTGGCGGTACAATTTTTATTGGGGTCCCAGAGCCGGGTTTCCTGGACCACCGGGTTACCCTCTTCCAATACATAGGTCTGGCGTTGGATTTCATAGACGATGGCTTTTTCCACGTTTTTAAAGGAGTTGAGGTTTTTAAGCTCGGTCCTGGTGCCGAATTCTTTTTGGCCTGGGGGCCGGAGGGAAATATTGGCATCACAGCGAAAAGAGCCCTGCTCCATGTTGCCGTCACAGACATCAATGTATTTTAGAATGGCATGGAGTTTTCTTAAATAGGCCCCTGCCTCGGCTGCAGTTCTAAGGTCGGGTTCGCTCACAATTTCAATGAGGGGAATGCCGGTGCGGTTCAAATCGACCATACTCCTGGCCCGGTTGGGATCATGGATGAGCTTTCCGGCATCCTCTTCCATGTGAATCCGGGTGATGCCGATCCTTTTTTTTCCTTGCTCTAAATCAATGTCCAAGTGGCCGTGTTCTGCAATGGGGGCGGCAAACTGGGTGATCTGATAGCCCTTGGGCAGGTCCGGGTAAAAATAGTTTTTCCGGTCAAACCGGCTTTCTCTGGCAATGGTGCAATGGGTGGCCAGACCTGCTTTAATGGCAAAGGTAACCGCCTTTTTGTTGAGAACAGGCAATACCCCGGGCATACCCGTGCATACAGGACAGGTATTGGCATTGGGGGGGCTGCCGAACTGGGTGGAGCAGGAACAGAAGATTTTTGTCCGGGTCTTGAGCTGGGCATGGACCTCAAGCCCGATCACAGGTTCAAATGCCATAAATTCGTTTATTCCTTTTATTTTCCTTAACTTGTATTAATAACAGCCTTCCTTTATAACCTTGATATTTTGAATAATCAATATAATTTATTGGAATTTGTATTGGAAAAGTTATTGCAAAACCAGGCCCAAAACTATAAAACAAGGACCTGCGGATTTTATAAATACAGGAAATAACTTGGGAAATAAGCTTTGATGAAATTTTTTCTTTGCGTGATGGGTATGGTCATGATGGTGGAAGGCCTGCCCTATTTTGCCTTTCCGGGCAAAATGAGACAGATGGTCTCTGTGATACTCGGGCTTGACGACGCCACATTGCGGCGGTTCGGTTTTTTTATGATGCTGGCAGGGCTGGGGATTGTCTATTTGGCCATGGGAGAGTGATAGATGTATCAATTGTCCGACTATGATTATGATCTGCTAGAAGAATTGATTGCCCAGACCCCGGCCCAGGAGAGAACCCGGTCCAGGCTGCTGGGGATTCACAGACAAAAAAATACCCTTTCCCACCAGCATTTTTCCGACATTGAAGGTCTTTTGCGTCCCAATGATCTGCTGGTGGTCAACAATACCCGGGTGATCCCGGCACGGCTGATGGGAAAAAAAGAGACCGGCGGCCAGGTGGAGATCCTGATCATTGACTATGCCCAGGGCCTGGTTCATCTGGAAAAAACCGGTGTTTTTCAGTGCGAATGCCTGATCCGGGCCTCCAGGCGGCCCAGGCCCGGGGCAAGGCTTTTCATGGACGGCCAGATTCTTGCCCGGGTGGTGGGTCACAAGGACCGGATCTCCATCGTGGCCTTTGACGGGGGAGATGCCTTTTTAGGGCAGCTTAAGGCCGCAGGCCAGATCCCGCTTCCCCCCTATATCAAACGGTCGGGGGACACGGATCTTGCCCAGCGGGACAAGCAAGACTACCAGACGGTCTATGCCCAGAAAGACGGGGCTGTGGCCGCACCCACGGCAGGGCTTCATTTTACAGACCCTTTGATTGAAAGACTGGCGGCCAAGGGGGTAAAGATGGTGGATATCACCCTCCATGTGGGATACGGCACCTTTGTGCCGGTGCAGGTGGATGATATCCGGGATCATCAGATCCATTCCGAGTCTTTTACCGTCTCGCCTGGGGCGGCAGAAAAGATCAACCAGGCAAAGAAAGATAAACACCGGGTGATTGCCGTGGGGACCACATCGGTTAGGACCTTGGAGTATATTGCAGATGACCAAGGGTTTGTCACTGCGGGTTCAGGGCTTTGTGATCTCTTTATTTATCCAGGGTACAAGTTTAAATGCGTGGATGCCATGTTCACCAATTTTCATCTTCCCAAATCCACCCTGCTCATGCTGATTTCAGCCTTTTATTCCAGGGAAAAAATTTTAGATGCATACAGGACTGCCGTGGCTGAAAAATACCGGTTTTTCAGCTATGGGGATGCCATGTTTATTCAATAACCCCATGATCGGCCGCCTGTCCATAACAGAGGATGAAGGAGCTATGGCAGCAATGTTCTGGCCAAGGGGTCATATAAAAGAGAGAAAACGTTTATGCTGACATTTGAATTGTTTAAAGATAACGGCCGGGAGTCTAAGCCAGATTCAGGTCCGGATTTATCCTCCCATGAAGGAAAAGACAAGGACTGTTCCCGCACCGGGGTGATCACCACGGACCGGGGGCAGATTGAGACCCCCATTTTCATGCCCGTAGGTACGGTGGGATCGGTCAAGGGGATTTCAAAGGAAGATCTGGATCATTGCGGGGCCCAGATTATTCTGGGAAATACCTATCATCTGTATTTGCGTCCGGGCTGCGAAGTCATTGAACCCATGGGCGGGCTCCATGAATTTATCTCCTGGGACAAGCCCATGCTCACCGATTCCGGAGGGTTTCAGTTTTTTTCCCTGGCCAAGCTGGCCAAGTTCACGGATGAGGGGGTGAATTTTCAATCCCATATTGACGGGTCCAGGCATTTTTTCTCCCCTGAAAAGGCCGTGGAGATCCAGATGATTTTAGGCTCTGACATCATGATGTCCCTGGACTGGTGCATGGGGCATCCCGCCACCCGGGGTCAGACCGTTGAGGCCTTGAAAAAAACAACGGCCTGGGCAAGACGCGGGTTTGATTTCTGGCAGGACCAGGGGGCAAAGAACAACCTTTTCGGGATTGTTCAGGGCGGGATGTACAAGGAGCTGCGCTCTTTGTCGGCCGAGCAGATTACAAAGATTGATTTTCCAGGCTTTGCCATTGGCGGGCTTTCCGTGGGAGAACCCACCCCTATCATGTATGAGATGGCCCGTCACACCCTGCCCTTGCTGCCTCCTGACAAACCCAGGTATATCATGGGAGTGGGCACGCCTGAAAATTTGGTGACCCTGGTGGGCATGGGCTGTGACATGTTTGACTGTGTCATGCCTTCCAGAAATGCCAGAAACGGGCAGCTGTTTACCCGCACCGGCACCATCAATATTCCCAATGCACGGTATAAAACAGATTCAAGGCCCATTGATGATACCTGCCAATGCTATACCTGCCAGAATTATTCCCGAAGCTATTTAAGGCATTTGTACAAATCACGGGAGCTTTTGGCCTATCGGCTGAATACCATTCATAATCTCTATTATTATCTTGACCTCATGGACAAAATGCGCCATGCAATAAAACAAGATCAGTTTTTAGAGTTTAAAGATGATTTTTTTGCACAAAGGAAAAAGCCTGAATGACCATTGCCCAAAAAATTTTTGCCGACATTGAGACCGGTTCATGGATCAGAAAGATGTTTGAGGCAGGGGCCCGGCTCAAGGCCGAGTACGGGCCGGAAAATGTATTTGATTTTTCCCTGGGCAATCCCAATCTGGAGCCGCCCCAAGCCTTTAAGCAGGCCCTTGAAAAAGCGGTTCAAGATCCTGCTTGCGGGCTTCACGGGTATATGCCCAATGCCGGGTATCCCCATGTAAGAGAGCAGATTGCCCAAACCCTGGCCAGGATCCAGAAAAAAAAGATCACCAGAGAGGATATTGTCATGACCTGCGGGGCTGCAGGCGGATTGAACATTGTGTTTAAATCCCTGCTCAACCCGGAAGAAGAGGTGTTGGTGACCTCGCCTTATTTTGTGGAGTACAAGGCCTATGCCGACAACCATGGCGGCCGGCTCAAAACCGTGCCTGCCCGGGATGATTTTTCCCTGGATCTTGATGCCATGGCCAAGGCCATTGGGCCCAAAACAAAAATTGTTTTGATCAACTCTCCCAACAATCCCACAGGCGCGGTCTATTCAAGAGTTCAGCTTGAAGGGCTTGGCCGGATGCTAGAAGAAAAATCAAAGATCTTTGGTCAAACGATTTATCTTGTCTCTGACGAGCCCTATACCCGGATCGTCTTTGACCATGTTGAGGTGCCCCCCATATTTGACTTTTATGACCAAAGCCTTGTGGTGACCTCCCATTCCAAGGATCTTTCCCTGGCAGGGGAGCGCATCGGCTATGTCACTGTGAATCCTCGCGCCTGTTACCGGCAGGAGATTGTCAATGCCCTGACCCTGGCCAACAGAACCCTTGGCTTTGTCAATGCCCCGGCCATGATCCAGCGTGTGCTGCCTGATCTTCAGGGGGTCAGCGTGGATGTGGCCATCTATGAACGTAAGCGGGATATGATTTGTGAGGGGATGAAAAAGGCCGGGTACACCTTTCATAAACCCATGGGCAGTTTTTATCTTTTTGTAAAATCTCCCATTGAAAATGATGTGGACTTTGTTCAGATTCTTCAACAAGAACGTATTCTTGCGGTGCCGGGAAAAGGATTTGGCGGGCCCGGATATTTCAGGCTGGCATTTTGCGTGGATGATCATTGCATTACTGCCAGCATGGACGGATTTGAACGGGCCATTCAATTAATTAAACAATTATAGACTGCCTTGGACGGCGGCCTGAATATACAAGGATGAAATTTATCCTGTCAGGAGAAAGAAATCATGCATGAAATGGGTGTTGCCGAACAATTGGTCAAAATTGCCCTGGACGCCATACCTGAAGATATTGAAAATCCAAAGGTGGAAACCCTGAACTTGAGGATCGGCAAACTTGCGGCTGTAGTAGAACACAGCCTGACCTTCTGTATCGAAATCATCACCAAAGATACCCCTTTGGAGAATGTGGCCCTGTCCATAGAAAATGTGCCCGTCAGAATCCGGTGCAAATCCTGCAGCCGGGAGTGGGAGGCGGACTCCCCTGAGTTTTCCTGTCCCCATTGCAAGGATGCCCAGGTGGAAATGCTTTCGGGCAGGGAGATTGAAATTACATCCATGGAACTTGCCGATGATTGATCTCAGGGCTATTTTAGTGTAAATCAGAAATAAGTATAAAAAATAAAGGATAATCCCAATGGAAATAAATATTCAAAAGCGGGTGCTTGAGCAGAATAAAACAGAGGCAGACGTTAACCGGCTGTTTTTTAATGAGAAAAAGGTTTTTGTCCTGAACATGATGTCCTCTCCGGGCTCGGGCAAGACCGAAACCCTGTGTAAAACCTTGGGGGCGCTCATGCCCGGGATCAGGGTAGGGGTGATTGTGGGAGATGTCTGCACCACCAACGATGCCGACCGCCTGGAGGTTACCGGGGCCAAGGTCACCCAGATCAATACGGACCAGTTCGGGGGGGACTGCCATCTGGCGGCCCATCTTATTGATGCCTCTGCACGGGCCCTTGGCTGCGATGACCTGGATCTGCTCATTGTGGAAAATATCGGAAACCTGGTATGCCCTGCGGAATTTGATATTGGAGAGGATGCCAGGGCCGTGGTCCTGAGCGTGACCGAAGGGGAAGACAAACCCTTGAAATACCCCCTGATGTTCCAGGTGGCGGATGTTGCCATTTTAAACAAGGTGGATCTGCTCCCCTATCTGGATTTTGATGCGCCCTTGGCCGTTGAAAATATGAAAAAGGTCCACCCGGGCATGCCGGTATTTGAGATTTCCGCCAAAACCCAGGAGGGATTTGAACCCTGGCTTGAATGGCTGAAAACCAAGGTCAAGGAAAAACTGGGGTAAACCAGGCCCTCATTTTTGAGTACACGACTGTACTCTGATCAAAAAGAGGCATGATGGATAAAAAAGAAAATGCCCCGGGCTCCGGGGCCATTAAACGCCCAGCCTTTGCCGGGTCCTGGTATCCGTCCGGGGCCCGGGCCTGTGAAAATGCCATCCAAACCTTTTTAAAGGGGGGTAGGTCTGATCCCTGTTTTTCGGGCAAGGGCCTGGGCGGGATTGTTCCCCATGCCGGGTGGGCATATTCAGGCAGGATTGCCTGCCGGGTATTTGATATTCTGGCCCGGCACCATCCTGGGCCGGATACCATTATTCTGTTCGGGGCCCACATGCATTCGTCTTCTCCCGGGTTTACCATGGACCCGGGGGGCGTTGAAACCCCCTTTGGGAATCTTGAGGTGGACACAAGTTTTTTAAAGGCTCTGGTTTCCAGGTTGTCTTGGGCAAAGGATCGTATCAAACGGCTTTCCCCAAAGGCCTTTCCCGATGAAAACACCATCGAGCTTCAATTTCCCTTTATCCGGTATTTTTTTCCCAACTCAAGGATAATTGTCTGGGGGGTGCCGCCCACAGATCTCAGCGTGCACATCGGGCAGGCATGCGCCCAAACCGCCCGGGACCTGGGCAGATCCATCCTGGTCGTTGGATCAACAGACATGACCCATTACGGCCCGAATTTTGCCTTTGAACCGGCTGGAAAGGGGAAAAAAGCCCTGGAATGGGTGGTGTCCGAAAATGATGCCCAGGCCATCCGGGCCATGGAAAAAATGGATTCCCAGGGGATACTTGACCAGGGACTGGCCCATCAGAATCTCTGCTGCCCCGGGGCGGTTGCGGCGGCCGCCGCTGCCTGTAAAAAAATGGGCGCGGCCAAGGGCATCTGCCTTGACCACGCCACAAGTTTTGACATCGCGCCTGCCACAAGTTTTGTGGGATACTGCGGGATGATCTATGTCTGAACCCGGAGATGTGATGACAATTTGGAGACCATAGGGTGTCATCTCTCCGGATGCTTTGATCTATTTCTCAGCTTTGGTTTTCAGCTTTGGTCTTCGGTTTTGGACAGGCAAAATTGGGCGGCCTTTCGGATGCGCGCAATTGTTTTTTCCTTGCCAAGGGCCATGAGCATTTCAAAAATTCCAGGACTGACGGTGGTGCCGGTCACAGCCACCCTGAGGGGCTGGGCAATCTTGCCGAATCCAAGTCCAGTCTCTTCCATGATTTTTTTAAACACCTCTTCCTGATCCTTTTGGGCAAATGTCTCCAGGCCTTCAAGCGCATCTGCGCATTGGGTCAAAAGAGAGGCTGTCTCGGGCTTTAAAAACTTTTTGGCTGCCTTTTGTTCAAACTCGACGTCATCCATGTAGTAAAAGAGTGCGGCCTGGGCCATTTCAACCAGGGTTTTGCTTCTGGGCTGAAGGGTTTCAATCACGGCGCAGGTGAAGTCGTTGTTCTCAGCCTTTACCCCGAGTTCTGCCAAAAAGGGCAGTAGCGGTTCTGCAAGTTCTGCCGGACTTTTTTTCTGGATATGCTTGGCATTTAAGGAGATCAGCTTGTCCGTATCAAACATGGATGCAGACCGGCCCAGGTGCTTTAAATCAAATTTTTCAATGAGATCGTCCCGTTCAAAAAATTCCTGGTCTCCATGGGACCAGCCTAACCGGACCAGGTAATTGATCACGGCATCGGGCAAAAATCCCATTTTTTTGTACTCTCCAACGGACATGGCGCCGTGGCGTTTGCTCAACCGTGATTTGTCAGCGCCCAGCACCATGGGCACATGGCCGAATACGGGAAGTTCTGCGCCCAGGGCCTGGTAGATGAGCATCTGCTTGGGGGTGTTGATCAGATGGTCATCCCCCCGGATAATGGTGTTGATATTCATGGTGATATCATCAATCACCACAGCCAGATTGTACATGGCCACCCCGGAGCTGCGCTGGATGATGAAATCGTCAATTTCAGCATTCTGAAAGGCTGTGCTGCCCTTGACTACATCATCCACAATGGTCACCCCGGTATCAGGGGTTCTGAGCCTGACCACGGTGTTGTCTCCTTTTTTCAGGTGCCGGTCCCGGCATTTGGCGTTGTACATGGGTTTTTGCCCCTTGGCTTTTGCCTGTTCGCGCATGGCATCCACCTCTGCGGGGGTGCAGTCACAATAATAGGCATGACCGGATTCGACCAGGCGGTCAATATATTCACTGTAAATATCATGGCGCTGGGTCTGGAAAAAAGGGCCCTGGTCCCAGTCAATGCCCAGCCATTCCATGGCTTCTAGGATGGCATCCACGGATTCCTTGGTGGACCGGATTTTATCGGTATCTTCGATGCGTAATACAAAGGTGCCTTTGGTTTTTCTGGCGTAGAGCCAGTTAAACAATGCGGTCCTGGCACCGCCGATATGAAGGTATCCTGTGGGCGAAGGGGGAAAGCGGGTAACAATGGGTTTCATATAATCTCCAAATGGAATTGATTTATTTAAAATAATCGATTGTAAAATCGAGCCCTTATCTATCATAAATTAAGGGCGTAAAGCAATATATGGTGAAATTTTCTTTAATGCTTTAATCGAGGGGTTTGTATTATTCTTGACAGGTTTTAAAAATTGAGGTAAATATGTTTGTTTTAGTATGTCGGTAGAAAACGAGTGAATTGTAAGTAAAATAATATAGTTAGGAGAAACCCATGGCAGTACCTAAGCAAAGAAGCTCCAAGGCAAGAGGCAGGAAAAGACGGACCCACTACAAAACCAGCGCTCCCACCGTATCTGTATGCCCGGAGTGCCAGGAACCCAAACTTCCCCACACAGCATGCCCTGAATGCGGTGCCTACAAAGGCCGGAACGTAAATGCTGCCCAGGAAGACGACGAATAAATTAGAGGAAGGAATCCGTGTCATGACCGTTGAAACCAAAGTGAAAAAAGTGATTGCCGAAAAAATTCCTGATATTGATATTGATGATGTGGTCCCCGAAGCCTCGCTCATTGAAGATCTTGGGGCAGATTCTTTGACCATTGTCGAGCTTGTCATGTCCATGGAAGAAGTCTTTGAAATTGAAATTGATGATGATGCGGCAGAAGGGCTTGTAACGGTTCAGGATGCCATTGATTTTATCAAGGCAAAATCTTAACCTTTAAGGATCTTAAGGTAAATGGACAGGGATAAAACAATTATTATCGGCAGTGACCATGCCGCTTTCGGATTAAAGGAAAAGATCAAGGATCTTTTGTTTAATCTCGGATACGGGGTGGAAGATGCCGGAACATTCAGTGAAGAATCTGTGAACTATGCGGATTTCGGCAAAAAAGTTGCCCGTTCGGTTTCCACAGGCGAGTTTGCCAGGGGCATTCTGCTCTGCGGTACAGGCTTGGGCATGTCGATCCAGGCCAATCGGTTTAAAGGTGTGAGGGCTGCCCTTTGTTCGGATATTTTTTCCGCCCGGATGAGCAGGCTTCACAATGATTCCAATATCCTGGTCATGGGCGGACGCGTGGTCGGGGATATCCTTGCCTTTGAACTGGTGAAAGAATGGCTGTCCACTGAATTTGAAGGCGGACGGCATCTGGACCGGATCCTTTCCATGGATGCCTAAAGGAATCTGTAACCCAAGCGGGGAACGCAAATTAGATCACCGTGAGGAGGGGTATGCGCTATATTGAAGAAAATGATCCCGAAATTGCCCGGGTTGTTGAAAGAGAATCGGCACGCCAGAACGAGGGGTTAAACCTTATTGCCTCTGAAAACACGGTGAGCCGCGCCGTGATGGAAGCCCAGGGCTCCATCATGACCAATAAGTATGCCGAAGGGTATCCGGCCAAACGGTATTACGGCGGGTGTGAATTTGTAGACCAGGCAGAAGAACTGGCCATTGACCGGGTGAAAAAGCTTTTTGGGGTGGAATATGCCAATGTTCAGCCCCATTCAGGATCCGGGGCAAACATGGCCGCCTATTTTTCAATTTTAAATCCCGGAGACCGGATTCTGGCCATGGATCTTTCCCATGGGGGGCATCTGACCCATGGGGCAAAAGTCAGTTTTTCAGGCCGGCTCTTTAAGTTTTCCCATTACGGGCTTAATCCGGATACGGAAATGATCGACTTAAACCAGGTGGAAGATCTTGCCAAATCTGTCAAACCCAAGCTGATTGTGGCCGGGGCCTCAGCCTATCCCAGGATTATTGATTTTAAAGGATTTGCCCAGATTGCAAAGCGTGTCGACGCCTTGTTTATGGTGGATATGGCCCATATTGCAGGGCTTGTGGCAGCCAATGTCCATCCCTCGCCCGTGGGATTTGCAGATTTGATCACCTCTACCACCCACAAGACCCTCAGGGGCCCCAGAGGCGGTTTGATCCTATCGTCTGATAAATTTGCCAAAGCCATTAACTCCCAGATTTTTCCCGGGATCCAGGGCGGGCCGCTCATGCACGTGATCACGGCCAAGGCCATTGCCTTTAAAGAGGCGCTTTCTCCTGAATTTGCAGATTACCAGAAACAGGTGGTTAAAAATGCCTTTGTTCTGGCTTCCGTACTCATGGACAGGGGATATAAACTGGTCTCCAACGGCACGGACAACCACATGGTGCTTGTGGATTTTTCAGGCCGGGATATCACAGGCAAAGAGGCTGAAGAACGTTTGGGAAAGGCCGGCATCACCGTGAATAAAAATACGGTGCCCAATGAAAAAAGAAGCCCCTTTGTGACCTCGGGCATCCGTATCGGGGTTCCCCTGATCACCTCCCGGGGAATGAAAGAGGATGCGGTTTCGGCCATTTCAGGATTTATTTGCGATGTTTTAGATGACGGGGCAAATATTACCCGGGCCGCAGGCCAGGTCAAAGAGATTTGCAGTCAATACCCTTTATACGAGAAGAATCTTTCCCAATGAGTTTAATTCCGCCTGAACCCAACCCGGCCCATACTGATTTAAACTCGACTTTTCAGGGAGAACGGCCCTCATGGGATGAGTATTTCATGGGGATCACCGACCTTGTGGCAAGCCGTTCCACCTGTTTGAGACGAAAGGTGGGTGCGGTGCTGGTCAAGGAGAAAAGAATTCTGTGTTCCGGGTACAACGGGGCGCCGTCTTCTGTTCCCCACTGCCGGGAAACCGGCTGTCTTCGGGAACAGCTCAAGGTGCCGTCCGGTGAAAAACATGAACTTTGCCGGGGGGTCCATGCCGAGCAGAATGCCATTATCCAGGCGGCCTATCACGGGATTGCGGTCAGCGGCGCAGTTCTTTACTGCACCACCCAGCCCTGTTCCATCTGTGCCAAAATGATCATCAATGCCGGTATAAAAAAGGTGTATTACAAAGAGGGCTATGATGATCCTCTCTCTTTGGAAATGTTTGACCAGGCCCATGTGGCCCTGGTAAAGCTTAATCTCTAATTTCAATTAAGAGGCTGACATGAAATGCCCATATTGCGGAAAACTAAACACCAGGGTGGTTGATTCGCGTCCGGGCAAAATTGAGTTTGAAGTCCGGCGCAGAAGAGAATGCCAGGACTGCAACCAGCGGTTTACCACCTACGAGAGAGTTGAACAGGTCCCTGTAATGATCGTTAAAAAGGACAGCCGCAGGGAAGAGTTTGACCGGGAAAAGATCTTAAAGGGCATTCAGAAGGCCTGTGAAAAAAGGGTCATCAGTGTTGACCAGATCGAAGAAATGGTGGACACCATTGAACGGGAATTGCGGGACAGCAATGAGCGGGAGGTGGCCTCCAAGGTGGTGGGCGAAAAGATTATCACAGCCCTCAAAGCGGTTGATGATGTGGCCTATGTGAGGTTTGCCTCTGTGTACCGGGAATTCAAGGATGTTGCGGATTTTATCCAGGAGTTAAAAGGGCTGGTGCCCCAGTGTCAATCTGTTGATCTCGGGCCTTTGAGCCTTGCGGGCACCCAGGATGACTGATACCCGATATATGAAAAAGGCCCTAGAACTTGGGGCCCGTGGCAAGGGGTTTACCTCGCCCAACCCCTGTGTGGGGGCGGTGGTGGTAAAAGACGGCCGGATTATCGGCCAAGGGTTTCACCCCAAGGCCGGCGGCCCCCATGCCGAAGTCGTGGCCATTGACAATGCCCTTGACCATGCCCCGGACCTTGTACCCGGATCCACCATCTATGTCACCCTTGAACCTTGCAATCATTTTGGGAAAACCCCGCCATGCACCCGAAAAATCCTGGATGCCAAAATTTCCCGGGTGGTGGTGGGGTGTAAAGATCCCAATCCCCATGTCAGAGGGGGAGGGATTGCATTTTTAAGAGAAAACGGGGTGGCTGTGGAAACCGGCGTTCTTGAATCCAGCGCCCAGACCCTGATCGAGGATTTTATCTGGTACAGCCAAAATGATAAGGATCCTTTTGTCATTTTAAAGTGTGCGGCTACCCTGGATGGGTATATTGCCACGAGGACAAAGGATTCCAAGTGGATTACCAACGATCTTTCAAGAGGTTACGGACATCAGCTGCGTCATGAAGTTGATGCCATTCTCATCGGTTCGGGCACCCTTCATGCCGATGACCCTTCGCTTACGGCCCGGATCAAGGGTAAAACAACGGTTGATCCTGACCGGATTATTTTAGATACACGGCTGACCATCCCGGAAGATGCAAGGGTCATTACCCAGAAATCCTCTGCTCGCACCATTATTGTGACAGGCCCCTGCGTGCCTGAAGATAAGAAAAACAGGCTCTTGGAAAAGGGGATAAAGATCATAAGTGTAGATCTTATAGACCAGAGACTTGATTTCAATGAACTCATGATTAAGTTAGGTCACATGTCTGTGTCAAGCATCCTCATAGAAGGCGGTGGCCGGGTGGCCTCTTCAGCCTTAAAGGCCAAGATTGTCAACAAGGTCTGCTATTTTCTGGCCCCTAAATTTTTAGGGGGCAATGACGGGATTCCCGTATTCGGGGGAGCTGGCCCTGAACGGATCAAGGATGCCTTTGAACTGACCCGTGTGAGCACGCGCGCCTTTGGATCGGATCTTTTGGTGACAGGCTACCTTGACAAGGGATCATCCGCTGGGAACAAGGCATAGGAGGCAGGAGGTGTTTACAGGTATCATAGAAAGTTTTGGAACCATTCAGCGCATTGAGTCAAACGGAGAGGGCCGGGTGCTTTCCATTGGGTGTGACCTGGATTTGTCCCAAAGTAAAATCGGAGACTCCATTGCCGTGAACGGGGCCTGTTTAACGGCCATCCACCTTGGCGACCACGAATTTAGGGTGGATATGGCGCCTGAAACCGTTTCCAGGACAACATTCAAGCAAATGGGTCCGGGGTCTCGGGTAAATATAGAACGGGCATTGAGACTTTCTGATCGGATTGACGGGCATCTGGTCTCTGGCCATATTGACGGCACCGGCATTGTTCAATCCATTCAGAAAAAAAGCAATGCCGTGATTCTGGATGTGGGGGTCTCTGAATCTTTGGCCGCAGACATGATCGAAAAAGGATCTGTTGCCATTGAGGGAATCAGCCTGACCATCAACCGGTGCTGGGATAAGGGATTTTCAGTCAGTATCATTCCCCATACCGCAAAAATAACCACCATCGGGTTAAAGCGGGTGGGGGACAAGGTCAACATTGAAACAGATATGTTGGGAAAATATGTAAAAAAGTTTTTAACCAAAGGGAGGATGGGAGCCGATGACAACAAATCTTCGGAATCGGATATCAGTCTTTCTCTTCTTGCCAGAAACGGATTTTTATAAGCCGTTTATAATTTGTATTCTTAACGGATTTTAGGGGAAAACATGCCGCATTTAACCATTGAACAGGCAATTGAAGATATCAAGAATGGCAAAATGGTCATTCTTGTGGATGATGAGGACCGGGAGAACGAAGGCGATCTGACCATGGCAGCAGAGGCGGTTACGCCTGAAGCCATCAATTTCATGGCCACCTACGGCCGGGGGCTGATCTGTCTCTCTTTGGATTCAACCATTGCAGACCGTCTGGATCTGCCCATGATGGTGGATCATAATACCTCCCAGTTTGAAACCGGTTTTACCGTGTCCATAGAGGCCAAAAAGGGCGTGACTACGGGTATCTCCGCAGCAGACCGGGCCACCACTATTCTCACGGCAGTGGCAGATGAAACCACCCCTGCCGACATTGCAAGGCCGGGACATATTTTTCCCTTGCGGGCCCGTGACGGCGGTGTGATGGTCAGAATCGGACAGACAGAAGGCTCTGTGGACCTGGCCCGTCTGGCCGGACTCAAACCTGCCGGCGTCATCTGCGAGATCATGGATGAAGACGGGACCATGGCCAGAATGCCTTCCCTTGAAAAGTTTGCAAAAAAACATGGGATCGGCATCTGCACGGTTGCTGATCTGGTAGAATACCGGCTTAAAACCGAAACCTTTGTCAAACGGGCCGCAGAAACCGTGATTCCCACAAAAGTCGGAGGAGAGTTCAAGATCATTGCCTATGAAAATGACATGGACAGCCTCACCCATATTGCCCTGGTAAAAGGGGAGATTGATTCTGAAAAGGAAATTCTGGTCCGGGTGCATTCAGAATGCATGACCGGGGATATTTTTTCTTCCTTAAGATGCGACTGCCAGGATCAGCTGCACAGGGCCATGGCCATGATGGAGGAGGAGGGGTGCGGTGTCCTGCTCTACCTGCGCCAGGAGGGCCGGGGGATCGGGCTTGTGAACAAGCTCAAGGCATACGAATACCAGCGCCAGGGTCTGGATACGGTGGAGGCAAACGAAAAGCTCGGGTTTAAGGCGGACATGAGAGATTATGGTATTGGTGCCCAGATGCTGGTGGACATCGGTGTTAGAAAGATGCGTCTGCTGACCAATAATCCTAAAAAAATGATCGGCCTTGAAGGATACGGCCTTTCCGTTGTGGAACAGGTTCCCATTGAGGTGGAAGCCAATTGCTTTAACCAGGGGTATTTAAAGTGCAAACAGGCCAAAATGGGCCATCTGCTACATATGTAAAAAATTTGCAGACCAGCCTTGGGGCTGGGGTGTAATTTGCCATGGAAATATTTGATAAAGGACAAAACAATGCCACAGATGATTGAAGCCAATCTGGATGCCAAGGGGAAAAAATTCGGGATCATTGCCTCAAGGTTTAATGATTTTATTGTTGGAAAACTGGTGGATGGGGCCGTGGATGCCTTGGTCAGAAGCGGGGCAGCTGACAAGGATATCACCGTGATCAAAGTGCCCGGTGCCTTTGAAATTCCTTTGGTGGCCAAAAAAATGGTTGCCCAGAAAAAATATGATGCCGTTATCTGTCTGGGGGCTGTCATCCGCGGAGCCACCACCCATTATGACTATGTCTGCGCTGAAGTCTCCAAGGGCATTGCCCAGGTGAGTATGGAGGCCAATTTGCCGGTAATGTTCGGTATTCTCACCACAGAGACCATTGAACAGGCCATTGAACGTGCCGGTACAAAGGCTGGCAATAAAGGCTTTGACGTCGGCCTGGGTGCCGTTGAAATGGCTAATCTCTGCCAGAATATGGATACATAATCCATGGGCGAGAGACGAAAGGCAAGAGAGCTTGTTCTGCAGGCTCTGTTTTTTCTGGATGTAAATGAGACTGATCCGGAACAGGGGATCCAGGAATTCTGCATCCAGAATGAAGACGCCTTCACCCCTGAGATCACCTCTTTTTTCCATGAACTGGTGAACGGGGTATTGGAGGAAAAAAAAAAGATCGATCTGCTTCTGGACAAATGGGCCAAACATTGGAAAATTTCCAGGATGCCGGTGGTGGACCGGAATATCATGCGCATTGCCGTATTTGAACTGATCCGGCGGCCGGATATCCCGGCAACGGTATCCATTAACGAGGCGGTTGAAATCGGCAAGAAATTCGGCACACGGGATTCAGGCCCCTTTATCAATGGTGTACTGGACCGGATCCGAGTCCAGGAAAATCTTGAATAACCGGCATAAACCTTTTCTTCCCGGCGGAACGATTCACAGGAGGTTGTTTTGATCATCAAAAAACTTGAAGTCGGCCCCATTATGGCCAATTGTTTTATTTTGGGTTGCGAAAGTACAAAAGAGGCTGTGATAATCGATCCAGGGGATGATGCCGATCAGATTCTCATGGCCCTTGCAAAGGCGGAGTTAAAGGTAAAATATTTGATTAATACCCATGGGCATTTTGATCATGTGGGGGCAAACAAACGGATGAAAGAGGTCACTGGCGCCCAGATTGCCATCCATCCTTTGGACGAACCCATGCTCACAGACCTGACACGGTCTGCTGCCATGTTCGGACTTTCTGCTGAAAATTCTCCTCCGGCAGATATTCTGCTTCAAGAGGGGGACGAGATCTGTTTTGGTGAGATCACCCTCAAGGTCATTCATACCCCGGGCCATTCTCCGGGCGGGGTTTGTATTTTTACCCCGGGTCACCTCTTTGCCGGAGATACGCTTTTTATGGGATCCATCGGCCGTACCGACCTGCCCGGCGGGGATTATGACACCTTGATTTCAAGCATAAAAACAAAGCTGTTTGATCTGGCAGATGAGACCCTTGTCTATACAGGACATGGTCCTGAAACCAGTATCGGCAATGAAAAACGGGTGAATCCCTTTCTCAGATAATGGGTTTTTTACCGCCCCTGCCGAGAATAAAAACGCTTCTTATCCAGGAGATCCGCCTGGATCTTTCCTTTGAACAGGCCGCTGCAAGGTTTGCAGATATCCCGGGCACTGTCCTGCTCTTGTCCGGCTCTGATTTGGATTGTGCAAGGTATAATTGTCTGGCCCTTTATCCCTGGCTCTCTTTGGAAGGATCCGGTCGGAAACAGACCTTGAAGATAGAACAAAGGGACGGCCAATCCATTTCCCATACCTTTGACTGTGAACCCTTTGACCTGCTTCAAGCGCTTCTGGCAAGGTTTTCTCTTGGAGATATCGATTCAAACCTGCCCGTGGCTGCCGGGCTGTTCGGGTATTTTGCCTATGATTTAAAGGACGAGATCGAAAATCTTCCAAGAACCTGTGTGGATACGTTTTTACCCGAGCTTTCTCTTTTTGCCCCTTCTGTTCTTCTGGTTGAAGACAGGACCCGAGGTAAAACCTATCTCTCCTCTCCTTTGCTTGACTGTGCCCATGGCCAACGCTGGGTACAGGAAAGAAAAGAAATGTTTTTTGTCCAATTGAAACAGCCTTGGAAATCAAAGGCCTTTTCAATTGATCCCCAAGGCTTGATCTCTTCTTTTACCAAAGACGAATACATCAAGGCTGTCTCCCGGATCATCGAGTACCTTGAAGCCGGTGACATCTACCAGGCCAATCTTTCCCAGCGGTTTGAGACCAAATTTACAGGGGACGTATATAGCCTTTTTCTGGAATTATTCAATAAAAATCCAGCCTCTTTTTTTAGTTTTATTCACTGCAAAGACCATGATGTGGTGTCCACCTCTCCTGAACGCTTTATTCAGCTCAGGGGAAAAAAGGTGGAAACCCGGCCCATCAAGGGGACCATTGCCAGGGGGACCACCCGTAAAGCAGACCGGGAAAACAGCAGAGCCCTAAGTGAGAGCTCCAAGGATGATGCTGAGCTGACCATGATTGTGGATCTCATGCGCAACGATATTTCCCGGGTAACCCTTGCAGGATCTGTGGATGTGACCCAGCACAAACGTCTTGAACCCTATGAAAATGTATTTCATCTGGTGTCTGTGGTCACTGGGACCCTTGAACCGGATAAAACAGCTGTTGATCTGCTCCATGCCACTTTTCCGGGCGGATCCATTACTGGCTGTCCCAAGATCAGGGCCATGGAAATTATTGATGAGCTGGAACCGGTCAAGCGCCACGTTTATACCGGGTCCATCGGCTATATCAGTTTTCACAATACCATGGACCTTTCCATTGCCATCCGTACGGCCACCATCCATGAAAACCAGCTGGTTTTTTCAGTGGGCGGGGGGATTGTGGCTGATTCTGATCCTGAAAAGGAATACCAGGAAACCCTGGACAAGGGTAAAACCCTGATGGATACCCTTCTCAATGCCTCTTTTGACCCGGGCACCCGTCATTTGACCACCTGGGTGAACGGTAAGATTTTAAACCAAACCCGTGCCCGGGTGCCGGCTGCAAGCAAAGCCTTTCAATACGGGGCCGGACTCTTTGAAACCATCCGGGTGGAAAATGGAACACCCCTGCGGCTCAACGCCCATGTCAAACGGATGGAAAATGCATGGAAAAATTTGTTTGATATTCCGGTTCCCAATATCACCTGGGACAAGGTGATCACCCTTTTGGTCCGTGACAATAATCTTGAAGATCAGGTCTGTGCCGTCAAGCTTGTGATTGCAGAAGACGGGCGGCCCGGCCATCCTGTGTTCACTGCCGCCTTTATCAGACCCTATGTTCACAGGCTTGCACTGCTCAATAAAAAGGGGCTGGATCTTAAGGTTTTTCCAAATTCCCGCAAGACCTTTCTGGCAGATCACAAGACCTTAAATTATTTTTATTATGAGCGGGCCGGCAAATATGCCCGGGCCCAAGGCTGTGACGAGGCGTTGATTTTGAATTCGGATATGAGTGTATCTGAAACCAACACCTGTAATATTTTTGCCATCCAGGGTTCAACCCTTGTCTGCCCTGAGTCCTGTCATGTCCTGCCCGGGGTGACCTTTGGGGCCGTGTCCCAGGCCTGGCTTGCCAGAGGGTATAAGATCAGATATGAAAAAATGACTCCCGAACAATTGGCGGCCTATCCGAACGTCATGGTGGCCAATGCGCTCATGGGAGTTGTCCGGGTCGATCATATCAACGGGACCCGGATTGCCCAGGACCCGGGTCTTTGCAAAATGCTCAATGCGTTTCTAACCAATCAATCATCCTAGGGCACTTGTATAAAAGTTCTGAATAGGATAAATTTTAGGGAAATAATATCAGGAACGGATAGGATATGATGAAAAAGAGTCTTTTAATTTTTATGGTGGCAGCCGTGTTCACGCTTTGCACCACCATGGGGTATGCAAAGCCAAAAGCGGTGTTTGTGAACCCGACCTTTGAATTTTCCCCCCTGGCTGAAGGCCAGGGCATCACCCACGAGTTTGTCGTGAAAAACTTGGGAGATACCCCTTTAAATATTCTCAGTGTTATTCCGCCCTGAGGCTGCGATAAGCATGCCTATGACCGGCAGATTCCCCCGGGCGGGGAAGGTAAAATCAAGATAGGGGTTAAAACCGGCGGGTACGGCGGCAGCCGGATGAATAAAAAGATTCTGATCAAAACCGATGATCCGGAGTATAAAAAGTTTTATCTGACCATCACAGGAAAAGTGAACCAGATCTTTAAGATGACACCTAAAATCGTGAGCCTGAGCGGTGTTCCGGGCCAGGAGCTTGAGGCGGTTGTGACCATTACCCCGGCCTTGGATTATGATTTTGAAATTTTAAGCTTGATTCAGAAATTCAACACCCAGATCAAGGCCGAGCTTATCCGGCCTGAAAAGGGACAAAGAGACTGGCTTGTCAAAATAAAATCCAAGTCTGACAAGCCGGATGATCTTTATGATGTCATTACCCTTAAGACAAACAGCCCGTACAAGAAGAGTTTAAAGATCAGGGTCTATGCAATTTATTTTGAAGAGATTCAACAAAAATCATAGGATCGGTTTGTCCGAATAAAAGAGGCCGTTTAAATGGATGTTTCAACAATTAAGGCAGTGGTGTTTGACTGCGACGGGGTGCTGTTTGACACGGCCCTGGCCAATCGAAAATTTTACGATGAACTGCTTTTGGCCTTTGGTAAAAAAAGGCTGAATCAAGAACAATTTGTCAATGTTCATATGATGACGGTAAAGGCGGCCATTGAGTATCTTTTTTCTGAGCTTGAGGACCATACCCCTGTTTACGAGAAGATGAAATCCGTGGGCTATGCTAAATTTATTCCCTATATGGAAATGGAAGACGGATTAAGGACGCTTTTGGGTGATTTGAAAGACCAGGGGCTGATCCGGGCCATTGCCACCAACAGATCCAATACCATGGATTCTGTTTTATTGGATAATGATCTGGCAAACGAGTTTGAGATGGTGGTCACCTCGGCTGATGTGGATCATCCAAAACCTGCGCCGGATCAATTGAATAAAATCATGGCAGCCTATGGGCTTTTGCCCGAAGAAATAATTTTTATCGGTGATTCTGAATATGATCAGAAAGCGGCTCAAAAGGCCGGTACCTGGTTTGCTGCATTCAAACAGCCGGGACTGACGGCCCATGTCCATGTCCGGTCAATGAAGGAGATTGCCCCTCTTTTACGGTTAAACAAATAAAATTCTTGACAAATTTTGCAATCATCATTAAATCTTACAAGATTTTTAAATAAAATTGAAGTCAGATGCCGTGTATGCATTTGACGCCCATAAATTGGTAATTAAACCATTAATTAAGGAGATTGAAGTATATGTCTAAATTAGTTGCACCCCATGGTGGAAAAGGACTGGTAATTTGTAAGCTCGAAGGCGCTGAACTTGAAGCAGAAGTTAAAAAAGCAGCTGGCCTGAAACAGATTGAGATTTCTTCCCAGGTCAAAGGTGACCTGATCATGCTCGGTATCGGTGGATTTTCTCCCCTGAACGGTTTCATGACCAAGGCTGACTGGAAAGGTGTTTGCGCTGATTTCCTTCTGGCTGACGGTACCTTCTGGCCTGTTCCCGTAATGCTTGATGCAGCGGCTTCTGATGCTGCCGACGTTAATGTCGGTGACGAGATTGCCCTGGTCAGAGGCGGTGAAACCTATGCCACCATGAAAGTCGAAGAAAAATTCGAAATGACCGAAGACGAGAAAAAATGGGAATGCGAGAAAGTCTATAAGGGTCATGGCGAAGAGTCTGCTGACGCTGACTTCTGGAAAATTGCCATGGAAGATCATCCCGGTGTTCAGGCGGTTATGGCCAGAAAAGAATTCTGCTTTTCAGGTCCTGTAAAAGTCCTTTCCGAAGGCGAGTTCCCTGAAAAATTCAAAGGTGTTTACCTGACACCCACCGAGACTCGTGCCATCTTTGATGAAAGAGGCTGGGCAAACGTTGCTTCCATGCAGCTGAGAAACCCCATGCATCGTTCCCATGAGCATCTGTGCAAGATCGCCCTTGACGTATGTGACGGCGTTCTGATCCATTCTCTGATCGGTAACCTCAAACCCGGTGATATCCCTGCAGACGTTCGCATCGAATGCATTGACACCCTGATCAAGGGTTACTTTGTTCCCGAGCATGTTGTCAATGGCGGATATCCCCTTGACATGAGATATGCCGGTCCCCGTGAAGGCCTGCTGCACGCCACTTTCCGTCAGAACTACGGTGTCAACAGAATGATCATCGGTCGTGACCATGCCGGCGTTGGTGATTTTTACACACTTTTCGAAGCTCAGGAAATCTTTGACACTATTCCCCAGCCCGAAGGCGAAGGAAAAGCACTGCTTTGCGAACCTTTGAAAATTGACTGGACATTCTACTGCCACAAATGTGACGGCATGGCTTCCATGAGAACCTGCCCCCACGGCAAAGATGACCGCGTTATTCTTTCCGGTACCAAACTGCGTCACGCCCTGTCCAACAACGAAGAAGTTGTTGACCATTTTGGCCGTGAAGAAGTTCTGGTTATCCTGAGAAAGTACTATGCCTCTTTGACTGAAAAAGTTGAAGTAAAACTGCAGAGCCATGCAGAAGGAAGCAAGATGTAATTGAATCTTTAACTATATTTAATTGATTGGTATAGTTTGATGAAAACGGCCTTTCCCTGCTGGGAAAGGCCGTTTTTTATTGGGGTGGCATGGTATAGACCGCCTGCCTATAAGGGTGAATATGGATCTGAAACGCAGAATGGTTTTTTCCCATATTTTCCTTCTGCCTTGTTATTTTGGCCCTAAGCGGGTTTGGCGGCAGTATCGGGTATGATTTCCTGTTCAATGATAAGGCCGGGTTTATGGGGAATTTTATCACCCGCCTGGACTTGAGAAAACAATTCAGCCTTCTTTTACTGGGCATCAAGGCCCATGGATCAGATGTCGAGTTTGACCCGGATCCGGATACAAAAATCACAGGGCCCTGTGATCTTATTGTCATGGGCCAAACAGACCCTGTCCAGGCTTCATCTCAATGGCCGGCCTTCAAAACCAGCCGTTAAAAAAAATTGGGATTCCAATATCAAAATATAAAGGAGGTGGCCAAGACCTGTCCCCTTGTTTATGGGTGCTGTTTTTATTCTAGTTGCAGGCTTTTTTAGGGTCATCCAAGGGAAAGGCCTCATTAAAGATTTCCAGAAGCTTAACCGTTTGTTTGGCCATCATCACACAATTGCCTGAAATGGCATAGAACATGATACTCAGCCGTGTTTTGGAAGATTCATCCCGGATTCTTTCGATCTGGTTGGTGTTATAATCATCCACCAATTCCCTGAGATAATGAAATTGGGCCCCGATATGGTTGCAATCCACAATATCTTTCTGGCCGAATGCATTTTCAACCTGTTCTAGGATATAGAGAATCACTTTTTTAATGGCTTTGAGTTCTTCAATCTGTGCCGGGAGAAGTCCCTTATGGCGGTTGGCTACATGCATGGTGGACCGGATCACCGTATCCCTGTGGCCATCGGAAAGTTTTTGAAGCCGTCTGATGATCTGGTAATAGTTGTAGGATATCTTGTCATCTTCCCGCTGAAGCAGCCGCAGCACCTTAAAGATATTGGCAATGATGATATTGGTGCCCAGCTGGAATTGTTTGACTTGTTTTCTTTCCCTGCGAAGGGTTTCAAGATCTTCTTCAAACAGGGCATCAAAGGTCTTGTCCAAAGATTGCCTTATTCCCCTAAGCTGGTGGGTCAGATGGTCAAAGGTATCAGAGACCGAAGAGGAAAAATCCTCGACTTTTTCAAGGTGGAAAATGGTAATTTCTTCCTTGGACTTTTCCTTGCTTTCATGCTGTTTTTTATTTTTCCAGATCATGAGGCCCACAAAGAGCATCAGGCCGATAATCCCCGCGATATTAAAGTAAAAGATGATGTTTGCGGCAATAAAGGCCGCCACAAAGGCGATAAATGCGGTCATGAACCAGCCGCCGACGACGGTAAGGACCCCTGTGACCCGGTAAACCGCGCTTTCCCGTCCCCAGGCCTGGTCTGAAAAGGAAGAGCCCATGGCAACCATAAAGGTGACATAGGTGGTGGACAAGGGCAGCTTCAGGGAGGTGGCAAAGGAGACCACGGCAGAGGCCACCATAAGGTTGACGGATGCACGAACCAGGTCAAAGGAGGGCTTTTCCTTTTGGGAAACATGGCCGGTTTCGGCCATGGGCGTAAGCCGCCCGGCCACAGCCGTTCTGATCCCTAAGGGGGTGATATTTTTGACGGAGTGAAACAGGCTGTCAAAGAGGTTGACAATTCTTCTGGAGAGCCAGACCGATTCAAACCGTTCCATGCCTTCGTCCTGCTGACCTAAACTAATCTCGGTTTCAGTGACGGTTCTGGCCTTTTTGGAAATCCATAGGGTAAAGACCATGATGGCGCCTGCAATTAGCATGATAAAGGTCTGGGACTGGACTTTTTTGCTCAATGCCTCCATGGTGGCATTCATGGGGTCTGCCGAGGCCAGTGCACTTTGAAAGGCATTAAGACCGGCCAGGGGCACACCGATAAAATTGACCAGGTCATTGGCGGCAAAGGCCATGGCCAGGGCAAAGGTCCCCACAAGTACAATGGGTTTCAGGACGTTGATTCTAAAAATCATGATCAGGATCTGGAAGATCAGGGCGGATACGGTAAAAATACCGGCCATGATGATCAGTGAGTTTCCCTTGATCCAGGCCACGGTCTGGGCATCCATGAAGGTGGCGCCTTTGGAGCCCTTGACCAGGATGAAAAAAGTGATGGCGGTCATGGCCATACCGCCCCACAAGGCCCCGTAGCGCCTGAGCCTTTTTTTGTAGTCAAAGGTGAAGATCAAACGTGAGAACAGTTGCATCACCGCCCCTGAGGCAAAGGCCACCACAATGGACAATAAAATTCCTCCGACAATGGCCAGGGCCTTGGCTGTATTGATATAAGACCAGATATCCATCCCGTTATTGGCATGGGTGATGATTTTGATCAGGGAAAGGGCCACGGCCGCACCTAAAAGTTCAAACACAATGGACACGGTGGTTGAGGTGGGCAGGCCATGGGTGTTGAACAGATCCAAAAGGAGGATGTCCGTGATCATCACAGCCAGAAAAATGGTGAGAAGTTCGGGCATGGTGAAAAATTCCGGATGGAAAATACCTTTTCTGGCCACCTCCATCATACCGCCGGAAAAGGTGACACCTGCAAGGATTCCTAAGCTTGCAATGATCATAATGACGAAAAAAGGGGCGGCTTTGGACCCAATGGATGAATTTAAGAAATTCACCGCATCATTGGTGACGCCCACCACCAGGTCAAAAACGGCAAACAGGATTAACATACCTACTATGACATAGTATATTTCAATGCCCATGGCGTTATTTTAGTCCTTTTATTGGGAGAAAATAGTCAGGCCATCCTGGGTATGAATGGCTGTAAATATTGGTCTATTCAATTTTTATCTTGCCTGGGTGCTGAAAATGAGCCAACACCTTTGTGGCAACCTCTCGTGTTAAGCTGACAAATTGATACGGTTTTTAGGCTTTTTAATCTAAAAATTCAAGAGTTTGAACTATATTCTAACACAATACTAATATTTGTAAAATAATTCGTACATGGGCCAATTCATGAATGATCTATGATTGCTAAGGGGATTGTTATGGAAGGGTTTTTATCCAACCTTAAATATGAAAGCCTGGGATCTAACCCTTGGGGGATTTTAAGGAGAGGATGGTGTCATAAACATTTTTTTTGGAGAGGTTGAAGGTTTGGGAGATTTCCCTGGCAAGGTCCTGGGTTTTGGGCTTGTCTTTTAACCGTTCTAAAATCAGGGCTTTAAGATCCTCTTGGCCAAGGGTGATCTTTTTTCCAGGATTTCCCTGGATAAGGAGGACGCATTCTCCTTTGATCTGGTCCCGGTTTTCAAGTTCCGCCAGAATTTTTGACAGGCTTCCCCGTACAAATTCTTCATGTCGCTTGGTCTGTTCCCTTGCAAGGCAGGCATTGCGGTCGCCCAAGACTTGGTGGGCCTTTTTAATGAGGGATTTAATCCGTTTTGGGGATTCATAAAAGATCAACGTGGCGGTCTGGTCTTTTAATTTGTCCAAGGCCTGGGTGAGCTTGTTGGTTTTTTTGGGGAGAAATCCGCAAAACAAAAACTCGTCTGTGGGCAGGCCTGCCGCGCTGAGTCCGGCAACAGCCGCATTGCAGCCGGGCACCGGCACCACAGGGATCTTATGTTCACAGGCCAGAGTCACCAACCGGTATCCGGGATCTGAAATCAAAGGGGTGCCTGCGTCTGAAATCAGGGCAATGGTCTGGTTGCTGAGCAGTTTTGATACCAGGTCAAAAGAGCGCTGGGACTCGTTGTGTTCGTGGCAGGATATCATGGGGGTGGTGATCCCGTAATGGGAGAGAAGGCGTCGGGAATGCCGGGTATCTTCGGCAGCAATGAGATCGGCCTCTTTTAAGATGCGCACGGCCCTGAAGGTGATGTCTTCCAGGTTGCCCATGGGGGTGGCCACAATATAAAGGGTGGCTGTTATCTCATCCCCCTGAAAATGCATTTCGGATCAGGTTAATTTGCGGGGCATCAGGATCATCCTTGGCGTAAAAGACTTCCACCACATCAAACCGGACCCCTTGGCGGGTTAATTTATTTGCCTTGAGGTAATAGGATGCGCCCATGATGATTTTGAGCTGTTTGGCATGGCCCACAGATTCCCTGGGCAATCCTTTTTTGAGGCTGGTTCTGGTTTTGACTTCCACAAAGCAGAGGGTATCATTTTCTTTTGCAATGATATCAATTTCAAAGCGCTGGGTACGATAGTTTTTTTCAAGAATGGTCAGGCCTGAAGACTCAAGGAATTTGCAGGCCGCAGCTTCGCCTCTATGTCCGAGTTCTTGGGTTCCAGGGCCCATTTATATCCCCTTTACCCCGCGAAAGGTTTTCCTGTGAACAGGACATGGCCCGTGGGCCAGGATGGCAGCCTTGTGAGCTTTTGTGGGATATCCCTTGTGCCTGTGAAATTCATATTCAGGAAAGGTTAAAGAGAGGTCTTTCATGATCCTGTCCCGGGTCACCTTGGCAATGATGGAGGCGGCTGCAATGGAAATGGACTTAGAATCCCCTTTGACAATGGCTTCCTGGTCAAGGGGGCTGTCAATGGTGAATTTTCCGTCGATGAGCAAATAATCCGGGGAAAGGGCAAGATCTTCAACCGCCCGTTTCATGGAGAGCAAAGAGGCGGCAAGAATGTTGATTCGGTCTATCTCTTTGTGGTCGGCCATGCCGATCCCCACAGCCAGGGCATTTTCCTGGATCACCGGGAAAAGTGCGGCCCGTTTTTTTTCACTGATCTTTTTTGAGTCTGTGATGCCGGGATATTCAAAATCCTGGGGCAGAATCACGGCTGCAGATACAACAGGACCGGCAAGGGGTCCCCTGCCGGCCTCGTCAATACCTGCAACATGTGTATACCCGTTTTTTTGGGCCCTGTGTTCAAAGGTCCACATCGGGTTGGAAAAATCTTTGGGTTTATGCAAACCGTTTTTCTTTGATCCTGGCAGCCTTGCCCCGAAGATTTCTCAAGTAGTAGAGTTTGGATCTTCTGACCCGGCCTCTTGTCACCACTTCGATTTTATCAATGGCAGGGGAGTAAAGGGGGAAAATTCTTTCCACGCCAATGCCGCCGGAGATTTTTCTTACGGTAAACCTGGCGCTGGACAGCCCTTTGGTTTTTTTGATAACCACACCCTGGAATACCTGGATACGTTCTTTTTCGCCTTCCCTGATTTTTACATGGACTTTTACGGTATCTCCGGAGTCAAACTCGGGGATATCAAGGCGCATCTGTTCTCTTTCAAGTTTTTCAATTACGTTTGTCATGTCGTTTCCTTCCCTTTTGGCTGGGCTTCAGCCATTTATAAGTCGGTCTAAATATATTGATGCAGCAGACCGGACAGAGAGGTGATTGTAAGATCCTGCACCCTGAATGGGTTCAAGCGTATAATCACATTGGTCAACCACTTCATCTGCCAGCCCCCATGCCGTGCCAAACACAAGGACATGGGATGCATTGCGCGTTAAATCCTGTCTTAACCTGCCGCAGCTCACGGCATTGTCCGCAGCCTTTGCACTGGTGGCCACGCAGACCACAGGCCTTTGGTCTTGTTCTTCAATTTCCCGGCGGACCTGGCCAAAGGTTTTTGCCACCCTGACCCGTTCCAGGGCCTCTTTTCTGGAGGGGTTAACCTTTCCACCCGCTCCTTTGGTCCAATGGTCCATGATCTGTCCGGCCAGAACTGCCTGGTCTTCATAGGGGGTGACCACGTAGTAGCCCCGTACCCCGAATGTCCGGCATGCCCTTGCAATATCATGGAGATCCATGTTGGTCAGGGCGGATCCAATGATCATCCCTTTTTTATTGATCACGGGATAGTGGATCAGGGCAAGATAAAAATTATCTTTTTCTTTTGGCAAGGATATTTTATCTTCTCCCATTGCACCCTTCCTCGTTGACAATGGCGGTTAATTCCCTGCACCATTGTCTGAGAATCTCTTTTTCTTCTGCATCCGGGGCTTGATCTGCAAACAAGTCCGGACGCTTCATAAAGGTTCTTTCCAGGGCCGAGCGTTTCCGCCATTGCCTGATCTTTTCATGATCTCCTGAAAGGAGTACCCCGGGCACGCTCATGCCTTTGTATGTTTCAGGTCTTGTATACTGGGCATGTTCAAGCCTTTGGTCAATAAAAGAGTCTGACTGGGATGAATTTTCACTTCCCAATACCCCGGGTATCATCCGTGCAACCGAATCAATGACGGCCATGGCAGCCACTTCTCCGCCGGTCATGACAAAGTCACCCATGGATATCTCTTCATCCACCCACCTTGAATAGACCCGCTCGTCAATCCCCTCATACCTGCCACAGACAAAAATAAGGTCTGCGCCCTGATCTGCAAGCCTGCAGGCCGTTTCCTGGGTAAAGGGTTGGCCCTGGGGACTCATGCAGATCACTTTTGCCTCTGACGCCCCTTGTTTTGCCGATTCAACAGCTGCCTCCAGAGGGCCGGGGGTCATGACCATGCCGCTTCCCCCGCCATAGGGTCTGTCATCCACGCTATGGTGCTTGTCCGTGGAAAAGTCCCGGATATTGACTGCCCTGCCAAGGATGATTTCTTTTTCAATGGCCCTGGCAATCATCCCGTTTTGGAAAAAGGCGTCTAAAAATTCCGGGAACAGGGTCAGTACGGTGAACTCCATGGAATCAGCCTATTCTAAAATAAATCCAGGGGGCAGGTCCGTGGTCACCTGTCCTGTTTCAATGTCTACATCCGTCACAAAATGCCGGTTCATGGGAATCAATATTTCCGTTTTTGTGTTTTTGTCCGTCACCACCAGGATATCATCTGCGCCTGTGGGGAAAATTCTTTCAATGGTGCCTAATTTCCCCAGGGTTTGGTCCTCGACCCTAAGACCCTGTAAATCTTTCCAATACCAGGTGTCTTGTTCGAGGGCGGGAAGCAGGTCCTTGTCCACAATGATCTCTTTGCCCACAAGATCCTCTGCCTGCTCCCTTGTTTTTACCTCTTTTAAAAAGAGCAGTATCCCTTTTTTCCGGTCAGAGGCCCTGTCAATGACATGGGGAGTCACTGTTTTGCCGTTCTCGTTCCGGAGGTTGACTGTGATGCCCTTTTCAAAGGTCTCCAAAGATTGGGCAAATGACCAAACCTTGAGGCCGCCTGCCAATCCGTGAACCCCTGTAATTTTACCGATGGTAAGCCAGGTCTGATCTTTCATGAACTACTCAATGATCTCCAGGACCGTCCTTTTGTTTAACTTGGTGGACGCTGCACTTAAAATGGTTCTCATTGCCCTGGCGGACCGTCCCTGCTTGCCGATTACCTTTCCCAGATCCTCTTTGGCCACCTTGAGTTCCAGTACAGAAGTCTGATCACCCGTAACTTCAGATACCTGAACATCTTCAGGGTTGTCTACCAATGCTTTTGCAATATACTCTACCAGCTCTTTCATAAAAACATCTCCTTATCAATGGTATAGAGGTGTCAAGGGAATTCCAGGACCGGTCTTAAGCAGAAGCGCCAATCACACCCTGTTTTTTCAAGATGCTCTTTACCGTGGTAGAGGGTTTTGCACCTTCACCCAGCCAGTACTTGACCCGTTCTTCTTTCAGGGTAACCACTGCGGGTTCCTGCATGGGATCGTAGGTTCCCAGGGCTTCCAGAAATCTGCCGTCCCTGGGGAATTCAATATCAGCAGCAACGATTCTGTAAAAGGGTTTTTTCTTGGTGCCTTTACGGGTGAGTCTTAATTTTACGGACATTGTTTGTTCTCTCCTTAAAATGGAAGCATGCCTTTTAATGAGCGCATACCGCCTTTATTAAACTTCTTTATCATTTTCATTGACTGGGTATAGCTTTTGAGCAGTTTGTTTACATCCTGAACCGTGGTCCCGGACCCGAGGGCAATCCTTTTCTTCCGTGAACTTTTGATGATGGCATGTTTTGCCCGTTCATCAGGGGTCATGGAATTGATGATGGCCTCTATTCTGACAAACTCCCGGTCACTGATATTCAAATCCTTGAGCATCTTTTTGTTCACGCCCGGCAACATGCCGAGCAAATCCTTGATGGAACCCATTTTCCGTACGGATTTCATCTGGTTTTTAAAATCCTCAAGGGTAAATGCATTCTTTCTCAGTTTTTGTTCAAGGGCCTTGGCCTCTTTCTGGTCAACGGCGGTCTGGGCCTTTTCAATAAAGGAAAGGGTATCTCCCATTCCCAGTATCCTTGAAGCCATCCGGTCTGGATGAAACGGTTCAAGGGCGGTTGATTTCTCCCCTACACCGATAAACTTCAAGGGCTTGCCGGTTACTGCCTTGATGGACAGGGCCGCACCGCCCCTTGCATCACCATCCATTTTGGTCAGGATAAATCCGTTGAGATCCAGGCGCTTGTCAAACTCGCCTGCAATGTTCACCGCATCCTGACCGGTCATGGCGTCGGCCACAAGCAGTATCTCAGACGGGTTGAGCCCTTTTTTAATCTCTTCAAGCTCAGCCATGAGTTCATCATCCAGGTGCAACCGGCCGGCCGTGTCAAGCAGCAGGGTGTCGCATCCCTCCTGTCTTGCGGCCAATTGAGCCTCCTGGCAGATTTTCAACGGCTTCATCTGAGGTGTGGACGCAAATACCGGCACATCCATTTGTTTTCCAAGCTTTGTGAGCTGGTCAATGGCTGCCGGACGGTATACATCCACAGGTACAAGATAGGGCTTTTTTCCCATCTTGCGCAGGTAAAACGCAAGCTTGCCTGCGGTTGTGGTCTTACCTGAACCCTGAAGCCCCACCAGCATGATGGACCCTGTGGCAGTTTTGCCAAGGTCCAGTTCCTGGTGGGAGGAGCCCATCATTTTTGTAAATTCTTCATTTACAATTTTGATGACCTGCTGGCCCGGGGTAAGACTTTTCATTACCTCCTGACCAAGGGCACGGGTCTTTATATCTGAAATGACATTTTTTGCAACCTTATAATTGACATCGGCTTCGAGAAGTGCCATCCTGACTTGCTTTAAGCCTTCCTCGATGTTCTTCTCGTTAAGGGTGCCGTGACCTTTTAATTTTTTAAATACCGAATCCAGTCTGTCGCTCAGATTGTCAAACATAAAAACAACACCTTTAATATCAAATCAAATCATTGATTTTAAACTACAATCCGTGTAATGTCAAGAAAATAATAAAAAAGTGCAGGAAATTTAAGATGGAAAACATATTGGATCTCACCCGGGAAGAACTGAGTGAATGGCTTGATAGCAAGGGAATACGCCCATATCGGGCCAATCAGATTTTTAAATGGCTTTACCTGAAACTGGCCCAGGACTTTGACCAGATGACCGATCTTGGCAAGGAACTGCGCCAGACTTTGAAAGATCATTTTACCATTGGAAATATGATCCTGGAACAAAGAGAGGTCTCAGCCGATACCACTGAAAAATTTTTATTCAGGCTTGGGGACGGGACCTATATGGAAACCGTGCTGATCCCGGAAAAGGATCATTTTACCCTTTGTGTCTCTTCCCAGGTGGGCTGCGCCATGGCCTGCAAGTTTTGCCTTACGGCCAGAAACGGATTCACAAGAAATTTGACCATGGGCGAGATCGTAGGGCAGGTCAGGGAGGCCCGGGCTCAGGTCCAGAACATGGGGTATGACCCCCTAAGGCTGTCCAATATTGTGTTCATGGGCATGGGAGAGCCTTTGGCCAACTATGACAATGTTCTGCGGTCCCTTGCCGTGATTCTGGATACGGATTTCGGGATGAAATTTGCCACCCGCAGGGTCACCATATCCACCTCGGGGCTGGTGCCCAAGATTATTCAACTGGGACAGGATACGGATGTGAATCTGGCCGTCTCCTTAAATGCCACGGACAACAAGACCCGGTCCCGGCTCATGCCCATAAACGATACATATCCCATTGAGGACCTGCTGGGGGCCTGTAAAAAATTTGCCATGAAGCCCAGAAACAAGATCACCTTTGAATATATCCTCATGGCAGGGATCAATGATTCATTCGCCCATGCAAGGCAGCTGGCAGATCTTTTGATGCCCCTCCGGGCCAAGGTCAACCTGATTCCCTTTAACGAACATGAGGCAGCCCCGTTCAAGCGTCCGTCAAGGGAAAAGATCAATGGATTTTTACAGGTGCTCCTGGACCGGAATATGACGGCCATTGTCCGCAAGAGCAAAGGGGATGATATCTCTGCGGCCTGCGGTCAGCTCAAGGCAAAGTACCAGGCCTGAACCTTACCTTCTGCCGCTTGGGGCCTTTAGGCTTCCAGCCACCCGCCTTGAATATGATTAAAAATCTTAAGCCATATTTTGGACGGTTTTAATTCGACCATGAGCCTTAGTGAATGAGCAGGTCCTGAAATTTTCCTGGTGCCGGGGTGGCAACCGAGACTTTTCTTGTGTCCTGGCCTTGGAAGATTTTGACCTGTGTGACTATTCCTGGCTCGGCCTTGGTATACCCGGCCAGGATTTTAGCCCCTGTCAGGATCTGTTCTTCAGTCATATCTCCGAACATCAGGGCATCGGGTCCGGCCAGGTCTGCATGGCGGAGCCGAATATGGTCTTGGGCATTGTACAAGGCCATGATTTTTTTGTTGTCCCTTTGGTTCCTGCCCACCACAAGTTTGGTTTTTTCACCTATTCTGAAATGGCGGCCATGTTTTAAAAGGTGCAATTGCCCCGGATATTCGGTCTTCTGGACATAGAGAAGGTCTCGAAGCCGCTGGGAAAATCCCTTGTCCGTGAGCAGGCATCCTCCGGCAGGGGAGGGGAAATCCTTGATTTTGAACTCTTGGGCCAGGGCCATCTGCCTTTTTCTTCCCCTGCCGGAGATATCCAAAAGCTGCTCTCTGTCCACAAGCCCCTCTTGTTCCGCAAGGGTTTCGGGCAGCAGTTTTGCGCTCAAGGGCCTGAGAATATATCCGTCAAATCCAGAATGCTTTTCCACATACCTGAGGGCGTTTTTGGTCTGGGACTTGGGCCGCTGGCCTGCAACTTCACCTGAAAACAGAAAATCAAACCCCTTTTCTTTCATCAAAGCGCCGGCCAGGGAAAACATCAGGGTGTGGCAGTCCATGCAGGGGTTCATGTTTTTTCCGAATCCGGTTTTGGGCGAACGCATCATTTCCATGTAAACGTCGGTGATCTCTTTTACAATCAAGGGGATGTTGAAGTTTTTAGCGGCTTTTTTGGCGGCCAGGGCATCAAAAAACGGGGTTTCAAAGCTGATCCAGGTCACCTCAAGCCCCTGCTTTTTTAAAACAAGGGCGGACAGGATGCTGTCCAGTCCCCCGGAGCAAAGGCCCAAGGCTTTGGTCTGTGTTGTGGTTTTGTTTTGATTCATATATAAGGTGCTTTGTGGGTTCTGATTTTAAAAAAATTGCCGTTATTATCAAAAGATTAAGGTCGCGGTATCCTGTTGTCAATACCCAGCTTGACCACAAGACACCGTTTCAGCTACTTATTGCCACCATCATGTCGGCCCAGTGCACAGACCGTCAGGTCAACCAGGTCACAAGGGTATTGTTCTTTCATTATCCTGATCCTTTATCCCTTGCCAATGCTCCTTTGGAGGATATCAAGCGGATCATTTATTCCACAGGGTTTTACAACAACAAGGCCAAAAATATCAAGGTCTGTGCCCAAAAATTACTCGAGGATTTCAACGGAAAGGTGCCTGAAAAGATTGATCTTTTGACCACCCTTCCCGGTGTGGGGCGAAAGACCGCCAATCTGGTCAGGTCGGTGAGTTTCAAGATTCCGACCATTGTGGTGGATACCCATGTCAAACGGCTGGCCTTCCGCCTTGGCCTCAGTGATCAGACCGATCCGGAAAAGGTGGAGTTTGAGCTCATGGACATTATCCCCGAGTCATCCTGGAATGATCTTTGTCTGCAGTTGATCTATCTGGGCAGGGAAATTTGTGATGCCAGACATCCCTTGTGCCCGGATTGTTTTCTCAATGATATCTGTCCCGCCCATGGGATTGGATAAGTTTTTCCAAGGCTACAAATTGTCACCCTTCGGGCGAACCGATTTTACCTCATCTGTGTCGTTGCAGACCGTTCGCAGTAGATTCACTAAGGTTTTACAGCCTGGCGCCTTGCAGCTAAAGCAAAATCGATAAATATGCGGGGTAGCCGGTTCTGGCGGCCAAAGGCAAAGATCGGGCCTGTTTAAGGGGGGGGACTGGAATCTGTCTGGTCTATTCCCCGGTCATGATGCGGATGATCTCTTTGTCGGTTTCCCTCATCCCGTCCCTGCCTAATCTGCCGATATTGGCAATGGTATTTTCTACCCCTTTGGTAACAATCCCGTCTCCCCCGTAAAACTGCTGCCCTTTTTCATACATGTAAAACCCTAAAATTCCAGCCTCGACAGCCAGGGCGATTTTCCCGGCACAGGAGGGCTTTGCCCCGTCGCAGATAATTCCTGAGGCAATGGCCAGGGCATTGACAATGGTATGGGCAATCTCCTTATACCTGCCCCCGTGGAGCCAGGCAATGCCTGCGCCTGCACCGACGCCTGCGCTGATGGCTCCGCAATAGGCTGACAGCCTGCCGATTCCTGTTTTCTGGTGGATGGAGACCAGGTTGGAGACCACCAGGGCCCTGAACAGGCTCTCTTGGTCCGCCCCAAGTTCCCGTGCATATTCGATCACCGGAACAGAGGCGGTAATTCCCTGGTTCCCGCTGCCAGACACAATGACCACGGGCAGCTCGCATCCGCTCATCCTGGCGTCGGACCCTGCCGCTGCCATGGCCTTGGCCCGGATTTTTATCTCATCTCCCCAGGTCTCTAAAAGCACGGAGCCGACATTGGCGCCCCAGTCCCCTTTAATGCCCTGCTCGGCAATCTTTGTATTATAATCCACCTGTTGCTGGATCATATCTTTTACCTCGGACAGGGCAACTGAATCTGCAAACTCGAGAATATCTCTGACATTTAAAATTGACCGGTCGGTAAGGTTTGAGGTTTCGATCTTGTCGCAGGCCGAGTCCTGGAAAATAAGTGTTTCATCTTTGGTGATTTTGACAATATTGGTATGAAAGTTTGAGATTTGGACCGTGGCCTTTGACTCTCCTTGAAATACCCTGACAATGAGGTCAAAAATTAAATCGGTTTTTAATTTAGCAACCGTAACCTCTTTGGTCTCCAAAAAGGTTCTGATCTCTTTTTTCTGGGCATCGCTGACACTTGAGATGACTTCTAAGATTTTGTCAGGATCGCCTGCCACCACCCCTGCTACGGCCGAGGCGTCTATGCCTCGAAGGTTTCCCGTATTGGGAACCACCACGCTTTTTACATTTTTAATAATGTTCTCACTGGCTTCAACCACCACCCGGTCGGGCATCTGGCCCAGAACCGTCCTGGCCTAGGCTGCGGCATAGGCAATGGCTATGGGTTCGGTACAGCCCATTGCCGGTACCAGTTCTTCTTTGAGCGTATCAATATATGCCTTGTATCGTTTGTCTGTGGGTTCCATTTTAGGCCCTCAAATAAGGTCACAGGTTAGAGAGAACAGCAGTGTATCCCAATTGAAAATATACTGTTTATTTATTACCACACCCTATAATGGATTACCATAGACAAGAGATGGCTTGCCCGCATGGCAAGAGGGGGGCTTTAAATTTTTGGCTTTTGGCGTAATCTTTTTTGATCTATGCTCGAAATATTCAATATAGTTTTTGGGATAAAAATCTGCCCGGGCCTTGAACTCAAACCAAAATGTTATGATTATAGGTCCTTTTAGTCGTTTATGTGTTGCCCTCTTTTTTCTTGGAATACACGAACAGGTAGACCTTGTGCATCATATAGGCTTCCACCGGACTGATTTTTTTGGCTCCGCCCAGAAAAGAAGCTTCTATAAAGGCTTTGCAGGCCTTTTCAAGAACCAGGGCCGCGATCACGGCTTCTTCCAGGTTCCTTCCCAGGGTGACGGCCCCATGGTTGGCCATGAGGGCAGCATAGCGTCCCTTGAGTGCCTTTACGGTCGTGGTGACCAGTTTTTTTGTGTTGGGCAGGGCATAATCGGCACAACGGACACTGGGGCCTAAAATCTGGGCCTGGTCATCCAGAATAGGGGGCAGCTCCTGGCGGGCCGCTGCCACGGTGGAGGCATTGGGCTGGTGGGTATGGATAACCCCATTGATTTTTTTCCGGGTCTGGTAAATCCGGGCATGGAGTTTTTTTTCAGAAGAGGGCTTGATATTGCCGAATACCTCAAGGCTGTGATAGTCCATGATCACAATATCATCTGCGGTCATGTCCTCGTACCGCCGACCGCTGGGGGTAATGGCCATGAGCCGGTCATTGATCCTCAGGCTGCAATTTCCCCAGGTGCCTTCCACAAGACCCTTTTCCATGAGCTGCCGCCCTGATTGACATACCGCTTCTTTTTCTTTTTCATAGGATCTCATCATACCCCCTCAATATTTTTAAACACCCGTTCAAACCGGACAAGGGCATCATCAATGATTTCGTCGGTGTCTGCGGCAGAGGTATAGAGTATAGAGCCTGCCAGCGAGACAATGCCCTCTGCCATATAGGCGGCCCCCATCTCTTCCATGACCTCTTTTCTGGCATGGATCTGTTTAATGGTGCCGGGAATTTTCCAGGGCCGGTTCCAGGGAATATGAAAGAGCATGGTGCCCACGGTTTCAAGGTGACAGATAGAGCCCTGGTTAAAGGCCACAAACGGGAGATTATACTTTTTAATGAGCCGGTCAAGCCCCTGGGTCAGGCGGTCTCCTGCCCGGCCTGCAACCACAGCCGCATTGGTGCGTTCAATTTCGCACAAGGTCAGATAGCCTGCGGCTGCGCTCAAGGGGTTGGCTGCCATGGTGCCGCCGACCAGGGCTTTTTGGGACCGGCTCTGGATACCGGCGGCCAGGTAGGCCATGTATTTTTCTTTTCCCCCAAGCCCGCCTGCAGACGGATAGCCCCCGGCAATGATTTTGCCGAATACCGTGAGATCCGGGGTGACATTGAAATATCCCTGGGCACCGCCCATCCCCAGACGAAAGGCCGTGACCACCTCGTCAAAGATCAGCAGGGCCCCGTATTTGTCGCAAAGGGCTCTGACCTTTTGGTTAAAGTCTTTGTCCAGGGGGCGGGTTCCGCTTTCAGGGCCGATGGGTTCCATGATCACGGCGGCGGTGCCGCCTTTAAATTTATTGCGCCACAGTTTTTTTTCAAGGTCTTTGATCTGGTTGGGGAAAAATTCCTGGGTGTATTTAAAGCAGTTTTTCGGTACCCCGTGGGCTTCCAAATGCTTGATGCTGGGCAGGCGGATGCCATAGGCCAGCTGGTCGCTCCACCCGTGGTAGGCCCCTCCCATTTTCAAAATGTATTTTTTCTTTGTGGCCAGCCGGGCAATGCGGATGGCGGCCATGTCCGCTTCCGTGCCAGACCCTAACATGCGGAACATGTCCACCCCCTGCATGTGCTGGGCCACCTTTTGGGCCAGTTTGAGTTCATATTCATGGAAAAGCCCTGTAACAGGGCCGCAGGAGTTGAGCAGGTCAATGATTTTTTCCCGGATCTCAATGGGATTGCTGCCCAAAAGCGTGGGCCCGCCTGCCTGGAGAAAATCAATATATTGGTTGTTGTCCAGATCGTGGAGAAAGGCGCCTTGTGCCCGGGTAAAGACCAGGGGGAAAGGATAGTTAAAGGCCAGGTTGTGCTGGACGCCTCCGGGGATAAATTTTTTAGCCTTTTGAATCTGGCGTTTGGACTGGCTGCAATGGGTTTCAAACCAGGCGTTTTAATCCTCAAACGCCTTTTTTTTCAGCCTTTGGATGGGTTGGGAGATCAGAGCGTTTAATTGTGTCATTACCCTCTGGGTATCGTGGTATTCTTGAATGGCAAACGAGGCCTTTTGGGGAGTCAAGGATATGTTTTGGGAGTCTGGATTCATAAGCCCGCCTTTTTTAGGGTTTCAGTGTCTGTGGGGCTGTCATTTTCCCATGCCCCGGACTGGGATGAAATGTTTTGTACTGACCAGTCGGTTTATAAGAAATCAAATTCCCGGGATTTTGTCAAGAAAAAAAGAATGGGAAGTGCGGGTATGAAGGTGGGTGTCAGGCCCTTGCAAAAGAAAAATCTTGACCGAACTGACCAGTCAGTATATTCAATTAAAGTGTTTGATAATTTTTATAAAAAAGGAGTTGCCATGACCCGCCCCATCCATGTCGTGACCTATGATATTGGAACCACAGGTGCTAAAACCTGCCTTTTTCGCCTGGATAAAGAGTTGACCCTGGACGGGGGCTCTGAACAGCGGGTAGATGATTGGTGGCAGGCCATGTGTGAGGGGACCTGCGCTGTTTTGTCCCGGGCCGGGTCTGCCGGCATTCAGGTGGAGGCCATTTCATTTTGCTGCCAGATGCAGGCCCTGATTTTAGTGGATGAAAACGGCAAGGCCGTGCGTAACCCCATGGGATATATGGATACAAGGGCAACCCCCCTGTTTGAACAAAAATTTGCCTCAGGGTTTCCCAGAATTGAAAATCTAAATGCCCGCAAGCTGTTAACTGCGCTTTATATATCAGGCGGGGCTGCTGCCACGGCAAAGGATCCTTTGTGGAAATATCACTGGGTCAGGGAGAATGAACCCCAGGTCTTTGCCCGAGCGTATAAATGGCTGGATGTCAGGGATTACCTGGCCCTGAGGTGTACAGGCAATTTTGCCATGACCCGGGATTCAGCCCATTTGACGTTTTTGTACAATACCCGGCCCGGACATGAAGGCTGGTCCAGGCAATTGTGCCGGATTTTTGAGGTGGACATGGACCATCTGCCCCGGGTCGAAACAGCAGTGGACAGGGCCGGCAAGCTGACCCAAAAGGCGGCCCGGGCCCTTGGCCTTGCCCAGGGAATCCCTGTTTTTGCAGGCGGCGGGGATATCACCCTGATTCCCCTGGGCTCAGGATGCATGGATCTTTATGACACCCATGCCTATGTTGGCACTTCGGGCTGGGTGGTCTCCAATGTGGACAAACGCATGGTGGATGTTAAAAATTTTATTGCCTCCATTTCAGGGGCCATGCCGGGTCAGTATAATTATGTAGCTGAACAGGAAACCTCAGGCCTATGCCTTCAGTGGGTCAGGGACCATTTGGCGCTGGACGAGATCGGCGTTTATATGAACGGGGCTGAAAAGCGCCTGGATCCCCTTGAAAGCAACCGCTTGTATGAGTTGATGAACCAGACCATTGACCGGGTTGATCCCGGGTCAGGCGGGGTGATTTTTACCCCCTGGCTCCACGGCAACAGATCGCCCAGGGAAGATGCCCATGCCAGGGGGATGTTTTTTAATATCGGCCTTAATACGGGGAAAAAAGCCATGATCCGGGCAGTGGTCGAGGGGATTGCCTTTCATAAAAGATGGATGCTTGAGGCCATTGAACGAAAGGTGCCTCCCCAGAACACCCTGCGCCTGGTCGGGGGCGGCGCCAGATCAAAAATGCTTTGCCAGATTATGGCAGATGTTACAAAACACCAAATAAAGGTGCCTGAAGATCCTCAAAATGCAGGGGCGGCTGGGGCGGCCATTGTCTGTGCCATGGGGCTGAACGCCATCGGCTCTGTCGATCAGGCCAAACAGCTGATTCGGATCCAGTCTTCCCATTTGCCAAACCCTTCAGCCTCAAAGGTCTACGACCATATGTTTCCTGTGTTTAAAAAGCTTTACCAGAAAAATAAATCCTTGTTCCGGACACTTAACGCCTGAGTCCTATGGGGTTTTGGGGGAGACCAGGCCTGCGGAAAGGATGGTAAAAACAGTTTCAATGATCTTGTCCATTGAGTCCTGATCCGGGTTTTCCAGGTAATGGCTGCACAAAGAATCAATGATGCCGATGATGGCCATGGCAGAGAGATGCGGGGGCAGGGGGCCTAAATACCCTTTTTCCTGGCCCTCCTTGAGCAGGGTTTCAATAAAGGTGTTAAACTGGTGACGCACCCCTTTGATCTCAACCCTGACCTGGTCGTCAATGCCCGAAGACATTTCATTGGCATAGATTTGGGTGACTTCGCCATTGGCAATGTAAAGGCGGATCATGGTGGAAACAATGGATTTAAAATGGAGCAAAAAGGGCAGGTCTGATTCAAGCTCTTTTTCAATGGTGGTCATGATCTGGTTCAGACCCTGGGTGACTGTGGCGCCAAAGAGTTTGGACTTGCTTGAATAATTATAGTAAAGGGTGCCCTTGGCCACCTGTGCCAATTGGGCAATTTCATCCATCTTGGCCTGGTGAAAGCCTTTTTTGGAAAAGACAATGCCTGCGGCATGTATGATTTTTTCTTTTTTTTGCTCGTGGTTTAATGCCATTTTTATTTTAAATACCTTGATTTTAGGGTGGATTTACCTGATTAATTGCAAGGATAATTATATTCGACAGGGGATTTTCTGTCAATGCAAAAACTGACCAGTCAATACAAAAATAAAAATCAGAAAATTCTCAAAACCCCTGACAATAAAGGCGTGTCAGCCGCTTTTTTTGATGTGGACAATACCCTGATTCAGGGGGATACCCAGGCCATGGAAGCCTGGTTTGTGTTGAAGCAAAAAAAATTTGCCATAAAGCCTGTCCTATGTTTTTTCCCTGTACTGGCCGCCTCTGTTTTGGCAAGGGCAGGGAGGTGTTCCCTGTGCCGCCAGAATGAAATTTATTTAAAAACCTATACCGGCAGGACCCGAAAATCCCTTGCTGCCCAGGGCCGAAATTTGTTTGATCAGGTGGTGAGCCAGCGCTTTTTTAATCATATGCTTGCCCGAATCCAAGCCCACAAACAAAGAGGAGATGTCATTGTATTGGTCTCCGCTGCCACCAGACATCTTTTAACCCCTTTGGCCGCGGTTATTCATCCGGATGATATTTTTTGTACGGAACTTGAATTTGACCCCCAGGGCAGATGCCTGGGGCAGGCCCTGGGAAAAATCTGCATCCAGGAGAGGAAAAAAGAGATTGCCCTTTTTGTTGCCAGGGAGAAAACGCTTGATCTCAGTGCCTCTTATGCTTACTCAGACCATCATTCAGATATTCCCTTGCTGGCCTGTGTGGGCCATCCCCATGCCGTAAATCCCACCCCAAAGCTCAAATCCCATGCCCTGAAAAACAATTGGCCTGTGCTTGAAAAAAAGGATCTTTAAAGGGGGTAATCCGGCTTAATAAATATATTGATGATATCAAAATGGTTTTGACTTTTAAGTGTAGTTTACCGATATTCATGTTCGAAAAGATTTATATTATTCTCTGGGTTTTTGGGTTTGCAAGGAATCAGGGATTTAATGTATATTGTTTCCTTTTCCAAATGCAGATACCAAGGGAATGTTCAGAATTCTGTGTCACGGTTTCGGTTCCCGGATCTGCCTCAGCGCCAGCGGAAGTAAAAGTCAGGTCCGAGAATGGGCCTTCAATCAGCCACGTCGGAGGAGTTGACTTTTGCTGGAGTGGAGTTCCTGGAACCATCTTTTCCATCTGTAAATAAATCCCTATCAAATTCCCAGCTCTTTATCCAGCCGGCCTTCAAAGAAAATTGCCAACTGGGAAATTGTCAGTGACCAATTTTGAATCGGCATTGTCCATTTTTTACTGGCGTTCTGGATCCCCATGTAAAGCAGCTTTAACAGGCTGTTCTGGTTCGGGAATGATCCCTTTGTTTTGGTCAGTTTTCGAAACTGTCGATGCACAGCCTCAATGGTATTTGTGGTGTATATTATCCGTCGAATCTCTTCTGGATATTTAAAGAAATGACTGAGGCGTTCCCAGTTGTTCCGCCAGGATTTTATCACAATCGGGTATTTGTCATTCCATTTATTTTCCAAGATATCCAGTTCTTCTTCGACCAGATCCTTATTGACCGCTTTATAAACACGTTTTAGATCTGCCATAAATTCCTTTTTATTTTTGGAACCAACGTATTTCAATGAATTTCGGATCTGGTGGACTACGCAGAGTTGAACTTCTGTGTCCGGGAATATGGTCTCAATGGCCTCGGGTAAACCTTTTAGACCATCAACACAGGCAATCAGGATATCTTTTACCCCTCGGTTTGAAAGGTCTGTTAACACCTGCAGCCAGAAGTTCGCACCCTCATTCTCGGATATGTACAGCCCAAGAATCTCTTTGCGGCCCTCGATATTCACCCCAAGAATTGTGTAAACGGCTTTGCTGCCGACCTTTCCGTTTTCTCGTACTTTATAATGTATGGCATCAAGCCATACGATTGGGTACACATTTTCCAACGGCCTGGCCTGCCATTCTTTGACGGTATGGATGATTTTATCGGTAATGGTGCTCAGAGTGGCATTTGAAATCTCAAGTCCATAGATTTCCTGTAAATGGGAAGCCATATCATTATAACTCATGCCCAGGCCGTAAAGGGCTATTATCTTTCTTTCAATTTCATCGCTGAGCGTTGTCTGATGTTTTTTGACGATCTGTGGAGAGAAGGTTCCGGCCCTGTCACGCGGGGTTTCCAGCTCAAATTTACCATCCAGGGATTTAATGGTCTTTTTGCTTTTTCCATTACGGCGGTTGGCAGAAACTTCCTGCCCGAGATGGGACTCCAACTCTCCTTCAAGAGCAGCTTCAGCAAGATTTTTGATTAATGATGTAAGGACGCCGCCCTTACCTGTGAAGGGTTTACCTTCCTGGATGCCTTTAAGGGCTTTTTGAAAATCAAATTCGGTGTTTTCTTCGGTCATGTCAGTTCTCCTTATTTAGCTGAGTATATCAGCTTTCATTCAACTGACACAGAATTTTGAACGCCCTCGATACCAACACTATTAACTGTGGTTCCAGTACCTTTATATGCTTAGCTGAAAGAGCAGTTGAAGACAGACCCGGACTTTGTAAAGGGGATCTTGGGGCCGAAGTGGTTTGAATTGTTTTCCAAGGGGAAATTAACCTTGCAGAAGATGACCACGGACGGCCGGATTAAAAAGTTATCTGAATTATAAATCCGTTCTCATCCTTTCATCAAGATGGGTTATTCCAAGCTCCCAACCTTCATGAGCTGATTTTTCATCAGCATAAATTGGACCACGGGCACCACAGTTATCACATTGCGCCTGAAACCCTTCCTCTGGTGATGCTTTAATTAACTGAATAACTTTATCTCTACAAAAAGGACACCCGTTTTTAGATTTCATATTTGCCCCCCACTATAATATTTTTTAATTGACATGTTTCCCGATCTTAACGACACTTTTTAAGAAGGCCTTACATTTATTTTTATTTTCCAACGCGTCTGCAATTTCTGATGAGTACTGTTTTTTGGTTCATCAGAAAATCGCGTACCTGGACTGAGAAACATCACTGGGAAGGCAATAACACAGTAAGGATTTTTATGCTTGAAATGATGGTGTGAACATGATCATGTTCTAATTTTTTTGTGTTATTCGCACAAAATCGGAGAATGAATTAATGTCCACAAGCTTCATATACCATGCCTTTGGCCTTCGTGACTACTTTTATAAAACAACGCGTTTCATCGGTGGAATAATCACTTTTGAACTCATACCAAAACCGGAGGCGGTAAAATGCCCGGAATGTAATTCCAGGTCCGTCACCAGGAAAGGGATTGTGACAAGAGATCTCAGAACAATACCGGTAGGTTCAAAACCCGTGATTCTCAGGACGGCTATCCAGAGAATTTGGTGTTCGTTCTGTCAATTTGTCCGGCAAATCAAACTATCCTTTGCCCAGGAGGGGAAAAGCTATACCCGGGCTTTTGAACGGTATGTCTTGGAGTTGTCTCAGTTCATGACAATCAAAGATATTGCCATCCATTTAAGGATCAGCTGGGATACGATAAAGCAGATCCAGAAAGAAGACCTGCTGAGGCGTTATCGAAATATCCCCCTTGAGAAAGTCCGGCAGATTGCCATAGATGAAATTTCCATAGGGAAAGGGCATAAATACTTGACCATCGTGATGGATCTGGAATCCGGTAGAATTCTGCACGTGGGAGAAGGAAAAGGTGGTGAAGCTTTGAAATCTTTTTGGACAAAAGTGAAAATATCGAAAGCAAAAATCAAAGCCGTCAGCATCGATATGTCCCCGGCATACTTGAGTGCTGTTATTGAAAATCTTTCTGGTTCAGCAATTGTCTTTGACAGATTTCATGTTGTTAAATTGTTCAATGAGAAACTGTCGGATTTCAGGCGAAAGCTCTACAACCTTCTTGCCAATACCGGGCAACAAAAACTTCTGAAGGGAGTCCGGTGGCTTTTGTTAAAAAATCCCGAAAACCTCAGTGATGACAAGAAGGAGGCCCAACGGTTAGAAGAAGCATTGAAAATAAATCAGCCGCTATTGGTAGTCTACTACATGAAAGAGGAACTCAGGCAAATATGGAATCAAAAGAAAAAAGAAACAGCTGAAAAGATAGTCAGCAATTGGATCAATCTGGCCAATATTTCCAAAATTCCAATGTTGATGAAATTTGCCAAGACCTTGGCTGTGCACAGGCAAAGAATCCTTTCATACTATGATTACAGGATATCTACAGGTCCTTTAGAAGGGACAAATAACAAGATAAAAACCATGAAACGGAAAGCTTATGGATACAGGGATTCGGAGTTTTTCAGGTTGAAACTTTTGGACCTTCACAATAAAAGGTACGCATTAATCGGATGAACCTGTTTTTTAATGATATCTTTGCATCCGGCCTCTGACAAAGAATCAAAATATTCCAAACTTTCTTTAAGTTCACCAATAAATATCTTTTTTTCAGGGGAATATTTTTCTCGAATTTTACACATTCTTTCATAACCGATCTGACGAAGGGTATATCTTCCATAATCTGCCAGGATATAGCCTTTTTTTACCATACGATTGATTGTTCCTTGCAAAGATTTTTCAAGGGTTTTGTCTACTTCATAACCGCATGCCCCAAGAGTCTTATAAACGAACGGCATCCCCTGATCACCTACAATGTCCTGACGATCAAAATCACCATTGGGTTTTAAGAATGGAACCATCTTGTCAACAAGCAAAAAAAACATAACCTCCCAATTTGATTTTTCCCCAGCTATTAACAATCTGTTTTTTGCCATAATCAAGGTCCCCTTTATTTATGTTTATTTGCGTTCACCTTACGCCCTTTTCTTGTCACTTTCAACTACATTTTCAGCAACTTAAGAAAATATTTAAATTCTAAAACTGGGGGGGCTATTCCCCAGTTCTTAACACGAAAACTGGAAACGAAAACGAAACTGGAGAGTGACATAAAACTGGAAAAGAAATTAAAACTGGGGAGAGAATTCAAACTGGAAAAACTCAACTATATTATCGCCGATAACAATTTTTTAGAGATATCAAGGCGCAGCATTTTGTGCGAAGTTTAAGTTCTAAAATTAGAGACTATAAAAATTAACAATATTGGAGATTAAACCGACTTTGAGATTGATTACAAGTTCATTTTAAAAAAAATGACTGTCATATAGTTATGATGTCGAATTTTAATGATTGAGCCGTGGGCATATCCTAAAAATTTAAAATGATCGTATTGTTAGATATTACCATTTGGATTTTTATTGTACCACCCCGTCAATCTGATAAGCATTCTTGTTCAAGGAGACAAGTCTGAGTACCCCCCGGTAAATTTATCATGATCTTTGTAACATTAGATTGGGTATTTAAGGGTGAAATCATTGCTTCTGCTCTCTGGCGGCCAGGATGGTTTTGGATTCATTCAGGGCAGTGCTTAAGATGATATTAATCAGGGTCAGCCCCACGAAAATGATCATGGCCGTTTTCATGCCTGCCAGGTTCATGAACAGGATAAATAAAATGCCCGAAACCTGGCCGATGAACAAAAGCAGGCCCTGGGATATGGATTCCGGTGCCGGGCAGGTGATTTCCGCGCAATACTGGAACCCTACAGGTGCCCCTGCGCCGAGAAGAAAAAACCCCAGGACAAATGAAGAACTCAGCAATAGTTCATAGTCGTTGAAAAAGGCCAGGCCTGCAAGCCCGGGGGTCATTCCAACCATGGCCAGGATGATAAAGGCCCGCCTTTTTTTCAGCCGGTCTGAAAACTGGGGCAGGATCAGGGCCCCGAGGATGCCGGCCACCAGCATGATTCCGCCTGCAATTCCTGTCTGTTCCATGGTCAGCCCTTTTTGCTGGCAGATCTGGTCGATGCAGGTGGAAACGGCATTAAAGATGCCAAGGCCGATGAAAAACAGGGGGAAGAGGTATTTCATATCCCTTTGGGCCATGATGTGGCCAAAGCTTTGGGCGATGCCCAGCCGTTCCAGCGGTTCAAATATTTCCGGGGCTTTGGCCGGTTTTTCCCTGAGAAAAACCACCAGGATAAGGGCGCTGGCAACTGAGATCAGGCCGTAGGTCATGAGCATGGACGAAAGATCATAGACCCCGGGGGTTGGGGTGTGGATCATCAATGGGGTGAGGATCATCACAATGATGATGCCCACAAATTGAGCCAGGGTGGCAATGCCAACAGCAATGGCCCTTTCATTGAGGGGAAACCATTGAACCGCCACCTTGGTGGCAGCGTTGAGGATAAAGGGCTGGGTCACGGCCAGGCCGGTCTGGGCAATGACCACCAGAGTATAGTTGTGGGGAAATAGGCCTTTCATGAGCCCGAATATCCCGGTCAGTACCGCACCGATACTCAGGCCCGTACGCAGGCCAAGGGTGTCAATGACCCAGGAGACTGGAATGCAGACAATTAAAAATACGCCCATGAAGATTAAAGAGAGAAAATCAATGGACAGGGCAGAGACATTGTAAAAGAGTTTTGCCTCTCTGGCCACCGAGGCAAAGCTCAGCCATTGGATCTGGATCACGGCGGTGATCAGGGCATAAACCAGAAGAATAACCCATCGGTATTCATAGATTTGTGTCGTATTTTTTTGTATGCTCTCTCCTTTGCTAAAAATAAACTGACTGGTCAGTATGAATTTTTTAGTATACCCTTGTGTACCTGTCAATGCTAAATTGTTATGCCAGGTCAGGGGGGTTTTAAATCTTTTTTTGTGTACCCCCCTGAAAATTTTAGTATTGTCCAATACAAGCCATTTATATAAAGGAGAATCATGAGTCTGTCTGTCAGCAAAAACAGGTATTCAGGCCCTGTTCAGGCCGTTGTTTTGGACTGGGCCGGCACAGTGGTGGATCACGGGTGCATGGGGCCTGCCGCCGTATTTGTGGAGGTGTTCAAAGAACGGGGTATTGAGATCAGCGCCCAGGAGGCCCGTAAATTTATGGGGGTTGAGAAAAAAGAACATATTCAAAAATTGTGCGCCCTGGACTCGGTCTCAAAGGCCTGGCAGGAAAAATACGGGGCTTTGCCCGGGCAAATTGAGGTGGATAAACTTTATGAAAGAACGGCGCGGCTTATGGGGGAAGCCATTTGCAAACATGGGGATCTTATTGGCGGAGTTGTCCCGACGGTCCAGGCCCTAAGGGATATGGACATAAAAATCGGTTCCTCCACAGGATATGTCAAAGAGATGATGGATGTGCTGGTGCCCATTGCCCGGGATAAAGGATATGCTCCGGATGCTGTTTTTTGTTCTTCTGATGTGCCCCAGGGAAGGCCCTTTCCCTGGATGTGCTACCTTAACGCCATAGCCCTTGGGGTATACCCCATGGCGGCCATGGTCAAAGTCGGGGATACCATTGCTGATATTCAAGAAGGTCTGAATGCGGGCATGTGGACCGTGGGCATTACCAGGACCGGCAATGAAATGGGATTGACCCTGGAAGATCTCGAGGTCCTGGATCCTGGGGTGCGCAGGGCTAAAATTCAAACGATTACAAAGGCGTTCAAGGCTGCCAATGCCCATTATGTGCTTGAGCAGGCCGGGGATCTATTGCCCGTGATCCAGGAGATCAACCGTCGTCTGGCCCATGGTGAAATGCCCCCCGGGGTCTGCTGACCATCTGAGTTCAAGAGAAGATCCTTTTTCAAAAGAGATGGCCCCTGCAGCCTTTTAAATCCCAAAACCCATGGATTGGGGAACCTTAAAAAGGGCATTCATCTATGAACAAAATCACCTTTTGGCATTCGGCTTCAAGCATGGCCAGTTTTTCATCAATGCCTTCCAGGTCCTGGCTTTGACCTGCTTTTTCAATGGTATATGCGGCATTGGCTGCGGCATCGGCAGCCAGGTATTTAAGCGAGCCTTTGATCTTGTGGGCATTGTTGTCAATTTCCACAAACTGCTCTGTCTCTATGGCGGTTTTGATCGCTTTGATCATGCCCGGGTATTCCACGAGAAAATCGGCAAAGCATTCCTGGATAAGTTCGGCATCATTGCCCATGATTTCGTTGAGTTCATCAATGTTGACAACCGGCATGGCGCTTCCTCTGATCTTAAGCTGTTTTAGGACTTATTTTTTTTGTTCCCAGAAGTCCCGGCTTTCCTTGAGGATATCATTAATGTCGTCATCCAGGTCCTGGGCCTTTGGATCCTCCGGGTCAATCCCATTGTTATCCTCTGGCTCAAGTTCCAGATTTTCTGTCAAACACTCTTCTTCCTCCAAGGCCTCAAGCTCCAGTTCCGGGTCTGGGTCATCTTCCAGACCATCACCGGGCAGATCATCATCTTCCAGGTCATAGTCGGGCAGGTCTATGGAAATATCGTCCACCAGGTCCCCTTCAGGGCTCATCTCTTCATCCAGGGCCGTGTCATTGTCAATATCTTCCATTTCGGGCAGGGCAAAGTCGGCTTCTGACTCATCATCATTGGGTTCCAGGTCTGCTTCGGCCAGGTCTTCCAGATCCGGCATATCCAGATCCGCCTGATTTTGGGCATCCTGATCCTGGGCTTCCGGGTCACCCAGGGGGGTGTCAATGAAATTTCCTTCCCGGTCAAAGAGGAGGCTGCCGCTTAAATTGACTTCAAAATCAAGCCTGAAAGCAATCTGGTTATCATGGATCACAATCTGGCCACCCTTTGATCCCAAGGCAGCTACAGCCATCCGTTCTTTGAGGATATCTCTGACCGCGTCCAGGTCCAGGTCTTTCTGGACAGAGTCGATCAAATCCTTTTCTCCGTTTTTTATAACTTCAGGGTCTGTAATTTTCATCCAAGCACCTCGCTTTAGATATTATAGGCTGTATTGGCAAAGCTGTTTTCTATAAAGCTGTCAAGGTCGATGATTTTCCCGATTTCCATAACATCGTGCATGTATTTTTGAATTACATCCAAATCCCGGGCTTCGGGATAAAGGCCGTCCCAGCGGATGGCCATGGGCTGGGAAAAAACATTTTGCAATACCTGGGGATTGAGCCCCATTTTTCCCTGGGGATCCAGAAACTTAACCGCTATCTGGGCGGCCCTGTTTTTATCGTTTTCAATGTATTCGCCCGTTTCCACCAGCAGGGAGACAAATTCCTGGGCCGCTTCCGGATGATCCTGGATAAAATCTTCCTGCATGGCCACAACACAGCAGGGATGGTCTTCCCACCGGTTGGCAGAATAAAATTCCAGATTGCCGATCTCCCCTTTAATGGCTTTTGTGGCCACGGGTTCGGCCACCATGAATCCTGCCACATCCTCGTTTTCTTTCATGATTTCGGGCATTTTAATGGGGGGAACCACCTCAAATCGTACATTAATGGCTTTTTTACCCGGCACTCCGGGTTTAAGTCCCAGTTCCTTTAAAAATTTGTGGGCCAGCATATGGTGGACGCTCATTTTATGGGGGATATCCACGACCTTATACTTGTAAAAGCTTTGAAGGGAATCAAACCTGTAGTCGTAATGCCTGGACCTGACAAAGGTTGAACCGTTTTTGTGGGCAAATAATACCAGTTTGATGGGGGAATCATAGGCAAAGAGATCCATGGCAATGGGGGCAAGCACAAAGGCGCAGTCAATTTCTCCGTTTTCAAGGCCTTCCTGGATAGGGTTCCATCCGTTCTTGAGACTGGTGGTCAAATCAAAATGTTCGGGTTCCACCTCTCCTATGTCAATTCTGTGCTTTAGAGCACCCAAAGCCAGGTGGTCGGTAATCTGGATATGGGCCACATTCAGTTCCACCCGTCCGCCAATGGTGGATCTTTGTTTTTTCACCCGCTGGGTCTCACCGGCTCCCCCTGAAAAGGCCTTTTTAATGGCCGTGGTGATTTGGGCCTCGTCAAAGGGCTTGGGGCAGTGGGCATTACCGCCGGCATCCATGATGAGCATCTGCTGGCCCTTATCCGACTGGGCTGTGGCCATGATAAAAGGCAGAGATTTAAATTCCTCCGTGGCCCTGAGGGCCTGGAGAAATTCAAGGCCGTCCATCTGGGGCATGTTCCAGTCTGAGATGACAAGATCTGGTTTTTCCGCCTTGACCTTTTCGATTCCGTCTGCCCCGTTCACTGCCATGACAAGGTTGGTGAAACCGGCTTTTCCCAGGATTTGTTTGAACATGATCCGCATGGTTCCAGAATCGTCAGCCACAACAATTTTAATGTTTGGATCTACCGCCATAAAATACTCCTTAAATCATACATGGTATTAATATTTTTTCGTAAATTATTTTATTCATTCCAGGACCAGCTGAATCCTTTGAAAGGCCCGGTCCAGCATAAATCCCAAAATACCAATGGCAATGATCATCGCCATGAGTTTATCATATTCCATGGTATCTCTTGCATCATTGATCAGGTATCCAAGGCCGCTGGATACCCCTAAAAATTCAGCCGGAACCAATACGATCCAAGCCACGCCCAGGGCCAGTCTCAAGCTGGCCATCATATGGGGGATGGCATGGGGAATAACAATGGTTCGTATGAGCTGAACATTATTGGCTTCCTGGTTCAGAGCCATTTTGATCCATTGGGGATTGATTTGCATAACCCCGATGGCCGTATTGAGTATTATAGGACAAATGGTGGCCATTACAATCAAAAAATATACAGCCGACTCAAAGCTTGTAAATAAGAGCAGGGCAATGGGCATCCAGGACAGAGGGCTGATCATTCTCACAAACTGGACAGAGGAATAGGAAAGGCCTCTCAGCCGGGGGTAAAATCCAATTAATACGCCCAGGGGAAGCCCGATAACCGAGGCAATGGCAATTCCCACAATAATCCTGCGAAGGCTTGTAAATACAGATATCTATAATTTGGGAGTTTGAAAGGCCTTTCCAAGGGCGGCCAGGGTGGGACCGGGCAAAAATCCGTTAAACTGGGAAAATTCAGGCCGGGTAAAGAGCAGGCCTGCAGCAAGGGCCCAGGCCCCGGCAAATAGGCAAAAGCCGAAAAGTTCGTATTTCCACCCAAACCAGACCCGGGTAAAAAGGGGGGTCAGACCGACCTGCCTTGAGCTTCGATGGAAATTTCGTTTAAATGATTTCAACGATTTCTTCCCTGACAAATGGTTTTTCCATATCAAAATGGCCAAATTGCCTGATCCCTCCGGTTTTGTCCAGCGCTTTTAGAACAAAGGAGTCATCCACCAGTTCTTTTGCTGCGGCATTGGCATCAAGGCCTGATAAAAATTGTGTATTCCCCTCCACCCGTGTTTTTTTCATCTGATCCACTATGAATTTTGTGGCAGAGGGAAAGGGATAGGGCTGAAATCCGATTCTTTCCACCTCCCAATCCGGGTGAGTCAGTTCTGTTTTTTTCGGATGAACAAAGACCCGGGCCAGCACTTTTTCCGGCAAGGGCAAGTATCCTTCTCCATCCCTGCTGAGTAAATGGGCGGTCTCTTTTGGGTTCTTCATGCAACAGGCCTGGGCCCGGACAATGGCGTTCATTGCTTTTTGAACCCTTGCCCGGTCCTGTCGGATCAGGTTTTCATGGGTTACGATAACACAGCAGGGGTGGTTTTTCCACATATCTCCTGAATAACGCATGATCCTGGCTGAAAATTTTTCCTGGGACAGGGCGTTAAAGGGGTCAGCCACAATAAAGGCGTCAATTTTTTTACCCAGCAATGCCGTGGGCATGTCCGGTGGGGGCAGGATAAAAAGGTTGGTTTCATGGGGGGCCAGGGGAGCGGATTGGGGCTGGATCACCGGGGTCAGTCCCTGGGCGCTCAGACCCATCTGCATGAGCAGATTGTGCATGGAATACCATGAGGGAACGGCCACCTGACGTCCGCCAAGGTCTTTGAACTGATGAATTGGGGAATCGCCCCGGACCGTTACGGCAGAGCCGTTGGTGTGGTCCCAGGCCAGGACCTTGACCGGGACGCCCTGTTTAAACCGCATCCACACGGGAATGGGAAAAAGCATGTGGGTGAGGTTGAATTTTCCGGCTAGAAAGGATTCGCTGAGCACCTTCCAGGATCTCACCATTACCGGGCGTTCAACCTCAAGGCCTTCCTGGGCAAAATACCCAAGGCTATGGGCCACAAGCAAAGGGGTGGCATCGGTGATGGGCAGATATCCCAATTTTATGGGCGGCTTTTTTCCAAGCACTTTTCCGGGCATGATCAAAGGCGCACAGGCCGCTGCCGTTGCCGCTGCTGCCGCGGTCTTTAAAAATGACCGGCGGGATACATGGGGTTTGATCTTGGGACCTAAAGACATTATATCAGGCTCCGTTTGGCCAGGTACGCATGTTTAAACCGGTCCAGGATTTTTTTCCGCAATTCCTTGATTGTCGGATCCTGCCTGTCCCTTGGGTATGGTTCCTTAATTTCAAATATCTGGGTGACATTGGCAGGCTCCCCTGCCAAAAGCACAATCTTATTTCCCAGGCGGAGGGCTTCGTCAATGTCGTGGGTGACAAACACGGCTGTGAATTGTTCAGACAGCCATAAATTGGTCATCTCTTCCTGGATATGGGCCTGGGTAAAGGTATCCAAAGAGGCAAATGGCTCGTCCAGCAAAAGGGCAGAGGGCCTTCCCACAAGGGCTCTGGCAAGGCATACCCTTTGGGCCATGCCAAGGGAAAGCTGGCTGGGTTTTACCTTGGCCGCCCCTGTCAGTCCCATGATTTCCAAAAATTGACTCACCCGGTAATCAAGGTCCTGAACATCATGTCTGATCCTGCATCCATAGGCCACATTGTCCCAGACGTTGAGCCAGGGAATCAGGGCCGGCTGCTGGAAAATGATGGACCTTGACGGGTGGATGCCGCAAATGGGCTGGCCGTCCACGCAGATTCGTCCTGAACTCGGGGTTTCAAGGCCTGCCAGTAAATTGAGCAGGGTGGTCTTGCCGCATCCGGATTCGCCCAGGATAATAACAAAATCCCCTGAATCAATGGAAAAGGAAATATCCTTTAGCACCAGACCGTTGTTCTCTTTCTGGTGGTTGTAGGCTTTGTTTACTTTTTCAATATCTATTTTCAAGGGGCCAGTTCCCCCAGGGCTTTTTGTGCAAGATCCGGTTTAATAAAACCGTCCAGATCGGTATTGCCTGACAAAATCCCCATGGAATCACTCATATAACGTCCTACAATATTGAGAAGGTCGGGGTCGGGGAGCAAAAGGGCTGGGGTGAATTTGACCCTGGATGCCTTGAGGGCTTCTGCCGTAATAGTTTGGGGCTGGTTTAAAAATGCTGCAGCAAGATCAAGAATATTTTCGTCCAAAGGTTCAATTCCCCTGGTGTAAGTGTCAAGGGCGGCCGCTGTCCTGAAAAAGAGGCGTACCAGATCAAGGAGGGCGCTGCCCTCTTTGTCCACAAGCCTTTTTTCAACAACAAATCCGCAGCAGGGATGGTTTTCCCAAAGATCCTGTGAGGTGAGCAGGGGGGCGCCATATCCCTGGTCAACCATAAGCGTGCCATAGGGGTCTGCAGTCATGAATCCTGCAATGTCTCCCTCTTGGTCCAGGGCCATCATTTCGGGCATGAGCCGTGGAGGAACAGGCTCTGCCAAAACACCTGCTGTGGTGGCAGATGATTCCAGAACCATCCCATTGGCTGACATGAATTGGTGAAGGAGCATATGCTGAACCGAAAGGGTGTGGGGAATGAGAAGGCTTTTTCCTTGAAATTCGCCGATTTTGTTAATACCGGGGTGATTGACCATCCGGCTGCCTGCCCTGTGGACCAGCATAATAAGACAAATGTCCAGGCCTGCATCAAAAAGGTCCATGGCCATGGGAATATTCATAAAGGCGGCATTGATTTCATTGGACTGAAATCCATTGTAAAGCCTGTGTCATGAATTCATGGCAATCCTCTGGATGCCTTGGGGCAGTTCGACATCCATATGTGTCGTCCCTGATAGTTCAGGCAGGGCAAGTCCCAATATCAGGTGATCGATAATATTTAAATGCCCGATGCGGATATTCAGAATGGTTTTAACCCTTTATTCATTAGGATGCTTCATTTATTTATGGAGTCAATTATTACCACAGACATCAGGCCATTGGCAAGTTTATAAAAGGGTATAATGGTGAGGGTCTTATCAGAGCCGAAAGGTGAACAAAACCGGGTCATCACCGGGAATAGCCTTTTTTTTGTTTACCCACAATTGTCCTTCCCTATGATTGCATCGGTCTAAACAGCGGGGTGATCCAAAACACCCCGAGCTGACGCGGTGGTGTCCGGGCCGAAGGTTTTGACACCCCAGGACACGGGACCTTAATTATTCGGTTCTGATTTTTGGGTTTGATGCGCTTGGGTCTGCATCATGGTCTTTGCCTGAAAGCGGATCGGTTAAAGCGTTTACCGGCCCTCGGGATTGCCCTGGTTGGCTTTTTGTCAGTGCCGGGGTTGATAACCCAGGATAAATGCGGTAAAAAAGGTCAAAAAAACCAATAATTTGACAGAATATCCCAATGGCGAGACAATCAACCACCCCGGTCACCAGAGATTATTATTTAAAGCCCGGTTTTATTTACCTGCCCGGGACGCCCACCTTAATTTCCACGGTTTTAGGGGGCGCATTCCCATTTTCCCGGTTATACCGCTGGCACTGGATTGTGCATGTTTGCCATCTGCTTCAGGCAGTTCCAACGCCCTGCTTTATAAAATGATCGCAGCATAATCATTTTTTCTGCATTCTCCCGATACCAAAAGATGCATGGACCTTTAAGACGTAAATTCACGACTCTCCGAATCGAACTTTCAATAGCACCGCTGCCAATAGGTAAGTTCAACGCTTTTACAGTTGAGAAATTAAGCCTCAGTTCATTGCGCACAAAATAATCCCGTTCCGTCTTGATAGTCTTACTGTTTCTGCCTCTACAAAGCTTCTGGACGGCCTGTACCACCTCAATCGCCTTTCCCTTCAGCAGAAGACCTCGCTGCTTCGATACCCAGCGTTTGCGTTCCTTGGATGACCAGGTCTTCCTTAAGCCTGCTACTGTACCCAGATGCTCAACTGCATGGTAGAAATCGAGAAGTTCATACACACGCTCAGGAGCCAAACCCAATGCTTTTAGCAGTCCGGGGATTCGATTCCAAATCCAATGTGCCCCATCTGCAACAAACAGTATTTTGTCTCAGTAGTGTCCGGTTAGGTTGTTGCGTATAAAAAGCATCTAAAATCATTGAAAAAACAGTCTGTTTTGTGTTGACAAATGTGCGTAAAAATTTTTGTGCGCCTTGAAAATTTAACTCAAGGAGCTCAAATGACGCACATCTCAGTCCCTAAAAAACAACTACGGTCCCTGAACTTTGACAATTTCAGGTGCCCTCTGATAAAGTCACTTTCAAAAGCACCGGAATTACAATCTCGAGGAGACCGCCCTTTAAAAATGACATTCGAAGACCAGATAAATGCTTTGGTTTATTTCCATCTTCAGGAGCACAAGTCTGCCCGACATTTAATTCAGGATCTCAAGGAGAATGTTTTTGCTAAAGAAAATATTGCGCCAGACGGTGGTATCAGCCGTAGTAGTTTCTGTGAAGCCATCAATCACAGGGGACTCGAACAACTGCAATTTATCTTTGAGGATCTTTATAAACAGGCTCTTGAGTGTCATCCGGGTGAACACGCCGAGTTAGGAGAGTTGGTTTCCATTGACGGTAGTCTCATAAATGCAGTCCTTTCAATGCACTGGGCGAACTACAGAAAAGGAAGTAAAAAAGCCAAAGTACATTGCGGATTTGACATTAATCACGGAATCCCAAACAAAATCTTTTTGACTGAAGGCAACGGCGCTGAACGCACTTTTGTTCCCAAAATACTTTCCAAGGGGCAAACAGGTGTTATGGATCGTGGATATCAATCCCATAAAGAATTTGACCTGCTTCAGGAGCAAGGCAAACATTTTGTCTGCCGTATAAAAACCAGGACAACAAGAACAATTATTGATAACCACGAGACCCCTTCCGACAGCTACATTTTTTATGATGCACTGGTTAAACTTGGTACTCCGAATCAAAACCAGACGAAAAGGCCTGTTCGGGTTGTTGGCTATAAAATTGCTGGCGTCAAATACTATGTGGCAACTGACAGGCATGATTTAACAGCGGAACAAATAGCAACAATTTATAAACTCCGGTGGACCATTGAGGATTTTTTCAAATGGTGGAAAGAACATCTGAAGGTATATCATCTCATTGCCCGCAGTGAATACGGCCTTATGGTTCAGATTCTTGGCGGCCTTATCACTTACCTGTTACTGGCAATCCATTGCCAAAAACAGTTTAATGAAAAGGTCACGATCAAAAGAGTTCGGCAGCTGCGAACCGCCATTCTAAATGACCTGTTTGGCTGCGAGGAGCAGGGCTCTCATAGTTCAAACAGGGACAATATTGTCAAAGATCAAAAAATTATTGAGCAAGCAAAAACCTAACCGGACATCACTGATTTTGCATTTTAAACTCTTTTTAATTAGTATGGCCCAAGTGATATAATTAACCCCTTGGGATAATAATAAAAACCGAGGGCGTTCAAAATTCTGTGTCAGTTGAATGAAAGCTGATATACTCAGCTAAATAAGGAGAACTGACATGACCGAAGAAAACACCGAATTTGATTTTCAAAAAGCCCTTAAAGGCATCCAGGAAGGTAAACCCTTCACAGGTAAGGGCGGCGTCCTTACATCATTAATCAAAAATCTTGCTGAAGCTGCTCTTGAAGGAGAGTTGGAGTCCCATCTCGGGCAGGAAGTTTCTGCCAACCGCCGTAATGGAAAAAGCAAAAAGACCATTAAATCCCTGGATGGTAAATTTGAGCTGGAAACCCCGCGTGACAGGGCCGGAACCTTCTCTCCACAGATCGTCAAAAAACATCAGACAACGCTCAGCGATGAAATTGAAAGAAAGATAATAGCCCTTTACGGCCTGGGCATGAGTTATAATGATATGGCTTCCCATTTACAGGAAATCTATGGACTTGAGATTTCAAATGCCACTCTGAGCACCATTACCGATAAAATCATCCATACCGTCAAAGAATGGCAGGCCAGGCCGTTGGAAAATGTGTACCCAATCGTATGGCTTGATGCCATACATTATAAAGTACGAGAAAACGGAAAGGTCGGCAGCAAGGCCGTTTACACAATTCTTGGGGTGAATATCGAGGGCCGTAAAGAGGTTCTTGGGCTGTACATATCCGAGAATGAGGGTGCGAACTTCTGGCTGCAGGTGTTAACAGACCTTTCAAACCGAGGGGTAAAAGATATCCTGATTGCCTGTGTTGATGGTCTAAAAGGTTTTCCCGAGGCCATTGAGACCATATTCCCGGACACAGAAGTTCAACTCTGCGTAGTCCACCAGATCCGAAATTCATTGAAATACGTTGGTTCCAAAAATAAAAAGGAATTTATGGCAGATCTAAAACGTGTTTATAAAGCGGTCAATAAGGATCTGGCCGAAGAAGAACTGGATATCTTGGAAAATAAATGGAATGACAAATACCCGATTGTGATAAAATCCTGGCGGAACAACTGGGAACGCCTCAGTCATTTCTTTAAATATCCAGAAGAGATTCGACGGATAATATACACCACAAATACCATTGAGGCTGTGCATCGACAGTTTCGAAAACTGACCAAAACAAAGGGATCATTCCCGAACCAGGACAGCCTGTTAAAGCTGCTTTACATGGGGATCCAGAACGCCAGTAAAAAATGGACAATGCCGATTCAAAATTGGTCACTGACAATTTCCCAGTTGGCAATTTTCTTTGAAGGCCGGCTGGATAAAGAGCTGGGAATTTGATAGGGATTTATTTACAGATGGAAAAGATGGTTCCAGGAACTCCACTCCAGCAAAAGTCAACTCCTCCGACGTGGCTGATTGAAGGCCCATTCTCGGACCTGACTTTTACTTCCGCTGGCGCTGAGGCAGATCCGGGAACCGAAACCGTGACACAGAATTCTGAACATTCCCACGAAATCGGGTTCTATCCTTTTGGGTTTTTGGTCCCCTTTTCTTCTCTCTGAGCCGAGTGCGGCCACCATCAGTGCTGATAACGACTCGCCGCCCTTCAAGTAAATCTCTATCATTTAATGGGATTCGGCCCGCTTGTTGTTCGGCTCGAGCCCGCTCTGCGTACCGATAGGTCAGTTTACGGATGACCTTTATACCCAACGTCATCCCACGGTCACAAAGCACTTGACGGACTTCTTCAAAAGAACTTAATAAGGCTGACCAAGAACTCACCATAGAAGCCAAAGCAGGCGAGCAGCGATCATGGATTCCAAGAAGGATTAAGCCAGCGTATGCACCTTTATATCTTTTTCCTTTTCGGCGGTCACAGGACCTTCGATAGTATCGAACATGAATATCAACCGAACTATCTGTACAAAGCTGAATCCAAACGGTCTCAAGCCCTTCGCTTTTCATCCGTCCCGGCCAATTGGACATCAATTCTTTTTCTTGGTCGACCTGTTCAGAGGAATCTACTGAGGCCTGGATCTTTTTTTTAAAAAAAAGGCGCTTATCCGATTTGTATACTCAAGGATTTCCTGCTCCATCTGTTCTAATTCGTTAGCGTTACGAACCAAGCGATTTGGATCTTCTTCCAGTTCTTTGAGGCATGCAAGGACTTCATCAACAGTATTACAATCTTCAGCTTTCTTCATTAGCACAATCCATTTATGTTCATTTCAGCGTAACAGAGGATATCATTCTTTTTGCTCTAAAAGACAGGCCTTTTTAAAACCGGGAAAATGGGAATGCGCCCGTTTTAGGTTCCTCTGTTTCAGTCAGCCTTTACGATAAGCGGCTCAAAATCGGGGGGATGAATCATTTTTTGTTTCCCTGGTCAGATGCAAAATCTAAATCCACCCCTGTTTACGGCAATATTGCTGTTCTGGCCCTGATACAAATGATGCTGAACAAAGGCTCGAAACGCTCCCATCTCGAGGCCCAGGTCTTTGGCGGGGCATTTAATGCCGACCTTACTGCCAAGGATATTGGAAAAGATAATTTGCAAACCGCAAGACAGGTTTTAAATAAAAGGCGGATTAAGATTGTTTCAGAGGATGTGGGCGGTTCCGTCGGCAGAAAAGTGGTGTTTAATACCCTTTCTTACGAAATCGGCATACTCAAGGTCGACCGGTTGAGAGATTCGGACTGGTATCCCTATGAAAAGGACCGAGATTGATATTTATAAAAAAAAGTGCAGGTTCATCATTTGAGCGGCTTACCTGTATCTGGCGTTTTTCCAACCCTATTTCATCAGCAAAACAAGTGCAAAGCCTCTTGTTCGTCTAATCCGAATATTTTAAGTATTTTACCAAAAAGTTATATTATTATAATTGGTTGTGTCGTTTTTTAAGTCGTTTTCCATTATGCAAAACGTCACCCTCCGGGCAAAGCGTTTTACCTCATCTGCTGGGTTACAGTCCGCTCGCAGTAAAGGACTACGGCTTCTCGGTCTGTGCCTTGCAGCTAAGGCAAAAACGCTTTGTGAAATATGCGGGCTGATAAAGCGTCTTAAAAAAACAATTGCCCAGGGTTAATAATGCAAATGAATAAAGCGATTGAAAATGCGGGGAAACCAGGATTTGTTTGGTTTTTTTGTTGAACGTTTATCATAGAGGTCAAAGCCTGCCTTTTCGGATAATGGCCACCAATAGCCAGATTCCCATGACAGCAGCGGCCAGAAAACCCAAGATCCCGATCACAGAGACCCCGAAGAGCAGGGGGGGGATCTTTGAGTTCAAGACCACGGCCGAACCCAGAATTAATGCCGCAATGATAATGGAAAAGGAGATCCGGTTGGAGGTCTGATCCTGGGTCATCATTATTTTTTCAAGCCCCTCAATCTGGATAATGGTTTTTAATTTGCCCTGTTTGGCCTGGGCAATGAGATGTGATGTGTCAGAGGGCAGGCTCTGGATCAGGGAAAAGGTCTCCTTTGCAATTCCGGCAATATCCCGGGGCAGCCGGGGAATTGAATATTTATTCAAGGTGGCTGCCCTGACATAGGGCCTTGCATGGTTGATCATGTCAAACTCCGGGTCCAGCACCCTTGCCACCCCTTCAATGGAAATAAAGGCCTTGATCATCAAAAAAAGGTCCGGGGGGATTCGCAGTTCATGGGCTGAGCAGAGTTCAAGAAATTGGTGGACCATGCGGCTGGGGTGTATCTCTTTTAAAGACTTGGACAGATGAACTGCCGAGAACATGGCGATGTCTTTTTCAAGACGGCCCATGTCCGGGGAGGTCTCAAATTCTGCCAGATCGCAGAGCAGGCGGGCGGTCATCTTGGTGTTTTTAGAAGCCAGGGCGTGAAGCAGATCAATGAAGATTTCCCTTGTGGTCTGGTCCACAAATCCGGTCATGCCGAAATCCACCAGGCAGATTTTCTGATCCTCTAGGATAAAAATATTTCCCGGATGGGGATCGGCATGTAAAAATCCAAACTCAAAGACCTGTTTCATGATAAAATCCGCCCCGGCCCGGGTGAGCTGTTTTCTGTCAAGCCCTGCCAGGTCAATGGCGTTGATATCATCGGCCTTGATTCCGTTGATGAACTCCATGCTCAGCACCCGTTCACTGGACTGGGAACGGTATACCCGTGGAATATGAATGGAGGGATCATCCTGAAATTGTTCGGCCATCTGTTCCATATTGGCGGCCTCGATCGTATAGTCCAGTTCCTTTTCAAGGGTTTTGGCAAATTCTTCCACAATTTTCACCGGGCGGAACATGGCCACTTCCTGGATATTGTTTTCCATGACCGAGGCAAGATAGTGGATGATCTCCAGATCCACCTCAATGATTTTCCTGATGCCCGGACGCTGGATTTTCACGGCAATGGGTGCATCTTGGGGAAGTTTTGCCCTGTGAACCTGGCCGATGGAGGCCGAGGCAATGGGGGTTTTTTCAATGGAATAAAAAATATCTTCCCATGGCTTGCCAAATTCCGAAGATATGATCTGGCTGACCTGGTCAAACCCGAACGAGGGAATATTATCCTGAAGCTTGGCAAGCTCTTTGGTCAGATCCAGGGGGACAAGGTCGGGCCGGGAGGAGAGCACCTGCCCCATTTTGATGAAGGTGGGGCCCAACTCCTCTAAAACCAGTCGTATGCGCTGGTTTTTGGAGAGCTTTTTTACCTTTTCATGGGGCTTGGTAAAGGGAATAAGACGACGGCTGGACTCAATATAATAGTCCATGTTCATGGCATCGATAATATTTTCAAACCCGTATTTGAGAATAATACCGATGATCTGCTGGTACCGGATCAGGTGCCGGTACCGCTTGGTGACCTTGGTAATGGTCTTGATGCTCAGCATACGTTCTGGGGACTAATCCTTTTTTTCCAACTGCTGGGTCAGGGTGTCCACTCGTTTGTTCAGGGTCTCGATATCTGACTTGCTGGGCAGGTCCAGCCGTTTGAGGATGGATTCAATGGCGGTTTCGATTTTTTTATCCAGATCGGATTTGGCCTGTTCGTATTTTGTCTGGCAGTCGTCCAAAAAGGCTTTTGCCTCGTCCTGGTTCATCTCGGACTGCTGGGCAAATTCCTTGGCCAAAGATTCAATTTCCTTTTTAGATCTTAAGGCCATTCCAACGCCGGTGAGCAGACTTTTTTTTATGGTTTCTAACATGGGCTCCTCCCAAAGGGTTATTCAGTTTTTTTTAAAGACATATTTTTGCCCCGGCCTAGCCTAAAGAAGAGAAACCGGCCGGGACAAAAATTTAAGACTTAAATGAAACTATGGTATTGCAATCATAAGCGTTTCATTTGTTTGCTGCGGCCACTGGCAAATGCCATGGGCGGCCGTGGCGTTTATTTTGAACCAAAGGAAACATCCTGGATATCTTCCACACAGGTATCCCCTTCCAGAACAGCATCCATTTTACCATAGGTTGCCGGCAAAAGGGTATGAATAAAAAATTTGGCAGTTGCCATCTGTCCTGCGTAAAATGCAGCATCCTTGTTTTTGGCAGCCTTTTGGGCTACGGCGTCTTTATCAAGGGAACCGGCTTTTTTGGCCAGCTTGGGTGCGGCAATGGCTGCCCGCCACAGATGCATCCAGGCAAAGGCCACATCCCCTGTGATTTCAAGGAAGGGATGGGCAAAAGCATAGGCGTTCAGGGCGTTTTTACTTCTGGACCTTGACCCCATGTCTGCGGATAGTTCTTCAAGGCGTGACACTGCACGGGCGACCTTGTCTGCCATTTTTTCAACACCCGGAATTGCTTTGGCTTCCTCCACGGTTTTTTTGATCTGCGCAAGAAAATATTTAAAACTTGCCCCCTTGTTCATGGATAATTTTCTGCCCAAAAGATCCATGGCCTGGATACCGTTGGTTCCTTCGTAGATCATGAATATCCTGGAGTCCCTCATAAGCTGTTCAACCGGGAACTCGCTGCAATACCCGTATCCGCCGTAAACCTGCACCCCGTGGGAACAGACCTCAAGGGACTTGTCCGTGACATAGCCTTTGACAAGGGGGGTGAGCACCTCGATCAATGCGGCGGTCTCAGCTTTGAATGCTTCATCTTCGGTGGTGTGTACGATATCCGCGCATTTATTATAATAGTAGATTAAAGAGCGCATGCCCTCGGTATAGGCCTTCATGTTCAAAAGCTGCCGTTTGACATCCGGGTGGTTGATAATGGTGACGTCTTTGGCCTCAGGATCTTTGCCCGCAGTCAAATGCCGGCCCTGGACACGGGTTCTGGCATAATCAAGGGCATACATATACGAGGCAGAGGCCACGGCAAATCCCTGTATACCCACAAAAGCCCTTGCCTCGTTCATCATTTTGAACATTTCAGGCATGCCCTTGTTGATCTCGCCTAGAAGGGTGCCGATACTCGCCCCTCGTTCCCCCAGGGAGAGGGTGGCTGTGGCATTGCCGTGGATGCCCATTTTTTCTTCAAGCCCTGTGCAGACCACATTGTTAAATTCTCCCAAAGAGCCGTCTTCATTGACAAGGTATTTGGGGACCAGGAAAAGGGAAATCCCCCTGGTGCCGGCCGGGGCCCCTTCGATCCTGGCCAGGACCGGATGGATGATATTATCGCAAAGGTCATGTTCTCCGGCTGAAATAAATATTTTAGTCCCCTGGATGGAATAGGTGCCGTCTTCATTGAGAGTGGCTGTGGTGGTCAAGGCACCGACATCGGATCCTGCCTCGGGTTCGGTCAAAAGCATGGTGCCGCCCCAATGGCCGGCAAACATTTTTTTCATATACAGTTTTTTCTGGGTCTCGTCCCCGAATGCTTCCACGAGTTTGGCTGCCCCGTGGGTCATGCCGTAGTAAAGCATGAACGCAGAGTTGGCGCCCACCATATACTCTAAGGCGGCGCAGCCTACGGTTTTGGGCATGCCCTGGCCCCCGACTTCGGGATCATCGCACATGGCCAGCCATTCACCTTCGCAGAAAAGTTCCCATGCCCGTTTAAAGGACGGGGGCGTTGTCACCTTGCCATTGTCAAGGGTGCATCCGATTTCGTCTCCGTCCTTGAATGTGGGCAGAATCTCCTTGATGGACAGGTTTCTGGCCTCGGAAACAATCAGATCAATGGTTTTTTTGTTGAATTCTTCGAATAATTCGTGGTCAACCGTTCCGATCTGTTCGTGTAATACAAAGTCTACATCACGCCGGTCTGCGATAAGCTGTGCCATATTTACATCCCCTTTAATGATTTGGTTTAGGGTTGGTCATCTCTTTTTTCCTAAGCAAATTAGACCTTGTTGTCAATATCTGGATGGTAAAAAGTTTGATATTTTCAAACTATTTTTAAAAATAATTAACCGGCAGAAAATGAAGAGAATTTAATCCCCTGTTTTTTTTTAAAAACCCATGGATATTGCCAATAATTAAATGCTTGCTAAAAAAAATATTGATTTTCGTTGGGATTCATACGATTCTATACAAACCGTTCTGTTGCGGGTTGACTCTAATTTAGGGATGCAGGAGGATCATGCGAATAAAATGTTGGGGATCCAGAGGGTCCATTTCTGTATCAGGCAGCGACTACATCCAATATGGTGGAGACACAACCTGCATTGAGGTCCAGGCGGATTCCGGCCAGATCGTCATCATTGACGCCGGAACCGGTATCAGGCGTCTGGGCAAATCCCTGATCCAGCGACAGGAAAAAACCTATTATCTTCTTTTGACCCACACCCATTGGGACCATATTCTGGGGATTGCCTTTTTTCATCCCCTGCTTTACCCTGATACCTGCCTTATCGTTCAGGACCGTAAATTTGGCGGCATCAATACCCGGGCGGTTTTTGACCAGGTCATGAAAGATCCTTTTTTCCCCATCCGCCTGGATGATTTTCAGGCAGATATCCAGTTTAAGCAGGGGTTGAACGGCCAATTTAACATCGGGTCTTTGGATATAAAAAGTATTCCCACCTCCCATTCCCGGGACAGCCTGGGCTATAAGTTTTGCGAAAACGGCAGGACCTTTGTTTTTTTAACGGATAATGAGCTGGGGTATGCCCACGCCCAGAGCCGATCCAGGCAGGATTACATTGATTTTTGCAAGGGCGCGGATATCTTATTCCACGATGCCGAGTATACAGCGGATGAGTATTTGAGCAAAACCGGCTGGGGCCATTCCTCGGTTTCCGATGTGCTTGACCTTGCCATTGAGGCGGATGTACGGCAGCTGGGCCTGATCCATTTGAACCAGGACAGGACCGATGCCCAGATGGATGAGATCATCAAAGACTGCAACCGTTTTTTTAAGAACAAGAATAAGACAATCAAGTGTTTTGGCGTATCCTTTAATTTTGAAACAACCCTCTAACTTCGTCCAACCTGAAACCTATCCATGAAACATAATTTAACTCGCTGGCATAAGGCCTTTAAGGCCTTTTTACACCCCAGGGTTGTGACCATGCTTTTTTTCGGTTTTTCCGCGGGCATACCCATTTTACTTATTTTTTCATCCCTTTCCCTCTGGCTGAGGGAGGCGGGTGTTGAACGCTCTGCGGTGACCTTTTTTTCCTGGGCCGCCCTGGGCTATTCCTTTAAATTTGTATGGGCGCCTCTGGTGGACCAGATGCCCATTCCCTTTTTAACCCGAACCTTTGGCCGGAGAAGAAGCTGGATACTGGCTTCCCAGGCAAGCATCATGGCGGCCATTGTCTGGATGGCCATGATTGATCCGGCATCGGAGCGGCTTTCCCTCATGGCCATGGCAGCCGTATTTTTAGGGTTTTCCTCGGCCACCCAGGATATTGCCATTGATGCCTATCGCATTGAGTCTGCCGGAAAAGAACTCCAGGTCATGATGGCATCCGCCTATATTGCCGGCTATAGGATCGGAATGCTTGTGGCCGGGGCAGGCGCTCTTTTTATGGCTGATTTTTTAGGATCCTCAAAAGCCGTGTACAATTATTCGGCCTGGCAGACCACCTATTGTGTGATGGCAGGCGTCATGATCATTGGCATGGCAACCGCCTGGATCATCAGGGAACCGGATCCAGGGGAACGCGCCGCTTCCATTTATGGGTCCTTTTCCCATGCCCGGTCTTTTTTTCTCTTTCTTCTGGCCGCAGCCGGCTTTGTTTTCTGGTTTTATTCAAGCGCCGGTCTGGCTGAAGATCTTAAAAGTGTTCTGGGTCAATGGAGCCACAACACCCATCTGGCCTCTTTTTTTGTGGAAGCAATTCGACTGGCCGTTGGGGTGGGCGTGGCCATGCTCATTGCCAGGATACTGACCCTGGCAGGCGTTGTTGATTCTAAAATGGTCCATGCCTCCTATGTGGCGCCGGTATCTGATTTTTTCAACCGTTACGGGACATCCCTGGCCTGGCTGCTCCTGGCCCTCATCGGTCTTTATCGGATTTCAGATATTGTGTTAGGGGTGATTTCAAATGTTTTTTACCAGGATCTTGGGTTTACCAAAACCCAGATTGCAAGTGTGGTAAAGACCTTTGGTCTGTTCATGACCATTGCCGGGGGCTTTTTAGGCGGGATCCTTTCCATAAAATTCGGTGTGATCCGCATTCTTTTTGCCGGCGCCCTGCTCTCTTCTGTGACCAACCTGCTCTTTGTGGCCATGGCCCAGACAGGGCCCAGCCTTGTTTTTTTGTATCTGGTTATTTCAGCGGACAACCTGGCCGGCGGCCTTGCCTCTGCCGCCTTTGTGGCATTTTTGTCCAGTCTGACCTCTGTCCGGTTTACCGCCATTCAATATGCCGTGTTCAGTTCTTTGATGACCCTGATTCCCAAGGTCTTTTCCGGCTACTCCGGCACTATTGTGGATTCCCTTGGATATCCTGTGTTTTTTCTGATCACCGCCCTTATGGGGATTCCGGTTCTGGTCCTGGTGGTCTTGTGCCAAAAATATTTGGGGCAGGATGGTCATACCCAATAAACCTTAGGCGTATTCTCCGTCTGCGTTTTTTTTGGGAATAAAACGGGTAAAAGAGGCTTCTTTACAACACAGACCCCAGGCCATATTTGAGGGAAACTTCATAAATTTCATGAAATTCCCGGGAAATTCCATATATGGGGTCTGTGCCGGAACAGAGTTGGTGGACAAGGGCCTGCCCCTTTTTAAGATGAGAATGGGGTTAAATAACTCTTGACAAAGAAAGACAAAGTTTTCTACTTACAAGTGGGGAATACCAACAATCTGTGTCCATTGAATTGCTGGTATTAAAGCCGAACAAACACCCGGTTTTTCATTTCTCGCCACTTCCTACGCCGGCCGGGGCCGTTCGGATTATAAAGGTAAGATAGGGTATCCGCCCTTGATAAATTAAATGTGTTCAATGCGTGAAACCGCTTTTAATGAAGAGGTGACGTATAGGCTTTTATCAGATCGCCCAGGATGGCTGCATTCACACCAAACTAAGGTCCTTTGGATTTTCCAAGGCCTGCGTCAATGTCTTGGAAGATCAGGATGTAAGCTTTAACCGCTTTCATGGCCTAAGTGTTTACAGGGGTATCGAGTTTGTGACCCCCTTTTCCATGGTAGAACAGCAGACGATAGATTTTGGCGGATATAAATTTTGAGCCTGGGTATTGATTTTCATACCCAGGCTTTTTTGCGTGAATCCGCGTCCGGCAGGTGTCGGACCGGGAAATAGCTTTTTTATTCAACAAGGCTATATTAACGGTTAGGAGGTATGGACAATGAGTTACGAGGCAACACCACAGAAAAATCTGGCAGGCGCTGTCATGGTGCTCGGCGGGGGGATTGCAGGCATGCAGTCCGCCATTGATCTGGCCAATTCAGGCTATTATGTCTATCTGGTTGAAAAGTCCTATGCCATCGGCGGTATGATGGCCCAGCTGGACAAGACATTTCCGACCAATGACTGCACCATGTGAGTGATCTCACCTAAACTGGTCGAGGTCGGCCGGCATCTGAACATTGAATTGTTGACGAACACAGAACTTTTGGAACTGACCGGAGAGCAGGGGAACTTTACGGCCAAGATAAGAGAGAATCCAAGGTTTGTAGATCTTGACAAGTGTACCTCATGCGGGGAATGCGCCAAGGTGTGCCCTGTGGAAACCCCTTCTGAGCACAACCATGGGCTGGCACCCCGGAAAGCCGTTTTTAAACAATATGAGCAGGCCATACCCGGTGCCTACGGGATTTCAAAGCGGTCCATTGCCCCGTGCAAGGCCACCTGTCCTGCCCATGTCTCCATCCAGGGATTCATTGCCCTGATGCAGCAGGAAAAATACCATGAAGCCTTAAAGCTGTTCAAGCAGGAACATCCCTTCCCGGGCGCTTGCGGAAGGGTCTGCCATCACCCCTGTGAATCAATTTGTACCCGGGGAGATGCGGACCAGCCCCTGGCCATCCAGTATCTGCACAGATACCTGGCTGACCTGGATCTGGAACAAGAAAATCCCTGGATGCCTGAACTGGCAGAAAAAAGGGATGAAAAAATTGCCATTGTGGGCTCAGGTCCTGCCGGGCTGACCGCAGCCTATTACCTTGCCCAGAAAGGGTATGGGGTGACGATTTTTGAAAAACTGCCGGTCAAAGGCGGGATGATGGCCGTGGGGATCCCTGAATACAGGTTGCCCAAGGCAGAGCTTGAAAAAGAAATCGCCGTGATTGAAGGGTTGGGCGTTGACATAAAAACAAATATAAGCTTTGGACAAGACATCAGTCTTTCCAGCCTCAAAGAAGAGGGGTATGCCGCCGTGTTCATGGCCACCGGCCTCCACGGTTCAAGGGGGCTCGGGGTCAAAGGCGAAGACTTGAAAGGGGTGCTCAAAGGCACTGAATTTTTAAGGAACGCAGCCCTGGGCAAGGGTGAAACACTTTCCGGAAAAACCGTGGTAATCGGCGGGGGAAACGTGGCTGTGGATGTCGCATTGACAGCCAGGCGTCTGGGTTCTGAAGATGTGACCATGGTCTGCCTGGAAAAAAGAGATGAAATGCCTGCCTGGGATTACGAAATTGAAGAGGCCTTGGAAGAGGGGGTGAAAATTGTCAACTCCCTTGGCCCCATTGGTTTTCACGGCGTTGGAGACCAGGTTGACGAAGTGGCCTTCCAGGAGTGTACCGCCGTGTTTGACGAAAACGGGCGATTTAATCCTCGGTTTGACGATTGCAAGCTGACCTCCCATGATTCAGATCATGTGATTGTGGCCATCGGCCAGATGGGCGAGACTGAATTTGCTGACAAAGAAGGCATTGCCCTGACCCCGCCCGGCGGGTATGCGGCCGATCCTGTGACGCTTCAAACCCCCATTGATTGGGTTTTCGCAGGCGGCGACGCTTTTTACGGACCCAAATCCGTGGTGGATGCAGTGGCCTCGGGCAAAGAGGCTGCCGAGTCCATTGACCGGTTCGTCAACGGTCAGGATCTAAAAGAGGGGCGTGAAAAAAATTATGACTTTGAAAAACCTGAGATCCTGGATGTCCCGAGAATGGAACGGGTACAACCCGATCATATTCCCGTGGCGGACCGCCAGGGGAATTTTGCCGAAGTCACCCAGGGCCTTGCCAAGGAGCTTATAGACCGGGAAGCGGCAAGATGCCTTTCCTGCGGGATCTGTTCGGAATGTTACCAATGCGTGGAAGCCTGCCTGGCAGGTGCCATTGATCACACCCAGACCGCAGTTACAAGGGACGTGAACATAGGATCCCTGATCATGTCCACTGGGGCCACCACCTTTGATCCTTCGGGCATGGATGATACCTATATGTATCTTCGGTCTAAAAATGTCATGACCTCCATGGAATTTGAACGGATCCTTTCTGCAGGCGGCCCCACCATGGGCCATCTGGTCAGACCCTCGGACGAAAAAGAGCCTGAGAAAATCGCCTGGCTCCAATGCATTGGCTCCCGGGACACCAACCGGTGCGGCAATGGCTACTGCTCCTCGGTCTGCTGCATGTATGCCATCAAGGATGCCATGATTGCCAAAGAGCATTCTGAAAAAGATCTGGATGCCGCTATCTTCAACATGGATATGCGGGCCTTTGGCAAGGATTATGAAAAATATTACAATCGGGCCAAAGACGAGAACGGGGTCAGGTTTGTCAAATCCCGAATCCATTCGGTGGTGGAACAACCAGGCTCTGATAATCTTATTCTTAAATACACGGATGAACAAGGACGGATGCAAAAGGAAGTCTTTGACATGGTCATCCTTTCCGTGGGCCTGACCATCCCCAAAGAGAGTGTCGACCTTGCCGGCCGTATGGGGGTGGAACTGGACAAGTATAATTTTGTCAAAACCCAGACCTTTAACCCCTTAAGTACATCCCGGCCGGGCGTTTATGTGTCCGGTTCCTTTCAAAGTCCCAAGGATATTGCCTCTTCGGTAACCGAGGCGTCAGGCTCTGCCGGGGCTGCAGGTGTTCACCTGGCCGCGGCCCGGCACACCTTGACCAAAACCGTGTCCATGCCTGAAGAGCGGGATGTGCTGGGCGAAGAGCCAAGGGTCGGCGTCTTTGTCTGCAAGTGCGGAATCAATATTGCGGGTATCATTGATGTGGATGCCATAGAATCCTATGCTAAAAATCTTCCCAATGTGGTCTACACCGGAGAAAATTTGTTTACCTGTTCCCAGGATACCCAGGTGACGATCAAGGAAGTGATCGAGGAACATCAGCTCAACCGGGTGGTGGTGGCCTCGTGCACCCCTAAAACCCATGAGGGAATTTTCATGGATACCCTGGAAGAGGCAGGGCTTAACAAGTATCTTTTTGAGATGGCCAATATCAGGAACCAGGATTCATGGATGCATTTCCATGAACCCGAACAGGCAACCGACAAGGCCAAAGACCTGATCCGCATGGCCGTGGCCCGGGTGTCCACATTAGGGCCCCTGCACGATAAACAGATTACCATTGTGGATAAGGCCCTGGTTATCGGCGGCGGTATTGCCGGGATGACAGCGGCAAGGGGATTGGCCGACCAGGGGTTTCATGTGACCTTAGTGGAAAAGCAGGGTCACCTGGGCGGGCTTGGGTCAAGGCTTTACCACACCATTGAGGGAGATGATATCCAGGCCTTTGTCAAAGATCTTGTCACCATCGTGGAAGAGCATGAACATATTGATGTGCTCAAGCAGGCCCTGGTCGTCGGCTATGGCGGGTACAAGGGCAATTTTAAAACCGAGGTTCTGGTCGGACCCTCCATGAAGGAGATGAAGATTGACCACGGGGTCATGATCGTGGCCACAGGCGCCGACGAATACAAGCCCAAGGAATATCTTTACAATGAGAGCGAACAGGTGGTCACCCAGCTTGAGCTTGCCGATATGCTGGAGCAGGGAAAAGCAGCAGACCTTGACCGGGTGATCATGATCCAGTGTGTGGGATCCAGGAACGAGGAAAATCCAAACTGTTCCCGGATCTGCTGTCAGAATGCCGTGAAAAATGCCATTGCCATAAAAAAGAAAACTCCGGATACAGATGTCTTTATTCTGTACCGGGATATGAGAATGTACGCCATGATGGAGGAGTTCTATACCGAGGCCAGGAATCTGGGCGTGATCTTTTTCAGGTTTGATGCGGATCATCCGCCCCAAGTGACCCAGGCCGACGGCGGTATTCTCGTGACCTTTAAGGACCATGTTCTGGGCCAGGCCATTGAGGCCCATTGTGATCTTCTGGCCCTGAGTGCCGGGGTCAAGGCCGCGGATACCGAAGAGCTTTCCACCATCATCAAGACCCAGAGAAATCCCGAAGGCTTTTTCATGGAAGCCCATGTCAAACTGCGGCCCGTGGATGCGGCCACCGAAGGGGTGTTTATCTGCGGCACGGCCCATGGTCCCAAGCTCATCACCGAAACCATTGCCCAGGCCATGGCAGCGGCGTCCCGGGCCACCACCTACCTGGCCCAGGAATATCTTACCCTCTCGGCTGTGGTGGCCGAGGTCAACCAAGCCAATTGCGCATCCTGCCTGGTCTGTGTGAGATCCTGTCCCTATAACGTTCCTGTGATAAATGAATTGGGGGTCTCCTATATTGATCCTGCCCTGTGCCAGGGCTGCGGGGTTTGCGCCTCGGAATGTCCGGCTAAAACCATAAAACTGAACTGGTATGAAGATGAATCATTGTTAAGCAAGGTGGAATCTTTGCTGGAGGGGGTAATATGACAAAGGAATTCGACCCGGTCATTCTGTCATTCTGCTGTAATTACTGAGGGTATTCAGCCGCGGACCTGGCAGGTTCCATGAGACTGAAAATACCCACAAGTTTTAGAATTATCCGTCTGCCCTGTACCGGCAAACTGGACATCATCCATGTGCTCCGGGCCTTTGAAAAAGGGGCTGACGGGGTGTTCTGCGTGGGTTGTATGGAAGGGGACTGTCATTTTAACGAGGGCAATTTCAGGGCCCGCAAGCGCATTGAGCAGGCCGCCAGGCTTTTAGACCAGGTGGGCGTGGGCGGAGAACGGGTGAGAATGTACAATCTTTCCTCAGGGGAAGGCCCGCTGTTTGCCCAGTATGCCACTGAAATGGTGGAACACATAAAGGCGCTGGGGCCCAGCCCCATCCGGCTGGCCAGGCAGAAAGCCAGCAGCGAGGCAGCCTAATCAAAAAGGTGTGACAGGCGTTAAACCGTTAACAGCTGATTATATGAGGTAAATATGATAATAGCAGAGAAAAAACCCATTGAAGAAATCATTGAAGAGGTTAAGGATTTTGACCGTCTTCTTATTCTGGGGTGCAACGAATGTGTCACCGTGTGCGAGGCTGGCGGGAAAAAAGAAGTAGAGGTCCTGGCCTCGGCATTGCGCATGTATTTTATCACCCAGGGCAAAGAAAAAACCATTGACGAAAGAACCCTTGAACGCCAATGCGACCATGAATATTTAGAAGAGATCAGAAATGTCATAGATGATTATGATGCCGTGGTCTCCCTTGCCTGCGGGGTGGGGGTTCAGTTTTGCGCGGAAAAATATCTGACAACGCCCATGCTGCCGGGAGTGAATACCATTTGTCTCGGGGCCAACGAGGACAGAGGGGTCTGGACTGAACGCTGCCAGGCCTGCGGGTCCTGTGTATTGGCAAGAACCGGGGGGATCTGTCCTGTTTCCAGGTGTGCCAAACGGGTGCTCAACGGCCCCTGCGGCGGATCCACCAACGGCAAATGCGAGCTGGGCCCGGATATTGACTGTGCCTGGCAGCTTATTATCGATCGGCTCAAAGCCCTTGGCAAGATGGATGATTATGAAAAAGTGACCCCGATTAAAGACTGGTCCACGGACAGAGCAGGCGGCCCTAGAACTGTAACCAGGGAGGATGTGAAGATATGAGCGAGGTAAAAACGGCAAGCAGGCTGGAACGAGTGATGAAGGCAGGTCATCTGGGTGTCACTTCCGAGTGCGGGCCCCCAAGGGGGTCTGATCCTGACGAAATCCGGCACAAGGGAAAGCTGATCAGGGATTATGTGGATGCGGTCAATGTGACAGACAACCAGACCGCCATGACCCGGATGTCGTCTCTGGCGGCCTGTATTCATCTCAAACTCGAAGGGATTGAACCCATACTCCAGATGGTGACAAGGGACAGGAATCGGGTGGCCCTTCAGAGTGATATTTTAGGGGCAGCCTCTTTTAATATCAACAATATGCTCTGTCTTTCCGGGGATCACCAGAGTTTTGGGGACTGTGCCCAGGGCCAGAATGTCCATGACCTTGACTCCATGCAATTGGTTCAGACGGCAAGATTCATGAGGGATGAGGGCAAGTTTTTAGGGGGAGATGATATCAAGCGTCCCCCCAATATGTTTGTGGGCGCGGCAGCCAATCCCTTTGCCGATCCCTTTGAAATCCGGGTGCCAAGGCTTGCCAAGAAGATTGCCTGTGGTGCTGAATTTATCCAGACCCAGTGTATTTACAATATTGATAAATTCAAGGAATGGATCAGAAGGGCCGCAGACAAGGGGTTGACGGAAAAGACCTTTATCATGGCCGGCATGACCCCCATGAAATCCGTGGGCATGGCCAAGTACATGAAAAACAAGGTGCCCGGCATGGATGTGCCCGACGAGATCATCAGCCGGCTTGCCGGCGTTGAAAAGGGAAAACAGGCCCAGGAAGGCATTGACATCTGTGTGGAGCATATCCAGGAACTCAAAGAGGTTACAGGGGTCTCCGGTTTCCACGTCATGGCAATCGAATGGGAGGAAAAAGTGCCAGAGATTGTTGAACGGTCAGGGCTTTTTCCAAGGCCTGATATTTAACTTTTTGGTTACGGTGTCTGTGTTTTCAGGATAAAAACATAGACGTTCAGGACCCTGGCAGAGGAATAATCCTTTACCAGGGTCTTTTTTTTTATTATGACAGAGGCATAAGTATTACAAACCCCTAAATGACGACCATTGGACTGCCCGGGAGCGTCTTAAGAGCAAGGAGAAGATATGGCTGTAATCGTCAAATACATCGTTGTCAGGAATGGAGAAGAAAAGATGACATTTGCGACAAAAAAAGAAGCAGACGCCTATGATAAAATGCTTGATATTGCCGACAATCTGTTTGATTTTTTGGAAGATTCCAGCCTGAAGATGGATGAGGACCAGCAAGAGGAAATTGCCCTGCTCATGGCCAGCAAACGGGATGAAATCATGCCTATTCTGCGTGGTATCTCTCCTAAAAAACAAACATCACCCGCAAAATCAAAAGTCCCCGGAACCAAAAAAGCGCCTGTTTCCCCGCCCAAATCAATGGCCAAAAAACCTGCTAATCCCCGTGCCAGGGCGGCTAAAAAAGCAAAGGCCTGATCCAAGATTCTGGCAGCGAAACTTAGATTGGCATTATAACAGACCGTTGTTTTTTGTCTGCAGTCCTGAACGCCTTTAATTTTATAATATTATTTGCCGTAAATGGGTTCTAATGACCTCTTTTCCGGGCTGCAAGAGCGTATACTCAGGTATAACCAGGGGACCTAAAATCAAGGAAAGATCATGGGATTGAACTACGAGGAATTGGACTATCAGAACACGCCCATAGGTGAGCTGGTCCTGCGGCGGAGAAGACTGCTCCAGCTCAAAGGGCGTGAGATATACGAGGTTAAGCTTGGAGAGGAGTTTCTCATGTCCAGCCTTTTTCATGAGGCAGAGACACAGCTTTCCCAAATCGGGCTGGGCCGGTTGGACAAAGCGGAGTTCAGCGTTGTGGTGGGCGGTTTGGGCCTGGGCTATACCGCCCTTGCAGCCCTTGAAAATCCCAATTTAGCCTCCCTGGTGGTGGTGGAATTTTTAAGGCCTGTGATTGACTGGCATGAAAAAGGATTGGTGCCCTTGGGGCCTTCTCTGTGTGCAGATCCCAGGTGCCGGCTGGTTCAAGGGGACTTTTTTGCCCTGTCTCGTGATGGGGCCCAGGGGTTTGACCCGGATCATCCCGGGAAAAAGCAGGATGCAATTCTGCTGGATATTGACCACACCCCGACACGGGTCCTGACCCAGACCAACAAGGCTTTTTATACGGTCCAAGGATTGAGCAGTCTTGCCTCTCACCTGAATCCCGGCGGGGTCTTTGGGCTCTGGTCCGATGACAGGCCCGATGACAGGTTTGCATCCCTTCTGGATGAGGTGTTCTGGACGGTTGAGACCCATGTTGTTGAGTTTGACAACCCCTTTACAGGTCAGCTGACAGAGAATACTGTCTATTTAGGACAGACTGAGCCTCTGGCCTGATAGCAAAATATAATAAAAAATTCCCACATTTAGGGTCTTTTCAAAACAAGCTCGGGATCAGATTAAAATTGCCCCAAATAAGATTTAGGATTTTAAGTCTAATTCAAGGTGCGTCATTGGGAGCATCTTCACAATATCTGCCCAGCGGGGCAACGCTCAAGAGAACTTAAAAGGCAATTCATATGGACGGTTTTTGATTGCGAGCCTAAAATTCCTGGTATATAAGGGAAGGATTGCTTTTCGGGTGGTCATGTTTTAAGGCATTTTTCTTAAAAGGGAAGATTATCATGAGATCGTTTTTATTCAGATTGATGCGGGTGGTAATTGTTTTAGCCCTTGCATTCGGCTTTGGGTTCTGGCTTTTTGCCGTTCGGGAAAAACCCAAGAAAAAACAAAAGATTCAAACCCCGCCCAAGGTGGTGGTGATAAAAGCGACATCCAGGTCCGAGGCCGTGACCATTGAAGCCTTCGGCACCATCATTCCCCGGAAAAAGGTCAAACTTGCCCTGGAGGTAGGCGGCCGGATTGATTATCTTCACCCCCTGTTCCGTGACGGGGGCGCCATTGGAAAAGGAGAGCTGATCCTCCGCATTGACCAGCGCTCTTTGATCTTGGATAAAACAGCGGCCCAGGTCCGGGTGGACATCAGGCATTTGACTCAGGATGTTGAAAATTTAAAGGCAGATGCCGGTCTGGCAAAGACCAATATGGACTTGAGCCTCAAGGAGCTTGCCCGGGTCAAGGCCCTGAGCAAAAATCAGTTTGCCTCGAAAACCAGTCTGGACAAGGCCCAGCAGCAATACCTGGCCGCCAGGATTCAGCTCCAGAACATTGAGAATCGACTGGCCCTGACCCCTTCTGTACTGGCACAGAAAAAAGCGGCCCTGGCCATGGCCCGGGCGGATTTTCAAAAGGTTTCCCTGGTGCTGGAGAAATCTCAGATCCGGTCCGGGTTTGACGGGCTTGTCCTGGTCAAACAGGTTGAGATGGGAGAATTTGTCAACCCGGGACAGGTGCTGGGTTCGATTTACGAAAAAGGGGCCATGGATGTGGATGTAAGCATCCCCTTGGAAGAACTCAAGTGGTTGCGCGCCTGTTTTGAAGAGGGACGCCTGCCCAAGGCCCAGGTCAGTGTTGCCAATCTGGAAGGTCCTGATCTTCCCGTATGGCAGGCAAAACTGGTCAGGGTAAAGGCCAATATTGATGAAAAAACCCGGACCCTGCCCTTGACCCTGGAAATCGGTGACCGTAACCCCCTGGCCAAGGAGATGGACCCGGCCCCCAAGATAGGCCAAGTCCACAAAGCAGGCCAAGCCCATGATTCAGTCCAAGCAAATGATTCAGTCCAAGCCGGGGAAAAAGAAATCCCAAAATCGTCCAGGGAGACGGCTGGCCCGGAGCATTCCATTACGGCCTTTGCCCTTTTAAAGCCCGGCACCTTTGTGACCTGCCGTATCCAGGGGGAAATCCAGGATGATATTTTCCGGCTGCCCCGGCATTTGATGCGGTCTTCAGATGCCTTGTATCTGGTAGAGGATGGCCGTCTTAGAATTCGCAAGGTCTTAGTGCTCCGTAAATTTGAAGACCAGGTCATTATAGACCAGGGCCTTGTTCCAGGAGATCTGATTGTCTCATCCCCTCTGCCCGGTGCGGTCGAGGGCATGGCCCTTACCGTTAAAACCCTGGGTGAACAGCCATGAAAGCCCTGGGAAAATGGTCTGTTGAGCACAGGGTGTCTGTTAACCTGATCATGGTGTTTTTGATCGTGGCCGGGTTGTTTACGGCCATGAATATGAAGCGTGAAATGTTCCCCCAGTTTTCCCTGGACATGATTAATGTTTCAGTGGTTTATCCGGGGGCGTCTCCTGAAGAGGTGGAAGAAGGAATATGCATCAAGATCGAAGAACAGCTCAAAAGCCTTGAAAATGTGAAAACCATGTATTCCACGGCCATTGAAGGTCGTGGGTCCGTTACCCTGGAATTGTCCGCAGGAACCGATATCAATGAAAAACTGGATGAGGTGAGAACCGAAATTGATCTCATTGATTCTTTTCCAAAGGAAGCCGAAGATCCGGTCATCGTTGAAATCAAAAACAACGAGCCGGCCATTTATGTGGCGGTTTACGGGGATGTTAACGAGCGGGTGCTCAGGGACACGGCTGAAAAAATCCGGGACGATCTGGTGGAATTTGACGGAATCTCCCTTGCCTCGCTGGTGGGGGTCAGGGAGTTTGAAATCTCCATTGAGATTTCCGAGAAAAGTTTGCGCACCTATAACCTTTCCTTTGACGATGTGGTGCAGGCTGTGGGCCGTGGCAGCCTTGAACTGCCCGGCGGCAGAATCAAAACCCCGGGCCAAGGGGAAAAAATATACAGGTGAAGCCTATGAACAAATTCCTCTGGTCACCCGGGCAGACGGCACGATTGTTTATCTCGGGGATGTGGCCGTGGTGGTGGACGGGTTTGAGGATACCGATGTATTGCCCCGGTTCAACGGCAAGCCAGCAGCCCTTGTGGTGGTGAACCGGACCGATTCCCAGGACACCATTGCCATTTCCAACCATGTGTTTGAATATATGGCGCAAATCCAGGATGATTTGCCCGAAGGCGTTACGCTTGGCCATTGGTACAACATGGCTGACATGGTCCAGGAAAGAATTGATCTGCTGCTTAAAAACGGTCTTCAGGGCATCTTACTGGTCTTTATTGTTCTGGCCCTTTTTCTGGATTTGGGCCTGGCCTTTTGGGTGGCCTCAGGAATTCCCATTACCTTTATGGGAGCCTTTCTGGTTCTGGACTATATGGGGGCCTCTATTAACATGCTCTCCATGTTCGGATTTATCATGACCCTGGGAATACTGGTGGACGACGTCATTATTGTGGGGGAGAATGTGTATACCCATTATTCGCGGGGCTTATCTCCCAAAGAGGCGGTGATGGCATCCATGGCCCAGATCGGCGGGCCTGTGGTCATGGCGGTGACCACCACCATTGTGGCCTTTGCCCCGCTCATGTATATTTCAGGCATTATGGGCAAGTTTATTTCCATCATGCCCCAGGCGGTGATCTGCATTCTGGCCATTTCCCTGATAGAGGCGTTTTTGATTCTTCCGGCCCACTTGGAAGGAACTTTAACCGAGTCCAAGCCCAATAAAATAAAGGTGTATCAGATCTTTTTTTCTTGGATTGACTGGTTGAAAACAGATTTGTCCCAGGGCCATCACTGGCTTCGGAGCCGGGTGGAAAAAATGCTCAACTGGACCATCCATCAAGCCTACCTGCCTTTGCTTCGATATTGTGTGAAAAACAGGTACTTTACCCTGGCTTTGGGGGTTGGATGTCTTATCGTCAGCATGGGCCTGATCATCGGTGGCCATGTGCCCTATACCTTTTTTCCTAAAAATGACTCAAACTGGATGATTTCAGAGACCATTTATCCTTTGGGCACCCCCTTTAAAACCACTGAAAAAACCATCAAGCAGATTGAGGCAGGCGCCTTTGCACTCAACGATTATTTCAGGGACCAGGTGGAAAACAGGGCCGACATTCTGGTCAATACCTTTTCTCTGGTGGGGGTGATTCCCCGCCGGGACTGGAAACCCGGTGTTTACGGGGGGCATTGCGGAGAGGTCTGGATCGAAATTTTACCGGCAGCCGCACGTCCGGGGATCTCTGCTCCTGAAGTCACAGCCAAGTGGCGGGAGTTTATCGGTGATGTTTTGGGGGTGGAGCAGCTCACCTTTACCATTATCGGCGGAGGCCCCGGGGGCAAACCCATTGAAATCAGGTTGGTGGGAAATGATCTTGTAGAGCTGGAAAAAGCCGCACTATCCCTTAAAGACGAGATTGCCACCTATCCGGGCACCTTTGATATCACCGACGATTTCAGGCCCGGGAAAATGGAAAAACAAATCCATATCAAGCCGGGTGCTGAAGCTTTAGGCGTGACCATGGCTGACATTGCCACCCAGATCCGCCAGGGCTTTTACGGGGATGAGGTGCTCAAGGTCCAGCGGGGAAAAAATGATGTCAAGGTCATGGTCAGTTATTCAAGGGCAGAAAGAGAGACCGAGGCCAGTATTGAGCAGTTGAGAATAAGGACCCGGGACAACCGGGAAATTCCTCTCAACCAGGTGGCCCGGATGGAGTTGGCCCGGGGATATTCCGCCATTCAGCGGGTGGACCGGCACCGGGTGATCACGGTGGTCTCGGATCTGAACGAAGATGTGGCCAATGCCCAGAAGATCGTTGCAGATTTAAAGGAAAACTTTCTGCCCGGTCTGGTGGAAGAGTTTCCCCATATTTCCTATGATTTGGAAGGTCAGGCCAAGCGGAGCAAGGAGTCCATGGACAGCCTCCTGAAAGGTTTTGCCGTGGCTGCCATGGTGATTTTTCTGCTGCTGGCCAGCCAGTTTAGATCCTATATCCAGCCGGTGATTATTATGACGGCCATTCCATTTGGTCTTGTCGGCGCCATTGTCGGGCATTTTGTCATGGATTTGGATATTACCATGATTTCCATTTTCGGCATTGTTGCCCTGTCCGGCATTGTGGTCAACGACTCATTGATTCTCATTGATTTTATCAATGCCCGGGTCCGTGATGGGCAAGCTGTTTATGATTCAGTGATAGAGGCGGGCCAAAACAGGTTCAGGCCTGTTTTACTGACCTCGGTGACCACGGTGGCCGGCCTTGGCCCTTTGCTGACGGAAACCAGTTTCCAGGCCAAGTTCTTAATTCCCATGGCTGCCAGCATTAGTTTCGGCCTGGTGGCGGCCACAGGCCTTACCCTGGTCTTTGTTCCCGCCCTTTATGTGGTGATCAAAGATATTACCGGGGTCTTTACCGCACCCGTGGATGATCGGTCTGATGACGGGGCTGAATCTGTCAGGGAACTGACAGACAAAAAATAATGAATAGCGCCTAATTTACCAAGGATAATGCATGGAAAATATATTTAACAAAGCATTCTGGATCAATACCTGGGAAGGAGACAGGGCAGGGGACACCTATAAAGTGCACAAGGGGTTTGCCACGCCTGAGTACTGGGACAAGGCCTCTGCCACCTATAATACCAATGGTAAAGAAATACAAGACCGCCGCCTGGAAAAGGCCTTGAACAGCCTGGCAGACAAGGGGCTGCTCTTTGAGGGCATGTCTGTTCTGGACATTGGCTGCGGCCCGGGCCTGATGGCACAGGCAATGGCAGAACGCGGGGCCCATGTCACGGCCATGGACTTTTCAGCCGGGATGCTCCAACGGCTAGAGCAGGAGATGCCCCAGGCATTAAAAGAGCGCATCTCCCTTTTAAAGGAAGACTGGCATGATGTGGATATCCGGGCAAAAGGGTGGGAAAAGTCCTTTGACCTGGTCCTGGCCTTTATGAGTCCGGGGGTGGCCACACCCGAGGCCTTTGCCAAGATGATCCAATGTTCAAAAAAAGGGTGCGCTGTCCGGGGATGGGCCGCCCGGCGCCAGCACCCTATATTCATGGATCTTTGGGCGAAGATCATGAAAAAGCCTCTGGATGATAAGCCCCAGAGCATATTGTACAAAATCAATCTGCTGTTTTCCATGGGCCTGTTCCCGGATATCAGCTTTGATGTGGTAGAATGGGACCAGACCATTGACGTGGAAAAAGAATTTGAAAGTCAAATGGCCTTTTTTTCCAAGGTGTCCAGTCTGCCGGAACCCGAGTTAAAACAGATGATCCATGACCACTTAAACGGCCTTGCAAGAGGCGGTCAATTGAATAAACAGCTAAAGGGGCTGACCGCCACGGCAGTCTTTTCTGTGGATCCTTTGATCTAAGATAGGGAGGCAGCCTTTTTCCCCTTTTTGCTAACCGATCGTTGAACTCAAAACCCTGGCCTGATGCCTATCAAACACTGGTTCAGCCGGGGCAACCAGGAAAATGAGTATGTATACGAGTACTGCTGCTAAGATGAGGGCGGGAAACTTGATGGGGTATCCCCAATCTTGCAATAGTTACAAAGAATTGCGCATGGGGGGATAAGTTATGGTGAAGATCATGTTATAAATAACACCATCTGAAAAAGGAGGTTTAACCAAGCCTCCCATTTCTTTGAGCAGATCAATCTGATGTTTTTAAAATATACCTGTTGACAAAAAATGGAGATCCGTTTAAACCATATCATCTCGCAGAACGAATCTGTGTATGTTTTAAAAGTAAATAAAGAATAATCAAATAAGCTAACCAAAGCCAGGAAGGCCATTTCGGACTTGTGTCCGTGTTGGGATTCCTGGCTTTTTTTATTTTGAATCCGGACGAAGACGATTTAGGCTGGGCGTGAATGCACCTAAAAAGGCCCGATGCGGTAATCGTATTTAAGGATTTGCATTAGACATGTTTTAACGTTCATGCAGAATTTCTGAGGAGGAAGTTGAATGAAAAAGATAAGAAGGGCTTTTGTTTCTCTATTGATTCTGGGAGTGATTTTTCCCTGTTCCGCCTGGGCAACCGAAGCCCACAGTCTGGAGGCGTTTTGGTTCTCATTAACGGGGTGCCGGCCAATAACGGTATTGGATGGTATATTGAATATGATTCAATTCCCGTCTCCGATATAGAACGCATCGAAGTCCGCCGATCTTCAGGAAACATTGCCTTTGGGCCCGATGCCTCTAGGGGGGTTATTAATATTATCACCAAAAGAGGAATGGATGACGCCTTTTCCGGAAAAACAAGTATTTCTTATGGCTCCTGGAACAGTCTAAAAGCCTCGGCCAACCTCAGTGGACAGGTGGATAAATGGGATTATGCTTTTGGCGGTTCTGCTTTTAATACAGATGGCTATGAAAATGACAATAAAAAATTGGGGACAGCACGGGTCAGTGTCGGCCATAATTTTTCTGAAGACACCCGCCTGGGACTGAATTTTGATTGGCATAAAGCTGATTACGACAACATTTACGGTAAGACAAAATGGCAGTTGGACAATTACCGGCGGGAGAAAATTTTCCCCACATCGGAAACAAATGACACCCTGGTCCACAACCGGGAAAATGAGGATGAAAATACAGCAGCAAGTCTTGAATTCAGCACTAAGAAAGAAAAATATTTTGCTAACGGGATAGTTGCTTACGATAATACAGACCATGCTTACAGGTATCTGGCAAAGAAGCTTAATTCCAGTTACAGTAAAGCCAGTTCCTATTATGACTACCAAGAGGACAGTGAACAGGACCGGTTCCTAACTAGAGCATCCGGTGGTTATAATTTTTTGTTCAACTCAACCAAGTACACCCCCACCATTGGTGCAGATTATGAAAAGATATCCTTTGATCTGGTGAAATCATATCCATGGTCGCCGACACCATTGTCCTCTTCCCAAAAAAGCGCGGTTGCCAAGGGCACCATGGACGCTGAAAGAGAGCGGTTCGGCATTTTTCTGAACAATGACCTTTCTTTTAGCCGACAGTGGGAATTGAGTTTCAGCGGCCGTTTTGACCAGGTGGATTATGATGTTAAAACCCTGCAACCCAACCAGGTGACCAGCAGTCACTCCTATTTCTCCTGGGATATCACTCCAGCCTATCACCCCAATTCAAACGCTACAGTTTATACATCTCTTTCTCAATCTTACTGGTATCCGGTGCTGTATTATTATAAATACGCCATGGAATATGCCAAAGATGAATACACAGCCGAAGATTTGAAACCTGAAAAGTATCAGACCCTGGAATTGGGGTATAAGCAGTATGTCTGCTCCAAACTCAGCCTGGCCGTCACCGCCTATTACATGCAGGTGGAAGATAAGTTTCTCTCCTTGTATGATTCTGATAATACCAGCGATTGGTTAGGGTACAAAAATGTGGGGGATTCAGAACATATGGGCCTTGAGTTGGAAGTCACAGGCCATATCAATCCGGTGGTGGGCTACCGTCTCCAAGGCGCATATCAGAATGCCGAGTGGGATAATGCCATATTCAAACCGTATGTATGGGGAGAGATATCTGATTCCAACAGCGAGAATGTTGATATTGCAGGTCAGCAAGTACCCCATGTGCCAAAATTTAACGGGACTTTTGGACTGGATTTTTATTTCCTGAATAATTGGAAACTCAGTGCAGACCTGAATTATTACGGCAAGCAGTATGTGGATGTTCTCAATCGGTACGAGATAAGCGACTATGTCACTACAGATCTTAAGCTGACCTATACGGCCGAAAGATTTAAGGTGTGGGTGCTGTGCAATAATATGTTTGATCAGGAAGAGTATAACTATTTCAATGAAACCGGGAGAAGGAATTCCGACGGAACCCCGTATAAGCAGTACTATTATCCAATTAGCGGTCGGTACATTGAAACTGGAATTTCCTTTGAATTTTAAGCCAATATGCAATTTTTCATGAAAAAATGTCTTGTCATTGTCATAATGACGATCTTTCTGGTTCTCCCCGGGGTTGCATCAGCCGATGCCGCAAACCCGGGGACTGGACAGACCATTGTGATGGAAGATGCCAATGGCAACTAGAAAGAGGTAAAACTGCCGGTGAAACGGCTGGTGGTCATAACCTCGGATGCCCTGGAGGTGATCAGGTCTTTAGGGGCATCTGATCTTGTGGCCGGGGTGTACTCTGGGATTTTGAAAAACAGCCTGTTTTGGCCGCAATTCAATGACAAGCCCAAGATGGGTACCTGGAAAGAGATCAATTACGAACAGGTCGTGGAGCTCAATCCCGATGCCGTGCTATGTTACGGGTCCCGGCCTGGTGTGGATATGGAAAAAAAGCTTGCCCCTTTCGGCATTCAGGTGATCCGGCTTGATTTTTTTAAACCCGCCACCCTTGCAAAAGAGGTGGCCATCCTTGGGAAGATTCTTGGTAAGGAAAAAGAGGCCGCAGGTCTGGCTGCATGGTATGGCGATCACTTGAACCATATCCATGGTTTTCTGGAAAAAAGGTCTGCTGGTCCAAAGGTCTATATTGAAGGGGATTCAAGCTACCATACCGCAGCCCCCGGGTCTGGCGGTCATGACATGTGTGTGTTTTCCGGGGGAAGCAATATCGCCGAGGTATTATCCATTCCTTATCCGGAAGTGACATCGGAGTGGATCGTGACAGCCAATCCTGATGTGGTGGTTAAAGTCACCACCAAAAGCGCTGGCGGGTCATGCTACAGCATGGCGGATGCACGAAATTTTAAAGCCATCCGCACCGGTATCATGGACAGACCGGCCTGGTCCCACATCAATGCCGTCAAAAGAGGCCGGATTCACCTGATTGCCAACGAGATCTGGACCGGTCCGCGGGCAGTCATCGGCATGTATTACCTGGTTAAATGGTTCTTCCCTGATGCATCCCAGGATTTTTATCCGGCCGGACTGCACAGAGAATACCTTGAAAAATTCCAGAAGATCCCGTATCAAGGCGTGTATGTCTACCCTGAATAAAAGGATTCCGCGAGCTGATGAATGATCTTCAGAACCAATACCAAAGGGCAGGCAGAAGAAAGAATTTTTTTATTTTTTTCCTTTGTCTTGTGCTGGCCGGTATGGTTGTCACAGCCCTTTGCCTGGGGGCCTCAACCATGGGGTTTACCCAGTCTTTAAATGCATTGTTTTCTCATGCCGGACGTTCTTCGACTATCATCTGGCAGCTTCGGCTGCCCAGGATTGTCATGGCCGTTCTGGTGGGAAGCGGACTTGCCGTGGCCGGCAGCGTGTTCCAGGCCATTTTGAAAAATCCCCTGGCATCTCCCTACACCCTGGGGATCGCCTCAAGTGCCGGATTCGGGGCTGTGGCTGCCATTGTTTTCGGCGGCTCCCTGTACGGTCAGTATCTGGTGGCCGGCTCTGCCTTCTTTTTTTCCCTTGCCGCCTCTTTTCTCATTCTGGGGATTGCCAGGTTCAAAAACACATCCACAGAGGTGATGATTCTTTCGGGTATTGCCATCATGTTCCTTTTTTCATCTCTGTCTTCCTTTTTGCAGTACATGGGCACGGTGGAGCAGGTGCATGAAATCGTGTTCTGGTTTTTTGGCAGTCTGACCAAGGTGGGATGGCAGGAGATCATGGTGGCAGCCGTGATGATCATTATACCGATGCCCCTTTTGATTAAACTCTCATTTGATTTAAATCTGTTAGCCGCAGGCGATGAATCGGCAAGCGCTTTGGGTGTCAACGTCACAGGTATCCGGACCACCGGAGTGATCTTTGCATCTTTGATCACTGCCGCCAGTATCTGCTTTACCGGTGTCATCGGTTTTATCGGCCTTGTTGCCCCCCATATTGCCCGGATGGTTGTGGGTAGCTACCACTTATATCTTCTGCCCTCCTCGGCACTTATCGGAGCCATTCTGGTCCTGGCGGCCGACACGGTGGGCCGCACCTGCTGGGCGCCCCAGGTGATTCCTCTGGGCATTGTCACCTCCTTTATCGGCGTACCGTTTTTCTTTTACCTGCTCATGAAAAAAAGGAAGGCATACTGGTAATGCTTCAAGTTGATGCTCTTTGGTTTGGGTACAAAAAAAGAACCATCCTTACGGATATAAATCTTAAGGTTCAAAAAGGACAAATGGTCAGCATCGCCGGCCCTAACGGGACCGGAAAGACAACGCTGATCAAATGCCTTGCCGGTATCCAGAGGCCGAGCCAAGGCACCATCCTTATCAATGGTAAAAATGCCTTTGGCATGCACCCCCGGGATCATGCCCGGTGTGTGGGGTATGTACCCCAAAGCTCGCCGTCCAAATTTCCCATCACCGTATTTGAAGCCGTGCTTATGGGCCGCCGGCCTTATATTACCTGGAAACCCGCACAAACCGATTTTAAAAAACTGCCCAGGTCATCGAATCCATGAAATTAAAGGATATTGCCCTACAGGATTTTGAGAAGCTCAGCGGCGGACAGAAGCAGAAGGTTCTGCTTGCAAGGGCCATTGCCCAGGACACCGACTACCTGCTTTTGGACGAACCGACCTCCAACCTGGATTTGAAACACCAGCTTGAGGTGCTTGAGATGATTTCAAGCCTGGTAAAGACAAAACAGGTGGCTGCCATTCTTGCCATGCACGATTTAAACCTGGCCTCCCGGTTTTCCCACAGGGTGGTGATGATGAAAGAAGGTCAAATCCTTTGCTCGGGCAAGCCCGGTGAAGTAATAACACCGGAAAATATCAGCACCGTATATGGGGTCCACTCCATTGTCCGTCAGAATGAGGGGCATCCCTATATTCTGCCTACGGGAACTGTTGGGTAATTCATGGTTGACCTACTGGGAGCAGCAGCCCTTTCCACGCTGAAGTTTTTGGTCGCCATGGTGCCGGTTTTTTCCGCAGGGGTGATCGGGGCTGAATTTATCGTGGCGCTTGGCTGGGTGAACAAAATAGCCTGGATCACCAGGCCCCTGACCCGGCTGGGACACCTGAAACCTGAATGCGGGGCAAGTTTTTTAACTGCTTTTCTCTCCCCTTCGGCGGGCAATGCCATGCTGGTCCGGCACCATGAGGCAGGACGTATTACCCGCGAAGAACTGATCATCGCAGCCATTGTCATGCACTGGCGCACCATGCTGCCCATGGCCATCCCGTTCATTGGAATATATGCCTTTGTATATTATGGTTTACTAGTGCTGACCGGGCTTTTAAAAACCATTGCAGCTTTGTTGGCTGGCCGTTTTCTTTTTGGGCAGGATAATCCGTATACCCTTATACCTTCAGCCGAAAAACAGCGACCCCTTTCTCCTTCATGGACGCTCTTGGTTGAAAGTACGATAAAGAGCCGAAAAATAATTTTCCGTGTTATAAAAACGACTATTCCGGTGACAGCGGTCATGTTTGTGCTTATTCACGCCAGCATGTTTGATTATTTAAACAACTGGCTTTCCGGCCTTACGGCATTTTTGCCGCTGTCGCCCAATTTCCTTTCCGTTGTGGCCACAAGGCTGGGCAGCAATGTTGGGGCATTCACCGTGGCCGGCAATCTTTTGTATGCAGGAAAGATTTCAGACCGGGAAGTTGTGTTGTCACTTTTGGTTGGTAACCTTCTGGCCAGCGGGATCAACTTAAGGTATCTCATCCCTTATTATTTAGGGATTTTCGGTCCAGGGACAGGATGGCGGGTGCTGGCTGTTTCAACGGGATTGCGCATGGTAATCATGGCCGCCCTGATCTGGGCTTTGTTTGTGATTTGGACCTGAGGGCAAACGGTTATGCCAGAAATATAGAAAGGAAAAAACTTATGGATTGGGATTCTGTTAAAGACGACACCTATTACATGGGCCGGAGACTGGAACATGAGGCCCGCAAAACCAAGAACCCGGAAAAATGGACCTGCTATGCAGATCTTAAAACTCGAAAAGGAAGCTATACCCTGGGAGTCCACGGCTATATGAATGCAGCCAACATATATGAAGCCAGAGGCGAGGGAGGGAATGCCGTAAATTCGCTGGAAGCAGGGCTTGCTGCGGCCATGAAGGCGGGAAACCAAGATCTGGCTGTAATTCTTACTTACCGGCTGGTACAGATATTTGAAAATAATGAAAATTGGGATGCCGGCATTCATGCGTGTGAACAGCTTGGACGGTTTTGTGCAGAAAAAGATGCCCATTTCCAGGCTGCGGATGCCTTTGAGCATGCCGCAGAACTCATGGTCCTGGCCGGCAGGGATGTCAGTTCCTACAACGCTCCCATCTCGCACTGGCAGAAAAATATCCAGCACTGGGAAAATCATGGTCATGACCATGATGCCGTCTGGAGCCGGACTCACATAGACCTTTATAAAAAATTATTCAGGGTGAACCAATGATAGGGCTACTCTTTCACGGTCCTGAAGTTTTTGATTCGGGCTGGGCCCAGAAGGTGATCAGGATACTTGAAGCCCTTGATGCCGTCCGTTGTGTACTGGCTGGGACCATGGGCCGGACCGCAGTTTTCGATAGTGGTCTTGAGGAGATCGAGTTCTGGGATCAGATGCCGGGCGCATGTCTCAAGGAACTCTCCCGGGCCACGGACATGGTGATAATTGTTAATTTTGGTAAATCCGTTGAATCAGGACTTGTTTTTGGCGGCATGGTGGTTGACCGTACCCGGGTCAACACCCCGGTGGTGCAGGTGGAGTGCGCCGGGCCCTTTTGGGTGGAATGGCGGTCAGGGTGCCCCTCTTCTATTATTAACCTCCTTGCCCGGTTAGGGTTTTCCCAAATGGAGAAAATTGAAATCAAACCCTCGGTGTGGGATGAAAACGGCAGAGTTTACCGTCGCATGACAACGGCTGAAGCAGGCGATTTTGTATTGGTGAACGGGATCATGGTGGGTTGGGCCACAGGTGATGAAGTGGTAATGGCCTGCGAGAACGGTCACCTCTGCGAGATAAAGGGGGTGGATGTCAAGGCGCACGGCATTGAAAAATTGGACCGGCTGGGCGGTGTTGACCTGAAAGCGGCCAAACTCGCTTCAACCCCCACCATCCGCCGTACAGGTTTCATCCGGCGTATGGTAAAAGGCTCTGGCCACGGCATGGTGTTCCTGGATCATGCCGGCATGCATGTGTACCAGCTTGCCAACCAAGCCAAAGGGGTGGTCACCGTGGGCGATGACACCACGGTGGTTGTTGCGGATATCTTATCAAGATTTGATATTCCCGTCATCGGAATTGTGGATGGAGACGAGGACGTGCTTCTGAAAAACGGCAGCTTTGCATCAGGGTCGGTACGTCTGACCGTACTAAAAGACGATGAGTTCGGACTCAAGGTGCAGGATGCTGTCTTTGGCGGAGGAAAGCAGTCTGATATAAGCTTTACAGAGGCGTTGAACCAAATCCTTTACCTCGCAGGAAACGATCTGGTGGATACCCGGTATTTTTAATTTCTCAGTATTTTTTGATGCCGAACAGGGGAAGAACATCGTTTTTGTTAAGCAAAGTATAAAAGACTATCAAAAGCCTGGAAAATTGCCCAAGTATATACTGATCATACCCTGAAGGCTTGATATCTTTTTATAAATCTAAAAACGGGCATTTTGTCTTCTATGATTGATGGTTTTTCTGAAATTTTACGACCACAGCATCCGGGGATTGATCTTTTTTGTTGAAGTGACAGGATTATACATAAATTCATGATTTATGGTAAGGGCCCAAAAAATCAGGATAATAATTTAAACTCTTGTCTGCTTTGGGTAGATGAATTCAACCCTGTTTTGATATGATCACTACGATTTCTTTTAGGCCATGATTAAGATGCCTTAAGCCCAATTGAAACCGCCGCTACAAAGGGATGTGATTGATGGCGCTCAGGGAAAAAACGTTTGTGGTTGACCATGAAGTCTCGGGCTCTACTTGTTGTTTGATGCATTTTTGAATGAATCAATGCAGATACCAGTAAATCAACGGCTCTTTGAACAATAGATACACCACAGCGGCAAAAGAGATAAAAGGTCCAAAGGGAAGGCTGGTTTTCATATTCAAATTTTGGTTTGTCAAAAGGATGCCAAGGCCTGTGAGGGTTCCGAGAAAAGAACTTAAAAAAAGAGTGAACATGACCCCCTGCCAGCCGGTAAAGGCGCCCACCATGGCCAGGAGTTTAAGATCCCCGCCTCCCATTCCGCGGGTTTTTCTGATTTTTGAATAAATAAGGGCGATCAGATAAAGAAGGCCTCCGCCGGCCATGATGCCCAAAAAGGCGTCCTGCCAGCCGATCCCCCAGGGTAAAAAAGAGACCCCAAAAAATAACAAAATTCCCGGAAGGGATAAAATATTGGGAATGATTTTGTGAGCCATATCAATGCAGGAAATCATCAGCAAAAGTTCAAAAAAAATAAACAGGAACAATCCTGCCAAAGATATGCCATGATATGAAAAAATTAAAAGGGCGGCAGCTCCGGATATTATTTCCACCAGAAGAGAGACCATCCCGATTTTGGCACCGCAGTGTCTGCATTTTCCCCCAAGAAAAAGATAACTTAGGATGGGAATATTTTCATGGCATTTTACCGGGGTTTTGCAATGATGGCAAAAAGATTTTGGCCAAACCACGGACAATGATTTTGGAATCCTTGAAATGCAGACATTTGCAAAACTGCCCATACAGCTTCCAAAGACAAATAAAACCAGGTAAATCATTGGAGTGTCAAATGGGTGCAAAAACAAAAGACACCATTCTAAGTGGATATTAATGGTCAGCTCCTTTTTCGGTTCATGATGTTCAACATCTCTTCTATTTTTGCCATACACCGCGATTGATTGGTGTTCGCGGCAATATCATCCCTGAGAGATGCCAGTTGTTGTCTGACCATTTCACAGTTCTGGCGATCTTTTTTCAAGGTCTCGATTATTTGGTTCAAATCATCTGACAGGTTTTGAAAAGCATCCTTTTTCCTGAATACAACTTTTTTCCCAGGCAGATCTCCCTTGGCAATCTGCCTTAATGCGGCCCCGGTTTTCTGCACAGGCCCTGCAATTGAGTGGGTCAGCCGTACGGCAAAGAACATAACAACGCAGGAGAAAATAAGGACAAGCAAAAACATCTGAATAAATATTTGAAGATTACAGGAGGCCTGCATCTGACGGTCCATAAAGATAAGATAAAACCAGGATAGCGAAATGCCGGTCGCCAGGATACATGGGATCTGAATGGCCGTGATTTCAAGGGCATAACCCAATTGAAATTTTTTATTGATTAGATACTTACGGTTTCTTTTAGTTTTTTGTTTCATGATATTCCATTGTTGTGTTTATATGAAATTTTCAACCGGGTGCTGCCATCACCAACGGTTTTTGCCATCAGGTCTTTATGGGCCCGTACGCCTCATATCGTCCGGGGTATCTAAAATACCGTCAGGGCCCAGACTGATTAACAGATATGCCTTGTCTTTTTTAGAGGATTGATAAACAAGCCTGTTTCCCCAATGATCGGTCATAATATCTTTCAAATCGTTTTCCTTGAAATTTTTTTCCATCCAGGCTTCAAACCTGTGGGGCTGGGGTAAACGTCCTTTTGTCATATAGCTGTAATCCAGCATGATCGTGATGGAACGCAGATCTCCGGCCGTGGCGATTTGCCGGGACATTGCAACGGTTTCATCATAAAATTCCATGATATTGTCGGCGTTTCCAACAATAATTCCCAGAGCAATACTTCCGGCGATCAATTGTCTTATTATTTCAACCATGAGTGCCTGTTAATATGCGTCTTCAGGATCCCAGGGATCTGTTTCATGCCCCGGGCCTGCATTCATTATGATGGTATAATGCTCATCTGGCTGGGCAAATGAAATTTCACCCTCACGATTTAGTTTTTTTTTCAATAAAACCTCACCTTTATCATTTTTAACAATAATCTGGGCACCTGCGGCAGTTGACATATCTGAAAACAGCCCCCGGCATTCGCATTGATTCTCATTAATGTCGCAGAGCAGAATCGGTGTCTGGGCAAATCCTGTTGCCGGGAATGCAAAAATGATTAAAAAAAATAAAAGAAACCCTTTTTTTTTCATACTGACCTCCTTTTTTTAATCCGGATAAAAGCCAATCCCGACAGAGCGATGAAAAGGCCTGCCAGGGAAACCGGAAAAATATAGGTTTGATAATAATAGGTGGTTTTTTTGACATAGGTATACAAGTCCACCTTTTTTTCGCCAATCTGGGGATGGTAGACCCATCTGCCGTTTTCCAGCCTGTTGATGACTATTTTATCGTCAAAGATATTCTGGGTTTTAATATCCAGGGTTTTAAAATTGATAACGGCATGGGTTTTATCCTGTTCGACATTTATAAATCTATTCACATAGAACCTGTTTTTCCATTGTTCATATTTATCCTTGTACAACTGCCTGTGAACATAAGATTCTGCAAAATAGGCGATATCATCAATCACCAAGGTATCCTTGTCCAAAGCCACCTTGATTCTTCCTTTGGTACTATGTGCCCAGGATGTATTTGCAAATGCAAAAACAAGGAACACCGCCAGGCATGGTAATAGTATTTTTTTCATAAGACCCTCCTTATCGTGACCACTCAATACCTGCAGTCAGGGCAGGTTTATTCTGGGTTGCCGGCAAAACAAAGATCCAGCCGGTCCTGGCCGGTTAATTTGATCGTTTATCCATAAAGGCATTCAGGTTTTTATCAGTAGTGTCCGGTTAGGTTGTTGCATATAAAAAGCATCTAAAATCATTGAAAAAACAGTCGGTTTTGTGTTGACAAATGTGCGTAAAAATTTTTGTGCGCCTTGAAAATTTAACTCAAGGAGCTCAAATGACGCACATCTCAGTCCCTAAAAAACAACTACGGTCCCTGAACTTTGACAATTTCAGGTGCCCTCTGATAAAGTCACTTTCAAAAGCACCGGAATTACAATCTCGAGGAGACCGCCCTTTAAAAATGACATTCGAAGACCAGATAAATGCTTTGGTTTATTTCCATCTTCAGGAGCACAAGTCTGCCCGACATTTAATTCAGGATCTCAAGGAGAATGTTTTTGCTAAAGAAAATATTGCGCCAGACGGTGGTATCAGCCGTAGTAGTTTCTGTGAAGCCATCAATCACAGGGGACTCGAACAACTGCAATTTATCTTTGAGGATCTTTATAAACAGGCTCTTGAGTGTCATCCGGGTGAACACGCCGAGTTAGGAGAGTTGGTTTCCATTGACGGTAGTCTCATAAATGCAGTCCTTTCAATGCACTGGGCGAACTACAGAAAAGGAAGTAAAAAAGCCAAAGTACATTGCGGATTTGACATTAATCACGGAATCCCAAACAAAATCTTTTTGACTGAAGGCAACGGCGCTGAACGCACTTTTGTTCCCAAAATACTTTCCAAGGGGCAAACAGGTGTTATGGATCGTGGATATCAATCCCATAAAGAATTTGACCTGCTTCAGGAGCAAGGCAAACATTTTGTCTGCCGTATAAAAACCAGGACAACAAGAACAATTATTGATAACCACGAGACCCCTTCCGACAGCTACATTTTTTATGATGCACTGGTTAAACTTGGTACTCCGAATCAAAACCAGACGAAAAGGCCTGTTCGGGTTGTTGGCTATAAAATTGCTGGCGTCAAATACTATGTGGCAACTGACAGGCATGATTTAACAGCGGAACAAATAGCAACAATTTATAAACTCCGGTGGACCATTGAGGATTTTTTCAAATGGTGGAAAGAACATCTGAAGGTATATCATCTCATTGCCCGCAGGGAATGTTCAGAATTCTGTGTCACGGTTTCGGTTCCCGGATCTGCCTCAGCGCCAGCGGAAGTAAAAGTCAGGTACGAGAATGGGCCTTCAATCAGCCACGTCGGAGGAGTTGACTTTTGCTGGAGTGGAGTTCCTGGAACCATCTTTTCCATCTGTAAATAAATCCCTATCAAATTTCCAGCTCTTTATCCAGCCGGCCTTCAAAGAAAATTGCCAACTGGGAAATTGTCAGTGACCAATTTTGAATCGGCATTGTCCATTTTTTACTGGCGTTCTGGATCCCCATGTAAAGCAGCTTTAACAGGCTGTCCTGGTTCGGGAATGATCCCTTTGTTTTGGTCAGTTTTCGAAACTGTCGATGCACAACCTCAATGGTATTTGTGGTGTATATTATCCGTCGAATCTCTTCTGGATATTTAAAGAAATGACTGAGGCGTTCCCAGTTGTTCCGCCAGGATTTTATCACAATCGGGTATTTGTCATTCCTTTTTATTTTTGGAACCAACGTATTTCAATGAATTTCGGATCTGGTGGACTACGCAGAGTTGAACTTCTGTGTCCGGGAATATGGTCTCAATGGCCTCGGGAAAACCTTTTAGACCATCAACACAGGCAATCAGGATATCTTTTACCCCTCGGTTTGAAAGGTCTGTTAACACCTGCAGCCAGAAGTTCGCACCCTCATTCTCGGATATGTACAGCCCAAGAACCTCTTTGCGGCCCTCGATATTCACCCCAAGAATTGTGTAAACGGCTTTGCTGCCGACCTTTCCGTTTTCTCGTACTTTATAATGTATGGCATCAAGCCATACGATTGGGTACACATTTTCCAACGGCCTGGCCTGCCATTCTTTGACGGTATGGATGATTTTATCGGTAATGGTGCTCAGAGTGGCATTTGAAATCTCAAGTCCATAGATTTCCTGTAAATGGGAAGCCATATCATTATAACTCATGCCCAGGCCGTAAAGGGCTATTATCTTTCTTTCAATTTCATCGCTGAGCGTTGTCTGATGTTTTTTGACGATCTGTGGAGAGAAGGTTCCGGCCCTGTCACGCGGGGTTTCCAGCTCAAATTTACCATCCAGGGATTTAATGGTCTTTTTGCTTTTTCCATTACGGCGGTTGGCAGAAACTTCCTGCCCGAGATGGGACTCCAACTCTCCTTCAAGAGCAGCTTCAGCAAGATTTTTGATTAATGATGTAAGGACGCCGCCCTTACCTGTGAAGGGTTTACCTTCCTGGATGCCTTTAAGGGCTTTTTGAAAATCAAATTCGGTGTTTTCTTCGGTCATGTCAGTTCTCCTTATTTAGCTGAGTATATCAGCTTTCATTCAACTGACACAGAATTTTGAACGCCCTTTGCCCGCAGTGAATACGGCCTTATGGTTCAGATTCTTGGCGGCCTTATCACTTACCTGTTACTGGCAATCCATTGCCAAAAAAAGTTTAATGAAAAGGTCACGATCAAAAGAGTTCGGCAGCTGCGAACCGCCATTCTAAATGACCTGTTTGGCTGCGAGGAGCAGGGCTCTCATAGTTCAAACAGGGACAATATTGTCAAAGATCAAAAAATTATTGAGCAAGCAAAAACCTAACCGGACATCACTGAATTAAAGTACAACTTTTTTTGGCCAGAGTATGTTTGGGTACTGGTTATTGCTTTAGCGGGCTTATGTTCTAACCCTCATGATTTGATACTTGGGCTCTCGCTCTTTATTGTCCTATTTCTTTTTGCTGGTATATACATTTTTATTAACACGATGATAGCTGCAAGATCCGTTAAGAATACTTTTAAGGAACTAAAAGATGTCTTATAACCTGGCACCGAATTTGACCGGGATATAGATTAAGGTTTTACAAATCGGCTGTACTGGCTTCAAACAGTTTTGGCTGGCAGGTAGGTTTGGTCTTTATGTTTTCATGACCAACATTTAAAAAGGAGTTGCCATGGTTTACTGTTTTTTATGTTATGTCATTGATCCGTACAAGCAGACTGGGGTTGAATGGAAATACACAGACCAATTATGAGGATGTCATTGGATAAGAAAATAAAATACCAAATTAAATTGTTTTTTTATCACTGGAACAGAGGTTGCAGGTCTTTGGGCCGGGAAAACCCCAACCTTTGATTTCAAAAAAAGGAATTTAAAATGCCATATGAGATTTCAGGCTTCTGGAGGAGAGTGGGCGCATTTTTTATGGATTCTGTCTTTCTGGGGATTTTTGGCCTTGTGCTGGGCCTGTTTTTTTCTCAGCAATTTGTTGGCTTAGGCGTTTGGGGGCGAGGGATTGGTTTTCCCATTGCCGTTGTTTATTTTGCAATTTTCAACAGCCGCATGGGTGGGGGGCAGACCCTGGGTAAAAGAATTTTAAAAATTCAGGTGGTTGACAAAACCGGGGAATTTTTAGATTTGCCCCAAAGTACGCTTCGGTATTTTGTAATTGGGCTTCCATATTTTCTAAACGGGGCCATAATCCCGGAATCTTTTTTATACCCGGTCGGGGTTTATCTTTTGTCTGTCTTGGTCTTCGGGTTCGGCCTTTGCATCCTCTATCTGATCATTTTCAACCGCAATACCCGTCAGTCATTACATGACATGATTGCGGGTACTTACGTGGTTTTAAAAAACACCCAATCCGTTAAACCGCTTAGACCTGTCGGTTCGGTGCACTATGCCGTCTGCGGTATTATTATGGTGGCGGCATTATTGGCACCCATATTTATCGGGCAGATGAGCCAAAATGAATTTTTCTCTGAACTCACCTGGACCCGGGATCAGATACAAGGGCTGCCCCAAGTGGTTTATGCAACCATTCATGATGGCCATTCCACGTTCAGGCCAATGGGCGGAGAATCCAAAACAACCACCTATATCAATACTCGGGTACTGATCAAACAAGAAAATATTGAGGATGAAAAATTGGCGTTTAAAATCGCAAATACAATTTTACAAACCCACAAAGAGGCAAATCAAAGAAATTTGATCCAGGTGGTCCTGACCCATGGGTATGACATCGGCATTGCCTCAAGATGGAATAGTTATCAATATTCTTTTGCTCCTGAAGATTGGCTGGCAAAAAAAGAATAAAATTTACAGCCTGTCTGATCGTGAGAGCAAACCTAAGGCCGTGAAGTCAGTCCGGGCCGGACATCAGGGCATGATGCGCAACACCATGAAAGGGATAATCTCAAAAATAATGGTTTTTTACGGCATGGGCCAAGCGTTAATGAATGATAAGGGTGTTGAATACTTAAGGTGAAACTATCATGAAAAAATGTCCCCAATGTGAGTTTGAATTTGAAAATGATATTGATTGTCAGGTATGCGGATATACTTTTGACGGGACGGAACAGGATGTGATCGTTCGCTCGAATAGGGGGACAAGGTTCTTGGTTCTTGTCCTTTTAGTGGGTGCGGCTTTTTTAATTTGGCGGCCGGGGTCCAAGGTTGTTGAAACCAAGACGGATGGAAACTACCTGGCAGAAGCGACCATCAGCAATGGAGAAAAAATAGAGATAAACGATCACCTCATACCTGGCAGATATACCCTTTTTCTCTTTTATGTAGACTGGTGAGGGGGCTGTCGTAAACTCATGCCTCCGTTGGAGGCTGCAAATAAAAAATCAAATTGGTTTGGTGTCAGACGGATCAATATTAAAGATTGGAAATCTCCTGTTTCAGCCCAGTTTAAGATCAGAGGTATTCCCTATGGTATATTATACGGCCCCAATGGAAAACAAATAGAGGCGTCCAACAAAATCTGCTGGGTTGCCGCCCAAGACCCTGAAAAGATAAAAAATATGGAGTGATATGAATCATGGCAACGGCCAATTCACCCGGCATATTTTTCATGGGGGGCTAAATGCAAAATTTAATATTTATACTCATCTTGATTCTTTCTGTTTTTTATTTGGGTTATCTTTTTTTCTATGGCTTGTTTGCGGGAATAATAAAAAGAAAAATACGGGATACCCATCATAAAACATTGTTTTATACTGAAAAAAAAGCAGCTTTGATCGGCGTATTTTATATGGTCTTATCAATATCCGGTTTTGTGATTTTAGCTGTCGCCATAAAGTATTATTAACTTTGAGCTTGCAAACATCAGAACGGTTTGTCGCTTTAACCCGCATATTTTACAAAGCGTTTTTGCCTTAACGGTAAGGCCAAGACCGAGAAGCCCTATTCCTTTACTGCGAGCGGACTGTAACGCAGCAGATGAGGTAAAACGCTTTGCCCGGAGGTGAGGTTTTGTATAATGGGAAACGACTTAAAAAATGACACAACCAGTTGCAATGAAATAACTTTTTGGCAAAATACTTAAAATTTCATGAAATATTCGGGTTAAAACACTCACCACTGAATTGCGGCGCCAAGTGAGCGACGAGTGAGGTGTATAAGTCATACTTCGCAGGGAGGAGCAAACGCAGGTAACCAAGAAGATGGTGCTGTGTGGTGGATCAGGGTTCATGAGATTGCCTTTTCAGGCTTATTTGTGTAAAGTTAATCAAATTCGCACAAAAAAGATGCTGTATGACTCGCGCCATGAAAAAAGGTTAAACAAAAAAATGCGCATTGCTATTGTTCATTTCATTTGGATTATATCTCTTGTTATCGCTTCGCCGTGTTCGGCAAGTGATTCAATCGTAAATTTAAGCCCCCGGGAAAAAGCCTGGATAAACCAGAATCATACTGTCCGGGTCCGGTTAGGCAATTCGCCGCCATTTATGCTGACTGATGGAAAAATTCAGGGCATTGCCATAGATTATCTGACACAGATATTTGGTGTTCACGGTATTAAAATCAAATATGTTCATAGCTCTGAAGTAACCTGGCCCCAAGCACTTGAATATATAAAACAGCATGAGGTTGTGGACCTGGTTCCAACCGTAAAAATTACTGAAAAGCGCCAAAAAGATATGATTTTTACCGATGAGTATATCTTTGCTCCATGGGTTATATTCACCCGGTCAGATGCGGACTTTGTCAGTTCAATGAAGGATTTAAAAGGGAAAACCATTGCTGTTGAAGAGGGGTATGCAATGCACCTGATTTTGAAACAAAATTATCCTGACATCAAGCTGAAAGTGGTTTCAGCCAGGCGGGAAAATTTTGCTCAAATCCCCATTAGAGATCTGTCCACAGGCTTGGCTGACGCCTATATCGGCAACCTCTTATCAACCACCTATACCATACAGACCAAAGGATACACAAATATAAAGGTGGCCGCCCCCACCCCGTTTGGCAATCACAACCAGGCCATGGGCATACGCTCTGACTGGCCGGAACTGGCCAGCATCATCAATAAAACACTGGCTTCCATGAGATCGGAGGAACATGCCGCCATTTTGAACAAGTGGCTTTCTGTCCGGTATGAATACGGTATAGATAAAAATTATGTATTAAAATGGGTGTTGACTGTCACGGGAATTGCTCTGGTTCTAATCGGCTTTGTTCTGGTCTGGAATAAACAGCTTAGAAATGAGGCCATTTCCCGTAAAAAAATGGAGACTGCTTTAAAGGATAGTGAATCCAAATTCAAGGCATTGTTTAACAATGCCCAGGTTGCCCTGTTCAGGACCAGGATTTCAGACGGGAAACTGCTTGAAATCAATCAGCGATATGCCAACATGGCCGGGTATCAAACGGTTGAGGACTGCATGGCCGAGTTTAATGCTGCCGATGCCTGGGCTGATGCCGGCCAAAGAACAAAACTTGTGGAAACCCTGAAAAAAAATGGATTTGTCCTTGATCATGAAACTAAAATCATTCGCAGGGATAAGGTTGCTTTCTGGATCGCTTTTTCTGCTACGATTTATCCTGAAAAGGGGTATATCGAAGGCTCAATCGTTGACATCACCCAACGCAAGCATGCAGAAGAACGTTTTTTTAACAGCCGGCAGCTGCTCAATGAGGTGGGGAGTATTGCCAAAATCGGTGGATGGGAACATGACCTTATTACCCGTGAGGTCACCTGGACACGCGAGACCTATAAAATTGTTGAGATTGAATCCGGGGGGTCCCTGATGACCCTTTGTCCTGTTTTCCGCCAAAGGAGCGAAAAATTTTTGATAACGCCTATGGTTCAGCCATTGCCGACAGCCAGCAATTTGATCTTAAACTCAGGGCGGTTACGGCAAAGGGACGGCACCTATGGGTCCGTGTTGTCGGCCGCCCGGAGTATAAAGACGGGGTCTGCGTAAAAATCAAGGGGATATTTCAAAATATAACTGAACAAAAACACGTGGAGATGCAGCTACAGCAAGCCCAAAAAATGGAATCCATCGGCCGGTTAGCAGGAGGCGTTGCTCATGACTACAACAATATTTCCAGCATTATTATTGGGTATTCTGAGTTGGCCCTGGAACAGGTAAGCCAGGAAGACCCGCTTCATAAAGACCTTCTGGAAATTTTAACAGCCGCAAACCGTTCAACAAAAATTACCCGGCAATTGCTGGCCTTTGCCCGCAAGCAGACCGTTGATCCCAAGGTCCTTGACCTGAACGATACCATCGGCGGTCTGCTCAAAATGTTTCGCCGGCTGATCGGTGAAGATATTGACTTGGTCTGGCAGCCTGGAAAGGAGGTATGGCCGGTGAAAATTGATCCGACCCAGATTGACCAGATCATTGCAAATGTAGGTATTAATGCCCGGGACGCCATTGCTGACGTGGGCAAGATTACCATTGAAACTAAAAATATTTATTTTGATGCAAACTATTGTGCTGACCATGCCGGGTTTGTTCCCGGCGAGTATCTGCTGCTTGCTGTGAGCGACAATGGCAGCGGGATAGAACCCGATATTATGGATAATATTTTTGAACCCTTTTTCACCACCAAGGGGCTGGGCAAAGGCACCGGACTTGGGCTCTCTACAGTATATGGTATTGTCAAACAGAACAATGGATTCATCAATGTATACAGTGAGCCGGACAAAGGGACAACCGTCAGGATTTTTCTGCCCCGCCATGACGGCCGGGCGGTCAAAGCGTTTAGCGACGAGAACAAAGATATCCCCTTGAGCCGGGGTGAGACGGTCTTGATGGTTGAAGACGACGGGTCTATCCTGAAACTTGGGAAAAGAATGCTCCGGGAACTCGGGTATGTGGTCTTGTCTGCTTCCAGCCCATTGGAGGCGGTGGCCTTAGCTGAAAAAGAAGCGGGCCACCTCAACCTTTTAATAACGGATGTGGTCATGCCGGAAATGAATGGCCGGGAGCTGTCCGAAAAGCTTAAAAGTCTTTGGCCTGATCTCAAAATTCTTTTCATGTCCGGTTATACTGCTGATGTTATTGCCCATCGGGGGGTGCTGGACCATGGTGTCTTTTTCATCTCAAAACCTTTTTCTAAAAAAGAGATGGCCGTTAAGGTCAGAGAGGTCTTGGATAGTGAAGATGCCTGACCCATGTTCAAAAAAAAAGATCTCCTGGGGGGGGGCTGCTAAAAAAGGGTGACACTCCTGGCGCTGGGGTTTCAGGTCTTGCCGTGGACGGCATCCATCTGCTGGATCAGGCTTAAGGCCTGGTCCTTGTACGTGGCGTGGCCTGCGTCCTGTTTTAAAATTTTTTTTAGCCCTGCCCCAAAGTCCGGCCCGTCAGGCGCATCTCCGTGCATAAAAAGGGATGTTTCATAGTTCTGGGCGATTCTTGCCGGCCGGATCAGTGTTTTTTCAAGCATCATGGCAAAATCAAGTTTGTTTGCAGCGCCCTGAGAAATCAGGGGGTGTATTTCCACGAGAAAACCGCATTGTGTACATTGCCGTCAAAGCCACCAGAAGGCGTTGATTCCATATTTTTGCGCCGGGACACCTGGTCCTCTTTGCTGAACAGGAAATGGACTTTTATAGCAATGCCGATAATTATTTATACATCCTGATAATTTCATCAATCGTTTCGTTTTCATTGTATTCACGGATGGTTTTTAGGGCCGCAAAATCGTGTTCAATCGGATTGAGATCCGGTGAATACGGGGGCAAAAACAAAAGAGCTGCACCAGTTCTTTCTATCAAATATTTGGTTTCTTCGCCCTTGTGGAAGGATGCGTTATCCATCACAACGATATGATTATCGTTCAGATGTGGACTCAACTGGTGTTCGATCCAAGCATTAAAGATATCCGCATTGCATGTTCCCTGAAACAAAAATGGTTCTTCAAAACTATATTCGATGCGGGCAGCAATCAAAGACGTTCGAGGGTGCTTTGTTCCTGCAATCAAACCATGAACACGCTGCCCTTTGAGAGCATATCCATAGCGACGAGTTGTATAAGGCGAAAAGCCGCTTTCATCAACATAAACAAACGTTTTGCAACGACGTATATAACGTTCACGAAGACGAAGATATGCCTTTCTTTTGCTGTCGCTTCGCTCCCTGTATCCCGTCATCTTTTTTTTCGAGTGATTCCGAGTTGTTTCATATTATACCAGATACAGGCACGGGATACTCCGAAATGCTGCGCCCTTTCCGATTGTGTCATGTCATCATTTGTCTCCACATGGAGGCGCAAAGCTTCCAGATCCAAACTTCGTGGTCCTTTTGGACCGGGTTTCTTGTATGACAAACCATCTTCGGCAGACGTCCAGTTGTGAACAATTCCACGGGATACATTAAACTGACTGGCAGCTTCCGTCTTGCTTCCTCCATTTTCTACAAAATCTATAACGCGTTTGCGTAAATCTGATGAATATCTCATGGGGAAAATATAAGTTGTATAAATCCTTGTTCAAGTAATTGTTTGCTCTGCTATACCTCCCCTTCAAGCCCTTGCGTTTTGCACGACACGGAAAAGAATGATGGTTCCATTTAAAAAAAATTAGCTGAGTGGTTAATTTATTAAATGTCTTGACGATGTTGTTGATATGTCTAAAAGTTATGTGTATAAAACTTTGAGTTTTAATAATGTTGAACATTGCTCGATCAAACAGGAGAAAATAATGGGGACAATTAATTTGCGGAAAATGCAGGTGAATCAAACCGGTGTGGTTACCTCGGTTAAAGCCTCCGGGGAACTGGGACGGCGGATCAGGGACATGGGCCTTGTGCCCGGAAAAGAGATACGGGTGCAGGGCAAAGCCCCTTTGCAAGACCCTGTGTCATTGAGGATCATGGGCTTTACCCTGACCCTGCGGAATAATGAAGCGGACCATATTCTGGTGGAGGTAGATTAAGATGAATACAGCCATTGCATTGGCGGGAAATCCCAATTCCGGCAAGACAACCCTTTTTAATGCACTTACAGGCGCACGGCAGCAGGTGGGTAATTACCCCGGGGTCACCGTTGAAAAAAAACAGGGGACCTGCGTCTCCGATGCCGGCCGGTTTGAGGTGGTTGACCTGCCCGGGACCTATTCTCTGACCGCCTATTCTTTGGAAGAGGTGGTGGCCAGAGATTATCATTGTAAATGAAGAGCCCGATTATATTATCAATATCGTGGATGCCTCCAACCTGGAACGCAACCTTTACCTTACTATACAGTTTCTGGAAATGGGGGTACCGGTCTGCCTGGCCCTGAACATGATGGATGTGGCGGACAAGCGGGGGATCAAAATCGATGTGGATAAATTATCCCGCTTGCTGGGGGTGCCGGTGATTCCTACGGTGGCCCGTGCCGGAAAAGGAAAGCCCGAACTTCTACAGGCCATTGCCGACCAGACAGGATTGCCCCCAAAGCCTTTGAAAATCTCCTATGGTGCCGATATTGATCAGGCCCTGGATGAGATGGAAAAACTGATTCGTGACTCAGATTTCATGGTGCACACCTACCCGGCCCGGTGGACCGCCTTAAAATACCTTGAAAATGATGAACAGATCATTAAAAACGGCTTGGGTGAGAATAAAGCGGTGGCCACGAAACTGGCCGGGGTGACCGCCCGTTTGGCCGCCCACCTGGCCATGACCCACGATACCCACCCTGAAGGGATGATTGCAGACCAGCGGTACGGGTTTATCAATGCATTGCTCAAGCAGAATGTGGTGGCCTATGCCCATGACCGGAACCGGCTTCAGCGGTCCGACCAGATTGACAAGGTTCTGACCAACCGGTTTTTCGGGCCGTTGATCATGGTGGGCATTATTCTGGGGCTCTATCATTTTACCTTTACTTATTCTGTCTTGCCCACCCAATGGTTTGAAGCCTTTTTCGGCTGGCTCAAGGCCGCAGCAGAAGCAGGTCTTCCCGACAGCCTCTTAAAATCCTTTGTGATTTCAGGGATCATTGACGGGGTGGGCGGTGTTCTAGGCTTTGTTCCCCTGATCATGTTCATGTTTTTGGGGATCTCCTTTTTGGAGGATTCAGGATATCTTGCCCGGATGGCTTTTATGCTGGACCGGATCTTCAGGATGTTCGACCTTCACGGCAGTTCTGTCATGGCCTTTATCGTGTCCGGTGGTATTGCAGGCGGCTGCGCTGTGCCCGGGGTCATGGCGGCAAGAACCCTGAAATCACCCAAGGAGCGCCTGGCCACCCTGCTCACGGTGCCCTTTATGAATTGCGGCGCCAAACTGCCGGTCTATGCCCTGCTGGTGGCGGCGTTTTTTGCCGAAAACCAGGCCCAGGTCATGCTCATACTGACCCTGATTTCCTGGGTCGGTGCCCTGCTGGTGGCAAAGCTGTTCAGGTCCACCATTATTAAAGGCGAAGCCACGCCTTTTGTCATGGAGCTTCCCCCTTACCGTCTGCCCACCCTGCAAGGACTGTTCACCCATACCTGGGAGCGGACCTGGCAGTACATGAAAAAGGCGGGCACGGTCATTTTGGGGATTTCCATCCTGCTCTGGGCCATGATGACTTTTCCCGGCCTTGATGCGGCAAAGGTATCAGAATTTCAGGCAAAACAAGAGGCCGTTACCCAGGCCGTGCCTGCCCAGATCATGGCAGAACTGGATGCAGCTGCCGGGGATGATGAAACTCTCTCTGCCCAGGCCGGTTTGAAAAATTCAATTGCCGGCCGCATTGGTGTGGCCATGGAAGGGATATCCGGTCTGGCCGGATTTGACTGGCGGACCAATATTGCCCTGGTGGGCGGATTTGCCGCCAAGGAAGTGGTGGTCTCCACTCTGGGAACAGCCTATTCTTTGGGAGAAGTGGATCCCGAAGAGACCGGTTCCTTGGGGGAGCGGCTGAAGTCTGCACCCGGATGGGGGCCTGTTACGGCATTTTCTCTGATGATTTTCACCATTTTTTATGCCCCCTGTTTTATGACCGTGGTCTGTATTGCTCGGGAAACAGGGTCCTGGAAATGGGCCGGGTTTTCCGTGGCCTTTAACACGGTTCTGGCCTTTGGGCTGTCTGTATTGACCTTTCAGATCGGGTCTTTGATTTTTAATTAACAGTGCAAGGGAGATAAATAAATGGAAAACCTGATTGTATGGCTGATTGTGGCAGGGGCCTTTGGGTTCATCATCAAAGGATTTGTCAAAACCTATAAAGGGGAGGGCGGATGCACAGGCAACTGCTCCGGGTGTACTGGAAAGGGACCGGGAAACGCCTGTGACCCGGACAATATCTTTTTGAATAAATAATTTTTGTTCTGCCCAATTTCCGCCATTGTTTTTGATCCGATCTTTGGATTTTCAATGGCGGAAATTTTTTTTGGCCAGGGAAAAGTAAAACTTAGTATTGTCTTACCCAGATTTTTGATTATAGTATATAAATGTGTTCAAAGAATCTTTGCACATCAGCCAAAACCTGAAAACAAGACATTGAGGTGACCCCATGAGTGATGACAGCAAACCCATTACACCTGAAATCGTTATTGATGAAGAAGAAAATGCCAAAGGGGATCTGGTTACCCAAAGTGTTAAACCCGATATTTTGTATCTGGTTCCCATCACCGGACGGCCCCATCTTCCGGCCCAGGTTCAGCCGTTGATTGTGAGCAAGCAGCGGTGGGAACCAACCCTGGTCAAAGCCTCCAAGGAATCCCAGAACCTTCTGGGACTTTCCTATCTCAAAGAGGTCAAGGGCAAGTATGTGTATACCAAGGACTTTCCCAAGATCGGCTGCGTGGTCCGGATGCTCAATATCGTGGATGTGGAAGGCAATATCCAGTTTATCGCCCAGGGGCTTGAGCGGTTTAAAATTAAAAAATTCCTCTCAGACAAACCCCCCTTTGTGGCCCAGGTGGAATACCTTAAGCCGGTCCGGGAAAATGAAGAGGAACTCAAGGCCTATGCCATTTCCATTATTTCTTCCATTAAACAGCTATTGTCCTTAAACCCCTTGTATTCAGAGGAGCTCAAGCAGTACCTGGGACGGTTTTCCCCGGACCAGCCCTCGCCTTTGACCGATTTTGCCGCAGGCATTACCACGGCCGGGGGAGATGAGCTTCAGGATGTTCTGGAGACTGAGTCCGTTATTGCCCGGATGAAAAAGGTGATGATGTTTTTAAAAAAGGAAATAGAGATTGCCAAGCTCCAGACCAAGATTCAAAAGGACATCAATACCCAGGTAGATGACAACAAGCGCAAGTTTTTTCTCAAAGAACAGCTCAAGGCCATCCAAAAAGAACTGGGGATTCAAAAAGACGACAAAACCTCGGATGTGGACAAGTTCAAGGAAAAATTTGAGGCCCTGGATCCGCCTGAACATGTGACGGCCCGCTTTGAAGAGGAGATTGAAAAGCTATCCGTTCTTGAAACCGGATCATCCGAATACGGGGTGACCCGTAATTATCTGGACTGGATCACCTCCTTTCCCTGGGGGGTCCACTCAACGGACAACATTGATATAGAGCGGGCGGAAAAAGTTCTTGAGCGGGATCATGCAGGGCTTTCAGACGTAAAAGAACGGATTATCGAATTCTTTGCCGCAGGGGTATATAAAAAAGATATTTCAGGGTCTATCATTCTTTTTGTGGGGCCTCCGGGTGTGGGCAAGACCTCCATCGGCAAGTCCATAGCCGAAGCCCTGGGACGAAAGTTTTTCAGGTTCTCTTTGGGAGGCATGAGAGATGAGGCCGAGATCAAGGGGCACAGGCGGACCTATGTCGGGGCCATGCCCGGAAAACTGGTTCAGGCCTTAAAAGATACAAAGGTGGCCAACCCGGTGATCATGCTGGACGAGGTCGATAAAATCGGCGCCTCCTACCAGGGGGATCCGGCCTCAGCCCTGCTCGAGGTTCTGGATCCGGAACAAAATTCTGAATTTTTAGATCATTACCTGGACTTGAGAGTGGATTTGTCCAAGGTCTTGTTCATCTGTACGGCCAATACCCTGGATACTATTCCCTCTCCCCTGCTGGACCGGATGGACCGGATTAATTTATCCGGGTATATTACGGCTGAAAAACTTGAAATTGCCAGAAAACATCTCTGGCCACGGCTGCTCAAACGCAACAAGCTCAACGCCTCGACCATTACCATCACCGATCCCACCATCCGTCATCTCATTGAAGGATATGCAAGGGAAGCAGGGGTGAGAAATCTTGAAAAGCAGCTCAACAAGATTATCCGCAAGAGTATTGTCAGGATATTAAAGGAAAAGCTCAAACAGGTCCGGATCAATATTAAATCTTTGGAAGATTTGCTGGGACCGCCCATATTCAAGCCTGAAAAACAGATGAAAGGGGTGGGGATCGTCACAGGACTTGCCTGGACCCAGATGGGCGGGGCCACCCTGTCCATAGAGGCCGTGAGGGTGCATGAAAAAAATCCGGGCTTTAAGCTGACGGGCAAGCTCGGGGAGGTGATGCAGGAATCCGCATCAATTGCCCTTTCCCATGTCAGGTCCAATGCCAAAACCTACGGCATAGACCCGGATTATTTTGACACCTCTTTTATCCATCTCCATGTGCCTGAAGGGGCCACGCCCAAGGACGGGCCCAGTGCCGGGGTGACCATTTCCACAGCCCTGGTCTCCCTTGCCTCGGGCAGGCAGATTGACCGTCCCCTGGCCATGACAGGGGAAATCACCCTGACCGGGGATGTTCTGCCCGTGGGCGGGATAAAAGAAAAAATTATTGCTGCCCGGAGAACCGGCATCAAGGAGATCATTCTGCCTGAAGGCTGCCGCAGCGAGCATCTAAAACTGCCCGGCCATATAAAAGAAGGGATTCAGTTTCACTTTGCCGGAAAGTATAAAGATGTTTTCAAGATTGTTTTTGGATAGGAGAAAAAACTTGTTTTCATTGCCTTGAAATGAATATAAGAGACTTGAACGCAATGCCCTGAAATTGTTGTATTGTATTTTGTCGGAAAATTTACTATGGCATTGCTATCTTTTATCCATCAGCTCTTTTAAGGTAATGGACAGGGCGGAGCTATTATCTGAAACTCATGGCCGCCCGGACCAGGTGCCTGGCAAAACCGTTTGTACCCTTGGTCAGTCTGACCCAGGTCTTCCCGGATCTGACTGACCAAGGGTAAATGGCTTTAAACCACCGGAGGTTTAAGATCCTGCCGGTGTATTTTTCTTACCATCTTAATCTGCCGGTCAAGCCCCGGCATGATCCATCCCGGCAGAACCAGGGTTCCTGCCTTGTTTTTTTGCCGTCATGAATTGCAGCCCCAGCGTTGAAAACGTCCCTACCTTTTGTTCCACTGCAAGGTAAAGTCTTTGACATGGTCAGTTGCCAAACCCCCAGCGATCTTTCGCAAAACCCATGCAGATCCAAAGGCGCATGATCTGCATTTAACCGCCCGCCAAATGATTTCAGCAACGCTTGTGGTATTATTTTCATCATGATATCCAAATAAAGATATCATCCCAAAAAGGAATGATATGCGGTCAAGATAATAACTTATTTTCAAGGAATTTTTAAATATCCATTTTTTGAATGATATGCGCCACCCGCATACACCGCAGCTAAACGGAACCGTTCAATTCCTTGTTCTGCGCCTACCCCCAATCTTAAACCACGAAACGAGATTTCTTAAGTGGAAACTGCGCTCTCTTGTTTAGTAATATAGGCGACCTACGAGCCGCTCGTTTTTTATGCTGCTCTCTTTCCCATGTTTCTGTCCTTAATGCGTTAAATCCTCGCGCCTTAGCGCGGAACATATACCCAGTAGGGCCGCCGGAGGCATATTTGATCATAATTTCTTATGACCTCCTTTTGTGACTGTCCCTTTGATGAATACCTCAGCTGGGGTTTGCTTGTCCAGTGCAGAATGCTTCCGCTCGCAGTTATAGTAGCAGAAATAGGCATCCAGCCCTCTGTACAGCGAGTGCCCATCGCTGTAAGCTTTAGGGTAGACGTCCTCATACTTGAGTGTCCACCAAAGACGTTCGATGAATACATTGTCGATAGCTCGTCCGCACCCATCCATGCTCAGAGCGATTTTTTTGTCTAACAACACACCCGTGAAGGCATCCGAGGTGAATTGTGAACCTTGGTCTGTGTTAAAGATCTCCGGGGTGTCTTGTTCCAAGGCCCGTTCCAGCGCTGCAATGCAGAAAAGACTGTCCAATGAGTTCGACAGCTCCCACGAAATAACATAGCGGCTATACCAGTCGATTACAGCATTCAGGTACATGAACCCATGCCGCATCGGAATGTAGGTGATGTCGGTGCTCCAAACCTGGTTAACGCGTTCAATCTCAACATTACGAAGCAGATATGGATATACTTTATGTTCAGGAGCAGGCTTGCTTGTGTGTGGTCCTGGCGTGATGGCCTGAATTCCCATACGCTGCATCAGACGAGCTACCCGCTTTCGGTTGGTACAGTGTCCCTGATCACGGAGCCAGTTCGTCATGCGCGGATAACCGAATTCCGGATGCCTCATATATTGCTCGTCGATCATACGCATCAGCAGAAGGTTTTCATTTGTTTCAGGGACGGGTTTATAGTAGAAACCCGAACGAGGTGCGCCTGCCAGTCGACATTGGCGTCGGATCGAATAGACGGAGTCAGGTTTCACCCAACTCCGACGCGTTGAAACCGGCAGGCTCATAACTTTTTTTCAAGCCACTTGATGTCCATTTTCAGTCGCCCGATCTCCTCGTAAAGTGGGGCAGTGATTTCTTCCTCGGTCTTTGGCCGCCGTTTTTTCCCTGATGGGAAAAGCTCTAGGGCATTGGTGAGCAGTTGTTTCTTCCAAGCCGATATTTGATTTGGATGAACCTTATAGGCCGTTGATAGCTCGGCTAAGGTCTTCATTCCCTTGATGGCTTCGACCGCCACTTTGACTTTAAATTTTGCCGAAAATTGTCTTCTTTTACGTGTCATTTTCATGCGTCCTTTCTTACCATTTTCAGGACGCGGATTCCACTTAAGCAAGTGGTCCTAAAATCGGGGGTAACCGCATTCGATATCATTTACCCGACCCCATTAAGTACTTAAGCGGATCAATTAATTAGATATAGTGGATAAAACATTTTGAATGATTTAGAAAAAATCAGTGATGTCCGGTTAGGTTTTTGCTTGCTCAATAATTTTTTGATCTTTGACAATATTGTCCCTGTTTGAACTATGAGAGCCCTACTCCTCGCAGCCAAACAGGTCATTTAGAATGGCGGTTCGCAGCTGCCGAACTCTTTTGATCGTGACCTTTTCATTAAACTGTTTTTGGCAATGGATTGCCAGTAACAGGTAAGTGATAAGGCCGCCAAGAATCTGAACCATAAGGCCGTATTCACTGCGGGCAATGAGATGATATACCTTCAGATGTTCTTTCCACCATTTGAAAAAATCCTCAATGGTCCACCGGAGTTTATAAATTGTTGCTATTTGTTCCGCTGTTAAATCATGCCTGTCAGTTGCCACATAGTATTTGACGCCAGCAATTTTATAGCCAACAACCCGAACAGGCCTTTTCGTCTGGTTTTGATTCGGAGTACCAAGTTTAACCAGTGCATCATAAAAAATGTAGCTGTCGGAAGGGGTCTCGTGGTTATCAATAATTGTTCTTGTTGTCCTGGTTTTTATACGGCAGACAAAATGTTTGCCTTGCTCCTGAAGCAGGTCAAATTCTTTATGGGATTGATATCCACGATCCATAACACCTGTTTGCCCCTTGGAAAGTATTTTGGGAACAAAAGTGCGTTCAGCGCCGTTGCCTTCAGTCAAAAAGATTTTGTTTGGGATTCCGTGATTAATGTCAAATCCGCAATGTACTTTGGCTTTTTTACTTCCTTTTCTGTAGTTCGCCCAGTGCATTGAAAGGACTGCATTTATGAGACTACCGTCAATGGAAACCAACTCTCCTAACTCGGCGTGTTCACCCGGATGACACTCAAGAGCCTGTTTATAAAGATCCTCAAAGATAAATTGCAGTTGTTCGAGTCCCCTGTGATTGATGGCTTCACAGAAACTACTACGGCTGATACCACCGTCTGGCGCAATATTTTCTTTAGCAAAAACATTCTCCTTGAGATCCTGAATTAAATGTCGGGCAGACTTGTGCTCCTGAAGATGGAAATAAACCAAAGCATTTATCTGGTCTTCGAATGTCATTTTTAAAGGGCGGTCTCCTCGAGATTGTAATTCCGGTGCTTTTGAAAGTGACTTTATCAGAGGGCACCTGAAATTGTCAAAGTTCAGGGACCGTAGTTGTTTTTTAGGGACTGAGATGTGCGTCATTTGAGCTCCTTGAGTTAAATTTTCAAGGCGCACAAAAATTTTTACGCACATTTGTCAACACAAAACAGACTGTTTTTTCAATGATTTTAGATGCTTTTTATATGCAACAACCTAACCGGACACTACTGAAAAAAATGAGACCTTTGACGATATCATGGGCAAGACCATGTCAGATGCAATGGCCTATCTTTCAGACCAGATGGGAAAAAAAACTGAAAATTGGACCTGGGGAAAAATCCACACACTCAGGCTCGAACATCCCCTGGGCAAGGTAAGGCTTCTGGACGCCATTTTCAAATTCAATGACAGCCCCAAAGAGATGGGAGGCAGTTTTCACACGGTCTGCCCCCTGGCCTACAAATTGTCTGAGCCCTTTGTTATCAACCATGGGGCCTCCCACAGGCATATTTATACCCCGGCCAACTGGGATGATTCTGTGAGCGTCATTCCCACAGGCACCAGCGGGATCCCGGCAAGCCCCCATTATTGCGACCAGACCGATCTTTATGTCAACAACCAATATCACAAGGATCTTTTTTCCCTGGAAAAAATCATTGCGCACAAAAAATACGCCCTGGAGTTAAATCCGGCAGATTAACACTCCTAAGTGTATAGAACATTTTGATTTCAAACCGTCACGCCTGAAAGGAAGATGCCGTGGGAAGCCCTTATTTTATAAAGACAATCATCAACAAAACCTTTTCCCAGAGATTTTTCTGGTCCAGACTTTCCCAATACCCTCTCATGGGCCGCCTCATTGAGTCCCTTCTCTTTAAAGGTGATGATATCATCTATTTACCAGAAGACAGGGCCATCCCGATTTCAAAAAATATCCCTGACACCTCCCAGAATACGGTGATGCCCTCCCAGGTGCTCGAGCATTTTATCCGCCAGGCAAAGTATCACTGGATCATGGATTTTTGTATCTGCCGGGACTCGGCCAAATGTGAAGATTATCCCATTGATCTGGGGTGTATCTTTTTAGGGGAAGCTGCCAAGGGCATTAACCCCAAATTCAGCCACAGGGCAAGCGTTGAAGAGACCCTTGAACATGCGGCCCGCTGCAGAGACGCTGGTTTGGTGCATCTGATCGGGCTTAACAAGCTTGATTCAGTCTGGCTCAATGTCGGGCCGAAAAAAAAACTGCTGACCATCTGCAACTGCTGTCCCTGCTGCTGTCTTTGGAAAATACTTCCCCAAATCAATGCCAGCATCAGTTCAAAGGTCAACCGGATGCCGGGGGTCCGTGTTGCCGTGACAGATCTTTGTGTCGGCTGCGGCAAATGCACAAAAGAAATTTGTTTTGTCGATGCCATCCATCTTGAGGAGGGGCATGCCGCAATCGACGACACCTGCCGGGGATGCGGCCGTTGTGTAAGTATTTGCCCAAACCAGGCCATAGAAATTAAAATGGATATCCAGAACCCTGTTTCAGCGGCAATTGATAAAATTGAAAACCTGGTGGATCTGACTTAAGGGTATCTCTATGGGAAAAAGAGTGCAGAATATTTTGGTCACCGGCAGTTCCGGATATTTAGGCAGTAAGCTCATGGAAGCGCTCGAGAAAAAAAAAGGGGTGGGCACCGTTGTGGGAATGGATATTGCGCCGCCCTCCCCCCAAACGAAACCCACCTCTTTTTTAAAAATGGACATTCGTGATCACAGCCTGGATAAAATCCTTGCCAAAAATCAAATTGATACGGTGATTCATCTGGCCTTTGTGGTAAAGCCCATCCACAATTTAAAAATTATGCACGACATTGACTATAACGGCACCCTCAATGTCCTTGAAAAATCCTATGACGCCGGAGTCAGACATCTCATCGCTGTCAGCTCCACCCTGGCCTATGGTGCACATCCCAATAAGCAAGAACCGCTCAAAGAAAAAGCCCCCCTGAAAGGAAATCCAAGTTTTCCCTATGAATACAATAAAGCCTTAGTGGATAAAATGATCCAGGCATTTGCCAAAACCCATCCAAACATGATCATCACCACTTTAAGGCCGTGCACGGTCTTTGGCCCCACAGCAGAAAACTATGTCTCCAGAATGCTGCTCAGGCCCCTGACCGTAAATATCCGGAACAGCAATCCTAAAGTTCAGTTTGTCCATGAAACGGATTTTGTCCGGGCCTGCCTCATGGCGGTTGAAAAAAGATTGCCCGGGGCCTTTAACATCGTTGGACAGGGGGTGCTCACGGTTAAAGAGATCGCTGCCATGGCAAAAACAAGACTGATCAGTATCCCTGCAGCGATTTTGTATCCTGTGGTTGACCTGCTGTGGCATCTGCGAATCCCGGGCGTTGAAGTCAATCGCGGCTACCTTGATTATGCCCGGCATCCCTTTATTGCAAGCCCTGAAAAGGCAAAGGCAAAACTTGGCTTTGTCCCCCGATATTCATCCCGAAAAATCCTGGAGGATATGATAAGGAGCCGCAACCATGATGACAGGCAGGCGTAAAAATTATGTGTCCCAATTTGGTTTTAAAACAAAATTGCCGATCCTTTTTTTGGTAATCCTTTTATTTTTCTGGGGCCTTTGGATCAGTTCAAAACTGCAGATTACCGGCATGGCCGTCTATCTTCTATTCTGGTTTCTCTCATACGGTGTGATCTATGCCGGGACCTGCAAAAATTGTATTTACTACGGAAAAAGCTGTCCCATACCTTTGGAAGGAAGCTGTGTTCAACATTTTTTCAGGCCGGGCCGGGCCGGGTTCGGCATCCAAAGTCTACTCTGGGCAGTCATTGCCTATGTCATAAGATTTTGTCTTCCCATCTTCATCATTATCAGGGATCAAATGATCATCACCGGCATGGGATACTTGGGCATTCTCACACTTTTCTGGATTATCCATCTTGGATTCACAGGGTGCCCCAACTGCATCAATGATCAATGCCCTTTGAACTTTGATTATAAAAAGGGATCAGGCAAATAAAATACGCGTCCCCCCTCAGATGCGGGCGGTTTGCCTCATCCTTTGCCCTTGACCCCCATGTTTTTTTTGATTACCCTTAATTTCATGGCTATTAAAAATGTAAAAATTATCTCGACGATCAAAGACCAGGTGTATACGGTTCTCAAAGAAAATATAATCAACGGCACTCTCAAACCGGGCGAGCGGATACTTGAACTTCAAATTGCCGAAGAACTCAATGTAAGCCGCTCACCTGTCAGAAATGCAATCAATACGCTTTTAGGCAAAGGCCTTCTCAAGAGCATACCCAATAAAAGTGTCTGTGTGAGACGATTCTCTAACAGGGATATTATTGAATCCTATGAGTTCAGGGTCATTGTTGAAAAATATGCAGTTGATAAAATTGCAAATTTACTTGATGACTCAATTATAAAAAAACTCAATGAATTCAAGGCCGCTTTCCTTGAACATTCAAATATCAATCAACTCAAAGAATACCTTGAAGTTGATGTTAAATTCCATGAATATCTGATTGCAACTTCCGGCAATAAGGTTATCAAAGAAGCGCTTGACAAGGTCTCTTTGATGATCAGCCCGTTCAGGGTGATCGCGCTTTCCAGGCCGAAAAGATTTTATGACTCAATTGACGAGCATATTCAAATTATTGACGGCCTGATCAATTCCGACAGAGCCGCTGCAATCCTGGCCTGCGAAAATCACCTCACCCTTGCCAAAGAAGAAATTCTGGCAAATTTGCCCAATATGGACGATTAAATCTTTTTAACCCCATCTTTATTGTTCTAAGCTCTGATAAAAAGGACGGACCATAAGGTGCTGTCCTTTTTATCAGAGGATCGCCTGAATATTTCATAACCTGAAGGTCAAAAACTGACAAATTGAGGGAACTATATTCGTGAAATATGCGGAATAGACCCAATGGCTTTTCATCCATTATAGTCATCAACTTATCTTGAATTCGGAAAATCAAAACTATTCTACATTTCCCCGTCCCTAAAGGGTCTTGGCAAAAAAAAATCAGTCCCAAATCATTGTTTTTTTCAAAAAACAAAACATTTAAAAGAATAATGTATTTGACAAATGTATACATGATACATTATGCATAATACAGAAGTAATATTAACTATTACGGGAAACTGGAGTTGTTTATCATGGAAAAAATCAACCTTGCATATGGCCGGGGATTTCTCGAGGCCAAGATACCTAAAAAGAATCTTATAGCAGAGCAAACAATTACTTGAACAAGGATTTATACAACTTATATTTTCCCCATGAGATATTCATCAGATTTACGCAAACGCGTTATAGATTTTGTAGAAAATGGAGGAAGCAAGACGGAAGCTGCCAGTCAGTTTAATGTATCCCGTGGAAGTGTTCACAACTGGACGTCTGCCGAAGATGGTTTGTCATACAAGAAACCCGGTCCAAAAGGACCACGAAGTTTGGATCTGGAAGCTTTGCGCCTCCATGTGGAGACAAATGATGACATGACACAATCGGAAAGGGCGCAGCATTTCGGAGTATCCCGTGCCTGTATCTGGTATAATATGAAACAACTCGGAATCACTCGAAAAAAAAGATGACGGGATACAGGGAGCGAAGCGACAGCAAAAGAAAGGCATATCTTCGTCTTCGTGAACGTTATGTACGTCGTTGCAAAACGTTTGTTTATGTTGATGAAAGCGGCTTTTCGCCTTATACAACCCGTCGCTATGGATATGCTCTCAAAGGGCGGGAATGTTCAGAATTCTGTGTCACGGTTTCGGTTCCCGGATCTGTCTCGGCGCCAGCGGAAGTAAAAGCCAGGTCCGAGAATGGGCCTTCAATCTGCCACGTCGGAGGAGTTGGCTTTTGCTGGAGCGGAGTTCCTGGAACCATCTTTTCCATCTGTAAATAAATCCCTATCAAATTCCCAGCTCTTTATCCAGCCGGCCTTCAAAGAAAATTGCCAACTGGGAAATTGTCAGTGACCAGTTTTGAACCGGCATTGTCCATTTCTTACTGGCGTTCTGGATCCCCATGTAAAGCAGCTTTAACAGGCTGTCCTGGTTAGGAAACGATCCCTTTGTTTTGGTCAGTTTTCGAAACTGTCGATGCACAGCCTCAATGGTATTTGTGGTGTATATTATCCGTCGGATCTCTTCTGGATATTTAAAGAAATGACTGAGGCGCTCCCAGTTGTTCCGCCAGGATTTTATCACAATCGGGTATTTGTCATTCCATTTGTTTTCCAAAATATCCAGTTCTTCTTCGGCCAGATCCTTATTAACCGCTTTATAAACACGTTTTAGATCTGCCATAAATTCCTTTTTATTTTTGGAACCAACGTATTTCAATGAATTTCGGATCTGGTGGACTACGCAGAGTTGAACTTCTGTGTCCGGGAATATGGTCTCAATGGCCTCGGGAAAACCTTTCAGACCATCAACACAGGCAATCAGGATATCTTTTACCCCTCGGTTTGAAAGGTCTGTTAACACCTGCAGCCAGAAGTTCGCACCCTCATTCTCGGATATGTACAGCCCAAGAACCTCTTTGCGGCCCTCGATATTCACCCCAAGAATTGTGTAAACGGCTTTGCTGCCGACCTTTCCGTTTTCTCGTACTTTATAATGTATGGCATCAAGCCATACGATTGGGTACACATTTTCCAACGGCCTGGCCTGCCATTCTTTGACGGTATGGATGATTTTATCGGTAATGGTGCTCAGAGTGGCATTTGAAATCTCAAGTCCATAGATTTCCTGTAAATGGGAAGCCATATCATTATAACTCATGCCCAGGCCGTAAAGGGCTATTATCTTTCTTTCAATTTCATCGCTGAGCGTTGTCTGATGTTTTTTGACGATCTGTGGAGAGAAGGTTCCGGCCCTGTCACGCGGGGTTTCCAGCTCAAATTTACCATCCAGGGATTTAATGGTCTTTTTGCTTTTTCCATTACGGCGGTTGGCAGAAACTTCCTGCCCGAGATGGGACTCCAACTCTCCTTCAAGAGCAGCTTCAGCAAGATTTTTGATTAATGATGTAAGGACGCCGCCCTTACCTGTAAAGGGTTTACCTTCCTGGATGCCTTTAAGGGCTTTTTGAAAATCAAATTCGGTGTTTTCTTCGGTCATGTCAATTCTCCTTATTTAGCTGAGTATATCAGCTTTCATTCAACTGACACAGAATTTTGAACGCCCTCTATTTTTTTCCAAGGTCAGCTGATTATCACTCAAACTTGATCCGCCTGAAAGGATGATGTTTCGGGTCAGGTATCGGTGAAGGATTGAACTTGCCGCATATTCTTGATAAAGCGTGTCCCATAGATCGTCATGGAGCAGGTTTTTGACCAGATGAAGATAAAAAACTTCAAACAGGGCCGCCCCGGGGCTTTCTTTGTCCATGACCCCGTTCCAGTTTTTTAAAAGATCCAGTCCTGTTTTCTGGCGCGTATTTAAGTTGTCCTGGTTGGACAGGGTTTCCAGAATAAGGGGTTTGAACTCTTCAACCAGTTTAGACTTAAAATCCCCATGCATGCGTTTGAAATCCTGGATGGAGAGTGTTTCTTTTTCAGACAGCATCTCCCTGATCTGGTCAATCCGGTAGTTGAGGGCAAACCAATGGCTGATATAGTGAGGATAGGTATTGGGAGCGGTTTTATTGTTGGCCGAAGAGACCGTGCCTGAGGCGGGATTGTACGAGTGGGGCAAGTCTTCAAAGGGAACCAGGCCGTCCCAGTCATACTCGTCTGTCCACCCGGGATAGACAAAAAGGCCGTTGCCTTTTTTCCTGATGGGCACGCCTGCACTGCAGTACAGGCCGATATTTCCATTCACATCGGCATAATTGATATTCTGACTCACCGCCTTAAAGCTTTTTGCCGCAATTTTAAAATCCTCCCAGTTTTTGGCCCGGTTCAAAAGGTAAATGGTTCGCAGTTCATTGGAAAATTCATTTCCCAGCCATTTCATGGAAATGGTCTGGTCTTCAATCTTTTTGAATTTTGAGATCACAGGGCCCCTGTGGGTGAACCGGATCTCTTGGGTGACCTGTTTATCTCCTTTGATTTTTATAATTTCTTTTTTGATGGTAAAATTTTTAAATTCTTTGTTAAACTCATATTGATCCGGGTTGTCCGGGTTGTCCGGGTTGATTCGTTCCTGGTAAAAATCCATGTCATCCACCATGACATTGGTCATGCCCCAGGCAATGTCCTCGTTGTGGCCGCAGATGACAAAGGGCTGGCCCGGCAGGACCACCCCTGTGACATTGAGTTTGCCTTTAACCATCTGGTGCATTTGATACCACAGGCCCGGGGCGTTTAACCCAAGGTGCATGTCATTGGCAAATAACGGCTTGCCTGTGATCGTTTTTTGACCTGCCGCAGCCCAGTTGTTTGAGCCTTTGAATACGGCTACCCCGTAATCTTCAAGGATGCGCTGCTGATCAAAAAGGGTTTGTTTCAGGCCAAGCTCGCTCTGATTAAGATTGAAATTGTCGTAAATGGCAGGGGTTTGGGATAAAATATCGGGCAGCAAGGCGTTAAATTTTTTTGGGCCCAGTTTTTTTTTGATTTTATGGAGAACCATTTCCGTTGAATTGGGCAGGGTCAAATCCCAGGACATATACCCGACCAGGTTTACACTGTATTCTGGTTTCCAGGGCTCTGGCGCATATCCCAGGATGGCAAATTCCGGGGGCAGGCGGTTTTGATGGGTGAGCATATAATGATTCATTCCCTTTGAAAACTGGTCAAGTGCCAGGCGCATTTCAGGGGAGATTTTGGCCAAAATTTGCCTTGATTTGTCTGGAATTCTTAAGGCCCGCATCAAAAGGTCCACATCCACAAGATCTTTGCCGAAGATCTCAGACAGGCGGCCTTGGGTGACCCGCCTTAGAAGATCCATCTGCCAGAGCCGGTCCTGGGCCATGGTAAACCCCACGGCAAAGTAAAGGTCTGATTCATTTTGAGCAATGATATGGGGCACCCCGTACTTATCCCGAAAGACCTTGACCTGGTTTTCCAGGCCGGGCAATTGAATCTGTCCCTGGTATTGGGGCAGGGCTCTTGTTGCAATGGAATGAATAAAAGCTGCGCCTGCGGCAACACCAATGATTATCAGGGCGAAAAGACCGATCATTGTTTTTTTGAATCCAGACATATTTCCTCCCGAGTAGTGGAAAATTAATTTTTGTGAAAACAAAAATTATCAATTGGTAATTAATATTCAGTGTGTTGTAACCACCAAATAATCAAGGGAAAATTAAAAAATATGCAGTTTCAAAGAACGGGTGAATCAATTGAGTTTTTTCAAGGCCTTTGGGCCGCTCAGGAAGGAGAAAAAATAGCCGGGGCCAATCCTTTGAGTGTCAGCCCGCATACTTCGCGAATCGATTTTGCTTTGGCTGCAAGGCGTCAGACCGTGAAACCTTAGTGACTTTACTGCGAATGGTCAGCCCCGGCGTTTAATAAAAATTGGTTTGCAGCAAATCAGTCTTTTACATATCTTGGATAGCTCTGCTTGGCGCTCTTGGCCTCGTCCAGGTCAATCTTCAGGGTCAAAAAGGGGGCTGCTTCAGTGGTGGTACCCAAAATTTCACCTTCTTCAGGCTCCACAATCCAGGCGGTGCCCCCGAAATCCATTCCCGGGATGTTGGGCCCCTTAAAATTGGAGGAAACACAAAAGGCCCCGGAAACGTTTGCCGCTGCCTGTCCTCCGGCCACCCAGGTAGATGAGCTGCTTTTGGGTGTGGCCCTGGGGCAGAGAAGGATATCCATGCCGGCCTTGCCGTATTCCCTTGCCCTGGCGTTGAACCAGAGTTCAGTGCAGATGAGAAAGCCAATGGCAATATTGTTGACTTTCCCGATTTCAAATACCCCGTCCCCTCTTTGGTACCAAGTGGCTTCCCAAAACCCGGGTTCATCGGGCAGGTAGTATTTTTCATGGATTCCCATGGCACCTGCGGCCTTTGTCCAGACAAATCCTTCATTATGGAAACGATTGTTTTTGATCACAGGCCGGGTCCCGGCAATGACGGGCACATTAAAGCTGCTGAGTTGATCAATCCATTGGGCATGGGATTGAACGGCCTTTTCCCATGCCTTGGAATCCACCGCTTGTGAGCCTGCAAGCCATTTGTAAAAAGGCATTTCAGGCAAGAGGAGAAAATCGCTTTTGTTCTTGTTTAAATGGGAGAACAGTCCGTCCTGCTCTTGTGTATCCATTGTCCAGTTATGGGTGAGTTCGCAAACCGTGAGTTTCATTTTTTACCCCTTTAAAGCTGAGTTTAAGGAAGAAATAGTGTTCAGATAGGCCTTGTCATCCCCCAGTTTTTTTTGTCTGGCCGTGGAATTGGCCAATTGGTCACAGGCCTCGTTCAAGGGATCTCCGGCATGGCCTTTAACCCATTTAAAGGAGATTTCAAGCCCCGGTAAAAGCGCCAACAGCCTTGCCCAGAGATCAGGATTCAGGGCAGGGGTGCCGTCGGATTTTTTCCATCCGCGTTTTTTCCATGCTTTTGCCCAGCCTTTGGTGATGCCGTTGAGCACATACCTTGAATCTGAATGAAGCACAATGGGCCGGGTTTCTCCCTGTAGGGATTCAAGGGCTGCTATGACCCCCATAAGTTCCATCCGGTTGTTGGTGGTCAGGTTAAACCCGCCGGACAATTGTTTACCCTCTTTAAAGACCACCCCGTACCCGCCCGGGCCGGGATTGCCAATGGCACCGCCGTCCGTGTATACCACGATGGTGTTTTCAGGGTAAGAGAATGGGCCTGCACTGGCCGGTTTTTTTTTAGATTGTTTTGAAGGACCGTAATGAGGCTTTTTCAAGAATTGTTCTGCATCTTGTCTGTTTTTAAAGCTTTTATATTTGGCCTCTGCCACCCCTTTGACCTGTTGCTCCGCCTCTGGCCATGAGGTGAAAATACCTGTTTTCCGTCCTTTTGCGACTGCATAAAATTTCATGGCCAGAATATAAATATAAATTTTGGTTTAGTAAACCTGAATTTTGCCGGGCACAGGTTTGGGGCTCGTATCTTTATCAATTCGGCCATCCCCCCGTGTTGTAGCCGTTTGGGATTTTGGGTCTGGGCCAAGGTTTTGACCCAATTTTTTTCTAATCCTTGAATTATGATGTCAGGAGGTGTAGGATTCTTGGAATGATTAAGGATATTTAACCGCAGTGTTTAGATGACTGGATATTAGTGATGACTGATTTACCCCGCTGTGTGGGTAAGAAGAATATATGTCTCATCTGATCGGTGGTTTAAGAACGAGCATGAATGATAGGAAGAGGAGGCAAAATGGAGCCCAACAAATTTCGAGAGTCCAGACAGGCCATCAACCGGATGTGTGAAAATGTAGACCAGCTGATTGAAGACAAAGCCGTGGAAGAATCCAAGACCGGTTTTGAAGAGGTCAGCGGGGTGTTAGATACCCTCCGGCCCCAGGCTGAAGGAGAGATCCAGGAACGGTCTGTTAAAAATCTTGGCATGAAAATCAGTATTCTTGCCAGTAAGATTGCCAAGCTTAAAACCAAAAAGACCTCCACCCGCAGGTCTGCCGGAACAGCCAAACCCATGGTTGTCTGGGATGAAGAACGGGTGGGCCAGTTGTCCGCACCTTTTTTGAGAAAAGTGTTTGCCAATATGGGAGGAGATGCTCAATCCAAGGTCTTTTTCGGGACAACAGGCAAGGGGATCCGCCCCAATTACCGCATTGAATATAGCGACAAAAGGCTTCTCGGGTTTACCGGTTCCGGTCATAAACCCCAAGACCCGCCTTCGGCTTCAGGCGCCAAAAATTTGTCCGATCCCTTTGATTTCCAAGTTATCGAGTCTGCTCTGAAAAATAAATAAACCATTGTATACCCCGCCTTTTTTTACGACAAAGGGGCGGGTGTCGGATTGAGGGCTTTGACCATCTGAATGATGTTCTGGCCCTTTTTCGATCTGTGGTAATTGACCTGGTCCATGACCCTGCGGATAATGTAAATGCCCAGTCCGCCCGGGTGAATTTCTTCGGGGTCACGGCAAGGCAGTTCTGTGAACTCAAACGGTTTTCCATTGTCCATAATGGAAATATCAAGCCGGCTTTTTTTCAAACAGATTAAAAAATCAATTTTCTGGGAGTGATCATTCTTATAGGAATGCCTGATGATATTTGAACAGGCCTCGTCCACCGCAAGGATGATATAGTCTGCCTGTTCTCGTTCAATGGATAGGATGGCGGTGACTTTTTTCATCATCCCCCTGACCAGTTGAAGAAACCTGGGATGGGAGGGAATGGACAGTTCAATGGTCTGTTCAGCCATGGTGTTTACCCTTGCCGATAAAGACGGCTTCTTGTTTGAATCATGGTGAAAACACATGATGCGCGCCCATGATTTTTTTACCTTCCTTAAGGCTTGTATATAAATCCAGCATGCCTTTGTCAATCATGGATTATCGTTGACAGGCCCGGATGCTTGGGGTATCTAAGATGATCAACCCCAATTGTAAGTGAAATCAATGATCATTGTAAAAGATCTTGTGAAAAAATACGGCAGCTTAAAGGCATCCAATCACCTGAACTGCCGGTTTGAGAAAAAGAAGGTCACCGTGATCCTGGGCGGCTCAGGATCCGGCAAGAGCACCCTGCTTCGCCAGGTGACCGGCCTGGAACGCCCGGATAGCGGCCATATCCTTTTTGACGGCCTTGACCTGACAACGGCCGGTAAATCCAAGCTCTATGAAAAACGCAGGAAAATGGGCATGCTGTTCCAGGGATCTGCCCTGTTCAATGATCTGACTATTTTTGAAAATATTGCCTTTCCTTTGCAGGAGCATACCAAGATTGCACAGAGTGTGATCAAGACCATTGTCACCATGAAGCTTGAGATGGTGGGGCTGAGGGGAACTGAAGATCTTATGCCCTCACAGCTTTCCGGGGGCATGATGAAAAGGGTGGGGCTGGCCCGGGCCATTGTCATGGATCCCAAAGTTATTTTTTATGATGAACCCACCTCAGGTCTGGATACCATATCAACAGGGGTGATTGATAAATTGATCAAGGATTTGAACCGAAAGCTGGACATTACCTCTGTTGTCGTCTCCCATGATATTGAATCCTGTTTCAGGATTGCCGACCATATTATTATTCTGTATTATGGCAAGATCATTGCCGAGGGAAGTGTGGACCAGATCCGCCACTCCACAGATCCCAGGGTGGTGCAGTTTATCCATGGCCGGCCCGAAGGCCCCATTCCTTTTGCCCGGACCAAGCAAAATTACCTGGACGATATTTTAAGAGAGGGCGTTCAAAATTCTGTGTCAGTTGAATGAAAGCTGATATACTCAGCTAAATAAGGAGAACTGACATGACCGAAGAAAACACCGAATTTGATTTTCAAAAAGCCCTTAAAGGCATCCAGGAAGGTAAACCCTTTACAGGTAAGGGCGGCGTCCTTACATCATTAATCAAAAATCTTGCTGAAGCTGCTCTTGAAGGAGAGTTGGAGTCCCATCTCGGGCAGGAAGTTTCTGCCAACCGCCGTAATGGAAAAAGCAAAAAGACCATTAAATTCCTGGATGGTAAATTTGAGCTGGAAACCCCGCGTGACAGGGCCGGAACCTTCTCTCCACAGATCGTCAAAAAACATCAGACAACGCTCAGCGATGAAATTGAAAGAAAGATAATAGCCCTTTACGGCCTGGGCATGAGTTATAATGATATGGCTTCCCATTTACAGGAAATCTATGGACTTGAGATTTCAAATGCCACTCTGAGCACCATTACCGATAAAATCATCCATACCGTCAAAGAATGGCAGGCCAGGCCGTTGGAAAATGTGTACCCAATCGTATGGCTTGATGCCATACATTATAAAGTACGAGAAAACGGAAAGGTCGGCAGCAAAGCCGTTTACACAATTCTTGGGGTGAATATCGAGGGCCGCAAAGAGGTTCTTGGGCTGTACATATCCGAGAATGAGGGTGCGAACTTCTGGCTGCAGGTGTTAACAGACCTTTCAAACCGAGGGGTAAAAGATATCCTGATTGCCTGTGTTGATGGTCTGAAAGGTTTTCCCGAGGCCATTGAGACCATATTCCCGGACACAGAAGTTCAACTCTGCGTAGTCCACCAGATCCGAAATTCATTGAAATACGTTGGTTCCAAAAATAAAAAGGAATTTATGGCAGATCTAAAACGTGTTTATAAAGCGGTCAATAAGGATCTGGCCGAAGAAGAACTGGATATCTTGGAAAATAAATGGAATGACAAATACCCGATTGTGATAAAATCCTGGCGGAACAACTGGGAACGCCTCAGTCATTTCTTTAAATATCCAGAAGAGATTCGACGGATAATATACACCACAAATACCATTGAGGCTGTGCATCGACAGTTTCGAAAACTGACCAAAACAAAGGGATCATTCCCGAACCAGAACAGCCTGTTAAAGCTGCTTTACATGGGGATCCAGAACGCCAGTAAAAAATGGACAATGCCGATTCAAAATTGGTCACTGACAATTTCCCAGTTGGCAATTTTCTTTGAAGGCCGGCTGGATAAAGAGCTGGGAATTTGATAGGGATTTATTTACAGATGGAAAAGATGGTTCCAGGAACTCCACTCCAGCAAAAGTCAACTCCTCCGACGTGGCTGATTGAAGGCCCATTCTCGGACCTGACTTTTACTTCCGCTGGCGCTGAGGCAGATCCGGGAACCGAAACCGTGACACAGAATTCTGAACATTCCCTTTTAAGAAGGAAAAGTCATGTCAAGCCTTGAGATCCCTGCGGCTATCGGTAGGTTAACCCTGACCAGGATTCAGGTTTTGGGGCGGTCCGGGATATTTTTCTGCCTTGCCCTGGCCCAGGCCTTTGTGCCCCTGTTCAGGCTGAACCGTCTGGTCAAGGAGATTGAGTTTATCGGCTCAAAATCGATCCTCATTGTATTTGTGACCGGATTGTTTACAGGCATGGTGCTGGGACTTCAGGGGTATCACACCCTGACCCAGTTCGGGGCACAAGCCCTTTTGGGGTCGGCCGTGGCCCTGTCCATCATCCGGGAACTTGGGCCAGTGCTCTGTGCCCTGATGGTTACGGGGCGGGCTGGGTCTGCCATGGCCGCAGAAATTGGAATCATGAAAATTACAGACCAGTTTCCCGCCCTGGAAATGATGGCCATTGATCCTTTAAAATACGTGGTAAGCCCCAAAATTCTGGCAGGGATCATCTCTTTGCCTTTGCTCACGGCCTTTTTTGATGTGGTGGGCATCTTTGGCGGTTACCTTGTGGGGGTAAAGCTTTTGGGCGTTAATGAAGGGGCGTATTTTGGCAAAATGGTTTCTGCTGTCACCTATACAGACATCTGGGGAGGGGTGGTCAAATCCTTGAGTTTCGGCCTGCTCATTGCCTGGATCTGTGCCTTTATGGGATACACGGCCCAGGTCACAACAGAAGGGGTCAGCCATTCCACAACAAGGGCGGTGGTGCTTTCGTCCCTGTCCATATTGATAGTGGATTATATCTTGACATCTTTATTGCTATAGGATTTAAATTAAAGATCATGTATTCAAAAAAAACAGAAATTTCTGTGGGCCTTTTCATGGTCATGGGCATGGCCTGCCTGGTCTATCTTTCGGTGAACCTGGGCGCGGTTGAATTGTTCGGGTCAAACACCTATACCATCAAGGCCCTGTTCGGGTCCATTGAAGGGCTTGAGCCCGGTGCATCGGTCGAGATCGCAGGGGTTCCCGTGGGCAAGGTAAAAACCATTACACTGGAGGAAAACAATGCCCTGGTTGCAATGGAGATCACCAAGGGCACCCAGATTTCCGATGATACCATTGCCTCCATCCGAACCAAAGGGATGATCGGCGACAAGTTTGTCAAGCTCTCCCCGGGCGGATCAGAGGATTTTGTGGAGGACAAGGGGGAACTCATGGACACGGAATCGGCCATCAGCCTGGAAGAACTTGTCAGCAAGTATATTTTTGAAAAGTAGTTGAATTATGGGATTTAATATTAACTATAAATTTGATGACGGCATTGCCCTGGTGTTTGTGGAAGGAGAGATTGACATGTTCACCTCCCCAAATTTGAGGGATACCCTTTTGCCCTGGTATTCACCTGAAACAGATGCGATTATCGTAGATTTGAGCGGGGTCCGCTTTATGGACAGCTCCGGTATTGCCACCCTTGTGGAAGGGCTGCAATGGAGTACCAAAGAGGATCGAAAGTTTATATTGACAGGGCTTGGCAAAACGGTTTTCAATGCTTTGAGTCTGACCAAGCTTACCCATATCTTTTCCATTGAAAAGAGTATAGATCATGCGTTGGCCGGTTTGGGCAAAAAGGGATGAAATTGTAAATGGAAGGTTTTAACAAATTATTTTTTTTCGGTATTCTGGCCATGGCGCTTGTGTGCACGGGAACGGCATATGCAGATTCTCCAACAGATCAGCTCAAACTCAGCATTGATCAGATTCTGGACGTGTTAAGGGATCCTGAGTTAAAGGCTGAAGATAAAAAAGAGGCCAGAAGGGAGATACTTCGCCAGATTGCACGCCAGCGCTTTGATTATCGCAAGATGTCCGAACGGAGCCTGGGCAAGTATGTGAAGGGCAAAACCGAAGCCGAAATGGAGGCGTTTACAGCCCTGTTTACCACCCTGGTCGAAGATTCCTATATGGGAAAGATTGAATCCTATACAGATGAAGATGTGGTCTTTCTCAAAGAACGGATCAAGAAGAAAAAACAAAGGCAATATGCCAAGATCAATACCAAAATTGTGACCGAGACCGTTGAGATCCCCATTGATTACATGATGTACAAGAGTGGGACGGCACCCTGGATGGTTTACGATATGATCATTGAAGGGGTGAGCATGGTCAGCAACTATCGGTCCCAGTTCGGAGATATCCTCGAGCGGGACTCTTTTGCAACCCTGATTCAAAAACTGAAAGATAAAAAAGACTAGGACAACTAAGGCTCCCAGCCATCTGGTTTGAATACGATTAAAAATCTTAAGCCATATTTTGGAAGATTTTAATTCGACCGTGAGCCTTAGCCCTCCGGTCACTGCAGCCTGGCATACGTTTTGCGGTTGCCAGGGCAAGATTGTGTTCCCCAAAACCAGGGGGACACATTTTTATTTAGTTCCACTATTTTCCAGTAGTGTCCGGTTAGGTTGTTGCATATAAAAAGCATCTAAAATCATTGAAAAAACAGTCGGTTTTGTGTTGACAAATGTGCGTAAAAATTTTTGTGCGCCTTGAAAATTTAACTCAAGGAGCTCAAATGACGCACATCTCAGTCCCTAAAAAACAACTACGGTCCCTGAACTTTGACAATTTCAGGTGCCCTCTGATAAAGTCACTTTCAAAAGCACCGGAATTACAATCTCGAGGAGACCGCCCTTTAAAAATGACATTCGAAGACCAGATAAATGCTTTGGTTTATTTCCATCTTCAGGAGCACAAGTCTGCCCGACATTTAATTCAGGATCTCAAGGAGAATGTTTTTGCTAAAGAAAATATTGCGCCAGACGGTGGTATCAGCCGTAGTAGTTTCTGTGAAGCCATCAATCACAGGGGACTCGAACAACTGCAATTTATCTTTGAGGATCTTTATAAACAGGCTCTTGAGTGTCATCCGGGTGAACACGCCGAGTTAGGAGAGTTGGTTTCCATTGACGGTAGTCTCATAAATGCAGTCCTTTCAATGCACTGGGCGAACTACAGAAAAGGAAGTAAAAAAGCCAAAGTACATTGCGGATTTGACATTAATCACGGAATCCCAAACAAAATCTTTTTGACTGAAGGCAACGGCGCTGAACGCACTTTTGTTCCCAAAATACTTTCCAAGGGGCAAACAGGTGTTATGGATCGTGGATATCAATCCCATAAAGAATTTGACCTGCTTCAGGAGCAAGGCAAACATTTTGTCTGCCGTATAAAAACCAGGACAACAAGAACAATTATTGATAACCACGAGACCCCTTCCGACAGCTACATTTTTTATGATGCACTGGTTAAACTTGGTACTCCGAATCAAAACCAGACGAAAAGGCCTGTTCGGGTTGTTGGCTATAAAATTGCTGGCGTCAAATACTATGTGGCAACTGACAGGCATGATTTAACAGCGGAACAAATAGCAACAATTTATAAACTCCGGTGGACCATTGAGGATTTTTTCAAATGGTGGAAAGAACATCTGAAGGTATATCATCTCATTGCCCGCAGTGAATACGGCCTTATGGTTCAGATTCTTGGCGGCCTTATCACTTACCTGTTACTGGCAATCCATTGCCAAAAACAGTTTAATGAAAAGGTCACGATCAAAAGAGTTCGGCAGCTGCGAACCGCCATTCTAAATGACCTGTTTGGCTGCGAGGAGCAGGGCTCTCATAGTTCAAACAGGGACAATATTGTCAAAGATCAAAAAATTATTGAGCAAGCAAAAACCTAACCGGACATCACTGACTATTTTCTTAACCTGCCCGGTCATCAGATCATCATTTTTCCAGTCAACTCTATTTTAAAAAAACAGAATTTACCCCGGGTGCACAGATCATTCTTTTCGTTTTATATCCATGTCTTCATGGGGTACCCCTGTCTTTTTTTGAGACCTGGCCGGGAAATTGGTCCGGAATCACACCTCTCTAATTGTCTGCTAACATTAGATTAAACAATATCTAATAAAACAGGCGTATTTTCCTTTCAAACAAACAGATGATTTTAACGATTTAAGGATTTTTCATGTCCCCGACACATTTGCTGTTTACCTTGGCTCTGCTGACTCTGACCGGTTTTTATCTGGGCCGGAGAAAAGCCTTTGGTCTTTGTTCCAAGGCCGGAGGGCCTAAAGTGCTCCATTCAAGGCCGACCTATTACGGGGCATTGACAGCACTCTGGTGTGCCCTGCCGGCCATGATTGTGTTTGTCTTCTGGCTTGGATTTGAATCCAGTGTCATCACCCACATCATGATCTTGGATCTTGACCAAGAGATTCAGGGGCTGCCCCCGGACAGGCTCAACCTCATTGTGAATGATATCCGGAATCTGGTGAACGGTAATATTGTGGGAGGCACGATCAGCCCAGCCATCCGGGCGACGGCTGACCATTATCAGACTCTGAGGGCCACAAGTCATGCCGCTGTCAGTGTTTTGGTGGTGAGTCTGGCCATTGCCGGCATCCTCTGGGTATGGACTCGGATTTCCCCGGCATTAAGGGCCAGAAATCATGTGGAGGCCATGATCAAAATTGTATTGATTGCCTGTTCCATTCTGGCGGTTTTTACCACCATCGGGATTGTCTTCTCTGTTTTGTACGAGGCTGTCCGGTTTTTTAAAGTCATTCCTTTGAATGAATTTTTACTGGGCCTTGAGTGGAGCCCCCAGATGGCCATCCGGGCCGATCAGGTCGGATCTTCCGGCGCATTCGGCGCCATTCCGGTGTTCATGGGTACCCTTTTGATCTCTGCCATTGCCATGTGTGTGGCCGTGCCCATCGGGCTGATGTCAGCCATTTATCTTTCTGAATATGCCGGCAAAGGGTTCAGAAATATTGCCAAGCCTCTCCTTGAAATTCTGGCAGGCATCCCCACAGTGGTTTACGGTTTTTTTGCCGGCCTTGTGGTTGCCCCGGCCATCAGGAATGCCGGCAGTTCCCTGGGCTTGGCCGTCTCTTCTGAAAGTGCCCTGGCCGCAGGCCTTGTCATGGGGATCATGATCATTCCCTTTGTTTCTTCCCTGTCAGATGATGTGATCAACGCCGTTCCCCAGTCTCTGAGGGACGGGGCATACGGCCTTGGATCCACCCGGTCTGAAACCATTATCCGGGTGGTCCTTCCGGCCGCCCTTCCCGGTATAGTGGGCGGGGTGCTTTTGGCCGTGTCCAGGGCCATTGGCGAAATCATGATTGTGGTTATGGCCGCAGGCCTCTCTGCCAACCTGACACTCAACCCCCTTAAAACCGTGACCACGGTTACGGTCCAGATTGTGACCTTGCTGGTGGGGGACCAGGAATTTGACAGTCCCAAGACCCTGGCGGCATTTGCCCTGGGGCTCATGCTTTTTATGGTTACGCTGATCCTGAACGTGATCGCCCTTGTGGTGGTCCGCAAATACAGGGAGCAATATGAATAATCCAGGTACATCCCAAGGCCCTGCCACTCCTTGGCCCAGTAGAAAAACAAGGACCATGGATATTGTGAACCAAGGACTTGCAAAACGGTATGCAAAAGAGCGGCGGTTCCGGCGCTGCGGACTTGGAGCCATTCTGCTGAGCCTGACCTTTCTTGCCATCCTTTTTGTCAGTATCTTTGCCAACGGATACACGGCATTTTTGCAGACATCCATTGAGCTTGAAATCTTTCTGGATCCTTTGGAAATTGACAAGGAGAACCTAAACTCAGCCAATTATCTCGGGCTTGTGAGAAATTCTCTGAAGACAGGTTTTCCTGAAGTTAACTCCAGACGGGACAAGCGTAAGCTTTACAATCTTGTCTCCACAGGGGCATCCTATCTTCTTCAGGAGTTTGTGGCGAAAAACCGTCATGAAATCGGAAATAAAATAAAGATATGGGTGCCGGCAGATGATGATGTGGACATGCTCATGAAAGGGCATATCAATCGTGATTTGCCCCAGGCAGAAAGACGAATGAATGACATCCAGGTGGCCTGGGTGGATGCTCTCATTGAACAAGGCCGGATCAAAAAAAAGTTCAACACCACCTTTTTTTTGGCAGGCGACTCCAGAGAGCCTGAACTTGCCGGAATTCTGGGGGCGGCCACCGGTTCTTTTTATACCCTTTTGGTCACCTTGGCCCTTTCCTTTCCCATTGGGGTGGCTGCTGCTGTCTATCTTGAAGAGTTTGCCCCAACAACCTGGTGGACCGATGTGATTGAGGTAAATATCAATAACCTGGCAGCCGTACCTTCCATTGTGTTCGGTCTTCTCGGGCTTGCCCTGTTTCTTAACTTTTTCGAACTGCCCAGATCCGCCCCCCTGGTGGGCGGGCTTGTACTTACATTGATGACCCTGCCCACCATTATCATTGCCAGCCGTGCCGCCTTGAAATCGGTTCCCCCGTCCATCCGGGAAGCCGCTCTGGGCATAGGCGCCTCAAAAACCCAGATGGTCTCCCACCATGTCCTGCCCCTGGCCCTGCCCGGGATGCTCACAGGCACCATTATCGGCATGGCCCAGGCCTTGGGAGAGACTGCCCCTTTGCTGATGATCGGCATGGTGGCCTTTATTGTTGATATTCCCGGCGGGTTTACCGATCCATCAACCGTACTGCCGGTACAGATTTTTTTATGGGCGGACAGCCCTGAAAGAGCTTTTTTGGAGAGAACCTCTGCTGCCATCATGGTCCTGCTGATTTTTCTGGTGATCATGAACGGGGTGGCGGTTTTTCTGAGAAAAAAATTTGAAAGAAGATGGTAGTTTTTTTAACCCAGTGAATTTAACCCTTTGATATTAAGGAGTAAGGCATGAACAAATTTTTAGTGAAATTAAGTTTTCTGGCCATCGTGGTCACCCTCGGCTTTTCAACTGCAAATGCGGGTAATTCAAGAGACTATATTTCAATTGTGGGATCTTCAACGGTCTATCCCTTTGCAACGGTGGTTGCAGAACAGTTTGGGAAAACCACCTCTTTTAAAACCCCGAAAATCGAATCCACCGGATCCGGCGGAGGACACAAACTCTTTGGTGCAGGGGTCGGCATTCAGCATCCTGACATCACCAACTCCTCCCGGCGGATCAAAAAAAGCGAACTTGAAAAAGCCATGAACAACGGTGTGAAAGAGATCGTTGAAGTGAAAATCGGTTATGACGGGATCGTGGTGGCCAACTCCAAAAAAGGGGTTTCCATGAAATTGACCCGGAAAGACCTTTTTCTGGCCCTGGCCAAGGAAATCCCTGTGGGGGATACGGCCGGCAAACTTGTGCCCAACCCCAACAAAACCTGGAAGGATGTTAACCCTTCTCTTCCGGCCATTAAAATTGAAGTTTTAGGTCCTCCGCCCACATCCGGCACCCGGGATGCCTTTGTAGAGCTTGCCATGGAAGGGGGGGGCAAAGAAGTTTAACTGGATCAAAGCCTTGAAGAAAAAAGACAAAAAAGCCTATAAATCCCTTTGCCATACCATACGTGAAGACGGGGCCTATATCGAAGCCGGTGAAAACGATAATCTCATCGTTCAGAAACTTGAGGCCAACAAAGAGGCCCTGGGGATTTTTGGGTTTTCCTTTCTGGACCAGAATGGTGACAAAATTCAAGGATCTTTCATTGACGGTGTTCAGCCGACCTTTGAAGCCATTGCCGATGGGTCCTACCCGGTTTCCCGCCCCCTGTTTTTCTACGTGAAAAAAGCCCACGCCACCACCATTGCCGGCATGAAGGAATACCTTGCCGAGTTTACCAGCGAAAAGGCCTGGGGGGATGAAGGATATCTCACGGACAAGGGGCTTATCCCCATGCCTGCGGGTGAGAGAAAATTGTTCCGGAAAAATGTTAAAGATCTTATAGCAGAGCAAACAATTACTTGAACAAGGATTTATACAACTTATATTTTCCCCATGAGATATTCATCAGATTTACGCAAACGCGTTATAGATTTTGTAGAAAATGGAGGAAGCAAGACGGAAGCTGCCAGTCAGTTTAATGTATCCCGTGGAAGTGTTCACAACTGGACGTCTGCCGAAGATGGTTTGTCATACAAGAAACCCGGTCCAAAAGGACCACGAAGTTTGGATCTGGAAGCTTTGCGCCTCCATGTGGAGACAAATGATGACATGACACAATCGGAAAGGGCGCAGCATTTCGGAGTATCCCGTGCCTGTATCTGGTATAATATGAAACAACTCGGAATCACTCGAAAAAAAAGATGACGGGAGGGAATGTTCAGAATTCTGTGTCACGGTTTCGGTTCCCGGATCTGCCTCAGCGCCAGCGGAAGTAAAAGTCAGGTCCGAGAATGGGCCTTCAATCAGCCACGTCGGAGGAGTTGACTTTTGCTGGAGCGGAGTTCCTGGAACCATCTTTTCCATCTGTAAATAAATCCCTATCAAATTCCCAGCTCTTTATCCAGCCGGCCTTCAAAGAAAATTGCCAACTGGGAAATTGTCAGTGACCAATTTTGAATCGGCATTGTCCATTTTTTACTGGCGTTCTGGATCCCCATGTAAAGCAGCTTTAACAGGCTGTCCTGGTTCGGGAATGATCCCTTTGTTTTGGTCAGTTTTCGAAACTGTCGATGCACAGCCTCAATGGTATTTGTGGTGTATATTATCCGTCGAATCTCTTCTGGATATTTAAAGAAATGACTGAGGCGTTCCCAGTTGTTCCGCCAGGATTTTATCACAATCGGGTATTTGTCATTCCATTTATTTTCCAAGATATCCAGTTCTTCTTCGGCCAGATCCTTATTGACCGCTTTATAAACACGTTTTAGATCTGCCATAAATTCCTTTTTATTTTTGGAACCAACGTATTTCAATGAATTTCGGATCTGGTGGACTACGCAGAGTTGAACTTCTGTGTCCGGGAATATGGTCTCAATGGCCTCGGGTAAACCTTTTAGACCATCAACACAGGCAATCAGGATATCTTTTACCCCTCGGTTTGAAAGGTCTGTTAACACCTGCAGCCAGAAGTTCGCACCCTCATTCTCGGATATGTACAGCCCAAGAACCTCTTTGCGGCCCTCGATATTCACCCCAAGAATTGTGTAAACGGCTTTGCTGCCGACCTTTCCGTTTTCTCGTACTTTATAATGTATGGCATCAAGCCATATGATTGGGTACACATTTTCCAACGGCCTGGCCTGCCATTCTTTGACGGTATGGATGATTTTATCGGTAATGGTGCTCAGAGTGGCATTTGAAATCTCAAGTCCATAGATTTCCTGTAAATGGGAAGCCATATCATTATAACTCATGCCCAGGCCGTAAAGGGCTATTATCTTTCTTTCAATTTCATCGCTGAGCGTTGTCTGATGTTTTTTGACGATCTGTGGAGAGAAGGTTCCGGCCCTGTCACGCGGGGTTTCCAGCTCAAATTTACCATCCAGGGATTTAATGGTCTTTTTGCTTTTTCCATTACGGCGGTTGGCAGAAACTTCCTGCCCGAGATGGGACTCCAACTCTCCTTCAAGAACAGCTTCAGCAAGATTTTTGATTAATGATGTAAGGACGCCGCCCTTACCTGTGAAGGGTTTACCTTCCTGGATGCCTTTAAGGGCTTTTTGAAAATCAAATTCGGTGTTTTCTTCGGTCATGTCAGTTCTCCTTATTTAGCTGAGTATATCAGCTTTCATTCAACTGACACAGAATTTTGAACGCCCTTTGACGGGATACAGGGAGCGAAGCGACAGCAAAAGAAAGGCATATCTTCGTCTTCGTGAACGTTATGTACGTCGTTGCAAAACGTTTGTTTATGTTGATGAAAGCGGCTTTTCGCCTTATACAACCCGTCGCTATGGATATGCTCTCAAAGGGCAGCGTGTTCATGGTTTGATTGCAGGAACAAAGCACCCTCGAACGTCTTTGATTGCTGCCCGCATCGAATATAGTTTTGAAGAACCATTTTTGTTTCAGGGAACATGCAATGCGGATATCTTTAATGCTTGGATCGAACACCAGTTGAGTCCACATCTGAACGATAATCATGTCGTTGTGATGGATAACGCATCCTTCCACAAGGGCGAAGAAACCAAATATTTGATAGAAAGAACTGGTGCAGCTCTTTTGTTTTTGCCCCCGTATTCACCGGATCTCAATCCGATTGAACACGATTTTGCGGCCCTAAAAACCATCCGTGAATACAATGAAAACGAAACGATTGATGAAATTATCAGGATGTATAAATAATTATCGGCATTGCTATAAACCCTTGACTCTGGACGATTTCTAACAATCTCTTACACCCGGGCCAAATGCCTTTATCCGGCCCGGGTGTTTATTTTTTGAATTTGTACCAACACGGGGATGCAAATGACTGGAGCCAGGAAAACAAAGGTGACTATGGGACAGGAAAAAAGATCAACAGCCATTTTTTCAACAGATAAACGGCAGCGGGTTGCCAGGGACAGGCGGACCACGGTAGGAGAGATGAGGGTTGACAATCCCAGGATGAGCTGCCGGAATTTGGATGTCTACTACAATTTTGGAGAGAAAAAGGCCATTAACAATATTAGTCTGGATATCGGACAGAACGAGGTCATTGCCATGATCGGTCCGTCCGGGTGCGGAAAATCTACCTTTTTGCGCTGTCTTAACCGGATGAATGATACCATTGAAGGCTGCCAGGTCAAAGGGGAGATCACCATGGAAGGGAAAAATATCTATGACAGGGATGTGGACGTGGTCCCGCTGCGGGCACAGGTGGGCATGGTGTTTCAAAAACCCAACCCTTTTCCGAAATCCATTTATGATAATATCTCCTATGGTCCTAAAATTCATGGCCTGGTTCAGAACCGGGATGAGACCGACGAACTGGTGGAAGGCTCTTTAAAGCGGGCAGGCCTGTGGAATGAGGTCAAAGACCGGCTGGATCAGCCGGGGACCGGACTTTCCGGCGGCCAGCAGCAGCGATTGTGCATTGCAAGGACCATTGCGGTGAATCCGGAAGTTATTCTTATGGATGAACCCTGTTCCGCACTGGATCCCATTGCCACGGCCATTATAGAAGACCTTATTGATGAACTTAAACAAGAGTACACCATTGCCATTGTGACCCATTCCATGCAGCAGGCATCCCGGGTTTCCCAGCGGACGGCCTATTTCCATCTCGGAGATCTCATAGAAATCGGACCTACGGACCAGATATTTTTAAACCCCCTTCACCAGTTGACTGAAGATTATATTACCGGACGGTTCGGTTGATCACCGGGCAGGGAGATCCAATGGACGCGCATATTGTAAAATCCTATGACGATGAAATAGACGTATTGAACCGCCAGATATCTGCCATGGGAGCCTGTTGTGACCGGCAGTTGTCAAAGGCGCTTGAATCCCTTGAAACCAGGGATGCAGGCCTGGCTGGCCAGGTGATCAAAGAAGATGAAAACCTCAATGACCTGTACCGGCGTGTGGAAGAAAACGGGGTAAGGCTGCTGGCCAAAAGAACCCCTTTGGCTGTGGATTTAAGATACCTTCTGGCAACCATGCGCACGGGATCCGAACTTGAGCGTATCGGCGACTATGCTGCCAATATTGCCCAAAGGGTGATCGAACTGGAAAATTGTGATCCAGTGGTAAAACCGCCTGTTGACCTTATCCAGGCGATGGGAGGGATCTGTCGGAAAATGATCAATGATGCGGTTCAATCCTTTCTGGACCGAGATCTGGCTTTTGCCATTGAGATCTGGCACCGGGATGACCAGGTGGACCGTAAATTTGCCCGTTTGATGACGGATCTAAGGGCAAGGATGCAAACGGATTCCTGCCTGGTGGACGCCTGCACCTGTTTAATCTTCATGGGCCGCTGCCTGGAGCGTATTGGGGACCATATTACCAATATTGCAGAGGATACCTATTATATTCAGACCGGAAAAACCTATATCGGCAGTCTGAAAAAATGATATCCTGTTGGGTCCCGGCATAATTCTGGGATCAGGAAGATCATTTGGAAAATCCAAATCCAGCCTTAAGATAATTGCCGTGTTGATAGGGGGCAAACAGTTCAACTCCGGCATGTTTTTTCAGACATGGTTTTGGGAATACAGGGTATCCTTTATGGATTCGGATTCAGTCTTATCATTTTCCAAACATGAATTTGTTTGCAACGCAATTTGCGAGGTGTGATTTAAAATCATAAAATCCACCTGCGTTTCCACCGGGATGATCTGGGCAATTTCCCTTTGCCTCAAGCCAAAGGAAACAACTGCAAAAATGAGGCTGGCTGCTGAAAAATAAACAAAAAAGCCATGGGGGCTGCCCGACACTGCCATGCATGAAGATGAGATCACAGGACCGATCACAGAGCCTATACCAAAAAACAATAAAAGTGCGGAGCTCACATTTACAACATCCTTGGGCTCAAACATATCATGGGATCTTGCCACAGCCACAGGATAGATGCTGAACATAAGCCCGCCAAAAGCAAGGGATGCGGCCATAAATAGGCCAAACGAACTCTGGACCGCCACAATCATCAAGCAGCTGATCACGGCAAATAATCCTGCTAACACCGGAATTACAAGGGATCGGTCATATCGATCTGAAATTGTGCCCACAGGCCACTGAAATACAAGTCCGCCCAATAATGTCACCGTCATAAAACCGGATAATTGGGAAACACTGAACCCCAGTTGGGTGCAAAAGACAGGCCCCATGGTAAAAAAAACGCTGGTTGCCAGACCTGCAAACAGGCATCCGATTATCCCCAAAGGCGCCCGCTTCATAATGGTTTTGAGTCCCACAGGCAACACTTCCGGTAAAACAGGATGGGGGGGGGGGCGGGTCATTGCAACGGGTACAATACAAGATACCAGCAACAGACCCACAACAAAAAACAAGGTTTGATCCCCCACATTGCCCAGATTAATCAGCTGCTGGCCTGCCCCGCTGCCCATATAGAATATGACCATGTACATAGAAAACACCCGTCCCCGTGTCCGGGGGTGAGCGTTTTCATTTAGCCAGCTTTCAATGACCATGAGCAATCCAATGGTGGCGACTCCTGTAATAAACCGCAAGACCACCCATGCCAGGGCGGATACCGTGCAGGCGTGGAGCATGACCGTGGCAGTGGCAAGGGCGGCAAAGGCACTAAAAGATCGAATGTGGCCAATGCCTTTGATCAGACGGCTGCAATAAAGGGATCCCACAGCTGACCCGAGGAAAAAAGCCGTTAAAATTATCCCTGTTGTTTGGAGTGAAACTCCGCCCAGGGTTAATTTAACGCTCAAGAATGTTGCCAGTAAACCCAATCCCATTGCCAGGAGTAAGGTTGCTGTATACAGTGCCAAAAAAGGTTTTAATATATCTGCCATTAGATGATTTCCAAATGTTGTTTTTTCTTTTCCTTTAGCATTTGTCATGCCACCGATAATATTTTTTTAAAAAAAGAAATATATCCTGTTAAAACAAATGGTTATTTAAAGGGTTGTTGTTGCGTGAAGGTGATTTTTTAAGTAATATTTGTCCGGTTTGGGCATAATCGGTATGATTTAGCCTAAATTTAAGGTGTAAGAATTAAAATCGGCGGTTTAGAACCTTTTATCAACGGGGAATTTTTTGTTTTCTTGGATTTTGCCCGGTTTTCAGGTATGATAATTCAACTCAAAGGGGTAACATGGTAAAATTTTACTGATTATAGGAAGGTCAATATGCTCATCAGAGTCGTCTGCGCTGTCAAAGGAAAAAATCTTCAAAAAGATCTTGAAAAAAGATTATCCGATTTTGATGTGCAATTAAAAATGTTCGGCAAAAATAAAACCCAGTGGCAGGAACTGGTCCGCAGCTGCGGGGATGTTTTTGTGGTGAGTAAATCCCTGATTCCCCGGCCCATTGAATCCAGCGTGACCCTGCTCAACACCCTGCCTGAAAAACCCACCACCATTATCCTTGATGACCGTGAGTCCTCGGAGAAACATGCAAATCTTTTGGGGTCCGGGGCTGATGTTGTCTTGTATACCGGGATTTCCCTGGACAGCCTCATGGAGGCCATTGAAAGCACCCTGGAGTCCAGACGGCAATTTTATTTAGTTGACCGTTTTGATCAGCGGGGCAGGATCAAACCCAGGCTGAATGATTTTATCTCAAATTCTGAAGATATGCAGCGATTCCTTGAGGAGGTCCATCAGGTTGTTAACAGCGATTCCAGCCTTTTGCTTCTGGGTGAAACCGGGGTGGGCAAAGAACATTTGTCCAAGTCCATTCACACTGAAAGTCACAGATCTCCGGGCCCGTTTATCCCCATCAATATGGCGGCCATACCTGAACAACTCATGGAAAGCGAATTGTTTGGCCATGAGCAAGGCGCCTTTACCGGTGCGGTCCGTTCCCGGAGGGGAGCGTTTGAGCTTGCCCACGGCGGCACTATCTTTTTAGATGAAATCGGTGAAATGTCCCTTCAGATGCAGTCCAAACTGCTTCGGGTTCTCCAGGACCTTGAATTTACCCCAGTGGGGGGCGAAACCCCCGTATGGGTAGATGTCAGGGTTATTGCCGCCACCAACAAGGATTTGGAAAAAGAGATCCAAAAGGGAAATTTTCGTCAGGATCTTTATTATCGGCTGGGTGTGATTACCCTGACCATTCCCCCTTTGAGAAAACGTAAACAAGACATTCCTGTCCTTGCCAATCAATTTTTAGATATGTACAATATAAAAATTGGCCGTGAGATCAATGGGTTCTCACGAGAGACCATGGAAGCCCTTTGCCAATACCCCTGGCCCGGCAATATTAGAGAATTGATGAATGTCATTGAGCGGGCTATCCTTTTATGCCGGTCCGACCTTATTTCCATTACCAATCTTCCCCGCACCTTCCAGGAAAACATTTCCACTCTGCCTGAATTGCTCAATACCAATGATTTGGATATAAGCGCCTGGAAAGGCAAAACCCTTGCCCAGGTTAGAGAACAGGTGCTCAACCATGTTGAAAAAAGATACCTTGAAATGATCCTTGATCAAACCCGGGGAAAAGTCGGCGAGGCCGCAAAAATTGCCGGAATTCACCCCAGAGGATTATACGGAAAGATGAAAAAACTGGGACTTGATAAAAACAGGTTTAAATCGGCCCATTGAAATCATTTTTTTTGATTTGCCCAATTACCCCCAGGATTGCAAAAAACATAAAAAGAGGGCGTTCAAAATTCTGTGTCAGTTGAATGAAAGCTGATATACTCAGCTAAATAAGGAGAACTGACGTGACCGAAGAAAACACCGAATTTGATTTTCAAAAAGCCCTTAAAGGCATCCAGGAAGGTAAACCCTTCACAGGTAAGGGCGGCGTCCTTACATCATTAATCAAAAATCTTGCTGAAGCTGCTCTTGAAGGAGAGTTGGAGTCCCATCTCGGGCAGGAAGTTTCTGCCAACCGCCGTAATGGAAAAAGCAAAAAGACCATTAAATCCCTGGATGGTAAATTTGAGCTAAAAACCCCGCGTGACAGGGCCGGAACCTTCTCTCCACAGATCGTCAAAAAACATCAGACAACGCTCAGCGATGAAATTGAAAGAAAGATAATAGCCCTTTACGGCCTGGGCATGAGTTATAATGATATGGCTTCCCATTTACAGGAAATCTATGGACTTGAGATTTCAAATGCCACTCTGAGCACCATTACCGATAAAATCATCCATACCGTCAAAGAATGGCAGGCCAGGCCGTTGGAAAATGTGTACCCAATCGTATGGCTTGATGCCATACATTATAAAGTACGAGAAAACGGAAAGGTCGGCAGCAAAGCCGTTTACACAATTCTTGGGGTGAATATCGAGGGCCGCAAAGAGGTTCTTGGGCTGTACATATCCGAGAATGAGGGTGCGAACTTCTGGCTGCAGGTGTTAACAGACCTTTCAAACCGAGGGGTAAAAGATATCCTGATTGCCTGTGTTGATGGTCTAAAAGGTTTTCCCGAGGCCATTGAGACCATATTCCCGGACACAGAAGTTCAACTCTGCGTAGTCCACCAGATCCGAAATTCATTGAAATACGTTGGTTCCAAAAATAAAAAGGAATTTATGGCAGATCTAAAACGTGTTTATAAAGCGGTCAATAAGGATCTGGCCGAAGAAGAACTGGATATCTTGGAAAATAAATGGAATGACAAATACCCGATTGTGATAAAATCCTGGCGGAACAACTGGGAACGCCTCAGTCATTTCTTTAAATATCCAGAAGAGATTCGACGGATAATATACACCACAAATACCATTGAGGCTGTGCATCGACAGTTTCGAAAACTGACCAAAACAAAGGGATCATTCCCGAACCAGGACAGCCTGTTAAAGCTGCTTTACATGGGGATCCAGAACGCCAGTAAAAAATGGACAATGCCGATTCAAAATTGGTCACTGACAATTTCCCAGTTGGCAATTTTCTTTGAAGGCCGGCTGGATAAAGAGCTGGGAATTTGATAGGGATTTATTTACAGATGGAAAAGATGGTTCCAGGAACTCCACTCCAGCAAAAGTCAACTCCTCCGACGTGGCTGATTGAAGGCCCATTCTCGGACCTGACTTTTACTTCCGCTGGCGCTGAGGCAGATCCGGGAACCGAAACCGTGACACAGAATTCTGAACATTCCCTAGATAGCCAGGTTGTGGGGACTTCTATTTCTTTGAAATTTACTGAAATCAAATTAGTAATGGGAATAGAACGCTGAAAACTAAAAAGAATACATATGAATCATACATTAATTATAAATTTTTTTATACTCTTCAACTCGTATCACTCTCTCGTCCTGTGTGAATTTGCGACCGTAATGTTTGCAACTCGTAACATAAATATTTATCATTTTATGGCAATCGGAACATTTAACATTATTCAAGGTAGGATCTTCATTAATTGAATCGTCACTTTCGTATAATTCCCAAGCGTCATCCTTTTTCTTCCTTTTTGCAATTGTTCCCAAAATAGCAGACGGCCCTAAAAAAATCAGAACACCAATCATTGAACTAGCCTCAGCGGAGCCAATCTTTATATTATTTATCTCTAAAAAAACAATTAGCGTGATGCCTACAACCAACGCTATTATGGATCTGTTTCGATACGTTTCGTAACCGTCCTTCATAAAGTCATTACCTCGCATGTTTTGAAATGTTCACATCAACTATGAATCTCAAATTCAAACAACATTCTATTCCCGAATCTTATAGAATCCTCAACGTATCAAATTCGTCTTTCATGCACAAATAAATTCTTTTTCACTAATAAACTGTCGCCTTTTATTCTCATCACCGTCCCCAATATATGGTATGCAGTCATATTCTGAACTCATGGGCTGAAAATCAAGAGCACTGGAGATTAAACATCCTCTGTCAAAAATTGCAACAGTCAATTTTATGCCCTGTTAAATTTCCTTTTCACAAGACCGGAGAATAAAAAAAAATGGCGATTTTCCCGACCCTGGCCTGAATGCAAGAAAATAGTTTGCACTGAAAATTTGTATGTTTTAAACGCCATCAGATGTCAGGGCTGCTAAGACCGATACGAAACACAAACGGATATCAATTTGCATTTTTATCAGATCTTAATTAGTATCTTTTTATAATTTAATTTAGCAGTCGGTTGGGTTTTCGCTTTAATCACGAACATGGGGAAGGGGCATATGAGGGTTAATTTTAGTCTGTTTTTAATCCTGGTATTTGTTTTGTCCCAGGCCCAAACCCTTATGGCAGGACAAGATCAATTTGTAATCGGAAGTGATTCTGTTTTGCCCCTTTCGGCCAAGGACCAGACCGGGATGCTTGATTTGATTGTTAAAAACGCATTTTCCCGTTTGAAAAAAGAGGTCCAGATCATTCCGCTGCCTTCGGAAAGATCGTTGTTAAATGCCAACAAAGGAATAATCGACGGAGATTTGGTAAGGACAGACGGCATGAATCAATTGTATCCAAATCTTGTCAAAGTGCCTGAAACCATATGCTCATTTGATTTTATCGCCTTTACCAAAAATAAAAAGATTTCATTACCCCGTCAGTGGGAGAGTTTAAAACCCTATTCCGTGGCCATTATTACCGGGTGGAAAATTTTGGAGGAAAATGTTATCGCAAGGCATGTTGTCAAAGTCGACACGCCTCAAATGCTGTTTAACCATCTTGACAAGGAAAGGGTGGATCTGATCGTATATAATCGCCACGAAGGGTATGGGGTGATTCACGAAATGAATTTTGAACATGTTTTCCCGGTTGAGCCGCCTCTGGCATCAAGACAAATGTTTTTATATCTCAACAAAAAGCATCAGGTGTTTGTTCACGAGGTTGCCGCTGCCATCAGGCAAATGAAAGAAGATGGAAGCTTTGATGAAATCGTGCGTCACTCTTTGGAAGCGTATATTCCATGAAAAGGAAAAATCAGGTTAAATCTGGGTATAGTCTCCCTAAAAGCAGGCTGGCAAGGCAGTTTTTTTTTAAATTGTTTTTTTTCAGCTTGTTCATCTCTCTTTTGACAACCGCCTTAAATCTTTTTTTTGAGGGCAAAAAGGAGGTCAAAAATCTGAACCTGGAAATCCAAAAATTTGAAAACACTGCACTTGAGCCGATTGTGGAGGCTTGCTGGGTTTCGAATATTTCAATGCTTGAACTTCAAATTCAAGGGCTTGCCAAAAATCCCTATATCCGATTTATCAGGCTTGCCCTTGAGGATCAGCCCGAATTATCAGCAGGTAAACCAGAGGGGGAGTATAAGGTTTCAAGAGAAGTCCCATTGGACTATACATTTCTCAATCAAACGATTTGTCTTGGATGGCTGACGGTCCACTTTTCCCTGCCGGATTACAGGGATCCCTATTGGGTTCGGTTTTTACACCTGTTTGTCATCCAGGCCGTTACGGTTTTTTGGGTTTCGGCCTTTATTTTTTATCTGTTTTATATGCTGATCGGACGGCATTTATATGAGATTGCCCGATATACGGAAAATATGACCATCGAAACCATGGGGGCCCCCCTTGAACTAAAAACAACCAAATCCGGAAGCGGTAAAAATGATGAGCTTTCCATGGTTGTTTCAGCCATAAATTTTATGCTGGAACAGATCAATCATGAAATGGGGGAAAGGAAAAGGGCAGAACGCTCCTTAAAAGTAAATAAAGACCGTTTGCGCATACTCGTGGATACCATCCCCGAATTGGTATGGCTCAAAGATCCCAATGGGGTCTACACGGCCTGCAATAAGAGGTTTGAGCGGTTTTTGGGAGCAAGGGAAAAAGAGATTATCGGGGAAACAGATTACGATTTTGTAGAAAAAAAACAGGCAGATTTTTTCCGGGAAAAAGACAAGATTGCCATGGCCGCCGGGAAACCCAGCCTTAATGAAGAAGAAATTGTTTATGCGGATGACGGTCATAAAGAAGTGTTGGAGACCATCAAGACGCCGATGTATGATTCAGACGGTGAAATGACAGGCGTGTTGGGCGTTGCCCGGGATATTACGGCAAGAAAACTGGCAGAAAAAAAATCATAGAGAGCGAACAAAAATATAGAAATATTCTTTTGACCGCCATTGACGGATTCTGGATAGTGAATTTAGAGGGAAAACTTTTAGAGGTGAATCAGGCCTATTCTGAAATGAGTGGGTATTCAGAAGATGAATTGCTGGCAATGAACATCCAGGAACTTGAATATAGTGAAGCGCCAGATGAAGTGGACAAGCACATTCAGTTCGGCGTTAAAAAGGGGTTTGACCGTTTTGAATCTGTCCACAGGAAAAAAGACGGCCGTCTGTACGATGTGGAAATTAATTTTCGTTACCAGTTTAAAGAACAATTTTTCATTGTATTTATCAAAGATATTTCAGAACGAAAACGGATTGAAGCGCATTTATCAAAAATTCAAAAGATGGAATCCATTGGAAATTTAGCCGGTGGAATCGCCCATGATTTCAATAATCTGCTGGTTCTTATCCTTGGTATGTCTGAAATTCTGCTTGAAGACCTGCCCCAAGAAAGCCTTGAATATGAAAATGCCAAAGAAATTTTTAATGCGGCAAAAAGAGCCGGAGATCTTGTCAAGCAGATTCTGGTTTTCAGCAGGCAGTCTGAACATAAAAAGACCTCAGTGCAGATACAAAAGATATTAAAAGAGGTTTTAACGCTCAGCTGGTCAACTATTCCAAGCAATATTGAGATTCAAAAAAGTATTCAGCCCGATTGTGGATTTGTAATGGCAGATCCGACTCAAATTCACCAGATTACCATGAACCTTATCACCAACGCCGCCCATGCTGTGGAAGGCCAAAATGGGATCATAGATATCGGGCTAAAAGAAGTGATATTACAAGAGAACGACTTGTCCAACAGCGAATTAAAATCAGGCCCATATATCAGGTTGTCGGTATCTGACAATGGCATTGGTATGCCCCAAAGCATAATGAGTAAGATTTTTGATCCCTATTTTACAACAAAAGAACAGGGCAAGGGCACAGGCCTTGGGCTTGCCCTTGTCTATGGAATAATCAAAGAACATTCAGGAGAGGTTAAAGTTTATAGTGAACTGGGCAAGGGGACAACCTTTAACGTTTATCTGCCCCTGATTGGGACAAAAATTAAGGCCATTCAGGAAACTCGAACCATGGGGATACCGACAGGCAAAGAGAGCATTCTTCTGGTGGATGATGAGCTGGCCGTGGCAAAACTTGAGCAGCAGATGCTGTATAGGCTTGGGTATCGGGTAACCATGAAAACAGACAGCTGTGATGCATTAAACACCTTTACAGCCGATCCAGAGGCTTTTGACTTGGTGATTTCAGACATGACAATGCCAAAGATGACCGGTGATCAGCTGACCCAAAAAATCTTGTCGATTAAACCGGATATGCCCATAATTATTTGTACCGGATTTAGTGAAAAAATTAATAAAGACCATGCCCAAAGGATTGGTGTGGGCGGATTTCTAATGAAGCCTGTCATGAAATCGGAGCTGGGGCAGATGGTCAGGGATGTACTGGACAAATCCAGACACCCCCGATGACACAGAACCAGGGGAAGGTGTGTCAAGCAAGTTCCCTAGGCCGGATGGGCCGCCTTAAAAAATCTGAATCCGTGTGGCCTGACAATGCAATTTTAAGACGGGATGCTTTTTTATCGTGGGGATATCCTTTTAAAAATTAATACAGGAGGGCTTGTCAATGAAAACAATTCTGATTACAGGGGCTTCGGGCTTTGTGGGTCGTTATCTGGCCAAGGTGCTCTTGGACCAGAACAATGCCGTCATAGGGCTTGGGACTTCCTCTGCCCATCCGTTTGAACAGATCTATGATGCATTCACCTGGATATCGGCTGACACGGGGTTGCCCGGGCCATGGCAGAACAGGGTCCAGGAGGCAGATGTCATTATCAACCTTGCGGGCAGAAATATATTCAACCCCTGGACCCGGGCATATAAAAAAGCCATCTACGATTCCAGGGTCAAAACCACCCAAAATCTTGTGGCTGCGCTGCCCAATGCCTGGTCAGGGCTCTTTTTTTCTGCATCTGCAGCAGGATATTACGGAGACAGGGGGGATACCCCATTGTCTGAGACAGATTTGTGCGGGACAGATTTTCTGGCAATGGTATGCCGGGACTGGGAAGCCCGTGCACAAAGCGCTGCCCAAAAAGGAGCCAGGGTCCTGGTCATGCGGTTTGGGGTGGTCCTGGGACAAGGGGGCGGTGCCCTGAACCTGATGGGAAAAGCGTTCAAATGTTTTGTGGGCGGTCCTCTGGGCTCTGGACGTCAATGGTTTCCATGGATTCATATCCAGGATCTGTGCCAGGCGGTTCTGTTTTTGCTGTCAGGAGAACACCAGGGCGTTTTTAATTTTACAGGGCCTGTCGCTACAAGGCAGAAGGCGTTTGCACATGCCCTGGGCAGCGCCTTGAAACGCCCCGCCTTTATGCCGGCTCCGGCCATGATGGTTAAATTTTTTTTAGGAGAGCTGGGCGCCTCTTTGCTTCAAAGTCAGAAGGCCCTGCCGGTTGCCCTTGAAAAATCAGGGTTCAAATTTGGGTACAGGACGGTGAAAGAGGCTTTGGACAGTATATATTCGCCTTTGGTATAAAAAATTAGCAGAAGTTAGGAATTAGGGTGTTTATCTTCAAATAAATTTGGTATACAATTTGCTTTTATGCATGAGTGAATGAAGTTAAGATTGTAATCGGGGTTAGTAATGATATAGCTGAGTATCAGATAGATAAAATTAACATACCAATAGGAGGTAGACGAAAATGAATTTTGGATCAGTTGATGAAATACTGAGCTTTGCCATTGACAGAGAAAAAGAGGCGGTTGATTTTTATGCTTCGCTGGCAGCCGAGGCAACCCGTGACTCCCTGAAACAAACCTTTGAGCGGTTTTCACAAGAAGAGCAGAAACATGTGGACCTTCTTTTGGATATTTCCGGCAACAAAGCCAAAATCGATGCCTATGAATTTACAAAGGTCACTGATCTTAAGATCAGTGATTATCTTGTGGAAAAACAATATGAACAGGGCATGCCCATGCCTGAAATTCTCAAGATTGCCATGAAACGTGAAGAAAAGGCCGTAAAACTTTACACCTCCCTTGGGGATCAGACCGACAATGCAGATGCTAAAAAAGTGTTCCAGATCCTGGTTCAAGAAGAGTCAAAGCATAAGCTGTCCCTTGAAACCATGTATGATGATTATCTGGCAGACCAGGACAGTTAGCCCGAATATTTCATAACCTGGAATATGAGGGGGTGGTCCCTGGTCGGTTAAAAAAATAAAGATCGGGGATCGGTCCCCATGCGTTGCAAGATGTTTGAAAGGGGGAATTGGTCTTAATCAATTCCCCTTTAATTTTTTGAAAGGGATTTTGATTTTCAGCCCTTGGATACAATGAATAAAACAGGTGGGTTTATGAGTGATGCAAAAGAGCTTCGGCTCGTGTCGTGGAATGTCAACGGGCTTCGCGCGGTGTTGAAAAAAGATTTTTTTGAATCTGTAAACGCCATGGCGCCCGATATTCTCATGCTTCAGGAGACAAAACTCCAAGAAGACCAGCGCACCGAGACGATGACCCATTTTCCGCCCTATGAAAATTATTGGGCCTACTCAAGTGTTAAAAAGGGATACTCGGGCGTGGCTGCCTATTCAAAGATTCTTCCCAATGCTGTAAAAACCGAATTCGGCATGCCTGAATTTGACGGGGAAGGCCGGGTGATTCAGATGGATTTTGATCGGTTTATCCTCTTTAATATTTATTTTCCCAACGGTCAGATGAGTCAGGAAAGACTTGAGTATAAACTTAGGTTTTACGATTGGTTTCTGGGCTATGCCCAGGAACTCAGGGATCAGGGCAAAAGCCTTATCATCACCGGCGATTTTAATACGGCCCACAATGAGATTGACCTAAAAAATCCCAAGCCCAATGCCAAGCGGTCCGGGTTTTTAAGGATAGAACGGGATGTGCTTGATCAAATGATCAAACAGGGGTATGTGGATACCTTTAGGCATTTTTATTCTGAAACGGTAAAATATTCGTGGTGGTCTTACAGGTTTTCCGCCCGGAAAAACAATGCCGGATGGCGGATTGATTATTTTTTTGTCACACAGGATCTCATTGACAACAAGGTGGTTAAAGAGGCCTTTATCGATAATGATATTTTTGGCTCTGACCATTGTCCTGTGGGACTTGTGGTCCAGGTCTGACCAGGGGTAACGCTGGAAAGTGCTTGCCTGCAAAACTTCCGGTCAGAATAAAACCGCTCATCTGTTTTGTCTTTTTAATCATCTTTGTTGTTGGGTGGCTGGGCACATATTCTAATACGCTCCCAGCCGCCCGCCTTGAATACGATCAAAAATCTTAAGCCATATTTTGGAAGATTTTAATTCGACCGTTCGCCTAATCTTTAAATACGAGTTTTCCGCCAATATGGCCGGCAACTCCGGCGGATCCAAGCATGATAAGGTTGATCAGGATAAACACCCAGGCCTTGGGCGACGCTGTCACATTCGGGTCAACAAGATACCAGACAAGGGAAACGATACAGGTCGTGGTTGTAACCGTGGCGGCCAGGATTTTAATTTTGAATATCGGGGTCAATGCCCTGTTATATTTTTTTTGCCATTCTAAAATTCCGGAAAACAAGACCAGGGGCAGGGCCAGAATCACAAAGACCAGGTTGATGAATCCTGCCTTTACAAACAGGTTGTAATCAAAGAGCCATGCCAGGACAAACAGGGCCGCCGCTGCCGGTAAGATCCCGTTGGGCATGTGTACCGAGACTGGGTGGGCGTGGTGTTTGACCATAAGGTGGGTGAGTTTTTCATAGGGGGTGTGTGGGATCGGTTCAGGCTCGATTTCCGGTTCGGGATCTGAAACAATCTTGGCCGGTTCTGACTTGGCCGGTTCTTGTTTTTGAGACGCCTTTGGCTCTTCTTGTGGGGTTTCTTTATCTTCCAAGAGAACAAATTTGCTCGCAGGTACTCCGCACACCGGGCATTTTTCAGGCGGGGTATCCCCTTCATGAATATATTTACATACCGAACATTGCCATTTTTTCATGGTCCATCCTTGTGGTTAACTGATTGATATTTTGAAGTTTTACCGATTGTCGATTTCCTTGTATACACACTCATCCGGTCCGCAATAATCGCCGACATAGGCGGCACCCGGCCGGTATAAAGAGGGTTTGGGCGCTGCCATGGCAAATTGCTCTTCAATGACATGGGCGGTCCATCCGCTGACCCTGGACAGGGCAAACAAGGGGGTGAACAAATCCGTGGCAATGCCCATGGCGTGGAAAAGAGAGGCAGAATAAAAATCCACGTTGCAGTAAATATCTTTGTTTTTACGTGCCTTAAAGGCTGCCTTGCCACGGGTTTCAAGTGCCCGGGATAGTTCATACCAGGTGGTGTCTCCTGAAATTTCGCCCATTCTTTTGCTCATGGGCGCCAGGATGACGGCCCTGGGATCATCTGTCTGGTAAACGGCATGGCCAAGCCCCATGATCAGGCCCCCTGAATCCAGGATATTGTTGATATAGGCCTCAATTTTATCTTCAGACCCGATCTCCTTGAGCATCTTCATCACCCTGACATTGGCCCCGCCGTGAAGGGCTCCGGACAGAGAGCCCATGGCCGCGGAAATGGCCGCATAAATATGGGCTTTGGTTGATGCCACCTGGCGGGCGGTAAAGGTGGAGGCGTTAAAGGAGTGTTCTGCATGGAGCACCAGACCTGTGTCAAAAAAACGGGCCGCTTCGGCATGGGGCTTTTCTCCCTTGAGCATATAGAGGACGTTGGCTGCATGGGAAAGGCTCTTGTCCGGCGCAACGGGCGCTTTTTTATTCCGGATTCTTTCCCAGGCAGCTGTCAGGGTCGCCAGGCCTGCGATGAGGTTTTCCGCGCTGAAAAGGGTGTGTTCCATTCCTTTTTGTCCGGCATTGGGATCGTTCTGGATGAGCATGGGGGTTGCCATCTGAAGCACATCCATGGGATTGGTCCCAGGGGGAAGGGAGGACATTAACTCAAATATATTGTCTGGGATTTGTCTTTTATCTGCCAGGCTTTTTGAAAAATCATCCAGTTCCTTTTTTGAGGGCAGCCGTTCGTAGAGCAGCAAAAAGCAGATCTCTTCAAAGCTTGCCCGTTGTGCCAGGTCCTGAATGAGGTAGCCCCTGTAAATGAGCTTGCCTTCTTTGCCCTGAACATCGCATATTTTCGAGCTTGCGACATCCACACCCCGTAATCCCGTATTGAGTACACTCATACATTCATTGTCATTCATGGCCGTCTCCTTAAAAAATTAAAATATTTTTTCAGGGGGTCTTCTTTCCGGAACATAGTTTGATTCTATTTCATTGTTGTTCAGGGCCGTTGAAATATAGAGTCCGCAAAAGCAGGCCCCGAATTCTTCAAGATCGGGCGCCCTGTATACGCAGGGACACACAATGTCCTTGTCGTGTTCCCGGTCGCCGCAGGCAAGTCTGCAGGGACATGCCATGTATCCGTATCTCTCTTTGTTGAGCAAAAGCGATTCCAAAAGTTCAAAGACCAGGTCCTTGTCCTTGTTAAAAAAAATGCCTTTGGCTTCCTGTGATTTTTTCAATGCTGAATAGAGCTGTTCAATTTTCATTTGCAATCCCCAGAGCCTCCCTGATTTCATTTTCTTTGTATCCGACAATCACGGTTTCATTTATTTTAATGGTGGGGAAGGAACATCTGGGATTCAACTCTTTGATATCTGCCAGAATGGCTTTTCTTTCCTCACCTTCCAGATCATCGACTTCCACGTAATCATATTCCACATCGCAGTCGCTGAACAGTTTCTTTGTTGATTTGCAGTGGCTGCAGGTACTCAAGGCGTATAGTTTTGGCTTTTGATTGCCCATTGAATGATCTCCTTAAGGGTTTTGATTCGGTAAATCCGTATCCATAAAGGATGGTAGACCCTCTTTTTAGGGTATAAAAAAAAAGATGGTCGTATGCACACGATTTAAACATTTTGCATGTTTCATGCCGGTTTGGCAAGATAAAACTGGGTCAAAAGTGGTGGTCTGTTTTTTGCAATATATTTCTGGATAATATTTGGGAAACCTGAACGGGTTTACAGGAAACGCAGGATATGGAAAATGAAAATTTACAGACTTGTGTTTAAGGATGAATTCAGGGTATTAAAATATTAGGATAAAAAAAGATTACAATCGGCCTGATTCTAAATAAAAGGAGAAATCTTCATGAGTCTCTGGTATTGCTCTGTCTGCCATAAAGAATATGATACATCTGAAAAACCCGAGACCTGCAGCCAATGTCAGTCTGATCACCGCATGATTTTTGACCGGCAGTCTTTGCCGGACAGTTTGGAAGCGGTGAGGGATCTTGCCCGTAAAAAGATGAAAGGCATTTGTGCGGTGTATCCTTCCTGTGACGGCACCATGGATAAGATTTGTCAGCGGGAAAGCTATGGCAAGCCCATAGGCCTTGGCGGGGCGGGCAAGGGGCTTTCTTTTCGAAATAACATTGCAGCCCTGGAAGCCGTACAATTCAACATGTCCGTGGTGGGGGATCATTTTGATCCGGATACCCGAACCCGGTTTTTAGGGTTGGATTTAAAATTTCCCGTGCTGCCGGCATCCACTGCCGGGGCGCAAAAATATAATGATGCCCTGGATGAGACCGATTTTTGTAAAGCGGTTCTCATGGGGGCAAAAGAGGCCGGCACCATCGCCTTGAGGGGGGACACCTGGTTTTACACCCCCCAGGACAATCCCGCCTTGGATGCCATGGCGTTCTGTGATGGATACGGGATCAGTATATTTAAACCCCGGTCCCAGGATGTGCTCAAAGGGCTGATAGAACGGGCGGAAGGTTTGGGATGCCGTGCTGTGGGGGTTGACCTTGACGGGGCAGGCTCCACCATCATGGCCCGTTACGGCCAGCCGGTTTTTAGAAAAAGCCCAAAGGATATTGAGGCGCTGGTTCGGTTTTCATCTTTGCCTTTTATTGCCAAAGGGGTGATGCGGCCGGATGAAGCCCAGATGTGCAAGGATGCAGGGGTCTCGGTTGTGGGGGTTTCCAATCACGGAGGAAGGGTGCTTGACTCCACCCCGGGAACGGCACAGGTCTTGCCCCTGATCCGTGAACAGGTGGGCCGGGATCTTATTTTGACCGTGGACGGGGGGGTCAGGACCGGGTACGATGTCCTTAAAATGCTTGCCCTGGGTGCCGATGTTGTGCTCCTTGGCAGGGACATCATCCGTGCGGCCGTTGGCGGCGGTGCCTATGGGGTTGCCCTTCACCTGGAACATATTCACAAAACCTTGAAAAAAGCCATGTTTATGACCGGAACAAAAAATATTGCCGGAGTGGACAAGGGCATTTTATTTTAAGGTTTTTATAGGCCATGTCATTTTTCAAACCTATCAATTAATGTGGGCAACAAAAGAAATATCAGGAGGAATCATGGGACGAATTTTGATTGTTTACGGGACAAGAACCGAAGAAACCAAAAACATTGCAGATCTCATCGGTGAAGGCATTCGAATGTCAGGGCACGAGGCCCTGGTCAAACGGGTCTCCCAGATTAAAACGGAAGAAGATTTAAACGGGTATGAGGGGTATGCCTTTGGATCTCCCACCTATCACGGAGAAATGATCACCTCAATAAAACAGCTGCTCTTTATTGCAGAACGGGCCCAATTAAAGGATAAGCCCGGCGGTGCCTTTGGATCCTATGGGTGGAGCGGTGAAGCGGCCGGAAGAATTTTTGACACCATGGAAAATATTTATAAGATGAATATGACCCCGGAAGGACCGCTGATGCTCAAGGCAGGATGGGTCGAGGGCGGGATCCAGTCGGCCCAGAATTACGGCAAGGCCCTGGCTGAAATGATTTAGGAGTTGATCATGGCTGATCCCATTATTTTTTTATGCCCAAAATGCCGGGCAAAAAACCGGGTGCCTGCGGCAAGGCTCAAGGATCACCCCCTGTGCGGGCACTGCAAAGCCCCTTTGGTTACAGAGGATTTTGGAAAAGTAGTTCGGGTCACGGATTCGGATTTTGACACCATGATCATGGACGCTGATCTTCCTGTGCTGGTGGACTGCTGGGCGCCCTGGTGCGGGCACTGCCTTTCCATGGCGCCGATTCTCGATGATCTGGCCCAAGACTATGCCGGCCGGGTCAGGATTTTTAGGCTGAACCTGGATGAGAATCCAGGCATTGGGGCCAGGTTCGGCATCAATAGTGTGCCCACCCTGCTTTTGGTCAAAAACAAGAAGATACGGCAGACCCTGGTGGGGGCCAGGGCAAAAGAAACCATGGTGGCGGCAGTTGAACGCCTTTTGTGAATTGGATGAAAAATCGTTTTTTCCCTGGATCCAGTCGTTATGGGGGATTCGGGTCAAGCGGATTTGTCCTGAGCTGGAAATCCAGGGCAGTCCTGAGCGCTCTTTGTCCAGAGTTGTTTTAGAGGATGACCTTGGCGGGTTTTTTCTTTTGGAAAAGTTTGCCAGGGAAAAATATCCTGCCAGGCAGCGGGTGGCCCAAACCCTTGCCCATTTGAACCAACATGGACTGACTCGGGCATTGGCACCCTGCAAAACAAAATCCCATACCTTTTTGGACTTTTTTGGCGAAAACTGCTTTCAGCTCACCCGGTTTTTAAAAAGTTCCGGACTTGAACGCCCCCAATGGCTTGGGATGGGTGATATTGGCCGGCAAATGGCCTCTTTTTTAATTTCCATGCGCAAGGCCTCCAAAGGGATCACCGATCACTACTCTTTTTCTTGTTTTTCCATCAAGGAGTATATCTACACATTATTCAGGGAGATGAAAGTTTACCATCCAAAGGTCAGAGAACAATATCTGCCCATGCGGACTTTTTTGGAAAAAGGGTTTATGGATGCCCATGACCACCTGGATTTTGCCTTCTGTCACGGGGATTTTCACCCGTTGAACGTCATCTGGCACAATCATCAGATAAACGCTGTGATCGACTGGGAGTTCATCGGCATAAAGCCTGACTGCTATGACGCGGCAAACCTTGTGGGATGTGCCGGGATAGAGCATCCCCAGGGATTGGCCATGCCCATGGTGACGAGTTTTTTATCAAATCTTCAAAAAACCTCTGTCATCAGTGCGGCCGGATGGCGGTGGTTTCCTGAGTATGTTCTGGCCCTGAGGTTTGCCTGGCTCTCTGAGTGGCTGAAAAAGCAAGATGAGCAGATGCTTGAAACCGAAGCGGTGTTCATGAATATTCTCATTGACCAGATGGGTGAGCTGAGAAAAATCTGGTCCATAAAAAGATAAATTTTTCTTGATTTCCAAACAAATATTCTGATACTAAAAATGGTATATACCATTCGATAAAATTGGCGAATTCCAGAATTGTTACGATAAAAAAGGTAGAAACACTTTTGCCTCTGGGACAGGTTGCGACACTTTGTCCTGAGACATATTTGTTCCTTTGTTTTTAACCTTTTGATTGCGCCCACCCCCGATTTTGCAGGGCACCCAATAATCATGGGGGGTAAGTATGATCTGGTACGGACTTTGCTGATAAACATTAAGGAATATAAAAATTTAAGTAAACACCGGGACCCTTTTGATTTGGGAATTCAAAAAGCATAATCCAGGAGAATTGATATGGCCGAATCATTTGAATATCAGGAAAAGTTAAAAAGGTGTGAAAAGGCAAACACGGCTTTTTACGGTGCTGTCAAATCCAAAAACGAAGTGTATTTTCAGATGGCCTCAATGTTCAAAGAGGTGACCAAGGACAAAAAGAAATCCTCTGTGAAATGGATGGACCAGATTTTGAAATCATCAAATATCCCTGGCAAAATTTTTATGGATAACATATAAAAAAAAGGTCCGGTAAATCATTTTTTTTAAGTTCAAGGATGTTTTATTCAAATCAATCTAAAAGAAAGGAGCATTTTAATGGCTGAGCAACTCGGAATTTATAAATGCGGAAAATGCGGAAATATCGTTCAGGTCCTTCACGGCGAAAAGCCCCCGGTCACCTGCTGTGGAAAACCCATGGACCGCCTGGTGGAGAACACGGTTGATGCTGCCCTGGAAAAACATGTTCCAGTGGTGGAAAAAATTGAGGGCGGTTATACGGTTAAAGTGGGCAGCGTGGCTCATCCCATGGGTCCGGATCACTGGATTGAATGGATTGAACTTGTCTCTTGTGACGGCGCCTATGTGCAGCGTCAGATGCTGACCCCTTCCAGCACACCTGAAGCGACGTTTAAATGTGATTCAGACAAAGCATATGCTTTGGCCTATTGCAACCTTCACGGTTTGTGGAAATCATAGGCAGTCTTTGCACCTTTAAAAAGGCATAAAAAAAACTCACTGCTGAATTCAGCAGTGAGTTTTTGTTTTCAGGTTTTGTTAGGGGGTGGATTCAATCAATTTGTTTGCCAGCATCTTAATATGGCTCATCTCTTCTTTGATAATATCATCCACCTTTGATCTGCCCTGGGTTTCAGAGACCAGCTCTTTCATGCCCAGATAAAAGGCAATTGAATCCTTTTCAGCGGCAATGGCTGAGGTGAGAATGCCTTTCATGCTGGATTCAGGCTGCTCTTTTTCGGAAAAAACCCGGGTATCGGCCAGGGCCTTGAGATAAAGGGCATTTTCATCTTCAGGGTCAAAGACCATGGATTTGCTTTCTTTTGAACTCAAATCGTTTTGCATCTGGGCAAAGATCAGCTCATGGCTGTCTTCCATTTCAGCAAGGCCTATTAGAAATTGTTTGTGAGCATCTTCATCTACCCGGTTTGCCGCTTCCCTGTAAAATCTGGCGCCGTTGACTTCAATCTGTTTTGCGATCTCAAAAATATCATCTGCATTAAATTCGTTGCCCATTATGTCCTCCGTTAGTCTATGATCTATCGTTGGGTTGATAAGCTACAATTATTTTGCTATTCGTTCTTTCAAGGTCTTTGCCAGTTTGACGCCCAGGTCAAAGCATTTGGCAAGATCTGCTTCATCCGGTACATACTGCACCTTTACCCCGGGGTCAATGATATCCAGCTTCATTTCTTCAAATTCTTTGTTCAAAATTTTCATGGCCTCGCCGCTCCAGCCGTAAGAGCCAAAGGCCGCAGCGATTTTATTCTGGGGCCGCAACCCTTTGATATAGGTCATGACATCGGCAATCACCGGGAAAATACTATTGTTGAGGGTGGGAGATCCAACCGCAATGGCACCGGCATCAATGATTTCGGTCATGATATCCGAGCGGTGCCATTTCCGGGTATTCATAAGCCTGACATTAACCTCTTGAGATTCAATACCCGAGGTGATGGCACGGGCCATCTTGGTGGTGCTTTCCCACATGGAATCAAAAATCACCACGGCTTTTTTACCCGGCGCCTGTTTGGACCATTGGTCATAGGCCTGGATGATTTTTGCGGGGTTTTTCCGCCATAAAATACCATGGTCAGGGCAGATCATGTCTATCTTAAGATTGAGCTTTTCCACATCCTTGAGCAGGGCCTGGACCCTGGGAGAAAAATGAAGCAGGATATTGGCATAATATTTTCGGGCATGTGGCATGATTTCATCCCCGATTTCATCGTCAAAGAACATGTCCCCGCAGTAATGCTGGCCAAAGGCATCACTGGAAAATAAGATGGCCTGGTCCGGCAGATAGGTAAACATGGAATCCGGCCAGTGAAGCATTCTTGTCTCAAGAAAGGAAAAGGTTCTGTCTCCAAGGGTCAGGTTGTCCCCTGTGCCCACCACCTTGAAGTTGAACTCCCGGTTAAAATGGCTTTTAAGGTTTTTGGCCCCCATTTTAGAGCAATAGATGGGCTTTTCCTGGCCGATAATGTGCATCACCTTGGGAATGGCTCCGGAATGGTCCATTTCCGTATGGTTGGAGATCACAGCATCAATTTTTTTGGGGTCAATAATCCTTGAAATATTGGATAAAAGTTCATCTCCGAATTTTTCTTTGACCGTATCAATGAGGATGTTTTGTTCGCCCAGAACTAAAAAGGCATTGTAGGTGGTACCTTCATAGGTGGAATAGCCGTGAAAATCACGAATATCCCAGTCCCGACAGCCGACAGAATATATTTTGTCGGCAATTTCAATGGGTTTGTACATAGAGCAAGTCCCCTCGGCTAATCCTCAAGTTTTTCAAAATCTTCCTGGGCAGCGCCGCAAAGGGGGCAGACCCAATCTTCGGGAAGGTCACCCCAGGCAGTACCGGGATCTACGCTGTTGTCAGGATCGCCATTTGCCGGATTATAAACATATCCGCAGGGGCATTCATATTTATCCATTTTTTGTCCTCCTATTTTGATGTGATGATAGAGCGCCTTGCGCCTGCATTTTTATCATGGAAAAACAATACGCAAGGCATATGCCATTTTTTTAACCCTTAAATAGGAAATAATGCTCAGATAAGGGTTTCAACTTGTTTGGTATTCATATAATATAAGGCCTGCAAAATCAATAATTCATTTAAGCTGCAGGCAGGTCATGAAGGACGAGATATTTACCAAAGAAACATTGATTCATGTTCCAGTGGAAGATCTTTTTGCCTGGCATGCAAGGAACGGGGCCATCAACCGCCTGACCCCGCCATGGTCAAAGCTTTGTCTTATTTCAAGACAGGGCAACGGGATTGACAAGGGGGTCAAGGTAAAATTCAAAATAAAGGTGATGGGTATTCCCATGATCTGGGAGGCGGCCCATGTGGAATACCTGGAAAACAAGCTCTTCCGTGACTGCCAGAAAAGGGGTCCTTTTGCCCTGTGGGAGCATACCCATCTGTTTTCCGCCAAGGGTAAAAATGCGGCCCTCATGGAAGACCGGATCCGATTCAGGCTGCCCATGGGGTTTTTAAGCCGTCCTTTTTATGGCCATGCCCGCAGGGAACTTGAGCGGATATTTGCCTACCGCCACAGGGTACTTAAAGATGACATGGAAAACCGGGCAGGCAGGATCCGAAAGCAGAGAATTTTAGTTTCCGGGGCATCCGGCACCATTGGCAAAGCCCTGGTACCGTTTTTGAGGACCTGCGGCCACGAGGTCATCCGCCTGGTCCGGGATCCAAAGGATAAATCCGAGGATGCCCTGTACTGGGATCCTTACAATAATATTCTGGACATGGATGCTGCAGGACCCGTTGACGCGGTGATCAGCCTGAACGGGACGGATATCTCCAGAGGAAGGTGGACCCCTGCCCAACGGAAGTTGATTGTTGACTCTCGGGTGATCCCCACCCGGGTGTTGGTGGAAAAAATGCGGACCATGGCCAGGCCCCCCTCTGTTTTTATTTCTTCGTCTGCCATAGGATTTTACGGGGAGGGAGGAGAGAAGATACTTACCGAAGAGAGCCCCCAAGGAGATTCCTTTATTTCAAGGGTGTGTGATCAGTGGGAGACTGCCTCTCTCGGTGCTGCACGGGCAGGAATCAGGACGGTTCAGCTTCGTATCGGCGTGGTGCTGACGCCTGGGGGCGGGGCTCTTAAACGGATGTTGCTTCCCTTTTCTTTAGGCCTTGGCACCAGGATATCACAGGGCAGGCAGTATATGAGCTGGATCAGCATGGATGATGCCCTGGGCGGTATCCTCCACATTCTTGAAAAAAAACAGATCCATGGTCCTGTGAATCTTACGGCCCCGGCTCCTGTGACCAACAAGGTGTTTACCAAAACTCTTGGCAACATTTTTTCACGTCCGGCGATGTTTGTATTGCCAAGACCTTTGGCCGTTTTTTTATGGGGTCAGATGGGCAAGGAGACCTTGCTGACGTCTGCCCGGGTGGTTCCCCAGATACTCGTGGACACGGGGTATGATTTTTCCCATCCTGTTTTGGCGTCTGCACTGGCCCATGTGCTGGGCAGACCCTTGAAAAATTAATATCTAGTTTCAGGATAAATGAATGAATTTTAGACTCAAATTATTGTTCTCATTGTTGATGATCATTGCCCTGGTTTTCGGGTTTGTTCATATCTATTTTCCGGTTGCCCATTATAGTTTTGAAAGGCTCCATGTTTTTTTGTTTAATTTGTGTACCGGCGGCACCATCCTTTTATATTACACGGAAAAAAGAGCCCAGGTCTCAAAAACAGTGCGCCTGTTTTTTTTATTCTCGCTGATCTATGCCTTTTCAGCTTTTTTCATGTGGTATCCCCTGACCCTTGTTGTGTCAGTTATTCTTTTTGTGCTGGTGGAAAAGATAAGGATAGATAAATTTTCCATCATCCCCATCCAGTTTATTCAATCTAAGATACCGGTATCTGAAAAATTTCACCAGGCCTCGCTTTTATGTCTTTCCATTGGGATTGCCATGGCCTCTTTGGTGATTGTCAACAATGAATACACCCATTGGGTCCAGATGGAAAAACTGACCCTGAACACCTTTTTTCTCGGGTATTCTTTCCCCCTTTCTTTGATCACCCTTTCTTTGGTCTTTGACATGCTTAGAAAAATTGAAGGGGCCAATCGAAAAATCATCATGGAAGTCTGTTTCTGGACCATTACTCTCGGGGTGATCATCTTTTTTGTCTTTATCCTGTTTGAAAAATTCATCCCCCAGATTTTTGTCACGGCAGCCTTGTTCACCGCCGTTGTCATGGTTTTTTTACTCTATTATACCTTTGCAGACAAGATTCAGAAAAAACTGTTTCTGACATCAGGCATAGGGTTTTTAATTGTTACGGCCATTACCGGGATTGCCTATATTTCCCTTCAGATGCAGGAGGGGTATGACCCCCTTAAAACCAAGTGGCTGCTTCACATCCATGTGTTTGCCTCTTTGTACGGCTGGAACCTTTGCGGGCTTTCTGTTATCTGCCGCCATGATGATTTTCCCATTAAGCTTCATTCGCCAACCGTGATATTTATTCACTGGCTGACGGCCTTGGTTCTGGCGCCTTTGGGGGTATTTTACGGATGGTTTGCCATTTTTGCCATTGTCGGCTATGCCTTTATTACCCTGACCCTGTTTTTTTCAAGCAACGGAAAGATGGATCATGCTCAGTAACCAAGAGCGGATTAAAAAAATGCTGGCATTGTTCAGCAAAACATCAAAGGTGCTTATTGTCATCAATGCCGATCCCGACGCCATCGGTTCTGCCATGGCTGTGAAACGGATCCTGTGGCGGCGGGTGTCAGAGGTGGGCATTGCCTATTTTAACCGGATCAGCCGGCCGGACAATCTGGCCATGATTAACCTTACCGAGCCTGGAATGGTTCCCCTGGATGAGGTGGATGCCTCTTGTTTTGACCGGTTTGTTATTGTGGATTCCCAGCCGGATCACAATAGTTGTTTTTCCAGATTTTCCTTTGATGTGATCATTGACCATCACCCCTTGTCGTCTGCCGAGGCCCCGTTTTCAGATGTCAGGCCGGATTACGGGGCATGTTCGAGCATGGTAACAGAATATCTTAAAACCATGAAAATAAAACCCTCTGCAAAACTGGCCGCCGCCCTGATGCTGGGCATTAAGACGGATACGGCTGATTTCACCCGCCAGGCAGGGTCGGGCGATATCCGTGCCTTTCAGCATTTATACAAGTTTGCAGACATGAATATAGTCACCAAGGTGGAGCGTGCCCTGGTCACAGAGGCGGACCTGGACTTTTTAGGCCAGGCCATTAAAAAACGAAAGATCATAGACAACCGGGCTTTTTTCCATGCCGGCAATATTTCCAAGCCCGATGCATTGGTGGTTGTGGCTGATTTTTTTCTGGCCATTGCCGGGGTCAACTGGAGTGTGATTTCAGGGGTGATTGAAAAAAAACTCATCATTATCCTGAGAAATGACGGACTGAGAAAAGGGGCCGGTAAAACGGCACAAGAGGCCTTCGGCAGATTCGGCTCTGCCGGCGGTCACAAGACCATGGCCCGGGCCGAGCTTTTGGTTTCTTTGATTCGAAAAGAGATTAAAAAAGTAAACCAGAATGCCCTGGCAAAATGGGTTCAGGACTCTATCACCCTGACCGCAGGGAAAAAAATAGAATAGGGAGATATCCAAAGGAGACAAAAAGATGAAAAAGATGGTCAGTTTTATTATGATTGCCCTGTTGATGGGGCTTGTTGCAATTGCCGTTGGAGAGTTGTTCTTTAGATAGCATTTACCCCTGGATAGCTAAAAATAGCTGGCCTGAATGTTTTAAGGTTCTTTTTTATCTGGCCTTGTTGGTGAGCAGGTCTGTGAGGTGTTCGCTCATGAACATTATGGCCTCAATGTCCATGTGATCCAGAATGGTCTGGTCAAACATCAGCTTTGCCTCGGGTTCAAATCCCTGGGTTTTATCCCAGAAGAGCAAGGTGACATAGACCTTTGGAAAGATTCTGAACTGAAATGCAAGATCGGCAGCGTCGTACCGGTCTTTTACATCGGTTCCGCCAATGGCCAGGCAGGCCTTTTCAAGCAGCCTCTTCTGGTTTGCAAATTTTTGTTTTAAAGGGGTTTCCACACGATCATTCATGGAGACCATTTTTGAGACCGTATTGGGAAATTCCTTAAAGCTTTTCATTTTACCGGTGGGAGATGAACTGCCGCCTGCGGCAAGGTGGATATATACAAAGGTTTGTTCATTCCGGCTGAGCGCATCCCCACTTTTTTTAACTACTTTTTCTTTGGATACACAGAGACGTGAATTAAAATAGGGCAATATGATATGGGGCTGGCCCTTAAAAGGTCCGGGCCCGTTTCCAGGGTCCAGGATTCCGCCGATGCGGTCTGCCACATCTTCTAATGCCATGGATGCGGCCTTTTTTCTTGCCAGAACAAGGGCTTCTTGGGCCATGTCTTTTTTGAGCCATTTGCCTTGCTTGTACTGTTCTTCAAGTTCGGCCTGTGCTGGAATCAGAATGTCAGGATCAATATGGGGGCAGTTTTTTAAGGGCAGTTTTTCTGAGACCACCATGCCGGCAAAGGCAATACAGGTGGGATAACCACAGTCTTTGCAATTGGTTTTCGGCAGAACTTTGGCGTAGAGATCGACAACGGAAAGGGCCATATTTCCTCCATGACGATCAATGCCGGACAAAAACGATTTTTGCCCGGCATTGATTTTGATATTGGCTTGGATCTAAACCCAAAGGCTTGGGTTTAGATTGTAAGCTTCAGGCTTATTCTTTTTCAAATTCTTCTTTGGCCGCACCGCAGATGGGGCAGCACCAGTCTTCGGGAAGGTCTTCAAAAGCAGTTCCCGCATCAATACCGTTTTCTGTGTCGCCTTCTGCCGGGTCATATACATAGCCGCAGGGGCCGCATACATATTTGTCCATGAATTTTCTCCTTAAGATGTTATGTGGTTTTATTGCATAATATCCCTGTCACCCAGGTGACAGGGATTAAAGGTTATTGACTAGTAGGCTTCATCCATTCCAAGATCCTCATCGGTAATGGGATCTTTGAACAGATGATATGCCCATACCTGGTAGCAGATGACAATGGGAATGAACACCAGCACAACCCCGAGCATGATCTTCAGGGTCAGGGGACTGGAGGAGGCATTAAATGCGGTCAGATCCCAGTCAGGATTCATGCTTGAGGGAAAAAGTGCGGGAAACAGGCCTGCAATGCCGAAAAAGGTGCATCCCATAATGGTCAGGGCCGAAGCAAACCATGCCTTGAACCATGCCTGTTTGGCCGAAAAAAACCGTGTGGCAAACAGGGCGCCCACAGCCACCAGAATGATGCCGAAAAGCAGGGGATATTTAAAATAATTGGCATAGAGGTCGGTGGCAAAATAAGAGGCAATTAAAAAGATCACGGCCACGGGCACAAGGATGAGCCAGGTTTTGGCCGAGATACCCACAACCCGTTTTTGCAGATCCCCTGTGGCCTTGATGGCCATCCAGTTGGCCCCGTGGAGAATAAAGAGCAGGACAAAGAGCAGTCCGCCAAGAAGCCCGTAAGGGTTGAGTAGCTTTAAGGTGTTGCCGTGGTAAAGGCCCTCATTGTCAAAGGGGATGCCTGCAAAAATATTGGCAAAGGCCACCCCAAAAAGAAGGGCTGGCAGAAAAGATCCCAGGAAGATAAATGTATCCCAGAGTTTTTTCCATCCGGGCGTGTCGATTTTTCCCCTGAAGTGGAGGGAGACCCCCCTGAAGATCAGGGCAAATAAGATCAGCATGAGCGGGGTGTACAAAGATGAGAACATGGTGGCATACACCTTGGGAAATGCGGCAAATGTGACCCCGCCTGCCGTGATCAGCCAGACTTCGTTGCCGTCCCACAAAGGCCCCATGGCATTGAGCATCACCCGTTTATCCCTGTCGGTTTTGCCGGCAAAAGGATAGATGGTCCCGATGCCGAAATCAAATCCGTCCGTGAGAAAGAATACGGCCCATAAAAGCCCCCACAAGAAAAACCAGATCGATTGAAGTTCCATAAGTTCTATTCTCCTTAGTTGGTTTCGGCCTCAGGGCCTTCTTTTATGGATTTGGCAATCAGGTAGAAGCCCACGGCACCGAGCAGGCCGTAAACCAGAATAAACCCGATCAACGAGATAAACACCTGGGAGGTGGCAATGGGAGAGGCCGCAGCCGTTGTCTTCATCAGTCCGTAAACAATCCAAGGCTGGCGTCCCACCTCAGAGACCACCCATCCCATTTCAATGGCAAGGTAGGGCAGGGGGATGGACCAAAACATGATTTTTAAAAACATGGGGCTTTCCATGAGTTTATTGCGCCTTGTCCAGCCGTAAAGCATGAGCAGGATAAACAAGGTGCCAAGGCCCACCATGGTTCTGAACCCGATAAAGGTGGGCAGCACCGGCGGTCTTTCCTCTTTGGGAAAGTCCCTTAGCCCTTTGACCTCTGCGTTAAAATCGTGGAATCCCAAAAAGCTTAAAAGCCCGGGAAGGGAGCCGATTTCAATGAGATTTTTTTCCTGTTCCTGGTCGGGAACAGCAAACATGATAATCGGGGCCCGCGTCTGGGTTTCCCAATGGGCTTCCATGGCAGCCAGTTTGGCCGGCTGGGTTTTGGAAACATTGACCCCGTGCATGTCGCCTGAGATGCCAAGCCAGAGGGCTGTGACAAGGCCCACGATCAAACCGATCTTAAAGGAGCGCTGGAAAATTTCAATGTGTTGTTTTTTTAGCAGATGGTAGGCTGAAACCCCCATGATGAAAAAGGCGCCCAGAAGCAGGGCGGAGGGGACCACGTGGATGATTTCAAGCCACCCGTGTTTGTTGGTAATAAGGGCAATAAAGTCGACCATTTCTGCACGGCCGTTCTGGATGGCGTATCCCACCGGGTTCTGCATGAATCCATTGGCAAGAAGGATCCAGATGGCGCTGAAATTGCCTGCAATGGCCACCAGCCACATCACCCCGGCATGGGCCTTGGCAGAGAGCTTTTTCCAGCCGAAAATCCAGATGCCGATAAAGGTGGACTCCAAAAAAAAGGCCACAGAGGCTTCAATGGCCAGCAAAGAGCCGAACACATCTCCGACATATTCGCTGTACCTTGACCAGTTGGTGCCAAACTGAAATTCCAGGGTGATCCCCGTGACAACCCCCAGGGAAAAATTAATTAAAAAAAGCTTGCCCCAGAATTTGGTCATTCTCAGATAAACCGTGTCGCCGGTTCTGGCGTACTTGGTCTCCATATAGGCAATGAGAACAGACAATCCTAGGGTGAGGGGAACAAAAAGAAAATGGAACATGGTGGCTGCGGCAAACTGCAGTCTGGACAGAAAAACCGGATCCATAAACTCCTCCAAATTTAAAATTAAGTGTTATATGTCTCGTTTTTTTTACGACAGGGAATAATAGCATCGTTTGGGCGATATGATTCGGCCTTTTGCCTTGAGTTGCTGGATGCCCTTTGAAACCGCCTTGCTTTCTATACCCAATGTTTTTGCAATTTCTCCCGGCCGGACCGGTTTGCCTGCCTTTTTCATGGCGTTGAACACATCTTCTTCCATTTACTGCTCCTTAATAAAGTTTTTGAGTAAAATCTCTCAATGGAATCAGCAATTAGTGTGCCATATACATATCAAACCGTGCGAAACCTCATGGTACAGTGAAATTATGGTCAGCATACCCAATTTTAAACGGGTTTTCAAGGCTGTTCTGGATGGATGAGAAAATCTTGTAAATCATATTTGTCCGGGGGCCTGCCATTGGTCTGCGAGGAAAATAGGTGGCTGAAACAATGGTGTATCAACGATCTGAGACAATTGTCTCGATTTTGTTTTTTTGAATATATTTTTGGCCTTGAATTTTTTGTCGTGGGGGGATCTGCACTCCTAAAAGAACTCAACCGCTCAATTTTTTGAACACGTTCAAAGAGTTCGTTTGCCACGTCTGTTTTAAAAAAAGTCCAAACCTATCCAGTTCAACCTATTGATTCGCATGGCCGTTTCTGATTTTGTTCTGATCTATAGCAGCCTTTGATTAGGCCGGGGAGGCCAAAAAAATCTTTACCCGGCCGGGACTGGCAAATCATTGCTTTGTCTGGCGGTTGTCTGCCGGCCAGGGATCTGATATTAGATTTGGGGCAATTGTTTTGATTGGACCGCCCTCGGCGGCGTATTATTATTCTTGTTGTTTTTTTGAAAAAGGATCTTTTTGTCTATGAAGACCATTCTTTCCATCAGCTGTTCCGGCTCATTTAAAACCGATCTTCAAAAGGTCTTACCTCGTGAATACCATATCAAATCCCAAAATTTTTCTCTTAAGACCTCTTTTGTCAGAAAGATAAAACCACAATTGGTGGATGGGGATACCCTTCCTAACCCTGCGGCCATGGCTGGTCTTTGTCAAAAAATAAATAAAAGCGCAGGCGTTCCCCTTGTGTTTTGCGGCAATTTATCAACCGGGCCCTGTTTTGACAAGGTGTTGATTCCAGGACGCATAGGCTTTGTACCCCGACCCTTTTCAAAGGTTTTGCTTCAGCAGCAGATCCAAACGATGCCGGCCTTTCAACAGGCCGCTTTGACAATAGAATCAAAGCAACAGGAGTATGCGCTTTTGAAAATTTCTCTCTCCTCTTTGATCAACAACCTGACTTTTGATTTTTGGGCCATGGATTCAAATTTTTGTTATGTATTTCAAAACCAGCATAGCATCCGCAAATGGGGAAATGTCCGGGGTAAAACAATCGACGACCTTGATATTCCGGAAAAATTGAAGCGTATCTGGAAAAATCAGACCCTTAGAACCCGGAAAGGGGAGATTGTCCGGTCGGAGTACATGACGAAAGAGGGGAACCAAAAGGTTTTTTTTGAAAGCACTATCTCCCCGGTGATGATTGAAGGAAAGAATATGGGGATCATTGGCATTACCCGGGATATTTCCGGATTTAAAAAGGCCCAGGAAAATTTAATTTCCCAGGAAATCGAAATCCAGGAGATCAATACCGCGTTAAGGGTGTTGCTCAAAAAAAGGGAGGCTGATAAGCACGAGGCAGAACTTAAAATTTTAACCAGCCTGCAGACCCTTGTTTTTCCATTTCTTGAGTCCATGGACAAGGATGCTTCAAATGTTCAATAGACCACGCTTCAAGAGATTATAGCAGAGCAAACAATTACTTGAACAAGGATTTATACAACTTATATTTTCCCCATGAGATATTCATCAGATTTACGCAAACGCGTTATAGATTTTGTAGAAAATGGAGGAAGCAAGACGGAAGCTGCCAGTCAGTTTAATGTATCCCGTGGAAGTGTTCACAACTGGACGTCTGCCGAAGATGGTTTGTCATACAAGAAACCCGGTCCAAAAGGACCACGAAGTTTGGATCTGGAAGCTTTGCGCCTCCATGTGGAGACAAATGATGACATGACACAATCGGAAAGGGCGCAGCATTTCGGAGTATCCCGTGCCTGTATCTGGTATAATATGAAACAACTCGGAATCACTCGAAAAAAAAGATGACGGGATACAGGGAGCGAAGCGACAGCAAAAGAAAGGCATATCTTCGTCTTCGTGAACGTTATGTACGTCGTTGCAAAACGTTTGTTTATGTTGATGAAAGCGGCTTTTCGCCTTATACAACCCGTCGCTATGGATATGCTCTCAAAGGGCAGCGTGTTCATGGTTTGATTGCAGGAACAAAGCACCCTCGAACGTCTTTGATTGCTGCCCGCATCGAATATAGTTTTGAAGAACCATTTTTGTTTCAGGGAACATGCAATGCGGATATCTTTAATGCTTGGATCGAACACCAGTTGAGTCCACATCTGAACGATAATCATGTCGTTGTGATGGATAACGCATCCTTCCACAAGGGCGAAGAAACCAAATATTTGATAGAAAGAACTGGTGCAGCTCTTTTGTTTTTGCCCCCGTATTCACCGGATCTCAATCCGATTGAACACGATTTTGCGGCCCTAAAAACCATCCGTGAATACAATGAAAACGAAACGATTGATGAAATTATCAGGATGTATAAATAATTATCGGCATTGCTATAGAAAAAACCTGGAGGCGGTCTGTTCTTCATTTTCACGGAATTTAAAATCCATGCACCTGACCGGTACGGAAATACAGGTTGCAAATTTTATCTGCCACGGCAAGACAACCAAAGAGATTGCCACCCTTATGGGGGTTGCTGAAACCACCATAAACACCCACAGAAGTCATATCAGAAACAAAATTGGCATCAGAAATGAAAAAGTCAGCTTGAAATCATTTTTGTTTTCCTTATCCTGATCTGCACCCTGGAAAATAAGGATATTTTCTCCTTATTTTCTCCCTATTCTTTCCCCATTTTTTAGATGGAAAAATTGTGATTTAATCCTTTGCTGAAGTCTGGTTTGAACAGGACAATCCAAAACCGCACCTGAATTGCCTTCTCACCAGTCACCAACCTAAAGGGAGTTTTTAAATGAATAAAAAATTTTGTATTCTCATTTTTTCACTGCTGTTTTTAATTTTATTGGCAGGCCAGGGGGCTGCAGCCAAAATCCCTGCGCCGGAAAAGGGGGATAACTTCAAGGCCGTCACCCTGAAAGAGGCTGAAGCACTTCTCAAAGACGGGGCTCAGATGGTTGCCTGCCATAGCCATACAACAGATTTTATGAAGGGCCATCCCAAAGGCACCATTCACATCACCTGTCTGGTCCCGAAAGATCACAAAACAACAGATATGCCCCTGGACAAGGTTGATTTTGACATAGCCCAGCTTCCGGATGACAAATCAACCCCCATCATTACCTATTGCGCCTTGAGCAATTGATGGAAATCATATCACGCCGCCAGGTTGGCGGTTACCCATGGTTACACAAATGTATACTGGATGCGGGACGGAATAAAAGGATGGAAAAAGGCGGGGTACCCGGTGGTGGGAAATGCCCGGCGCCTTGATGATCTCATTGCCCTGAACAGAACAGATTTTAAATCTTTGTGCATTGGTGAACAAGATGCCAGACAACTTAAAAACTGCTGTTTCGTTGATTTCAGGGACAAGTCAGCCTATGAAAAAAATCATGTTTCAGGCGCCAATCACGTTGAGTATGCCGCCATGTTTTCAAAACCCATGATGGAAGAGCTTAACAAAAGCAATACTCTGGTTATTATCCATGAAGACAAGGTTCTTGCCGGGGTCATTGCGGCCACCCTCAAACTCATGGATTATCCCGATGTCTATATTTTAAGGTAACCTTTCAATCAGGTGCGGTTTAGGATTGCTATTCCAGGGTATTTTCTTTAACGACCTTTTCTTGTCCATTGTTTTAAAATTTCAAGTGTTTTGGAGATAAAGGCACACCTGCACTCATCAGAACAGGGGTTGAGAATATTATTGTTCAGGCACCGGCCCGGGCATTTCCGGTCGGATGCGGGGTTCCGGTCCGGATGAAACGGGCCGTCATAAAGATCCAGCAAAAGATCGGCCTCAATGGACAAGGTGGTGCCGCAGGAATGGTTGAACAAAAACAGCCCCTGTTTAAGATTTTCAAAAAAAAACTGGTAGCCCGATACCTCGATGGCTGGATCGGAGAGGAACGCCTCTCTGGTTTTCCATTGGTGCCCGCATGTCCGGCAGATTTTAAACATTTTATTCTTATGCCAAACAGACCCATAACCATGCAAGTAAAAATATAACAAAACCCCAACTTTTGAGTACCTCCGGGAACCGGTTTTAGACTATTTTTTTTTAAATTTTTCCATTGACCTTTAGCTCCTCAGAACGTAAATCATAAAAAAATTTGCCTGTGCAGTTGAATCTGAAAAGGAGTTTTCCATGTCCCAGCACACCATTTCCTTTAAAATCGTTTATTGCGATACCCAAAGTGCCGCCGCAGCTGTTCGGGGGTTAAGACACCTAAAAAACGGCTATGCCTATGAAATCAAAACCTACTTTGAAAAGCAGTACAACATCCATGAGATCGATGAACGCCTTCTTGACTGCTACAATTATGAACTATCCAGAAGAAAAAACATCATAGATGGGGCCATGGATACCGATGCTTACGAAACCTTTGAATCCTTTAAGGATTTGCTAACCGAAACCGGGGCACTGACCCTGGAGCTGGTCTTCTGTCACGACGAGACCGGAGAAGAGATTGAGTATAAATTTGACAACCATGATGTGAACGGGCCGGCACTTCCGCAGGAAAAGCCCACACAGGTGATTTATACTGACTTGGATGAAATCACCCTGCAAAAAACGGTATACAGGGCCATATATACCATGGATATAAAAACCATTAACGCCATTTACAACTCGGGCATAGATATCAATCATAGATTTGAAAACGGGGAAACCGCCCTGATGAAAGCGGCCTCCTACAAGAGGAAAACCGATAAATCTCTGGCATTGATCCAAACCCTTCTGGAATACGGGGCCGATGTCAATGCCCGGTCCGACTACCATGATTTGGCCCTGTTCAACGCCTTTGAGGTCTGCAATCTGCCGGTGATCAAGCTGCTGGTGGATTCGGGAACAAACCTGGAGACTGAATGGGTCGGTGCGGCCGAGAATATCCTGGACCTCTTTGCTAATTCCATGGAGGGAGAAGGGTTGATTGAAAAGGAAAGTCAATACCTGGAGATCCTGGAATATTTGAAAGGCCAGGGGCAGAGTGTTGCCTCCTATTTTGACCCGCCCCTGTCCCTAAAATATGACGGTGCTGGATATAACAGTCTGCTCAGATCCATTGCTGCATACGATCTCATGGACCTTCTCAATTTCCTTGTGAACGAGGGGATCCCCTTGGAAAAGCTGGCCTATATCCTTTACCGGTCCCAAAACTGCCGTGCCGCGGATTTTATTCGAAAAAAAGGCCGTGGCATCATTGATTCACAAATCAATTCCATTGACCGGAAAATTGCCCGGGAAAAGGAGGTGGATGATATGGTCCAGGCCGCTAAAAAAGCATTGGCCAAAGAGAGATACCAAAAGGTCATTGATCTGCTTGTTCCCCTGGAAAAAAGCAAAGAACTCTGGGAATACCACACCACCCTCATTGACAGAGCCCGGGAAAAAATAGAAGAGATCCACCGCAAAACCGTGCCTGAATCACAGGCGACCCATAGATTCAACCTTCGGTTCTGCCGGCCGGGCAAGGGGTGTTTCCTTTCGGCTACAGCCCACGTCGACCTGGTCTGGGCCATAAAAACGGGGTTTGATTTTCATGCAGCAGAGATCCGGGCCATTGACCATTCCGGTTGGGACATGGGCCTGGACGGCCTGGACCACCTTCAGGCCCTTGTTTACTGCCGGCCTCCCTTTGACAAGGGCATCCACAGCGGGTTTCATTTTTCCATTGACCGTTACGGTATTCTTTCCATTGGAAAAATCGAAACCGCCCTGTCCCAGGCCCTGTCCACCCCGGCCATCTATTTTAAAAAAATGACGGTCTCCTGCCAAGGCATTGAAATCCGGTTCAAGGCGGCAGAGGCCTTTACCCCGAAAGAACTTCCGGCCTTTGAAAAGACAGATATCGGCAGGAAACTGGGAGAATATTTTAAAAAATCCACCGGCCAAGCGCCCCTGGTGAGCCTTCAGGCAATATCAGGCTGAATGAGCTTTTCCGAAATATGCGGGCTTACCATCTAAGGTCTGCCGGTGGCGGGAGGACAGCCGTATTCCCTCCTTCTGGTTTACAAATAATGCAAAAAAAAGGGGAGTGATCCTGCTATTTGGTCAGGCCTTTGAAAACAATGAGTTTTATTCATCCCGGATGGAATCCAGCACCTGTTTTATGAATATCTCATGGTCCCAGGAATCATCATGGGTAACCCCCAGCCTCACCACCACCACATCTTTTGAGGGAATGACTGCAACGATCTGTCCGTTGAATCCACTGCAATAGTAAAGATCTTGGGGCAGGGATGGGAATTTTCGATTTTCAGGATTGTCCCGGGTGCCTGCATTAAGCCAGAATTGGGCTCCGTATTGCCCCATGGGCGCCATGGGGGTTGGTCTGGTGGAATAATCCATCCATCCTTTGGGCAGGAGTCTTTCATTATCCCAGACCCCGTCATTCTTTAAAAATAAACCAAACCTTGCCCAGTCCCGGGCCGTTGCAAACATATAGCTGGATCCCACAAAAGCGTCCGAGGCATCCGGCTCTATTACAGCAGAAAATGCCTTGATTTTATCAAACAGGCGATTTTTTGAAAATCTGTGGAAGGATTCAAGACTTCCCCCCACGCTGTCTTTTACAATTTTTGCAATGATATTGGTTGTGCCCGAAGAATAATACCATTGGGTGTCAGGGGCTGATCCAAGATCTTTGCCTGCGGCATAGGCTGCCATGCTTTTGCTGGCATAAAGCATCTGGGTTGCATCCTTAAACGGTGCATAACTCTCTTGGAATTCAAGGCCCGAGGACATTCGCAGCATCATGTCCAGGGTGATTTTATTTCGCGGATCCGGGGCTTTCCAGGTGTCAACCAGGGCCGAAGAATTGATATCAAGACGCTTGTCCTTTACAAGTATGCCCACAAGGGCATTTGTAACACTCTTGGACATGGACCAGCCGAGCATTGGGGTATCTTTGTCAAATCCTGGAGCATATTTTTCAGCAATGATCCGGTTTTTCAGAACCACGACAACCGCCTGGGTGTTTCTCCCGGTCCCGGGACCAGGCTCTGCAAAGGCCATTTCAACAGCCCTTTGCAATCTGATTTTATCCACAGATTCATCTAGGTTTTCAAGATCAACATCAGAACCCATGGGCTATGGTAAAAGAGGTCTTGAAAATTCAGGGGCCAAAATATTTTTTGCCTGGTCCAGAAGCTGATCTCTTGAGGTGTCAACGGCCAAAGTGCAGCCGCAGCCTTCACGATAGACCGCCGTCATGGGCTTCCAGAATCCAAGGGCCTTTGACGTGACGGTCCGGTTTTCATAATCCACCCTGGGACTGACAAGCCGGAACAAAGGATGGGTGGGCAAAACCTCATTTTTAAACACAGTTGCTGGGTTTCTGTTTGCCAGGAAAACCTGGGAGCAGACATACTTGGCAGAATATCCGGTGCCAATGGGCAGGGCAGAATTTAAAAAATAGACAAGATATCCGAGAATACAGACAATCACAGCACAGATCAGCAATTTTAATGACTTTCCCATTTTACCTCCTCAAAACAATTGTGTGGTTTCAGATCTTCTGCCGGCAAGGTATCAGGTTCGATTATGACAGGCAACCAGGTGGTGATTATTTTGGGTCTATTCTGAAAACAAATTGTATTTTTTACAGAATGAAACTCTTGTTTTAATATGGTTGTATATTCAATCTTTTGGGGGGGGTGGGCTGGCAAGGGCCTACGGCTTAAAAAAAAATCCCCGGGCAGTGCGGTCTGCCCGGGGATAGGGAATGGGTGGGATAAAATGGGATCAGGTCTTTTTGGTGGCCTTGTTTTCCCATTCCTGGATCTTGGTGGTGTCGTAGACCTCTTCCCAGCCGGTGATCATTCCTGCAATGTGGCTGAACAGGGAGTGCCCCGTGGTGGTCATGTACAAATGGATGATCAGAAAATTCACCAGTAAAAAAGCCACAAGGGTATGGGCAACGGCCAGAATGGAGAGATCTAGGCTGGCCGGGATCTGGTTGTACAGGTAGTATAACAGGCCTGTTGCCATCTGCACGGGCAGGAGCATGGCTGAAATCCCCAGATAGGCAATCCGCTGCAGCGGGTTGTGTTTGGCCCCTTTTGACTTTTGCACGGGATGGCTTTGGCCCTTGAAAATCCCGAATGCATAATACAGCACCACGTTAAAGAGTTTTTTGGTGGTGGGGATATACTGCTTCCATTCCCCTGTGGTCAGAAGCCAGAATACAAAAAAGGCAAACATGACCAGCCAGGAAAGGCCCACAAAGTTATGAACGGTGACCGCAGTTTTAAAACCCATCAGGGTATAGGTGCCGTGAACTTCAAAGCCTGTGATCAAAAGGACGAAAATCATGAGGGCTTGGAACCAGTGCCACAGTCTTTCAAACCGGGTGTAAAGATATACTTTTGTCAGGTTGGGTCGGGTCATTTTTAATCCTCCTTTCCGTTCCGGGTGAAAAAACGGCCCAGGCCGTGGAGCAATACCCCTGCAAAGGCGCCGAGCACCGCAATCATGCCGATGCTGTCGATAAAGTTGTTCTTATCCCGTCCGGGCAGGTAAATGCCGGTGATACTGGCCAGCCTGGAATTTTCCCGGATATGGCATTGGGTGCAGGCCAGGGCGTTTTTCCCGGGGGCCACCATATGGGTGATGGGAAAGGCATAGGTGGTCTCAACATAATCAAACTCACCCGAGTAAGGCACATCCAGGGCCTTGTTGCCCCGGGTGATGGCATCGTTCATGTCAAAGGTGGTCCAGTATCCCTTGGGGCCTGAAAGAATGGGGGCTACCAATTGTTTGTTGATCTTATCATAGGGCTGTTTGCCCCTGTGGATTTTAAAGGGATGGATCCGGGCATTGGGATCGGTTCTATCCCCAAGGGGATGACTGACCTCTACGATCTGAGCCGGATCAATTTTATTTTTGATGCCGATATTGGAAAAAGACCCGTTATACCAGAAGTATTCAGGTTCCACATTTTTTTCCCATCTAAACTCGCCCTTGATGGATTTATAGGTGGGTTTGCCGAACTCCCCTTTGGTCACATAGGGTTTTCCCTCTTTTTTATCCCCTGCCTTGGTCCAGTCCCACCACATTTTCGTGGGGTTGACTCTGGCAAATTCAGGGATGTGGCAGGACTGGCAGGCCACCTTGTCCACATGATCGTTCATTTTGGAATCGGTTTTATGGGGCAGGGTGCCGTGGCAGGACTCGCAGGTGATTTTTGTGGCCATGTCATCCTGGATCAGGCTTTTGCGCTCGGCAGCGGCCGGCCGGGTATAGAGGCGGCCGGCAATATTATGCTTTACCGTGGTGTGGCATCTCGTGCAGGTGAAATCGGTACCTTCGCTGGCCATATGTACATCCAGCATTCGATTGGGCTTGGCAAGAGAGGTGTCTAAATCCCCGTGCTTGACCCCGTCTCCGCCCCCGCCTTTGAAGTGGCATTCCCCGCAATGCTCCCGCTGGGGCATGGTGATGTTTTTAACTGCGGTTTTGATCTCGTTCTGGAGCTCCTCGACAATTTCTTGGGTCTCTGGGTCATCATCCCCTTCAAAGGCCTGGATATCGCCGAATGCTTCCTTATAGTTGTACTTTTCACCGCCGTGGCAGTTGAGGCAGTTGACCTCGTCCTGGGTCCCGTTCCACCCCACATGGCAGCTCAGACACCCTTTGTCTTCCATGGCATTGCCTGAAATGCAGAAATTGTTGACCGCATGCCCGGCCTTGCCGTTCATAATGCCCGGGGTCTCAGACGCCACTTCCCATGTCCAGTGAATGGTCTTTTCAAACTGCATGGATGCATCGGTATGACAGGAAAGACAGGCCTGGGTGATCTGCGCTCCTGAGCTAAAGTCCTGATTCAAGGCCTCTATCTTGGAATGATCGGTTGTGGTCCAGCGTTTGTTGGCTTTGACCGCCTGTTTGGCAAGCTTCATCCCTAACGCTTCCCCGTTGAGTTCAGGGCCTGTGGCGGCAAGGCTTGGGTAAACCAGGCCAAGCATGGCAGTCATGCCCAGGACAAGCGTCAGGCAGGTTCCGGCAATTTTTTTTCCCATAGTGTCTCCCAATAAAATAGATATTGCCCTGTGCAGGCCGGGTACACCTGCACAGGACTTTAGATCAATGGTTTATTTACATGTTGCCGGGGTGGGGGAGTCTGCTGCAAAACTGTAAAAATAGGAGTAGATATCTAAAATATCCTTGTCCGAAGCATTGGCCCACTCCTGGTCACATCCAAAGGCTGAAAAGTCTTTGCCTTCAAAAATGGCTTTCCATTCAGCCTGTTTTTTATCTGCAGGGCTGACCGTTGGGGAGTCGGAGTCCACAGCACCCCTTTCAAAACATGCCTTGACCAGTTTGCGATAGGTGTACTTTCCTTTTCTTTTGTTTCCGTTGGGTCCCTCATCGGCAAAGACAACAGCAACAGATCCCAGGGTGAAACATACCAGCACAGCAGCAATCAATATTTTTTTAAGCATTGATACTCTCCTTTAATTTTTCTTTATGGTGTAAGAACCGTCTTTTTTAAAATCAATGGTGGCTTCCACATAGTAGACTTCTATCGCTTCTCTGACATCTTTGACCATGTAATAGGCTTCCCCGCTTCTGGCTCCGGTGGAGCAGACAAAGACAATGGGCTTGTCAGAGGGAAGGTCTTTGATCTTGGGCTCCAATACTTCTGTGGGGATATTGACGGCCGTCTTAAAATGGCCCTTGGCAAACTCATCGGCATCCCGGGCATCAATGAGGAGGATGGATCCGGGATCTTTTTCGATTATGCTTTTAAACCTGTCAAGGTCAATGGAGCCTTCCACATCCCCGGCTTGGACGGCCACGGCTGCATTATCCCCGCCGAATTTTGCCTTCCAGTCGGGGTATCCCCGGGTAAATACCGTTACATTTTTATATCCCAGGACAAGGGCCCGGGCAGCAGATTTGTGGCTTAGCTTGCATTTTAACCCGCCGCAATAAAAGATAATCGGAGTTTCAAGGTCCCTGGGCAGCTTCCCTTTAAGGGTGTCAAACTGGGAAAAGGGGATGTTGATGGCTGTGGGGATATGACCCTTGTCAAATTTGGGTTTTTGGGGTCTTGCATCCACAATAATGGTGTTGTTTGCAGCGATCTGGACAGCCACCTGCTCAGCAGAGATTGCCGGATAGGCACCGGGCTGTTTCTTGTATTCGGGAAATCCTTTGGCAAACACCTTTACATTGGTATAGCCCAGAGCCGCAGCTTTTTTAGCAGATTTGTGACTCAGCTTGCATTTTACTCCGCCGCAATAATAGATGAGCAAGGTGGCCTTATCCTTTGGCAGCATATTGATTTTTTTATCAAATTCAGAAAAGGGAATGGACACGGCCCCCGGGATAAACCCCTTAATATATTTGGGCTTGTAGGGTCTTGCATCAATGATCATCACATCCTCGTCCATGGGCACTGAGATTTTGGACATAACGAAATCCACTTCCACGATATCGTCAAACATCCAGGCCTCTTTTGCCTGGGCAGGGGATAGCATGAAAATGAAGGCCAGAATCATCAGGCCTGCAGCCAGACCGGCGGTCAATGATTTGTTTGTGTTAGGTTTCATTCTGTCTCCTAGGTAAATAAGGTTAATGGGTTTTAGGCTCAGGTGTTAACTTTAGTTTTTAATTAAATGGACAAATATATCAATTATTGAACAGGCCATTAGAGTTAGCAAAGGTTGTGCCAAACAGGTTTGAAGATCTATGAATTGGAGATAATATCCTTATATTAAAGAATAAAATTAAAGGCTGCAACCTTTTTCCCCTGACGGTCTTTAAAAAACTTGCCTGAATGTTAATGCTGTGTTGAACTTTATGTTCAATGCTGTTAACTATAAGGACCTGTGTATGGATATCGGACCCCAGTGGCGTCACATCATTGATTCTGTTCAAGAGGGCATTATTATTGTGGATGCCCATGGCAATTTTCTTGCGGCCAATGAATCGGCACAGCTCATGACAGGGTATTTGGAAAAAGATCTTAAAGGCCGTTCCTGCCGGCTGCTCAACTGCACAGGATGTGAAATCCGGGGCAAAGGGCCGGGCAAGAACTGGTGTGACCTTTTTTCCGCAGGCATTGTCCGGGAAAAAAAATGCGTGATCACTTCTGCCGCCCACCAGACCATCCCCATTGTTAAAACCGCCAGGGTGCTGTATGGCCAGAAGGGTGAAATCCTCGGAGCCGTGGAGACCCTGAAGGATATTTCGGAAAATATTAACTATAAGAACGAACTGGCCTCTATCAGACGGATGTATCATATTGACGACGGATTTCACGGAATCATCGGCCGAACGCCAGTGATGATGAATTTATTTGAGCATATACAAAGCGTGGCCGCCTTGGATACCCCGGTGATGATTTTGGGGGAAAGCGGCACGGGCAAGGAAATGGTGGCCAAGGCCCTGCATGAAACCGGAAACCGGGCAGACACCCCTTTTATCAAGGTCAACTGTGCTGCCCTGAGTGAAAGCATTCTGGAAAGTGAATTGTTCGGTCATGTCAAAGGGGCTTATACCGGTGCGGACACTTGAGGCTGCCCACAAAGGAACAATTTTTTTAGATGAAATCGGGGATATTCCGCTGTCGGTTCAGGTCAAGCTCCTTCGGGTGCTTGAAGAGCGGATGATTCAGCGGGGGGGGGGAAACAAGTCCATTCCCATTGATGTCAGGATTATCACAGCCACGAACAAGGATCTTGAAGAGATGATCGCCCAGGGAAGGTTCAGGGAGGATTTGTATTTCAGGATCAATGTCTTTCCCCTGGTCTGCCCCCCCCTGCGCCAGAGAAAAGAGGATATCACTTTGATTATCCAGCATGTTATTGCCATCCATGCAAACAAGACCGGGAAAAATATCCTTGGATTTGCTCCGGAAGCCATGCGCTGTATGGTCTCTTATCCCTGGCCGGGCAATATCCGGGAGTTGAAAAATACCGTGGAATACGCCTTTGTTCTGGCCAGGGGCAAGGCGGTCAGACCGGAACATCTGCCTGAAAAGCTCCTTGGGGGTAACCCCCTTTCTAAGGTGCCTTCCACCGGAAAAGAAAGATTTGAATCAGGCAGGGCAACCCTGTTGGAGATCGGCAAAGACCAGCGCCTGGAATTGATTGATGCCCTTCAATGGGCCCAGGGCAACCAGACCCGGGCCGCATCGATTTTAGGGGTATCCCGGGTCACCGTATGGAAGCGGATGAAAAAATACAAGATCAAAATGACACCCGGGTGATGAACAACAGGTGTCGCCCATTAGAAAATTTATTGATGGGCAGATCTAATCATCAGGGGGGTAGGTTTCAAAACCCCGGGACCTGGTTGACTCTTTTTTATCCAAGGGTTTTATGATAGTTTTATTTTTAACACATGAAAGACCAGGTTAACACTTGATTAACATTTATGAAAAGATGAACCAAGGACGCTAAAGATCAAGGGCGGTACTGACAAAATTAAGCTGATTTGAATTACTGGCATCATCTTTGCTGTATCTAAAGTAGACGGTGCCTGCTGAAATGGGCCAGGGGCTTTGACAGGTCAAAGTGCTGGCCATTTGCACGGCAAATAAAGGACTGAGAATGAAAAAAGAAAATGTACTGGTTGTTGCTCTGATTTTGATTGCCCTGGGCGGATTCTATTTGTTTAACCGTTTAAATTCAGGTCAGCCGTCACAGGCTGTGCCGGTTTTTACCGAAAATGCATCTGTTCAGACCGGATCCGCACAGGATATCAACTGGAAAGACTTTACCTCGGGCATGGCCCTGGCACGGGCGGAGCAGAAAAGTGTTTTTCTCTACTTTTATGCGCCCTGGTGCATCTATTGTACCAAATTAAAAAAGACCACATTTAAGGATGCCAGGGTGCTTGAGTATTTAAAACAAAATTTTGTCAGTATCCATGTGGATACCGACAAAAGCCCTTCACTGGCCCAGGACTGGCAGGTCAAAGGCTTGCCCACCATGTTTTTTCTTGACCCGCAGGGAGAAAAAATAAACCGGATGCCCGGATATGTGGATGCAGGTCAATTGCTTCAGATTTTAAAATATATCCATACCCAAAGCTATACGACCATGGAGTTCCATGAATTTGTAAAACAAGGATAATTCATCCCCGTTGTTCATGGGGGTGGATGAAAGAAGGTGAATCCATGTCAGATAAATTGTCCAGACGGGCCTTTTTAAAAGGCAGTATTCTTTCTGTCGGCTCTGTTGCGGCATCCGCCTCTGTGGTAAGTGCCGCTTCAGCCCTTGCCCCTTCGCCCCAGGACCCTCTGGTGACGGTGATTGATATTTCTAAATGCATTGGATGTGAGGATTGTGTCTATGCCTGCAAAGAATCCAACGCCTCAAAATTTCCTTTTCCCCAAAAGCCTTTTCCCCGAATGTTTCCGGACCGGGTCCCCATTGAGGACTGGTCAAATCGCCAGGAGGTCACGGACCGCCTGACCCCCTATAACTGGCTTTATATCCAGCATGCCACGGCCATTGTTGACGGAGAAGAAGTTGAACTTACCATTCCCAGGCGGTGCATGCACTGCAACAATCCTCCCTGTGTGAAACTTTGTCCCTGGGGGGCGGCCAAACAGGAGACCAACGGGCTTTCAAGGATTGATGCCGACATTTGCCTGGGCGGTTCCAAGTGCAACAAGGTTTGCCCCTGGGATGTTCCCCAGCGCCAGACAGGGGTCGGCCTTTACCTGGATATCCTTCCAAATTTTGCCGGAAACGGGGTGATGTACAAGTGCGACCGCTGTTTTCAGAAAATAGAAAAAGGGGAAACACCTGCCTGTATTGAGGCCTGCCCCGAAGATGTACAGACCATTGGCTTAAGATCCAAGATGGTTGCCCTGGCAAAGGCCAGGGCCCAAGAGATGAACGGGTACTTATACGGGCTTGATGAAAACGGGGGCACCAACACCATTTATATTTCCCCGGTACCCTTTGACACCCTTGACCTTGAGACTGGAAAGGGAAAACCCCATATGGATGTTGTGCCGGACCAGATGGCACAAGGGTCACGCCTTGCCCGGGCAATGCTCATTGCTCCCATTGCAGGGATTGCCGCCGCTTTTGGCAAATATTACAGCCGGGTAAAGGAGGATCGCTGATGAATGGGAGGATCAAAAAAACAGTCTATGGATTTATCCTGTTTTTCATTACCCTGACCGGGTTTGCCCAGATGCCTATTTTTAAACGCTATTATATTGCAGATATACCCGGCCTTGGATGGCTGGCCCAATTTTATGTGACCCATGCCATTCACTATATTTTGGCCTTTGTTCTTTTGGGATTTGGACTATATGTTGCAGCAGACGTCCAGCTTAACGGGAAAGGGATTGGTTCTCTTTCGCTGACAGGGCGTTTGCGTACAGGACTTATTTTAGGCTTAATGGTCTCGGGCGGATTCATGGTGGTCAGAAATTTGGCCGGAGTCTATTTCTCCCATACCAGTATCCATCTGATGAACCTGTTTCATGTCGGGTTCTGCATGGCATTGTTAGGGGTGACTTTATTTGCTCTGGTCACCCGGAAAAATTGGACCGTTTAAAAGGCCAGGGTCAAAAAACAGATGGCATCCGTCCGGTTTTTTTTAGCTTATCAAGGATGTTTTACCGGCATAGGCTTTGACGGTTTCAAGATCCGAATGACAGGTCGCCATGAGGATGGTGGATCTCTCTTCTGGGTCAAGACCTTTTTGGGCCTCAAGTTTTCAGATTGTGGACAACACCTCAATACCGCTGATATCGGGAATGTTCAGAATTCTGTGTCACGGTTTCGGTTCCCGGATCTGCCTCAGCGCCAGCGGAAGTAAAAGTCAGGTCCGAGAATGGGCCTTCAATCAGCCACGTCGGAGGAGTTGACTTTTGCTGGAGTGGAGTTCCTGGAACCATCTTTTCCATCTGTAAATAAATCCCTATCAAATTCCCAGCTCTTTATCCAGCCGGCCTTCAAAGAAAATTGCCAACTGGGAAATTGTCAGTGACCAATTTTGAATCGGCATTGTCCATTTTTTACTGGCGTTCTGGATCCCCATGTAAAGCAGCTTTAACAGGCTGTCCTGGTTCGGGAATGATCCCTTTGTTTTGGTCAGTTTTCGAAACTGTCGATGCACAGCCTCAATGGTATTTGTGGTGTATATTATCCGTCGAATCTCTTCTGGATATTTAAAGAAATGACTGAGGCGTTCCCAGTTGTTCCGCCAGGATTTTATCACAATCGGGTATTTGTCATTCCATTTATTTTCCAAGATATCCAGTTCTTCTTCGGCCAGATCCTTATTGACCGCTTTATAAACACGTTTTAGATCTGCCATAAATTCCTTTTTATTTTTGGAACCAACGTATTTCAATGAATTTCGGATCTGGTGGACTACGCAGAGTTGAACTTCTGTGTCCGGGAATATGGTCTCAATGGCCTCGGGAAAACCTTTTAGACCATCAACACAGGCAATCAGGATATCTTTTACCCCTCGGTTTGAAAGGTCTGTTAACACCTGCAGCCAGAAGTTCGCACCCTCATTCTCGGATATGTACAGCCCAAGAACCTCTTTGCGGCCCTCGATATTCACCCCAAGAATTGTGTAAACGGCTTTGCTGCCGACCTTTCCGTTTTCTCGTACTTTATAATGTATGGCATCAAGCCATACGATTGGGTACACATTTTCCAACGGCCTGGCCTGCCATTCTTTGACGGTATGGATGATTTTATCGGTAATGGTGCTCAGAGTGGCATTTGAAATCTCAAGTCCATAGATTTCCTGTAAATGGGAAGCCATATCATTATAACTCATGCCCAGGCCGTAAAGGGCTATTATCTTTCTTTCAATTTCATCGCTGAGCGTTGTCTGATGTTTTTTGACGATCTGTGGAGAGAAGGTTCCGGCCCTGTCACGCGGGGTTTCCAGCTCAAATTTACCATCCAGGGATTTAATGGTCTTTTTGCTTTTTCCATTACGGCGGTTGGCAGAAACTTCCTGCCCGAGATGGGACTCCAACTCTCCTTCAAGAGCAGCTTCAGCAAGATTTTTGATTAATGATGTAAGGACGCCGCCCTTACCTGTGAAGGGTTTACCTTCCTGGATGCCTTTAAGGGCTTTTTGAAAATCAAATTCGGTGTTTTCTTCGGTCATGTCAGTTCTCCTTATTTAGCTGAGTATATCAGCTTTCATTCAACTGACACAGAATTTTGAACGCCCTCGCTGATATCGGGCATGGAAACATCCAGGGAGATTAAATTATAGAGTCTTCATTTTTCAAGGGCGGTGTGGACTACATTGATGGCAGATTCCCCATCCCTGACCCCGTCACACGCCCCAGGCCGGAAAGACATTTTATTATTTTTTTGGCTGATCACTTCGTTATCCACCACAAGAATACGCATATTTTTCTTTGAAATGATTTGAATAATAAATTTAAAAAACGATGCCTAAATTTTTATTTTTTGGGAATGAGTTTTCTTTTTTTTTCGGGAAAAATCGCCAGGGTCAGCCCGGCCAGGACAATTGACGAGGCAATAAAAAAACGCAGGGTCAAAGGCTCTGATAAAAAAAAATTCCGCCTAAACTGGCCAGTATTGGCACGCTCATCTGCACCAAAGCCGCCTGAACGGCCAAAAGGTCCTGTAAGGCCCGGTACCAGACAACGTACCCCCCGGCCGAAGCAACGGCTCCGCTTGCCAGGGCCGCCCCCAGGGTAAATGGATCCGGGCGGGCAAAGCTGCTCTCAAAGGGGCCTCCTAAAACCTTGAAAAAGGCTCCTGCGACCAAGGCAAGAATAAAGGCAGCTGAAAAATTGGCAGCCGTGGTTCCCTGAGGGTTTTTGGCTTTTTGTCCCAAAAGAGAATAGATGCCCCAGGTAACCCCTGAAATCCCCATGAAAAATGCGCCGGACCTGGAGGGCAGGGAGAGGGATGGATAGACCAGCCCTCCAAGTCCTGCTATGGCAATGGCCATGCCCAGAAAGGTTAAAAGATTGGGGCGTTCTCCCTGGCAGATCCCGCCTGCAAACATGGTGATCTGGATTGCGCTGAAAATGATGAGTGCGCCTGTGCCTGTGGAAAGGGTTTGGTAGGCAAATGAAAAAAACAGGGCATAGGCAAAAAGCATGAATGACATACAAAGCGTGGGCCCATTTAAAACAGATTTGAATCTGAAATTTCGGGTGATCAGCATCAGAACCAGCCCACCTGAACCAAGTCTGATCAGGGTAAAAAGTAAAGGATCCATCTGTCCTTTCTCCAGGGCAAACCGGCATAGAACAGAGTTGGCTGCAAAGGCAACCATGGCCACAAGGGTCAGGACAGCAAATTTTTGGCTTATCAATTTTTCACGCGTTTCATTTAACTTTTCAATTTATTTGAGAAGAGGTATATCTCATACCAGGGATTTATGATCTGGAAAAGGAAAAAATTAACCCGGAGGCGATTGTCGTGACCACTCGGAATATACCCATTGTACTGGTCAGTGATTTTGGCCATACAGACCCCTTTGCCGGTATTGTAAAAGGGGTGATCCTCAATATTTGTCCAAACGCTCAACTTGTTGACCTGACCCATGGTATTCGGCCCCAGGATATTTTCCAGGGGGCCTTTGTCTTGTACCGATCCTTTGGCTTTTTTCCCAAAGGCAGTATTTTTTGTGCGGTGGTGGACCCGGGAGTGGGCTCCCAAAGAGCCCCCATTGCCATAAAAACCCGTAACTATTATTTTGTGGGGCCTGACAACGGGCTGCTCTGGCCGGCAGCCAGCGCCGACACCATTGAGACTTGCGTTTGTCTGGACAGGCCTGAATTTTGTCTGGAGCAAATATCAACGACCTTCCATGGTCGGGATATCTTTGCACCCATCGCGGCTTGGATCCGCATGGGTACCCCTTTGCATTTGCTGGGCAGGACCATGGCCTGTCCAAATGAATTTAAATTCCCAGTGCCGAAATTGGAGAGCCAGGGGATGATACTCACGGTACTGGGCCGGGACCGGTTCGGGAACCTGACCTTGAACCTGAAATCTCAGGAATTTGAGTCTGGTTTCAGCGCTTTGTTTTCCCTGGAATTTAAGGGGGTGAAAATCACCCGGGTCTTTGAAACCTATGAACAGGCCCCCAAAGATATTTTCTTTGTTCTGGCCGGGTCTGCAGGGTTCATGGAAGTGGCTTTAAAAAACAGCAGTGCCGCCCGGATGCTCAAGGCCGATGTTTTGGACCGGTTTTTGCTCAAATCCAGAAGAGAACCAGAATAAAAAAGGGAAGGGGTTTCCTGCTTGATAAGCATTAGATATTATGGTAGCCAATTCCTACCTTAAAGGCATATCAACTTGAACAAGGAGAATAACATAATGCAGATCGGCATAATTGGCGGATCAGGGTTGGATGACCCGGATATTTTAACAAACCCGCAGGAAGTTGAAATTCATACCCCCTATGGATCCCCCTCGTCTAAAATCATGTCCGGCAGGATCGGGGATCTTGGTGTGTTTCTTCTGGCCAGGCATGGCAGAAACCATCAGTTCAGTCCGACCCAGGTCAACAACAGGGCCAATATCCATGCCCTTAAAGAGGCAGGTGCCACCCATATCATGGCCACCACGGCCTGCGGCAGCTTAAGGCAGGAAATTGACCGGGGCCATTTTGTTATTCTGGACCAGTTTATTGACTTTACACGGTTTCGTAAAACCAGTTTTGTGGATTCCTTTGAAACGGGTGCGGTTCATACGGCCATGGCACACCCTTTTGACCAAGGTTTGAGGCTGAGCCTGTTTGACTCGGCAAAGGCCCTTGGATTTTTGGTTCACAAATCAGGGTGCGTGGTCACCATTGAAGGGCCTCGATTTTCCACTGTGGCCGAGTCAAAGATGTTTCGACTATGGGGGGCAGATGTGATAAATATGTCAACAGCACCCGAGGCCATGCTGGCCAATGAGGCGGGTCTCCCCTATGCTGCCGTGGCTATGTCAACGGATTATGACTGCTGGAAAGAGGATGAAGACCCGGTCACCTGGGATGACATTTTGGCCGTGTTTAATCAAAATGCAGATAATGTAAAAAGTCTGCTTGTCAAAACCATTGAAGATTTAACCCTTACACAGGAGATCAATTAGACGATATGAACTTGAAAGAGAGCATCAGAAGTATTCCGGGCTGGCCGATCAAAGGCGTTATCTTCAGAGATTTAACCACCTTGATGCAGGATCCTAAAGCATTTGAGCAAGCCTGTGATATCCTTTTTGACCGGTACAAGGACAAGAACATTGACAAAATTGTGGGTATTGATGCCAGGGGCTTTGTCTTTGGCGCGGTTCTGGCCTATAAACTGGGAATCGGTTTTGTACCGGTCCGCAAAAAAGGTAAACTCCCCCATAAAACCCTCCAGGAAAGCTACAGCCTTGAATACGGCAAAGATACCCTTGAAATTCATGAGGACAGCATAGAAACGGGAGAAAAAGTGGTGGTTGTGGATGATTTGATTGCCACAGGCGGTACTGTGGGGGCAACGGTCAAGCTGGTCAACACGCTTGGCGCCGACCTGGTTGAATGTGCCTTTATTGTTGAACTGCCCGATCTTAAAGGAAAAGAGAAGATTCCCGGAACCCCGGTGTTTTCAATCATCGAGTTTGAAGGTGAATAATTTTGCAGTGAAAACACAGGAGGGATTATGGGCGGTTTAAACCTTAAAAAATGCCTGATTTGGGCCTTGGTTTTTTCAGGGATTGCTTGTGGTTGCGCCGGGACCTTTGGGCGCTTGCAACACAATAAGGCCTTGATGGCAGAGTATCATGACAAAAAACTCTCCTCAGATTTAAACTATTATTATTGCGGCAGGTCTTCCATACCCGATGCCGTGGTCGGGATTGATAAATCCTATACATTTGAGGACAAATTCTGGTTCAAGATCGAATCCCGGGAGGATTTGTACGATAAGATCAGAAATTTGAGTGACCTTGAACCCGAACATTCCATGATGTATGCCAAGGATATTCTGGACCCCCAGGGCAGATCCATTGGGACCTGGTTTTCCTTTTACAACACCACCGGTATAAAGGTGGATGAACACGCAGGGGTGATTGAGGTGTTTAGTCCTTATAAACCATCTTCTCGGTTTTCTCCCGGGTGATACATCCAAGGTGAAAAATTAAGTACAATTCATGGCCGGGGCTCTATTTTCTGGATATCTTGAATGGTTTACCCTTGTGCTTGACCTCTTAACAGGATAAAAGTGCAGACCGTCTGCACAGGCAGATGGTTTTTTTAACCCCATAACCGGAGAGATATATGAACGACAACGGCGGTTCGCCCAACAGCATTGATTTTTTGGTCGACAAGGACCATCTTTTTCGTGAACAAACCATCACGGACCTGAAAATTGCCACCATCCGGCAATTGATTCCCATCAAGGCAGACGGGTCAGACGATGCTGACCGGGAACCCATTTTCATCGGCAGTACCCAGTTAGGTACCCCCCAGGGACCCATCCCCATGCAGGCCAAGCTTGAGGCTGCAACCCTTGGACAGGCCATGGATGCCTTCCCCCAGGCCATGGAAGAAGAGACCAAAAAAGTGGTTGAAAATCTCAAACGGATGCACGAACAGCAGAAAAAATCCCAGGATTCCAGAATTATCATGCCGGGGATGCAATAAATCATGGATTGAAAAATGGGGAAGATTGATTCGCTCGTCCTCAAATCCTCCCTTAATACCCATCCCGCATATTTTACGAATCGATTTTGCTTTAGCTGTACGCCAGGCCGTGAAGCCATAGAGAGTCTACTGCGAACGGGTTGCAGCGATGCAGATAAGGCAAAATCGGTTCGCCCGAAGGGGAACTCCCCCTGGAATTGGTTTGGTAAATAATTATAATTTGCTGTATCTAAAGAGATAATATCCAGCATCCTCAAATTGTCAGTTACTGACCTTCAGGTTATGAAATATTCGGGCTAAAGGGTTTAGCATCAGGGTTTGATCGGTGTATCAGGATTTGCTATTCTAAGGATAAATTATTCGGATAAGGAATTTAAGGCCTTGCTCAACCTGATTAAAAGCAATTGGATGGAAAACCTTGTACAGGCGTTGTTGACCATGATTTCCGAGGTGCCTGATACCCCTTTGGCGCCCGAATATATCGGCATTCAGTCCAGAGGGATGAAACAATGGCTGACCACAGCCATTGCCCAAAGGTTTGGCATCTGTGCCAATGTTCGTTTCTTGTTTCCCCGGCAGATTTTAGAACAGGTCCTTGAGCATACCATTGATAATACCCAGGAGCTGTCCGAAAGCCGGATAAACAAGGCAAAAACCGTGTTGAACCCGGAGATCATGACCTGGTCCATCATGGATATCTTTGTCTCTTCTTCCCTTGAGGCGTGTCCCGGATTTGAGGCCAGCGGTCTTACCCGGTATATCATGGATGATCCCACGGGGAAAAAAAAACTGGGGCTCAGCCGGAAAATTGCAAAGGTGTTTGATGACTACCAGGTATACCGTCCCGACCTTTTGGCCCAGTGGGAGGGGGAAAAACCTCTTGATCCTGTATCAGATTCTGTCAAAGATCATGCCGTGTGGCAGGCATGGCTCTGGAAACAATTGAGCCAGAGGGCCATGTCTTTGCCAGACCGGGTGGATGCCCTTTTGACCCGGGCAAGGGCCGGTCTGCTCCAAAGGGATCATCTGCCTGAAAGATTTTCTTTGTTCGGGGTCTCATCCATGCCGCCCCGGTTTTTGGAGGCCTTTGCCGCCCTGGCCGAAATTTTGGATATTCATCTTTTTCTTTTGACCCCCTGCAGCCAGTTTTTTTTTGACTTAAGATCCAGCCGCCAAAAAAAAGAGATGGACCTTTTTTCGGATACGGATGGAAAAGAAGATCAAGAGGGGTTGATTCCCTTTACGGATGACGGCAATCCTTTGCTGGCAGCCCTGGGCCGAAGCGGCCGGGAGTTTCACGGTATCTTGGAAAATTTTGACTATCATGAACCCTGGGGGGATTTTTTTACAGACCCTTTGGATCATGAAGAAGACAGGTTTGGCCTGGATTCAGGAGGGCTGCCGTCCATGCTCTCTGTTGTCCAGTCTGATATTCTCAATCTGGTCCACAGGGGGGAGAAAGACCATCCTCCCCGGGCAGCGGTCTCTTTTGCTGATCGTTCTGTCTCCATTCATGCCTGTCATTCACCCATGCGGGAGTCCCAGGTGCTCAAGGACCTTATTCTCGAGGCATTTAATACCCATCCGGAACTTTGCCCCCATGATGTGATTGTGATGATGCCCGATATTGAGGCATACGCCCCTTTTTTAGAGGCCGCATTTTCCCCGTCCCCCAAAATTCCTTTTGCCGTATCTGACCGGCGAAGACGGTCAGAATCCAGCACTCTGGAGGCATTTTTAAAAATATTCAAGCTCAAGGATTCCCGGTTGGAAAAATTCCGGGTCATGGATCTTTTGCAATCCCCTGTGATTGCAGAAAAATTTAATTTGACCGTGGCAGACCAGGAGCAGATGGACAAAGGCCTTACCGCTGCAGGTGTTATCTGGGGCAAGGACGAGGCCCACCGTATCCAGGTCACGGGCAAATCATACCCGGAAAATACCTGGGCCTTTGGCATGCGCCGTTTGGCCCTGGGCTTTGCCATGCCCGGCGGAGAATCGGAACTGGCAGGAGAGGTTCTGCCCCTGGACGGGTTTGAGGGCCTGGAGGGCCAGGTCTTTGGGCAATATGCCCATTTTGTTCATACCTTGTTTGACTGTCTTGGACTTTTGGACTCTCCCAAGACCCTGGAAAACTGGGCCGCCTGTTTTAAACGCATTGTCCGGTCCATGATGGTCTCTGACAAAGGCTATGACAAGGATATGGATTTTTTGTTCACCGCCTTTGAACAGATGGCTCAAGAGGGTCAGGATGCAGGATTTAAATCCAAAATAGATTTTTCAGTGGCAAGGGAGGCTGTTGAATCAAAACTGGATCAGAATATTTCACAGGGCAGTTTTCTTGCCGGCAGCATGACCTTCTGCAATCTCATGCCCATGAGAAGCATTCCTTTTAAGCTGGTATGCCTCATGGGCATGGGAGAAAAACATTTTCCAAGGGCACATTCGGTGAACCGCTTTGATTTGACCCATAAACACCCAAGACCCGGTGACAAGAACGAACGGGAAGAAGATCGCTATCTGTTCCTCGAGTCTTTGCTTTCAGCACGGCAGCAGCTGATTATCACCTATACGGGGATGAGCATCAGCGATAATTCTCCCATCCCCTGTGCAGCGCCTGTGGCAGAGCTTGAAGATACCCTGATTCAGAGCTTTAGTTTTCCCGACGGGTTTTCCTGGAAAATTTTCCACCCCCTTCATCCTTTCAGCCCTGTGTACTTTGATTCTTCGGGAAAATCCCCTGATTTTTTTTCGTTTTCCACCCCCCAATGCCGGATTGCAAAGGCCCAGGCAAGTCAAAAATTAAACATCAGTACGGGGGAAAAACAAAGTCTTTGCCCTCCTGGCGCAGCGGGCTTACCCGCTTTGCAGCCTTTGCCCTGCGGACCGGTGTTCATTGAGATCCTTGATTTTATCCGGTTTTATCGCCATCCTGTCCAGGCGTTTATCTCCCGTACCCTGGGGCTTGTTTATCCTGATTTGGGAAAAGAACGCCTGGATCGGGAGGCGTTTCAGGTCAAGGGGCTTGCCCAATACCATTTGGGGGCCTTGTGTATGGATCAGACGGGAGACAAGGAGTTGTTTGCCCGGGTCAGGGCGTCCGGCACATTGCCGTTTGGACAAAAGGGAAAAACCGAATTTGACCGAATAAACGGCCTTGCCCGGCCCATAAAGAGCCTGGCAGACGAGATGGGGGCCCGGGACAGGGTTGAAACAAACAATATTGAATTTAAAACAGGGCCCTTTGAGTTTTCAGGCCAGGTGGGTGATGTTTTTGCCCAGGGCCGTGTGGTCAAAGGATTTGCCGCCTTGACCCCGGCCCGTATTCTCACCCAGTGGATTTATCATCTGATGTATTCGGTCATGGTCTCTGATGCCGGATATACCCGGCTGGTGGGCAAGGATCTCAAAAAGGGCAGCGTTTATTGTGAATTAGCCCCCTTAGATCAACCAACGGCCGGGCAAATCATAGAAGATCTTGCACAATTTTATCTTACCGGCCAGACCCGGGTGATGCCTTTTTTAACCCGGGTCTGCTTTTATCTTGCCGCCACCTTAAAAAAACTTAACTATGATCAAAGCAGCCCTTGCATTGAACAGGCGTTTGAAAGGGCAAAACCCCATTGGGCAGGCAATGATCATCTGCCGGGTGAATGCCAAAACAGGTATACCGCACTGGCCTTTCAGGGGGCAGATCCCTTTGCAAATTCAGAGGCCCTAAAGGCATCCGGGCTGATCGAGACCGGCCTTTTTGTTTTTAAACCGCTTTTGGAGAACCTGACCCTGTGAAGATCTTCCCTCAATTAGACCCCTTTACCCTGGATCTTGAGCAGGTCACCCTGATCGAGGCCTCGGCCGGCACAGGCAAGACCTATACCATCACGACCTTGTTTGCAAGACTTGTGGCCATGGGATACCCTGTGGAATCCATCCTGGTGGTCACCTTTACCGAGGCTGCGGCGTCGGAACTCAAACTTCGGATAAGACAACGGCTTAGCGCCTGCCTTAGCGCCTGTAACGGCCAGGAAAACCCGGAGGCGCGGACAGACGAACTGGCCGTTTTTTTAAATTCCCAAGCCCAGGCCCCCTTGATCCGGAAACGGTTGAGCCTGGCCATTACCTGCTTTGACCAGGCAGCCATCATGACCATCCATTCCTTTTGTTTTTCCGTGCTCAAGGAGAATGCCGTTGAGAGCGGGGTTAATTTTGATATGGAACTTCTGGCTGACAGCCAGGGGTTTTTTTCCGAAACCGCCATGGATTTTTTCACGGCCCGGATCAATGATGAGGATCCCTTGTTTTTGGATTTTCTGGACAAGGCCGGCATCACCCCGGAAAAGATTCAAAATGAGCTAAGGGGGGCAGTGGCGCGTCCGGGACTTAAGGTTTTTCCTGACGCTGCGGTTTTCAGGTCCATTGGAGATGAGTACAGGCAGGCTGTACAGGAGGTGCGGGCAATTCTCACCCGGGAAAAAGACCTGATCCTTACCTTGATTTCGACCCACAAGGGCGTGGATAAACGAAGCTATTCCAAAAAGAATCTGCCCCTTTGGCTGGATCTCAGCCAAAAAGCCCTTAAAGAGGAAAACCGTGTCTTTGTCATGACCGAACAAGGGGATCCTTTGTATAAATTTACCCGGACCCGGATGGCTCAAAAAACCAAGGCCGCCCATACACCGCCGGGTCATCCTTTTTTTGACCATTGTGAACACCTCTTAAGCCTTTATCTGGTCATGGAAGAAAACCTTGTGGCCGTCAAGCTTGAATTTCTTGAGTATTATGCCAAGGCACTGGCCAGGATGAAAGAGACCCAAGGGGCCTGCTTTTTTGACGACCTGATCAATGATCTGGCATCCGCACTTCACTCTTTTCGCTCCAAACATTTGAAACAGGCGGTTCTGGAAAGCTATCAAGCCTGTCTTATTGACGAGTTCCAGGATACAGACCCCGGACAATATGATATTTTTTCAATCCTGTTCAAACCTAAAAATTTTGTTCTGCCTTTTTTTATGATCGGTGATCCCAAGCAGGCCATTTACGGGTTCAGGGGCGGGGATATCTTTGCCTATCTTTCAGCCTGTGAGCAAAGCTGTCAGCAATTTACCCTGGCCACAAATTACAGGTCTGCCCCGTTGCTGGTTGACGGAATCAATGCCATTTTTTCCAGGGTTCCGGCCCCGTTTGGATTTAAGGAGATTCCCTTTCATCCGGTTGCCACCCCTAAAACAGCCAAAAACCGTCTGGTTTGCGATAAGATTTTCGCTCCGCCTTTTAATTTTGTTTTTGTGCCAACTAAAAATTTGCCACAGGATGCTAAGGGGTGGGTTAAAAAAGGGGCCGGTCTGGCAGCGATTCCGGATATTCTGGCCAAAGACATTCTGTCTTTGCTTTTAAACCCGTCAACCCGGATATTGGATACCCGGGAAAAAGAGGATATTCCCCGGAAAATATCCTTGAAAGACATGGCCGTTCTGGTCAGGACCAATGACCAGGCCCAGGCGGTTCAAAAGGCGTTATCCCAATCTAATATTCCTTCGTTTTTATCCAAAACAGGATCTGTGTTTGATTCTGCCCAGGCCGTTGAGCTTTTTGATATCCTCTCTGCCGTGGACCGGCCGGAACATACCGGGTTTTTAAAGGCAGCCCTTGCCTCTTCTGTCTATGGCATGACCCCCCAGATGTTTGAACTCATGGACAAGGAGCACACCCTTTTGGAATCATGGCAGGACCGGTTTGCAAGCTATCATAAAATCTGGGAGGAGAAAGGATTTGTCCCCATGATTTCAAGGCTTTTTCATGATGAAGACCTAAGGCCTGCGCCTTGCGATGCTCTTTGTGAAAGGGCGTTGACCAATTTTTATCATCTGATTGAGCTGATATCCAAAATGGCCCTTCACCAGGATCTGTCCCGGCCCTTTTTGTTGAAATGGGTTCAAAACCAGCTGTCCAAAGAGACCCGGGAGGAGACGGCTGACGAACTTCGCCTGGAAAGCGACCATAGTGCCGTGGCCATTGTGACCATTCACAAGAGCAAGGGACTTGAATATCCCATTGTGTTTCTGCCCTATCTGTGGACGGGTAAAGGCCGCCCGGGGACCAAAGGCCCGGTTCTTTACCATGACCCGGATGAGGATTTCAGGCTTTGTCTGGATTTGGGTTCGCCCCAAATTGACCGGGCAAGGGCGTTTAAAGATCAAGAAGATCACGCCGAAGAGATGCGCCTGCTCTATGTGGCATTAACCCGGGCCTCTGTTATGTGTCAAATCTATTGGGGGGCTTTTTCAGGGGCCAATACCTCAGCGCTCGGCTGTTTGCTTCATCCGGACGGATTCCCGGATGAAACCGCCATGGTTGAGGACTTAAACGATTTTGCCGCAAAATATCCCCAAAGTATAGCATTAAAAGCCCCTGAGCTGCCGCCCCATCCTTTTTATCTGCCCAGGTCGCCGGCGTTGGATCAGGACCTTGTCCCCCAAAAGATGTCCCGGGACATTTTGTTTGACTGGCGAATAACCAGCTATTCCGCTCTTATTTCAGGGCAGGGAGGCCATGAGACGGTCCAAAGGGAAAAAAGCCCTGGCCTTGATGACATGATCATTCTGGAAAATTTTCCAAAGGGGGCCGGTGCCGGAGATTTTTTTCATTCTGTGTTTGAGGATATTGATTTTTCAGATCCTGCCACCATTGAACCCATTATTTCAAAAAAACTTGTTCAATACGGTTTTTCAGGCAGAGGCTTTGGCCAGCAGGTCCTGGCGATGGTAAATGAGGTCTTGTCCTGCCCCTTGAATTCCAGGGACAATTCTTTGTTTTCCCTGGATGAAATTACCATGGATAACCGGTTTACGGAGATGGAATTTTGTTTTGACATGAAAGGGTTTGACCTGGCTGCCATGGCCCGATTGTTTGCCTGCCTGCCCGGAGAACATAATTACGGCCAGCGCCTGAAAAAAATGTCAATTCCTAATTTTAAGGGGTTTGTCAAGGGGTTTATAGACCTTGTGGTCCAGCACAACAACAAGTGGTATATCATGGATTATAAATCCAACTATCTCGGGCCAGCCTATGGGGATTATGACCCACCAAACCTCCACCAGGCAATGGTCTCACACGATTATATCCTCCAATACCATCTCTACCTTGTTGCCCTGGACCGGTATCTTCGTTTTCGCCTGAAAGAGTATGATTATGATCTCCATATGGGCGGGGTTTTTTATCTGTTTATCCGGGGGATGAAAAAAAATAGTCAGAGCGGGGTCTTTTTTCACCGGCCTTCAAAAAAGATTATGGAAGCCTTTTCAGGGGCCCTGTTGTCTTCCTGATATTTGTTTATTGGATAATCCTGACATGATCGGCATTGATCCTGGCATAAAGTGTGTCCCCTGGCTTTGGATACAATCCGGTCATCATATTCCGTGTTGAGTTAATATTCAGAGCCGTGTTCCTTATTTTGACACGAAGAGACCAGATTTCTCCTTCACATTTGATTTGCTGAACTCTGGTTTTAATTAAACTGTCCCCGTTTAAATGGCTTGGCGGGGTATTGTACAGGCAAATTTCTTCAGGACGGACCGCCACCTTGACCCGTTCTCCTTGGATGGCCTCATCCGTGGACATGATATTAAAATCATCCAGTTTTAAAAGGGTCTCACCGTTAATTTTTTCACCCACACGTGCACCCCAGAATGAGGCGCCCACAAACGCTGCCACAAATTTATTGGCAGGTCTTTCAAAAATCTGCCTGACGCTTCCGCATTGGAGCACTTGCCCTTTTCTTAAAATTGCAGCTTTGTCGGCAAGGGCCCAAAGGTCCTTCATATCATGGGTCACATGAATGACGGTGGTGCATTTTTTATCAATCACGTCACAGAGAAGCTGGCGAATCTCCCTGCGCGTCCCCGGGGCAAGTGCTGAAAAGGGTTCGTCCATGAGCAAGAGCCGCGGATTGACCACCAGGGAGCGGGCAAGGGCTGTCCGCTGCTGCTCCCCGCCCGAGAGCGTATCCGGCTTTCGTTCCAGAAGATGGTCAATCTTGAGGCTGGCTGCAATCTCTTCAACCTTGGTTTTGATATTGTGTTTTTCTACCTTTTTTAACCCATAGGCAATATTTTCAAATACAGAGAGGTGGGGCAAAAGGGCATAATCCTGGTATACGATCCCAATCCCTCTTTTTTCCGGCAGATCATTGACAATATCGTCACCGTCCAGGATAATTTTCCCTTTTTCCGGCTGGAAAAATCCGATAATGCATTCAAGTAAAATACTTTTTCCTGAACCTGTGGGATCGATGATAACGGCATAATCTCCCTGGTCTAAATTCAGGTCCAGTGATTTAAGTTCAAAATCCCCTAATTTTATGCTTAAATTTTCAATGCTCAAATAACTCATATGCTGGCCTCTGATTTTTCAAATACCAAAATGGCAATAAAAGAGACAATCACAAGGATAATACCCGATGTGATCGCCATTGGCATATTACCGTAAGAAACGTTCAGGTAGAGGGTGATGGGAAGAACCTCTGTCTGCATATATGACCCGCCTGCAAGGATCAACACAGTGCCAAAGGTGCCGATACTCCGGGCAAAGGCAATAATTGTCGCAGTTAGAAGACCGTTTTTGGCCAATGGCAAAGATACATTTATAAATGTTTCAAACATCGAATATCTAAGGCTTCGGGATACAAATTCCAGGCGGGGATTAATAAAGTCAAAGGTTGATTTTATAATCCTGACCGCATAGGGAAGGGCGGTGAAAAACTGGGCAATAACAATACCCTGTTTGGTAAATACAAAATCAAGGCCTATGGCCCGTAAACTTTCCTGAATGACCGGGTGTCCAAAGAGCAGCAGCAGGCAAAGGCCCAGAACCAGCTCGGGAAATGCAATGGGAAGATCAATGATTGCCTTGACAATACTCTTACCCCAAAAATCAATCCGGGAAAGAGAATATCCTGTGGGCACTGAAACAATAAAGACCAGAAAGGTGGACAAAAGACTGGTCCAGACCGTCAGTTTAAGTGAGAACAGCATCTCTTTGCTTAATAAGGATGCCCAGATCTCCCCTGGGCTGGGGACCAGCACCAGGGAGATAATCGCGGCCAGTAATATTGCGGTCAGGATAATTGGAAGGGTAATTAAGACTAACCGAAACCAGGTTAGTCTGTGCATCTTTCAAACCCCCATTTTTCCCAGACCGCCATGGCCTTGTCCGAGGAGATGTATTGGGTAAACTCCTGGGCAAGGGCCGGGTTGGGCGAACAATTGGTAACAGAACAGGGAACGGTTTTAATAATATTGTCCTGGTCCGGAATCCGGATCACTTCCACCTTGTCCTCTGCCCAGGCCACAACATCTTCCCAGATAATGGCGGCCTGAACCCGGTTCATGGCCACATAAATCAGCAATTGGTTCACTGTGGGGCCTGAGACCACGACCTGGGGTTTGACCTGGTCGTACAATTTGTTTTTTTCCAGCAGTTTTTTTGAAATTTTGCCGATGGCACAGGCCCTTGGATCCCCAAGGGTTATCTTCACATCTTTTCGGCCCAGGTCCGCAAGGGTCTGGATATTGGCAGGGTTGCCCTTGGGCACCACAATCACGGGAATATGTTTGACAATCTTCTGGTCTGTACCTGGCTTGAGCCATCCGTTTTTTTTGGCATCATTGGTATATTTTTCAGCCCCGGGAATAAAGACATCACAACACTTGCCCATGCCAAGCATTCCGAAAATTTCTCCAGATCCTCCGTAATGGACCTTTATTTCAACGTTGTGATCTTTTTCAAAATTCGTTCTCAACGCCTCCATGGGCTTCATCAAGCCTGCCCCGGAATAGATGGTCAGATCAGTTGCGGCCCATGCAGGCATGGCCATGAGGGAAATAATCAATAGGTATATATAGCGCATATCGCACCTCCGTAGGTTTAAAAATTTAATTGGTGGTACCACCACGGTAGGTACTTGTTAATATTTAACCCAAATGATCATGAATGAGAGGGCTTGATTGAAAAAATAACCTGCAATGACCATGGATAACCTGGTCTTTGGCTCGCATATTTTATGAATTGATTTTGCTTTAGCCCGCATATTTCACAAAGCGTTTTTGCCTTAGCTGCAAGGCACAGACCGAGAAGCCGTAGTCCTTTACTGCGAGCGGACTGTAACCCAGCAGATGAGGTAAAACGCTTTGCCCGGAGGGTGAGGTTTTGTATAATGGAAAACGACTTAAAAAACGATACAACCAATTGTAATAATATAACTTTTTGGCAAAACGCTTAAAAGTTCATGAAATATTCGGGTTAGCTGCCAGGCCTCAGGCCGTGAAGCCGAAGTGACTATACTGCCAACGGTCTGGAACGACGCAGATGAGGTAGTATCGAGTCGCCCGAAGGGTGACTTCCCTTGGAATTGGCTTGGTCGGTCGTTATACCCTGTTGTATTTAAAGAAATTAATATCCGGTTGCTTTAAATTGTCATGAGATATCCGGGGGATGATTGGCCAAGACGGTGGTTTAAACGGTCTTTTTTAACGGTTTCGTTTATAAAAATAAATGACCACCAAGAGTTTGGCCTTGTGTGTTCCCAGGCTTTTGCCCACATGGGGAACAATGGAGTCAAAATAAATATTGTCGCCCGGGTTGAGCAGATAAACCTCCTCCCCGTAATGAAATTCTATTTGCCCGTCAATGACATAGATGGATTCTTCCCCTTCATGGGTATAGGTCCGGGTGATTTCAAAGGGGGCATGGATGATAAACGGATCCATGTTTTTTCCGGGCTTTCCCTCGGCCAGAACTTCATAATCATACCCGGTCTCCTGGTCTGTCTCCCGGATCAGCTTGCGGTTGTCCTGGCGGCTTAAAAAAAAGCGGACATCTGAAATGGGATCCACCTGGCCGGCCAAAAGAGAGGTGACCTCAATGTCCAGGCCAGCTGCAATCTTGGTCAAAGTGGAGTAGGGCGGGGCTTTTTGGGCCCTTTCTACCTTGGAAAGATACCCCTTGGTCAGGCCGGTTTTAGAGGCCAGATCCTGGAGGGTCATCTGATTGCTAATCCTGAGTTTTTTGATGTTTTCGGCTATGCTTTTTTCGTCCATGTCATCCTCCTTTTTTTGGGGGGTGCGGTTCAGGGCCGGGGTCAGATATCCGGGGTAAAATGTTTTCTGCATAGGGAATCACATACCCCTTGCCGGTCAGACGGGTGATATATTTTTTTAAATCTTGGGTGAATTCAAATCCAATTTCCCGGGTGTGGGGCTCGTCCAGGTCTGAGACCAGGGTGATCTCATATTGGCTGAGCATGTCAATGACCCGCAGGGCCACATATTCGGGCATGCAAAAGGTGGTGTTCAGCTTTTTTCCAAGGGCCTTGGGCTGATGTTTATATTTTTTAAGGGCAGCTTTAAATCTGTCATTGCCCACGCCCTGGCCGCATTCTGCCACAAACAAGAGTTTGCCTTTCTTTTTGACCGCAGATACGGCATTGAACAAGGCTTTGGTGGCTTGGTAAAGCTGTCCATCTGTGTTTTTTCCCCGGCTGAAAAGAGAACAAAATCCCCCCTTGTTTGAACATCTACACAGCAGGCCGCATCCAGGGCGGAGCATCCGTTTTGAAATGTGGAATGAAGATCTCCCACAGAGGCATAAAAGAGTTCTCCTCTGCCGTTGGCTGCCACGGCGGCATAGGTGCAGGTTTTGTTTTTTAAAAATATTTCTGCTCCCTCCTGCATGTCCTCACTCACCGGATTGCCTGCACAGATGCCCTGCTTTACCATGGGGTGGGGATTCCCGTTTTTATCCATGGCCAGGGCATGGTTCGTCTGGATGGCATTTTCTCCTGAAATCCCGGGAAGAATATATTTTCTGCCGCCGCCGAATCCTGCGAGCATGTGGTGGAGGATCCCCCCGAAAATGATGATATGATCGGCTTGCCAGGCCTCCCGGGTCATGGTGACCCGTGTGCCGGCAGAGGTGGTGCCGATGGTGACAAGCCTTGTTTCATCCAGGCCTGCGGAATTTAGGATCTCAATTTTAGGGTCAATGGTTTGGCCGCACAGCCGGGCAAACTTTTTTTGGGGTATTGGACCATGGGTGCCAAGGGCAATGATAATTTTGATCTGGCTGGGTTTGACCCCTTTTTGTCCAAGGGCTGAAATAATATCCCCCACAAAAAGATCTGCCCTGGCCCAGAGCCTTGTGTCATCCGGTATGATGAGGGCAATTTTTTTTGAGGCAATCTCTTTTGGGCAATGGTCCTGAATCCCTTGGGCGATAATCTGACTGATGGATGTATGGCTGAGTCCCGGGATATCTCGGCCTTTGAGCAGGCCGTAAAGCTTGGTTTCGGGAAGATCAAAGCTGAGGTGTGTGCCCCCTTTTTCCAGACAAATTTTCATGGGGTCTCCCGGGCCATGGCCTGGCAGATCAGGGTTACAGGATGGATAATCTTTGTTTGGCTGTCTAAGGGAAGGTTACCCTGCAGATTGAGCCTGCAGACCGGGCAGTCCGTCAGCCAGAGATCTGCATTGGTATGAGTGATCTGGGCCTGCTTTTGCTCCATGATTTTTTGGGCGGTTTTGGGGTGTTCGTAAAAAAAGGTACCGCCCCCGCCGCAGCACAGATCTTCTTCTGCCGTGGGAACGTACTCAAGGTTGGGCAAATGTCTCAGCAGATCCTGTACCCGGGGATGCGAGTTAAAACTGTTTCTCGAATGGCAGGGGGCATGGTAAACCCCCCGGCTTATCTTGGGTGGTGGGGGATCATATTTAAGGTTGAATTTGGATAAAAAGCTGAGTATGTCCATTGTTTTTTCAGATATTGTTTGGGCCTGGGCTGACAGGGTGTCTCCTTTGTCGATCCCCTCTTTGTTCAGTCGTTGAATATACAAGGGATATTCATCCTTTAATGCCGCCCCGCAGGTGGTGCAGTCCACGATAATATGGTCGTAGTCATGGCAGGCCAGGGCCCTGATATTGGTGATGATGTTTTTGCGGGCCTTGGATCCGGCCCCGTGATAGAGCAGGGGGATGGCGCAGCAGGTCTGATCCCGGGGGATGATGACCTCATATCCAAGATCCTTAAGAATTTTGACGCTTGCCCTTCCCGTGTCTTCAAACATGTAGTTGGTGGCGCATCCGCTAAAGTAAACAAGTTTTCCCCGCAAGGGTTTCCCTGATTTGGGCCGAATCTTTTCGGGCAGGGTTTGCCTGAATGGCGCAGGGTTGAGCTGTGGAAGGCAGGAGATTGGAATCTGGCCCAGTCTGTATTTTTTTTTCAAAAATTCAGGGGTGAGTTGCTGTCCCACACCTGCCATTTTGGCCCCGGCCCTGAGACGATACTCTCTGGCCAATAGAAAAATTAATCCCTTGATGGCCGGGGTGTCGCCCAATGCTGCCGCCATTTTTTCACGCATGTCCATGAATTTTTCATAATGGTTGATCCCCGAAGGACAGATCCGGGCGCAGGCCCCGCACATGAGGCAGTTGGAAATGATTTCTTTGAGCAGGAAAGAGGATTCCAGTGTATTGGTTTCAAATGCCTTGATCAGCTGGAGCCTGGCCCGGGGAGATGCCTGTTCTTCTTTCAGGATTTGATATACCGGACAGACAGAAAGGCAGAGCCCGCATTTCCCGCAGTTTTGAGGGGCAGAGGCAATATTGTCAGGTGTCATATGAATTTTCCCGGGTTGAGGATGGACAAAGGATCAATGGCGGACTTGACCTTGGCCATGATCTCCATGGAATCTTTGTCCATGACCAGGTCCAGGTATTTGGCCTTGGCCAGACCAATGCCGTGTTCGCCGGACAGGGTCCCCCCAAGGGCGGCCGCTGCCGCAAAAATCTCATCAAATGCCTTTTCAACCCGGGCCCATTCCGCTTTATTGTTCCGGTCTGCAGGGATCAGGGGGTGCATGTTCCCGTCCCCGGCATGGGCCAGCACCCCGGCCGTGAGATCATACTTTTTTGAAATGGCCATGATCTGCCGGATCATTTCAGGCACCTGGCTGACCGGCACGGTCACATCCTCGGAAAGGATGTCCGGGGCAAGCTTGGCAAAAACCCCGTAGGCAGACCGCCGGGCCGTCCATAGTTTGGTTTGTTCCTCTTGGGTGGATGCTTCTTCAATATGGGCGGCATGATTGGCCTTAAGATGGTCAACGATCAGGGCCACTTCTTTTTCGCAGGCCTCTTTGATTCCGTCGACTTCAATGAGTAAAGATCCTTGGGCCTCCCGGTCGAGTCCTAAATTTGCACTCTCTTCAATGGCGTTTAAGGTGAATTGGTCCATGAGTTCCATGGCTGCAGGCAAAATACCGGACCCTATGATATCAGAGACCGCTTTTGCCGTATCATCCAAGTCCGTAAAATTGACCATCAGGGTCCGGGTGGTTTCCGGTTTTGGCACAACCTTGACAATGGCTTGGGTCACAAGGCCCAAGGTGCCTTCGGAGCCGCAGAACAAGGATGCCATTTTGTATCCGGTGACATCCTTGACATTCTTTGAACCGAACCTGGTGATTTTCCCGTCGGCTATGACCACTTCCAGGCCCAGAACATAATCCATGGTCACCCCGTATTTGAGGCATCTGGGGCCGCCGGCGTTCTGGGCAATGTTTCCGCCCATGGTGGCTATGGACATGGAACCCGGGTCCGGGGGGTAAAAAAATCCATGGGGGGCCAAAGCGTTTTGAAGATCATTGTTGATGACCCCGGGCTGGACAACGGCATATCTGTCCCTGGTATTGACCTCTATAATCTGGTCCATTTTGGAGAAACACACAACAAGCCCCCCCTGGATGGGCACTGGGGCCCCGCACACTGAAGTGCCTGTTCCCCTGGCGGTTACAGGGATTTTGTTTGCATGTGCAATTGATAATACCTGGGAGACTTCGGCTGTTGTTTTGACAAAAATAACAGCCTCGGGCAGGGCCTGGACCAAAAAGGCGTCATAGGCATAGCAGGCAAGTTCTTCGGGCCGGTCAAGGTATCGTTCTTTGGAAACAATTGCGGTAAATTTTCTTGCCGCTTCGGGTGTGATCTTGCCAAACCCTTTATTTTGAAATTCTATTGGTTTCACAGATGGCTTTCCTTAATTGAGAATCCAGTTTGGCAATGTCAAAGAGATCCAGGGAATATAGGTGACGAGCAAAAGACAGACCAGCATAATGCCTAGAAAGGGGGCAACGCCCCGGGCGATCCTGGCCAAAGGGGCCTTGGTAATGCCCGAAGCCACAAAAAGATTCAGTCCAAAGGGCGGGGTCAGCATGCCCATCTGGATGTTTAAGACCATGACAATGCCGAAATGGACCAGGTCAATCCCGTACCGGTTCAGGGTTTCTAAGAAAATAGGGGCCAAAATCAGCATGGCAGAGACATCGTCCATAAAACAGCCCAAAATAAGAAATAAGATGTTGACCGTGAGCAGGAACATCCAGGGGCTGTTGATATGACTGATGATGATGTCGGCCAGCTGGTGGGGGATCTGCTCGGCCGTGAGCAGCCAGATAAAGGTCATGGCGCAGGAGAGGATAAAGAGCAGGCAGGCGGATAGAACCGCTGCATCCTGGCAGATATCGGTAATATCTTTGATGCCAAACTCTTTGTAGACAAAGATTTCAATGAACAGGGCATAGACCACGGATATGGCAGCGGCTTCCGTGGGGGTGAATATGCCCGAATAGATTCCGCCCAGTATCACAAAGGGGAGAAGAAGGGCCCATAACCCCTCTTTTGCCGTGCGGGTCAGCTCAGCCAGGGACGCCGTTCCCTTCACCCGCCAATTGTTCTTTTTGGCAACAAAAAAGGTATAGATCATGAGGGCCAGACCGATGAGCAGCCCGGGCAGAATTCCTGCCATGAAGATCCTGGTCACAGAAACATTCATTACCAGACAATAAAGGATCATGGGAATGGAGGGGGGAATCACGATGCCAAGGGAGCCGGAGACTGTAATCAATCCCAGGGAGAACCGTTCCCCATATCCTGCCTTGACCAGTGCCGGGATCATGATCGAGCCGATGGCCACAACCGTTGCAGGAGAAGACCCTGAAATGGCGGCAAAAAATATACATGCCAGGATGCCTGCCATGGCAAGTCCGCCCGGAAACCAGCCCACCAGGGCATTGACAAAGGCAATGAGTTTTCTGGCAATCCCTCCCCGGGTCATGATGGCGCCGGCCAGGATAAAAAAGGGAATGGCCAGAAGTACAAATTTATCCAAGGCGTTAAACAGCTGCTGGGTGATGATGTGCAGCGGTGTAGAGGTGAAAAAAACCAGGCATACCAGGGTGGTAATACCTAAAATTACGGCAATGGGCGCCCCTAAAAAAAGCAGGGCAGTAAAGCTTAGGCAGATGGTGAGAATCATTTTGCTGGATTTCCGGATAAAGAGGGGGTTAAACATTGCCATGCCCGGATGAAAAATCTGATACCCATGGAAATGGAAAAGATCGGTATGGGCAGATAGACGATATACATGGGCAGTCCCATGGTCGGGGAGGTGGTTTCATACCCGTGCATCCGGGCCACAATTTTCCACGAATAATAGGCCACCGTAAAAAAAACAGGGCGCAAATCGTGTTTGTCCCAGCCTTTACCCGTCCCTGCCAGGCCAGGCTCATTTTGGATACCAAAAGATCCATGGAAAAATGGCTGCCGGATTTGACGCCGGCCGAAGCGCCTAAAAATGCGATAAACACCCCGAGATAACGGCCCAGTTCTTCAAACCAGGTAAACGAGTAGTTGAATACATACCTTGAAATGACCTGAATAAAACCGATCAGGGCAAGTCCTATAATGGTCCAGACCAGTGTGAATTTTTCCACCCGGTCGAAAAAGTTGACAATCTGACGCACCTGTATTCTCCGTAAAATTAAAGCCCGTGCCCCATAACCGGACACGGGCAATGCGGTTATGCCTATTGCTGGTGGGCCTTGATTTTAGCCAGCATGAAGTCAAAAAGAGGATTCCCTATTTTTTTGCGGTATTGGTTCCATACCGGGATCATGGCATGTTTAGAGGCGTTTCTTTCCTCCAGGCTCAGGTCAATGATTTCAACATTGTTTTGTTTTGCATAGTCGGCAATGGAAATATTGCTCTTGGGCAGCGCCTGGTGAAGTTCTGCATTGACCCGTCTATTGGTCTCAATGGCCACCTGTGAGGCCTCTTTAAATATCTGCTGTTCTGCCGGGGACAGGGAGTCCCAATAATCCATGCTGACAACAATGACGCATTCGGTCAGGCAGTGCTGGGTCCGGGTGACATATTTGGTGACTTCGGTAAATTTCATGAGCACGGTGGTCAGGATGGGGTTTTCCTGGGCGTCAATTACCCCGGTCTGAAGGGCGTTGTAGATCTCGGGAAAGGTGATGCCCACAGGAGAGGCACCAAGCTGCTTAAAGGTGTCCAGATAGGCCGGAGAGTTCATCACCCTGACCTTGAGGCCTTTGATGTCTTCAGGGGTTCTGACCGGGCGCTTGGTATTGGTAAAGTCGCGGATTTCATTTTCAGTCCATCCAATGGCAATAAAGCCTTTTTTGGGGAAATAGGAAAAGATTTTTTCCTGGACTTGAGGGTCATCCAAGGTGGCATAGGCTGTTTTTCTGTCCGGGAAGATAAACGGCATATCCAGGACCGCGCATTGGGGTACAAAGTTCTGGAGCACGGCCGTGGTTATAGAGGCGATCTGAAGGGTGCCTGACTGCACCTGCTCGGCCATGGAGCGCTCTCCGCCCAACTGGCCTGCCGGGAATGTGGCAATATTAATTTTACCGTTGGTTTTTTCTTTTACATAGGCGCTAAAGGCGTCCACGCCCTTGGCCTGGCCATGGAAGGGGGGGGGCGACATGGCCGAACTTTACCTTTCCGGCAAAGGCAGGAACGCTAAAGCTGAGGCTGAAGGCCAGACAGACACATATGACAGCTGCCAGCAGAGGCAAGGACGTGATGGGGAGTCTTTTCATTTTTTTATTTCCTTAAAAGAGGTCAGTATCGATGTACCAGTACATTTTATGCCATGAATTATCCAAATGTTATCTGTTTGTCAACATATTCCACAGCTCAAATGGATTGATTTAAAAAATGATATGGATCCTGTTTGGGGGGACAGGTTTTATGACTTATTTTTAGCGGTATGGAGCCTGTTCCAGATCCAGAGAGATGAATAATGAAAACCGGAGTGGGGTTGCCCCGCTCTATAACTGCCAGGTCGTGTGTACCGAAGATCAGGTCATTGTATTCGCCAAGGTCATCTATGGGGAAAATGAAATTTACCAGCTTGAACCGATGCTGGAAAAGACGACAGCTAGCTTCGGGCGTCAGGGATTGAAGAGGATCTATAAGCCATTGCTGCTTCTGGCGGCTATGATTCAAAGAGAGGAAAGTGGCAGGCCACCCGGCGGCCCTGGGCAATGGTTTTGAGCATGGGCTTGTTTTGGGCGCATTTATCCTGTTTGTATCGGCACCTGGGATGGAAGGGGCATCCCGGGGGCGGGTTCATGGGGCTTGGCATATCTCCGGTCAAAGGAGGGGTTTGTTCTCTTCGGGTGAGACTGGTGGTGGGTATGGCGTCAAGCAGGGCCGGGGTTGAGTAGAGTCCGTCCCTGGGAGCGATTTCCACGATATTTCCCAGATACATGACAGCGATCCGGTCGCAGAGGTGGCGGACTACGCTCAGGTCATGTGAGATGAACAGATAAGTGAGTTGGAATTTTTGCTGAAGGCCTACCAAAAGGTTGAGAATCTGGGCCTGGATGGATACATCCAGGGCAGAGACCGGCTCGTCGGCAATGATCAGCTTGGGATTGAGGGCCCGGATCCGGTCTTCTTTGTGGCTGCCCATGCCGTGGATGGTCAGGGGCTCTCCCATGATGCGGCGGATGGTGTGCCTGGGGTTCTGGGAGGAGAAGGGGTCCTGGAAAATCATCTGCATGTCCTGGCGCAGGGTTCTAAGGGCCTGGCTTTTCAGGGAGAGAAGATCAATGCCCTCAAACAGAATCTGCCCTGCTGTAGGCGGTTCTAAGCGGAGAATGCACCGGCCCAGGGTGGATTTGCCGCAGCCTGATTCCCCGACCAGGCCAAAGGTCTCCCCCTGGATCAGATCCAGGTCCACCCCGTCCACGGCTTTGACATGCCCTGCTTTTTTTTTGAACCATCCCTTTTGGGAGACCGGATAATATTTTTTCAATTGCCTGATCGTTAGCAGCTGGTCATCTTTCATGGAGAAAACACCTTACCTTGTGGTTGAAACCTGTGTCTTTGAGGTCGGGAACGGTTTTTGCGCATGGGGAAAATGCATGGGCGCACCGGTCGTGGAAGGGGCAGCCCCGGGGCAGGTCCGTCAGGCTGGGCACCATTCCGGGAATGGCCTGGAGCAGCTTGTCCTGGGGCACGGGCCGGTCCAGGAGGGGCACCGATGCCATGAGGCCTTGGGTATACGGATGAAGGGGATTTGAAAATATGGTTTTTACATCACAGGATTCAATGATTCTTCTTGCGTACATCACGGCTACCTGGTCAGCGGTTTCGGCCACCACGCCAAGATCGTGGGTGATGAGCATGATGGCCGTGCCCAGATCTTGTTTTAATTCATTCATTAGGGTCAGAATCTGGGCCTGGATGGTCACATCCAGAGCTGTGGTAGGCTCGTCGGCAATGAGCAGTTTTGGGGCGCAGGCCAGGGCCATGGCGATCATAACCCTCTGGCGCATGCCCCCGGACAGCTGGTGGGGAAATTCCCTTGCCCGGCGGGCCGGATCCGGGATCCTGACTTTGTCCAGCATGTGGACCGCCAGATCTGAGGCGGCTTTGCCCGAGGCTTTCTTGTGCAGGATCAGGACCTCTTCGATTTGCCGGCCGATGCGGTGGAGCGGGTTGAGCGAGGTCATGGGCTCCTGGAAGATCATGGATATCTGGTTGCCCCGCATCTGCTGGTACTGCGTTTCCGACAGGTCCAGAAGATTTTGTCCTTTAAATTGGATCCGGCCGGATGTGATGTCCCCCGGGGGCTGGGGTATCAGGCCCATGACGGCCAGGGAGGTCACACTCTTGCCGCATCCGGATTCTCCCACCACCCCTATAATCTGCCCGGGGTCCACGGAAAGGCTTACCCCGTTAACCGCCTGGACCAGGCCTTCGTCTGTCTTAAAGGTTACACATAGATTTTCTATTTCCAGCAATGGATTTGGGCGCATCAGTTCACCTTCATTTTCGGATCTAAGGCGTCCCGCAGTCCATCGCCCAGAAGATTGAATCCCAGGACGGCCACCATAATGGCAAATCCCGGAATGGTGGAGACATGGGGGGCCACCATTAAAAAGTTACGGCCAGAACTGATCATCTCCCCCCAGGACGGGGTGGGGGGCTGGACCCCCAGGCCCAGGAAGGACAGGGCCGCCTCCATCATGATGGCATTGGCCATGAAAAGGGTGGCATAGACGATCACAGGGGAGACAAAATTGGGAATGATGTGGGAAAAGATGATCCGCATTGACGAGGCCCCCACGGCCTGGGCAGAGGTCACGTACTCCCGGGTTTTAAGGGAGAGTACCGACACCCTTACCATCCGGGCAAATGTGGGCAACGCCCAGATCCCGATGGCCAGGGTGGTGTTGAATACCCCGGAGCCAAAGGCGGTGACCAGGACAATGGCCAACAGCAGATAGGGAAAAGAGAGCAAAAGGTCCATAATCCGCATGAGCACGGTATCCCATGCCCCGCCGACATAGCCTGCCACCACCCCCACCAGGATCCCTCCGGCAAGGGCGATGATGATCGACCCCACGGCCACGGTCAGGCTGACCCTGGATCCGTAGATGAGCCGGGACAGGATATCACGTCCAAACTGGTCCGCCCCCAGGACATATTTGCCAAACGGCTTGTCCCGTTTGTCGAACAGATGCTGTTCTGTCGGGTCATGGGGTGCCAGAACCGGGGCTGCCAGGGCACAGGCCGCTATGGTGATCACCAGAATCAGGCCCACCACGGACAGGGGGTTTTTTATAAAGCGGTTCAGGGCCTTGTGTCGGTTTAAAAATGTTTTTTTATCCGTCATTCTATGATTCCACGATTCTCGGGTCGATGAGCCCATAGGACAGATCCACCAGCAGGTTGATAAAAATATAGGCAGCGGAAAAAACCAGGATGGTGCCCTGGAGCAGCAGAGAATCCCGGTCCATGATCGCCCCCATCATGAGCCGGCCAAGGCCGGGCCATGCAAATACGGTTTCAGTGAGGATGGCTCCGCCCATGAGATTGCCCACCTGCATGCCGAACACCGTGAGGATGGGGATCAGGGCGTTGCGGAATCCATGGCGCCAGACCACCAGCCAGAAGGCCAGGCCCTTGGCCCTTGCCGTTCTAACATAATCTTCGGATAAAACCTCCATGAGGCTGGATCGGGACATCCGTGCAATGGCCGCCATGGTATAGGCGGCCAGGGTGACAGAGGGCAGAACCAGATGGGAAAAAGACCCGGTTCCGCCCACGGGAAACCAGCCCAGCCTGAAACTGAAAAAATAGATCAGAATCAGCCCGATCCAGAACACGGGCATGCACAGCCCCAGAAGGGAGGTGATCCGGGACAGGTGGTCCACCCAGGACCCGGCCCTGGCACCGGAGACAAGCCCCAAGGGGATGCCGATAACCAGGGTTAGGAACATGCCTGCGGCCGTGAGAACCAGGGTGTTGGGCAGGGTGTCGCCGATGAGAGTCGCCACCGGGGCCATTTCCCTGACAGACCGGCCCAGGTCCCCGTGGGCCACGTTCCAGATATAGTTGGCATACCGGATTAGCAACGGCTGGTCCAGGCCCATCTGACTGCGCAGTTCCAGGATCATTTCCGGTGTGGCATTTTCTCCCAGCATCATGGCTGCCGGATCACCGGGGATGATATCCATGATGAGCATGACAAAGAATGCCATGCTCAGAATCACGGCAATGGAGGCCAGGATGCGTTTGACAATGAAAAGAATCATTTTTCCTGTCTCTTGCTCAAGGGATTACTATTCAAGATGCACACCCTTCAGGGGTAAAAGATATTCACTGGGATTGGGTACAAATCCTTTGACCCGGTTGTTCAGCACAAAGATTTCCTTGGTGTTGTACACGGGAATCCAGGTGGCGGACTGGGCAATGATTTCTTGGGCTTCGTCATAGTAAAGTGCCCGTTTTGCCCGGTCCTGGGAGGATCTTGCCTTGACCAGAAGTTCGTCCACCCTGGCATCCTTGAACCGGTCATTGTTCCAACCCTTGGGAGAAAACTGGCTGGAATGAAACATGGCGTAGAGGGAGTAGTCGGCATCGGCATTGGTGGTCAGCCATCCCAGGGTGAACATGTTGTATTTCAGGTCAGCCTTTCTCAGGGCGGTGAATGTGGTGGCCCATTCAAAGAAATCTAATTGGGCATCCACGCCAATGGCCTTGAACATGGCCTGGGCAGCCTCGCATACCTCGGCATCCATGAGATACCGGCCCTTGGCGCCCAGGAATTTGATGGTCAGCTTTTTGCCGTTTTTGTCCAGGATTCCGTCCTTGTCTGTATCCTTCCATCCGGCTTCGGCCAGAAGGGCTTTTGCTTTTTTAGGATTGTAGGGAAACCGTTTGTCAAGTTCCATGTCCTTGAATCCAAATACGGCCGGGGCCAGGTAGCCTTTGGGGGCCACGGCTGCGCCTTCCAGAATATTTTCAACGATGCCGTTTACATCCACGGCCATGGCCAGTGCCTGGCGGACCTTGGGATCGTCAGTGGGGAATTTTTCATTGTGAAATCCCATGTAAAATACCCGCAGTCCCATGGTTTCGGCCACATTAAATTTTTTGTCTGCTTTGAACATGGGAAGTTCAGCCGGGGTGGGCTGCATGGCCATGTCAATGTCACCGGTGCGAAGGGCCATCATCCTTGAACCGGCCTCTGGAATCACCTTGAAGATGACCTTGTTCAGTTTTGCCTTTGTTCCCCAGTAATTTTCATTTTTCACCAGGGTGATATGATCTTTTGTTTTTCATTCTGAGAACTTGAACGGTCCGGTTCCAACTGGATGACGGCCATAGTCGTCTCCGTATTTTTCAACGGCGGCAGGGCTGACAATACCGGTATAGACCATGGCCATGGAGGCCATGAGGGGGCCGTAGGGAACGCTGGTTACGATGTCCACGGTATACTCGTCCACGATCTGGGCTGCCTTGATGGGTCCAAACAGGGCTTTCCACCGTGCCGGCTGGTTAATGGCCCGGTCAAAGGTGAATTTAACAGCCTTGGCATCAAGGTCGGTGTTGTCATGGAATTTAATGCCCTTGCGGATGAAGAACCGGATCCGCTCCGGGGAGATCACTTCAAATTTATGGGCCAGGTTGGGCTGGACCTCGCCGTTCTTGTCAATGACAATAAGGGGCTCGATGATATTGCCGTAGACAATGGCCCCGGGAGCTGTGGTTTCGGTGTTTGAATCCAGGGAAATGGCATCGGAGGGCCTGCCGATGACCAGGGTGTCGTTCTGGGCCATTGCCATGGGGAGTCCCAGGGCTGCGACGGTGATCAGAACCGTCAGGCCGGCCAATAATTTTTTCATGGTGTTCTCCTTTGTTTGAATTTGGGTCGGCATTTGGCCAACCCAGTGGGTTTATAAGATGAAATCCTGGGGCTTTGAGATTATTCCCATATCCGGATATAGGCATCCGAATCCTGGGTTTTAACGCCTCGAAACATCCCCGGGGTATTGTAGGTCATGGTGAAATTTCCGTTTCGGTCCAGGGCAATGAGGCCCCCTGTTCCCGGTTCAAGGTGTTCAAACACCACCTTTTTGGCCGCCTCTTCCAGGGAGAGTCCCTGGTAGATCATCCGGGCGTGGAGATTGTAGGCGGCCACTTTTTTCATGAACTCTTCTCCGAATCCGGTACAGGATACTGCACAGGTGCGGTTGTCAGCATAATTTCCCGCCCCGGGAATGGGAGTATCCCCCACCCGGCCGCAGGCCTTGTTGGTGGTGCCGCCGGTGGTGGTTGCCGCGGCCAGGTTGCCTTCTGCGTCCAGGGCCACAGCCCCCACGGTGCCCATGGGTTTTACCGGTTCAATGTCGTGGTCCCTTACAATGGTGTTGGTGGCCTTGGCCATCTTGAGTTGCTCATACCGAAACTCGTTGTCAAAAAAGGAATTGTCCACAAATTCAAGACCCTGTTTCCGGCCAAACGCTTCGGCCCCTTTACCGGATAAAAATAGGTGCGGGCTGTTTTCCATGATGGCCCGGGCCAGGCAGATGGGGTGCTTGATCTGACTGAGGGTGCAGGCCGCCCCGGAGTTCCGGGTCCTGCCGTCCATGATGGCGGCATCCAGTTCATGGGTTTCATCGGCGGTGTACACCGAGCCTACGCCGGCGTTGTACAAGGGGTTTCGTTCAAATTCCAGTACTGCTGTCATGGCCGCGTCCAGAGCGGTTCCGCCTTTTTTCAAAATCTTAAAACCTGAGTCAAGGGCGGTTGCCAGGCCTTGTTTATATTGTTCAATTTTTTTTGGGGGGTGTTTTTGGAAATGACACCTGCTCCCCCGTGAATTACCAAAACCTGGTTCAAATCTAATTCTCCTGTCTCAATTATCGGTTCAGCCCGGCCAGAAGGCGGGCAATGTTTTACAGGGTGCAAGCCCTTTATTGTTCCATATTGCGGATGGCCTTGACGCTTCTGATCCCCTCTTCTTTGCAGTACAAGAAGAACATGTCGGTGATGACCTGGGTCACGGCAGTAATGGCCACATAGGAATTGGCAAGGGTCAGGGAGTTGCTCTCGCAGAGGAGAACGGCATCGGCCATGTCATAGAGGGGACATTCCGGTGACTCGGTGAGCAGGCAGAGGATGCCTCCCTGGTTTTTGACGTATTCAGCCAATTGGAAATTTTCCGCTGAATAGGTGGGCAAGGTCAGGATAAAAACCACATCCCCCTTGGCCAGAGATGACAGGGCCGGTGAAAAGTCAGAGACCGCTCCGGTGACCTGTTCAATGCGTTTGTCTGTAATGATCTTCAGGGAATGGATAAACTTTCTGGCCACCGGGCCGCTCCCCCCGAATCCGCTCACAAAGATTTTGCCGGCAGCGCCCATATGCGCCACGATTTTCATGACCATGGTCACATTCAGGCTGTTCAGGGTTTTGTTCAGGTTGGTGATTTCGTTGGCCACAAGTTTTTTGAGCTGCTTTTCCTTGGACATCATGTCAAGATCATTGAACAGGATGTTGGAATAGGGGCTGAGCTGCTGCTTGAGTTCTCGCTGGATGGCCTGTTTGAACTGGTTAAACCCCTCAAACCCCAGGGCCTGGGCAAACCGGACAATGGAGGCCTTGCTCACCTTGGCCTGGTCGCTCAGGGTCGTGACCGAGGCAAACCCGATGTCATGCTTGTTTTTAATGACAAAACAGGCAATTTTATGATTGGCAGGAGAAAAGCCCTTCATCAGCGAGGCGATCTTGTCAATGACCGAGATCTTTTCATTGGGTTCTGTTTTTTTCATTTTATCCCCTGTGCAATCGTTGGATGTTATGGCAATGAATCATTTGTTTCGATCATCATAGATTTATGAAACAAATTTTTCAAGCTCTATTTTTTTTATAGGCAAGGGCCATCTGGTCCATGTGAAAATCATTTTGGACCGCCTTGCCGGATTCAATTTTGTGGACGGCATCAATGACCTGGCGGGTCAGGGGAATGTCGATTCCATGTTTTTCGGCCTTGGGAATCACTGCTCCCATGATGGTGTCCACCTCGGTTTTGCGTTTGTGTACGGCCAGGTCTCTCCATACCCCGCTGTGGGTCTTGGTGTGAGGCCGGTTGTGTTCGGCCAGGGCCTCAAGAGATGCCCTGCCTGCTGCCTGACCCGCACCCGGTTCAAAGGCTTTGGGGTCAAATCCGTTAAAGGGCAAAAGCCGGATCCCTTCTGCCCGGGCTACAGCCACGATTTCGTGGCCCAGACCGATGAGCAGATCATGCCATTTTTCCATTTCAAACATCTCTGTGATTCCCCGGTTGGATGTGGCTTCGGCAAAAAGCATGGACCCGTACTCGATTTTGCTCCATAGGTACCCGAAAATATTGTCCGTGAGCACGGAGTCCGGATTGAAAATTTTCATATGTTCATGAAGGCGCTGGATGCGGTCACTGGTCCTGCCGTCCAATTCTCCCACCACCGTGGTTCCCCGGCCCCCGAAATGGATGACCCCGGGCTCTGCCACATCTGCACTGAAGTTGATAAAAGATCCAATGGTCCGGTCTTGGCCTGCTGCTGCTGCGATGTCATCTTCGTTGAGTCCGTTTTGCCAGGACACGATATATCCGTCCGGGGCCAGCAGGGGTACGATCTGTTGGACGGCCTGGGCCGTATGAACGGATTTGGTGGCCAGATAGACCTTTTTCAGGGGGCCTTTAGCCTGCTCCGGGGTGATGATGTGCAACGGCTGGGTAAATTCTTCAATGGGGCCGGTGATTTTTATGCCGTTTTCGGCAATGGCCTTCACGTGGGCCCGGTTATTGTCCACGCAGGTGACGGACATCCCTTGTCGTGCCCAATAGGCGGCCATGATGCCCCCCATGGCCCCGGCGCCCCAGATGACATGTGTGTTGAGTTTTTCCATTTGGTTTTTTCCTTTTAGTCTATCCACAATCCCGTGGGCAAATTGACCACGGTCCTGGCAATTTCCCATCCAATGGGAATGTCAAAAATTTCTCTGTTGTTGGGGTGGCAGGGGGTCTGGAACCAGACCCCGGGCTCCATGGCCAGGTCTTTTTCAATCCAGGAGGTATCGGTTTTGAGGTGCTCGGGCACGATGACCGGGTATCGAAGCCAGGTGCAATAGCTGTCGTCTGCGGGGCTGGATATCCCGTATCCGTTCGATACGGCCCATTGTTCCCATTTTCGGGCCGCTGCCTGGCGAAGGGGGATAAAGGTTTCAAATTTTTTTAATTGATTCAGGGCCAGGGCACCTATGGGCCCGGGCATTTTGCATGCGTACATGGGTTCAAATTTGCCGAGGAGCTCCAAATCGGTCATCTGGGGGATGAGGTTTTGCCCATAGATTTTTCGGGCCCAGTCAAATCGATTTACCCGGTTCTTGTGGACCTTGGTATAATAACAGAACAATAGGGTGTTTAGGATATCTTTGATTTTATCAGCCGAGGGATATCCGGCACTGTCATACACCTGCTTGAGCCCTTTTAAGATGGCCGGGTTGGAGGTGGCGGCAAATCCCCCGTGGATGGTGTTGATCATCTTGGTCCGTTCCGTGGAGAAAAATGCCACATCCCCAAAGGTGCCCAGTTTCTGCCGTAAAAGCCTTCCCCCCAGTCCATGGGCCACATCTTCGATCACCATAATGCCGTGGGATTTTGCCATGGCCAGGATGGCCAGGGTATCCCGGGCCGGGACCCCGAAGGTATGCTGGAGAAGGACTGCCCGGGTTTTTGGGGTGATTTTCTCTGCAAATCGCTGGACATCCATGTTAAAGGTGTCCCTCTCGATATCGGCATGGACACAGGTTGCCCCGTTGTACTCAAAGGCGTTGACCACCACCTGGCAGGTCAGGCCGGGAATGATCACTTCATCCCCTTTTGAAAGTCCCATGGCCTTGGCTATGGCATAAAGGGCGGCCCGCCCCCCCATGAACCCAAAAACCTGTTTCAAATCCAGCCAGTGGGCCAGCCATTTTTCCGCCTGGTCCACTGGGGCCGGGTCCTGCCATTTGTCCTCTATTTTGAGCAGATCCCGGGCCATTTGGGCATCGTCGGGTCCCAGGGTGTTGCACATGATAGGGGTGATTTTCTGGTGCCGGGGCATGGTCAGTCGGCCCAACCGGTTTCCAGCATGGACCGGGTCTCATCCACGGCAATTTTCCAGATTTGAGTCATGAGTTCTGGTTCGCGTTTTTCCATGCCCCCGAAATTGCCGTCCTGAACAAAGGCCCTGGTATCTTCAGGTCCTAGCTGGTGAAGGATGTCAAGGTCCAATGGGGGTTTGGAATTTTGAGTTTCATAATCCACACTGGAAATTTCAGTCCAGGGGAAATTTTCCATCCAGGATGCATGGGAAGATCCTCTTTCCGCTTCCTGGACCTTTGCCCAGGTGTTCGGGGCCGCCCACCAGTTGTGCAACCTTACCCGGGCATCCCCATGGGTCATGAGCCATTCCTGGGCAAATCCTCCCACAAATGAGTTTCCCCCGTGGCCGTTGACAATGAGGATCTGCCGATGGCCGGACCGGTACATGCTGTCCAGGATATCCCCCACCACCCTCAGATAGGTCTCCATTTTGATGGTAACCGTTCCCAGGCTGAGCTTGCCATGCTGCTCCACGCTGCCTAGGGGGAGAACCGCTCTTTTTTCTGTTTTTACAAGGGTTTCCACCATTGCCCAGGTCATGTCTTGGATTTTCATTGATTGTCCTTATTTAAGGCATGGGTTAAAAAAATAAAAAGCTATGAATCATTTGTTTCATTAAAATTATGATTATGAAACAAAAAATTCAAGATTTTTTTGTGAATATCATTAAAATGGTCGTATTTTGCATTTTGAAAAAGGCGGTAAAGTCGGTATGGAATGCTATTCCATCATTCTTATCCTGGCATCAAAAATTTATTGGAAATCGGGAAATAAAATCGTTGCCGGGTTGCACTAAAGGGCGCGAACCCTTATGATCTGATTTCATATCAACTTTTAAAGAGGACTTTTATGGCACTTTTGCTCAACATTCTTTGGTTTGTTTTTGGCGGTGGTTTTTTTGCCGGCCTATTATGGGTTTTGACCGGATGTATTCTAATGCTTACGATTGTGGGAATTCCCTTTGGATTTGCCGCTTTCAGGATTGCAGGGTTTGCGGCCTTCCCCTATGGAAAGGAATTGGTGGATGCAAGGGTCGTGGGAGAAGAACGGGTAGGGCGCATTCCCATTTTCCCGGTTTTAAAAAGGCCTGTCTTTTAGAGCAAAAAGAATGATATCCTCTGTTACGCTGAAATGAACATAAATGGATTGTGCTAATGAAGAAAGCTGAAGATTGTAATACTGTTGATGAAGTCCTTGCATGCCTCAAAGAACTGGAAGAAGATCCAAATCGCTTGGTTCGTAACGCTAACGAATTAGAACAGATGGAGCAGGAAATCCTTGAGTATACAAATCGGATAAGCGCCTTTTTTTTAAAAAAAAGATCCAGGCCTCAGTAGATTCCTCTGAACAGGTCGACCAAGAAAAAGAATTGATGTCCAATTGGCCGGGACGGATGAAAAGCGAAGGGCTTGAGACCGTTTGGATTCAGCTTTGTACAGATAGTTCGGTTGATATTCATGTTCGATACTATCGAAGGTCCTGTGACCGCCGAAAAGGAAAAAGATATAAAGGTGCATACGCTGGCTTAATCCTTCTTGGAATCCATGATCGCTGCTCGCCTGCTTTGGCTTCTATGGTGAGTTCTTGGTCAGCCTTATTAAGTTCTTTTGAAGAAGTCCGTCAAGTGCTTTGTGACCGTGGGATGACGTTGGGTATAAAGGTCATCCGTAAACTGACCTATCGGTACGCATAGCGGGCTCGAGCCGAACAACAAGCGGGCCGAATCCCATTAAATGATAGAGATTTACTTGAAGGGCGGCGAGTCGTTATCAGCACTGATGGTGGCCGCACTCGGCTCAGAGAGAAGAAAAGGGGACCAAAAACCCAAAAGGATAGAACCCGATTTCGTGGGGCATGGCGAGAACCCAAGCTTTTGATCATTTATGTAGTGGACGCCCATGGAAAACAAGAAAAAAGCTTTTCACCATTTATTGATGGCTGTTTCAATGGACCGGATGGTGTATTCCACTTGTTAAAGGGTTATTTGAACTCCCTTCATATTCAGAACTCAGACAAAATACTGTTTGTTGCAGATGGGGCACATTGGATTTGGAATCGAATCCCCGGACTGCTAAAAGCATTGGGTTTGGCTCCTGAGCGTGTGTATGAACTTCTCGATTTCTACCATGCAGTTGAGCATCTGGGTACAGTAGCAGGCTTAAGGAAGACCTGGTCATCCAAGGAACGCAAACGCTGGGTATCGAAGCAGCGAGGTCTTCTGCTGAAGGGAAAGGCGATTGAGGTGGTACAGGCCGTCCAGAAGCTTTGTAGAGGCAGAAACAGTAAGGCTATCAAGACGGAACGGGATTATTTTGTGCGCAATGAACTGAGGCTTAATTTCTCAACTGTAAAAGCGTTGAACTTACCTATTGGCAGCGGTGCTATTGAAAGTTCGATTCGGAGAGTCGTGAATTTACGTCTTAAAGGTCCATGCATCTTTTGGTATCGGGAGAATGCAGAAAAAATGATTATGCTGCGATCATTTTATAAAGCAGGGCGTTGGAACTGCCTGAAGCAGATGGCAAACATGCACAATCCAGTGCCAGCGGTATAACCGGGAAAATGGGAATGCGCCCAACGGGTAACCGGCACTGGGTTGGCCAATTTTTTATGGGTTGTTCTGGCGGGCATCTGGCTGGCCATTTCTCACATCCTGGCCGGAATCAGCCTGTGTCTGACCATCATCGGCATTCCCTTTGGCTTTGCCCATTTTAGATTGGCCGGGGTTTGTTTTTCACCTTTGGGAAAAAGAACGGTTGAGAAAGGATAAAAAAAAGCTGCCGAAAATATCGATGGATTGATATTTTCGGCAGCTATAAAAAAACTACATGGCAGATTCCGGGTGGAATACATTGACCTCTTTGAGGTCATCCCCGAGATACTCCCTTTCATTGGGGCCAAGGATGCCTAAGGAAAGGCATATCAAGGTCCACATGTGAACCACGGGGTAGTTGCTCCCGTAATGCTCGGATAGTTCGTGGATCTGGGCATGGCAGTTATGGCAGCCGGCAATGCAGTAGTCTGCGCCGGTGGCCTTGATCTGATCGTCTTTGAGTTTACCGTATTTGAGACGTTCTTCTTTAAATCCGGATTGGAGAAATCCGCCGCCGCCGCCGCAGCAATAGTTGTTGGAGCGGTTGGGCTGCATATCAATAAAGTTTTCCTCGCCCACAACGGATTTTACGACAAATCTTAAGTCTTCGGCAATGGGATCTCCATAGCTTTTCCTTACGATCTGACAAGGATCCTGTACCGTAAATTTGATCCCAAGATCCTTGTTCCAGTCGGAATTAACCTTGAGTTTGCCTTCACGGATCCATTTGGCATAGTATTCGTAGATATTTTTGACTTGGAATTTATGTTCCAGGTTGTATTTTTTCAGTCCGGCCCGGACTGAGAATGTGACGTGGCCTCACTCGGTGTTGAGAAAGGTTTTCACCCCCAGTTTGTTGGCCTGGTCAGCCGATGTTTTGGTGACATGTTTCCAGTCATCATCATCTGCCAGGAACATGCAGTAGTTCTCTCCTGCCCAGCCTTTACTGCCGTAAGTCCAGTTGACGCCGGCAAGATGAAGGATTTTCCAAAGGGGGACCATTTCATCGGGTTCTGTGACCGGTTCCCTGGAGTTCTGGTTCAGGAAGAATTCAGCGCCTTCCTTGTCAATGGGGGCCTGCATATCTGCAAATTCAGGCTGGGATTCCTGGTATTCTTCCAGTACATCCTCAACCACAAATTCAAAATCCTCTTCAGTGGTACCCATGGCCGAGGTGGTATCATTTTTAAGTGCCATGTTACAGGATTCCAGGATACCTTTAGGTCTTTCCTCTCTTGGGCGAAGTGCCCTTGCATTGAAAACCAGCTGGGGAATATCAATTTTCATGGGGCAGACATAGATACAGCGCATGCACATGGTACACATCCAGGGCCAGTCAGAAGCGGCGATTTCTTCGTCCATTCCAAGAGCAGCCATACGCAAAAATTTTCTGGGATCCATATCTGCCAAGCCTGTTGCCGGGCACCCTGATGAACAGGCACCGCAGGTCAGGCAGGCGTTGAGATTCCCACCCTCGGGCAGGATTTCTTTAACCTTGTCTAAAAATGTTGAGGCCTTTTTCTTACGGCCCAGTTTGATGACAGCTTCTGCCATGGTGTTTCCTTTCCTAGGTCTTTAGTGGTAGTCGTGGGTTCCTATTATAACGTCTATACCCGTTTTATCTTTTATAATACCGGCCAGATCTTCGGCACTGGTATACGGGCACTGCGGAACTGCGTTAGCCAGGCAGGAGCTAAGATAAATCTTGTCTGGTTTAATTTCAGACAATTTTGCGGCCATGCCAAGGCTGGGAACGACAGTTCTGCCCGGGCATTGGCATTTGACAAAAGAAACTACTGCAGATGGGGATTCAAATTTGCCATCTCCATTGGCAGCAGCTTTCAGGCATCGCCATTCACCGGGACAACCATATCCTTGATCAATATACGAGCCACAGCCTACAATTGCAACCTTTTCCATTTGTTATCTCCTTTAAGATTCTAAATGGTTTGATTCTCTTTGAGTCTCCGTTCAATCGTTTAATCGGAATTAATGCAGCATAATGCATGCCAGGAAGAATAAGAACCATGTTCTTTTTGAGAAAGATCTTTTAATTCAATGTATTGGCTGAAATGAAAACTGAACCAGGCTTTTTTTGCAAGTTGCAGGTGTGCTACCCTTGGGTGTGGCAAAGTTTCAAACCTGCAACTTAGGGTTAATGCCATGGAGAAAAAAACTCTTTTCTTTGAACCCGGGGATAGAGTACAATACCCTGAATTTTATACCAGATGAACGTGAGGAAAATGGATCGAAGGGCTTTTTTTAAAATAACCTGTGCTACATTCTCCCTTGGTGCTATGTCTTTGTGGGCGGTGCCAGAGTTTGAATGCCATGGAAAAGATTTTCAGAAATGCAACCATGGGCCATTGCCGGATCAGGCGGTTAAGGACCGGCTGGTCAAAACCCGGCTGTTTGACCAGCATTTTAAGGATGATCTTTTTTTGTCATCAGCCCAGATGGGCCTGCTTCACTCCTGCCTGGTACGGATGAAACGGATTCAGCGGGTGATGGGGTATGGCCATTTTTGTCTGGCTGGGTTTGACGATGCCTTGGCCTATGCCGGATCCTATGCCAGGATAGGAAAGTTTACCACCCAGGAAATTCAATTTCTTGAAGATCTTTTTTATACCCCTGCAGGGGCGTACGGATTTATGGGAGAAAAACCCATTCAAAAAATCACCATGAAGATCAACAGAAAAAAGAGTGTTAAAATTCCCGGGACAGGCCATTACCTTTACAGGGGCAAACCGGTTCAGATGTACAAGGATATTCAAAAAAAGATCGGGCCGGAAGCGGTTCTCACCTCTGGAATTCGGGGGGTGATGAAACAATTTTTACTCTTTTTGAATAAAACCGCATCCAGCCGAGGCAATTTATCCATGGCCTCCCGATCCCTGGCTCCACCGGGATATTCATTCCATGGAACAGGTGATTTTGATGTGGGAGAAAAAGGGTTCGGGGTTGATAATTTTACTGAAAAGTTTATCCAGACCCGGGTGTACAACCAATTGTCGGATTTGGGATATATAAAATTTAGATATGATAGGGAAAATGATCTTGGCGTCCGGTTTGAACCATGGCATGTTGAAGTGGGCTGATAAAGGCCGGAACCGGTTGGGTTTCAAGTCCATGACGGTGTATGGGATTATTCTTTTGGCATGCCTTGTCAGCCTTTGGCCTTTAAGGGCCGGGGCCAAAGGGCTGGATCTTGAATTTTCCGTTCATACCCTGGCCTCGGGTCATCCGGGTGCCACGGCAATGATTGTGGGCGGGATTCAGGGGGATGAGCCCGGCGGATTCAATGCCGCAGCCCTTATTGCTACCCAATTATAGGATAATTTCAGGAAAGGTTATTGTTGTTCCCAATTTAAATTTTTCAAGCATTATCATGCGTTCCAGGGGAATACATGGGGACATGAACCGGAAATTTGACCAGCTGAATTCCAAAGATCCCGAATCAAGGACCATTGACCGGATCAAAACCATAATGCTGGACCCGGATGTGGATTTTATCCTCAACCTTCATGACGGCAGCGGATTTTATTCCCCGGTCTACGAGGAGCGGCTGCGCTGTCCGGACCGTTGGGGACAGAGCATCATTATTGACCAGGAAAAAATGGCCTTGCTTCCCCAGAACCGTCAGGGGCTGTTTACAGACCTTGCCCGGGCCGCCGCTCAATGCGCTCAAGATGTTAATCGAACACTGCTGGATCCCTCCCACCGGGTTCATGTGAAAAATACCCGCACGGCCAAGGGGAATCGTGAAATGGCAAAAACCCTGACTTTTTTTGCCCTGAAACACCAGAAACCCGCCTTTGGCATTGAAGCCAGCAAATCGTTTTTAACCCCCACCCGGGTGTATTACCATCTTGCGGCCATTGAATCTTTTTTTACCCAGGCCGGTATTGAGTTTGAACGCAGGTTTGTCTTGGACAAAGCCGGTATTAAACGGGCCATGGACCAGGATATTGCCCTGAGCATGGGCGATCGCAGAATCCTGCTTTTTGCCGAGAATATCCGTCGCACAATCAACTATATCCCCATGAAAAAGACAGATAATATCAAATTCCAAGTGAACCATCCCCTATTGACCCTGGTGCCCAGCGGCAAGGGCTACAATCTTTTCCACGGGAATCGGAGACTGACCCGGCTGTCGTTTCAGTATTTTGACTGTGACCTGGGCCTTGACCGGATTGAGATGGTGGTGGACGGCCGGCCCCGGTTGATTTCTTTTGGGTCTATCGTGCCGGTAAAAGACAGATTCCTGGTAAAACCCATCCCGGATCATCGGGTGAACGTCATTGGGTTTACCCGGAAAAATACAGCCAATGAGTCAGGGCTTGTGATTGAACGGCCCAATTTTGCCAAGCGGTTTTCCATAGACTGGGACGGCCGTATTTTCAGAATCGAAGTCTACCGGCAGGGCAAATTTACCGGCATGGTTCTGGTGGATTTTCGAACCCGGCCCTCTGCCTTGAAACTGGCCCGGTCAGATGAAAATTCAGTGTACTTGGACCAACGGTTTTAATTTTCCATGGGGAAAATATGGCCACTGGCCATGGACGGGTACTTTTTTTATTGATTTGGTATTTTCTATGATTAGATTATTGGGAAATCGAATTTATCAAGCGGGGTAAAATGGGAAAAAAAAATGAGACGATGGTGAGCAAACAGACCTTTTACATGGCAATTTTGGTCTCTGTCACTTTTGGGTTTATGATCGGGGCTGTATACACCTCTTTTAAGCTGGCCAACAAGGGGAATACAACTAGCCATGTCGATGCCAAGGATCCCCACGCAGGAGAGCAACAGGCCCGGATCGGGGCCAGTATTCTCAAGCTGGAGACCTTTTTAAAGGAAAATCCTGACAATGTGGAGGCCTGGATCCAGCTGGGAAATCTTTTTTTTGATTCCGACCGGTTCAGTGATGACATTGACGCCTATGAAAAATCTTTGTCCCTGTCTCCTGGCAATTCCCATGTTCTTACGGATCTCGGGGTGATGTACCGGCGAAACAAGGCCCCTGAAAAAGCCATTAAAGCCTTTGACATGGCCATTGCTGCCCAGCCGGGATTTGAAACCCCCATGTACAACAAAGGGATTGTGTTCATGCACGACCTTGGGGATCTATCCAGTGCCATCAAGGCCTGGGAAGCCCTGGTTGCCGTGAATCCAGCGGCAAAAGCACCCAATGGGAAACTGGTCAGTACCCTGGTCCGGGAACTTAAGATCAAGCATGAGGGATCTTAAGGCCTTTCTGGCTTCAGCACCGGATGGCTGGAGCATTGAAATTATAAAAAAAAATATAAGTCACATTTATTTTAGGGTATATCCGGACAAAAAGCAGGTCAGGGTTTCAGCACCGCGCGCAATCAGTTCTGATGATCTGAAAGCGGCGGTATCGGCCAAATCCCCATGGATACTTAAACACATTTGTTTTCCCAGAAAAACAATTCCCCTGGCCTGGGAGACTCCCAGCTCACAAAAAGTATATTTTAAAGGCCAGGCCTATGCTCTGGTCGACTGCCAAAGCCCATCGTCTGCCCAGGTGGTGCTGGACCCTGAAAAAGGGGTTATGGTCTATTCCCGGCCCAATGCCTCTGATGACAAAAAAGCAGGTCTGCTTTTGCAATGGTACAGGGATTGTCTTGACCAAGAGATTTCAATCCTGGTGGACAAGTGGGTGCCTGTCATGGGTGTTACCCTGGGCCAGTTTCGAATAAAAAAAATGAAAACCCGGTGGGGAAGCTGTAACACAAGGGCGAACCGGATCTGGATCAACCTGGCTTTGATCCGGCTTTCCCCCTGTTTTTTAGAGTATGTTCTTGTCCATGAATTGGTTCACCTGCTTGAACCCTCTCACAATGCCCGGTTCTATGGACTAATGGATCAATATTATCCGGACTGGCCAAAGGTAAAGGCCCGGTTGAGGCAATATTCTCCCGGGGTATGAGTGTTTTTTGGGGGGGCTATATCCTTTTTTGGAGCCAGTCTGTCATATCTGAAAAGACCTGATCATATCCGGGGTCATTAAAAATTTCATGAAATTTATTGGGATAAATTTTTAATGTTTTGTCTTTTGATCCCAGGGCGTCATGGAAAAGAGTGGCCCCTTCAGGGTCTACCAGGGCATCGGATCCGCCCTGAAGAATAATGGCGGGAAGCGTAATCCTGCCGGCCCCTGCCATGACACGTTCACAGGCATCCAGAATTTGTGCGGCCAGCCGGGCGGTTATTTTTCCCGTGGAGACCAGGGGGGCATTCACATAGGCTGAGACCACGGCGGGATCGCGGCAGATGTCTGAGGCTTCAAGTTGTTTGATACCAAGGCCCGGTGCGATCCAGGAGAAAAACCGGGCGGCCATGCGGGTGGCCGGGGTGACATGGTCCGGGATTTTTACCCCGGGGCTTGAGAGGACGGCCCCATCCACCTTGTCCTGGTGATCCATAAGGTAGGCCGCGGTGATCAATCCGCCCATACTGTGTCCCACAAGGAAAACCGGTTTGTTGGGTTCCTATTCTTTGACCTGATCGATAAATTGATCCAGGGTACGGGTAAAGAGTTTAAAATCAGGCACAAACAATCGTTTCCCCCCTGATTTTCCATGGCCGTAGTGGTTCTGGGCGTAAACTGAGAATCCCTGGGGCACAAGGCTGTTCACAAGATTCATATACCGTCCGCTGTGTTCGGCAAGACCGTGAACCGCAATCAGGACTGCCCCTGCCTCTGTTTGGGGCAGCCAGCATTGATAAAAAATTTTTGTCTCTTTGGGGCCATTGAAATATCCGTTTTCCTGCGCCATTAGATCTCCTCTATAAGGGTGTGGGTGTCAGCGACCCGGATTCTGCCCTGTAAAAGAATCAGATTCTCCCAGGACCAGTTATGGTGGGTGATAATGGTTCTTGCATCCAGATGGGGCCGGTCTGCCGTGGTGTGGGCATCCCTGGCCACGATGACTTCAAATCCTTTGGCTGCTGCGGAACGGATGGTGGTATCCACGCAAAAATCCGTGGCACAGCCGGTAATGATGACCCTGTTCGTGTTGAGTTTTATCAGGGTTTTGAGCAGGGGGGTGTCGACAAATGCGTCACATGATTTTTTTCGAATCACCAAATCTGTATCCTGCCTGTCAAGTGAGTTAATCAGTGCCCATCCCGGAGTCAAAGGTTCAAGGAGATCTCCTTTGGGCCCGTCGTGCTGGATAAAGATGATATTTCCCTTGATTTTTCTTATTTTTGCCACAAGGTGATTGATCCGCCGGATCACCTTGGACGCCTCATATCTGGGGGTCTCAAACAGGCCTTTTTGCATATCCACAACCAGAAGCAGCATGGGGTATCCTTAAATTATGGGACTGAGTCTACACATTTTAACAATCAGATTTCAGGATGGAAAAATGTCGGCCTTCCTGAATGCATAAGGTCAACTGAATATATAAAATCCCAGGTTTTTGGCAAAGGGCGGGGGATTGTAAAAATCCGCATGGATATAATTGCCCTTGATCTCCCTTACCACGATTCTGCGTTTGATCAATGATTTTTTAATGTCATCCAGGATAAACTGGACATCCAGAAAATCGTTGAGCTGGATGCGGTGGGATTTTGAAATTCTGAATCCAATTGCGGCCAGGGAGACCTGCTCAACACGTATGCGACCTGTTTCACCGGTTTTAAGCCGTTTGAAATTCCCCCCCAGGGAGACGGTTTTTCCGATTTTTTTCTGGGGATTTTGTTTGTTTTCTGCCCGTTGCCGTTCCTGTTCCAAAAGGGGGTGGAGATTGTCCTGGATATCCACAATGTCTTCCTGGCTGACCATGGGTTTGGATTTGGCCAAAGCCTTTGAGACCAGAGGTTTTAACTGGTCGGCATCTTCTCCGCTCATGGTGTAGGGTTCAATGGTCAAAGAGATGGCGGAAAGTTGTTTTTGGGAAATGGTTTTGGAAATGGCCTTTTCGATCCTGAGTTTTGCCTGTTCCGCACCGTCTGAATAGGTCAGGGGCAATAGTTCGAGAAAGGCGTTTTCTCCATACCTGAAGAGAATGTCGTCCCTGCGTTTAATTTTATTCAAGATAAGGGCCAGGGTTTTAATGGCATGATTGCCCTGTTGTTGTCCCATGTTGTCCATGAACTGGTCGTAATCGTCAACGGTGATCACCAATATGGAAAAGACACTGCCGTACTGGATCTGAAAATCAGTCTTGTTGGACACGGCCCGTTCAAAACTCCACCGGTTTTTGAGTCCGGTCAGAGAATCCTTGGTGATCAGGTTGGTCAGGGTCTGGTTGTAATAGGATCGTTCAATGGCAATGGCTGCATATTCGGCAATGGAGGAGAGCAGCGTCAGGTCCTGGGTTGAAAAAGGATCATCCGAGATCCTGTTGATCAGCTCAATGACCCCGAATATTTAATCCCCTGTTTTTAATGGGGTGCCGATGATGGACTGGGTTTTGAAGCCTGAGTATTTGTCCACCCGGCTGCTGAACCGTTTGTCCTTGGATACGTCATCAATGATCAAGGATTCCCCGGTTTCCATGATATGGCCGGCAACCCCTTCCCCCTTGGGCAGTTTGGTTCCCTGAAGTTTGTCCTTGTTGGTTCCCACAACCACTGAAAAGACCATGTCCGATGTTTTGGGGTCCTTGAGAAGTACGGACCAGTGGCGAGGCTGGAAAATTCGTCCCACCTGAAACATGACAATATCCAGCACCTCTTTGATGTTTTTCGCCTTGGCAAGGGGTTTGCCAAGCTCAAATCCCAGATCGGCAGATGAAAAATCATCTCTTCTGGACGGGCTCAGGGCTCACGCATGTAAATATTGTAAAGTGCCTATAGTTTTGATTGGTTCAAGTATCATCCAAACATAACTTCCTCCAGATATTTGATATCCATAGCAGCATTCAACCTTTTGGTTTTTACACTCCCTTTAAATGTCTTATTGTTCCGTAATAAATTTAATGCAATGTGCCGAATCGCTGCAAAATTCTCAGGAGAGTTCCCCTTTCTGACTCTGCTTTCGTCTTCACGGAACGCAATATCCAATACCCAATGCACTGAATTTTCAATTCCCCAATGCCTCCTGACAGCATTACCAAAAATATTGGGGTCGCTATCCAGGCTCGATATATAATATCGCTTTTCATGACTGATCTGGCCGTCCATTTCCCGGGTGGATTCAATCATTCCAATACTTTTCAAACCTTTCCAACTTTTTTTATCTTCAAACCAATCAATATCAGAGGTTATCACAGCCCTGCGCGTTTCGACTCGACCGTGCCCTCCGTCAACACTGGTCTGTTCATTAAACTGGTACCCCTGATTTTTCATTTCTTCCATTTTATTGAAAAAAAGTACCGCTTCATCATGCAAGGTTTTATGATTTTCTTTCAGGGCAAGGACATAGTCACACCCTTTGTTTATTATGGTTTCAGCGATTTTCTTTTGAGTGCCCATGGCATCAATGGTTATAATGCAGCCCGAGATATCTAAAAGTTTTAAAAGATTTGGAATGGCCGTAATTTCATTTGATTTTTCTTCGGTTTTTAATTGCCCTAAAACCACTTTATTAGACGAAGCCCACGCACTGATCATATGAATGGCTTTCTTATCATTGGAGGTATCGTGTGAACGCCTTAGAGTTTTGCCGTCGATTGCAATGACTTGACCTTTGGTCATCTTTGCAACCGACTGAACCCAGTGCATAAAACTGCTCTGAAATTCATTCGGGTTCATCCTTTCAAAAATTCTGCCAAAGGTGTCATGGGAGGGTATCCCATGGGGAAGGCTTAGAAATTTTGACAACCACCTTTTTCTCTTTTTGCCAAAGTTTTCAATTTGCTCATAAGTGTCTGCGCCAGCAACTACCGCACAAATTGCGATGATGACGACATCAATTAAATTATGAAGCTTATTGTGGTGTCTGGGGTCCTGAATATTGTCAAAAAAAGTTTCAAGAGATTTTTTTTCGTTCATTGGCAACTCCTTGTGTTTATTGCCATATATATCGTATCTGTGCAGCGATGTCTAGGAAAATTTTGTTCGATGCTCATATACTATAACAAGCCAGGAGAGCCAGGCTGGGATAGGGTGAAGGGGGTGGAGTGGCGTAAATGAGCGGCCCGCCAGGACGGCATAGGTCCGATCATTTCCGCTTCTTAAGCGGTCAGGACGACCGCTTAAGATTTAACGGAATCCCCCTCACCTATTCCAGCCGGGTAAGGACGAATCTTAATAAAAGTTACATGCGATGACCCTGCAATGGTGTGGGCCTGATCCATCATCAAGGCACCATCTTCTGCGCTGCCTTTGCTTGCTCCTGGCTTATACACCTTACTCGTCGCTCGTTTGGCGCCGTAATATGGTACTTTTCTGGTGGCCAGGAAAGCACGGAATATCCCATATTCGAGCAAATATAAAATTAGGCGGTGGATTTGGGTGTGGTTAAAGACAATTTCAAACCCCCCGGGGGATTTAAATATCTGGCCCTGGACCCTGTTCGAGTTGAGGCTTATTTATACCCTCTGGGGGTTAACCGGAGGGTTTCATTGAACCTGACAATCGGCTCAGACTTTAAAAGGGCTGCCCAAAGGTCATGTAAAATCCCTGGTTTCCCTCTTTTCCAATGGCATATTCTGCCCGGCCAACCATTTTTTCATCATTGAGCAGATAGGAAATCCCCCCTCCCCCGGCCGGAAACAGGTCCTCTTTCTGATCACGGTTTCTGTCATTGCCATAGAGCCCGGCCACGCCTCCAAAGGCCACAAGACCCCATTTTTTATTTAGGGAGAAGCGTTCTTCAATTTCCATCATTGTCATGTGGGGTGCCAGGTATTGCCCCCTGACATATCCCCTTAACCCGACAGAAGAATATCCGCTTGAAGGGGCATTGTGAGACCACCGGCCCTGGATGTGAAAGGCCAGAACATGGTCTTTGCCGTGGCCAAGGAAAAATTTATAGTCTGCATGATAGGCATCAAAAGAGGTTTCACCGCCCAGGCTTTGGCGGTAGGCGATGTTGTGGAGCTGAAACACCTGGCCCGAGGACGGAGAGTTCTGGTTGTCCCTTGAATCATACTGAAGGGCCAGCCCGAGTCCGTTGGACTTAAACCCGGTCATCCCGATCAGCTCTATGATTTTTCCGGACAGCCAGTTGTCTCCGGAAATCGCATAGTTTGTTGAAATTCCCTGGGGCCCTAAATACCAATTGCCTTTTATCCTTTTATAATACCGCAGGGCAAGGACATCAAGGTCGTCTGTGGTCTGGACCGGAAGGCCTGAGCCCAGAAAATCATCATAATTGTTTCTGACCTTTCCCTTGCCGATCCCCCCGAGCAGTCGATGGTCATCCCGGCCGAAATGGAGTTTGGCAAAGATGCCGTAATAGTAAGAGTCCGTGGTGCTGTAGGTGGCTGTGCCGCCCATGATGGACGCAGGGGAGTGTTCATCAATCATCAAACTGATACATGTATGCGGCCATACCCCCGCCGGCTGTTGAGAGTTTCGGGTTGCTGCTCAATACCGGGGTGAACAGCCACGGGGATGTCTTGTCGTCTGCTTTTGTATCTTCTTTGATTAAATTTTCTGCCCGAATCTGTGCGGGTATTGCCAGGAGGAGACAAAGTAAAGCCAGGAGTCCGATAAGGGTGTTTTTGAATTTAAAAGAATTGCGGCAGCCAGGCGGATCAGGACATGTTTTTGTGTTCATGGCATCCTATCACGAATTTGGGTCTGTAGTTATGACGCCCGTTTGGATTTGTGATGATCATTTCCTATCAAGTATTGGCCAAAACATCAAGTTCAGGCCTGTTCAGAAATAGAGGGATGATCCCCCAACCCTTGAGCTGAGCGAATCATTCGTCCCCAATTATGAAAAAAATATAAAAAAGGGAAATTTTTCAATTTCCTTTTTTAATCACTATCGAATAAAATTGGTCAGTGTTTTGGCCACGGGCTCAGGAGCTGGAAATTGTTTTTTTCCATGCTCGATAAGGGTCATGATCCATGCCATGTTTTGGCCTAAAACTTCCAGGATCTGTTTGCCTTCGCCGTCCTGCTCCATTTCACCCGGGTTAAAGCCATGGGCCACATTCCAGTAATTTGAGGAGGGCATGATCATTTCAGAGTAGTTGATATAGTGATTAAGGGTATCAACCGTGGGAATGCCTCCGGATCGTCTTACCGCAGCAACTGCTGCACCGACTTTATGCCGGAACAGACCGTCGTTAACCGAGGATACAAAAAAAGCTCTGTCGAGAAATGACTTCATTGTGCCTGCAACACCGGAAAAATAAACCGGAGAGCCTAAGAGAATGCCGTCGGCGTCTTTCATCTTCTGAATCCATTCATTTACCGGGTCATCCTTGAGGGCGCAGGCCCCATCCTGGTTTTTGACACATTTGTAGCAGGCAACGCATCCCCGGACCTTTTCTTTGCCGACTTGGATCATTTCCGTTTCAATTCCGGCCGTTTCCAATTGGGCTAAAACTGTGTTCAAAGAACAGGCGGTATTTCCTTTTTTCCTGGCGCTGCCGTTAAATCCAACAACTTTCATGTATTCTCCTTTTTTTGGGGGTGACCATTATGATGGTTAAATTCACGATGAAAAAGATTTTTTATATAAGTCATAATTTTTTAGCACAGGGTTTGGCTTTGCCAATTGGCCAACCGACAAGGATGTTAATTTTTTAAAATAATCAGTTTCAGAGAATTTAGCAAGAAAACAATGGCGGTTTTACTAAAATTTGGAGATTAACATGAACTCGGATACGAGGTTGGCATTTTTTAAAAGATCATAAACAAGTTTTTTTCTGGCCGTGTCCATATCTGGCGGGGCGACTGCTGTGAGATGGGGGGTAAAACATTGGGGCTAAAATTAAAAAAAGCCGCTGTAATCACAGCCGCTTCAAAATAATTGGCGGAGAGGGAGAGATTCGAACTCTCGGTACCCGGTTAGGATACACACGCTTTCCAGGCGTGCACCTTCAGCCGCTCGGTCACCTCTCCGCAATCAATTAACCCAGGCAAAATAGTATCTTTTTTAAATTGTGTCAAGGATTAAAGAGGGCATGGTATGTTTTTGTGGGCTTATTTTTTTTATCATACAGGTGTAAGGGGGCAAGAACCCTGCAGGATGGCCCGGTGTTTTTAACTCCTGAAAAAATGACCCGCTTGGCGTCTTGTCCATGACGGGTATGGACAAACCGGAACCATTCAGGCCGGATGGCGGTGTCGTCCATGGCGCAGGTCAGATCAACGAGACGGTCTGCCGGAAAGATCAGCATAAGTTTACCCCCGGGCTTGAGCAGTTCTTCTGCCTTGGCAAACAGGGCGTGGATGTTTAGCTTGACCTCATGCCGGGCAATGGCCCTCTGGTCTATAGGGGGCAGTCGGCCGGTACCGGCTTTTTGATACGGGGGGTTGGCGATGATCAGGTCAACAGGACCTTTGGTTTCTATGCCCGAGACATGGGAAATGTTTTTGTGAATAATGGATATTTGTTTTTCCATATGATTTTCAAGAACATTTTTTTGGGCAATTACGGCAAGCGCTTCCTGTATTTCAACCCCGAGGATAAGGGTTTGAGGATATCTGAAACCCAGGATTAATTCCATGATGCCGCAGCCGCAGCCAATATCCAGGATTTTTGATCCGGGCAGGGGGATTATCTGGCTGCAGAGGATCACAGGGTCTATGGTGTAACGATAGCCGGTTTTGGGCTGGGTTAATCTGAGCTGGCCGTTGAAAAAGGATTCAACTGTGAATTTTTCCAATTTTAAACCGGATTTGGGTAATTAAGGGGGTGTCCATGGCTTTGTTTAGATTGGCGATTATCTCTTTTTCAAGGAATTTGAGTTGGTGAATCCATGCGGAACTGGAGACGTTCACCGATAATATGCCGTCTTTAAACGCATCTGGTTTGGCATTCATGGCAATGGGCCGGCCAACGGCCTGATCCCAAAGATCCCAGATCAGGGTCATCTGGGTATCTTTTGCCGGCCGGTATTTGCCCAGGGCCCGGGTCAGGATATCACCGATGTGAATCAGTTTGCCATTGTCATCCTTTTGGGTCACATTTTTTTCCTTATACGGTTGGTCTTTGTTGATCTGTTTAAGATGTCATACCATAGAATAGGGCTGGAATATACCCCCAAATTAATATCGGGTAAATGGATTTTAAGCCCGGTCCTGCCAAGGGGTTCCTCAAATAAATATTGCGTTTTGGCCTTGATAATTATAAATAAAGTCATATTGTTGCCTTGACAATGTTTCAATTAAAATTAACCAGATAACCGCTGCACAGAACGCTGAGTATAGGATATTATTTATGAATTGGGATTGGGAAAAACTAAGAGAAAATCAGCAAAAATACGAGCAAAAGCAGGGGGGTGGTCCGGGGATGCCCAAACCGCCTCAGTTTGATGACCTTGTGAATCGATTTAAGGGGTTTAAATTCCCGGGTATTTTTTTTGTCGGTATTTTGCTGGTCGTTGTTTTTTTGGGGTCGTCCATGTTTTTTACAGTGGGGCGAAGTGAAGTAGGGGTGATCCAGCGGTTTGGCAAATATGACCGCCTGGTCCAGCCCGGCCTGAATTTTAAACTGCCTGCGGGCATAGAAAAAGTCACCAAGGTCAATGTCAGACAGCCTGAAACCGAAGAGTTCGGGTTTAAGACCTATGGGAGTAACGGCACGTACAGGACATCTTCTGACACCTCCCGTCAGGAATCATCACTCATGCTCACAGGAGATTTGAATGTGGCGGTGGTTCCCTGGATTGTTCAGTATAGGCGGTCAGATCCCAGAGATTATCTTTTCAATGTCGAGGATGTAAAATCCCTGCTTCGCCACATGTCCGAAGCCAGCATGAGAACCGTGATCGGTGACCGCAGCATCAATGAGGTGATTTCAAGCCGGGCGGAAATTGCAAATGCTGCCAAGCAGATGCTTCAAACCGAAATGGACAATGCCCAGGCCGGGATTAGCATTGTTAATATTGAAATGAAGAAAACCAATGTGCCCGAACCGGTTCAGGCCTCTTTTAACGAGGTGAACCAGGCCATTCAGGAAAAAGAACAGACCATTTATAAAGCCCGTGAAGAATACAATAAGGCGGTTCCCCTGGCACGGGGCGAGGCCAAGCGGCGTATCAAGGATGCCGAAGGGTATGCCATTGACCGTGTCAACCGGGCCCAGGGTGATGCCACAAAATTTGAGGCGGTTTACAAGGCCTATGCCCAGGCAAAAGATGTAACCAAAAAGCGGATGTATCTGGAATCCATGCTGGAGGTTCTGCCAAAGGTGGGCAATAAGTATATCATTGATTCGGATCAGAAAAATCTGCTCCCGTTTTTGAATATGGGGGATAAAGCCAAGGGCCTGCCCCAGGACAGATATCTTCAGAAGGGTGAATAAGAATGACTAATAATATAAAAATCGGAATTCTGGTTATTGTTGCCGCGGTGATTGTCCTGGTTTACGACTCAGCTTATGTGGTGGATGAAACCGAACAGGTCGTGGTGACCCAGTTCGGTCGTATTGTGGGCGATGCCGTAAAAGAGCCGGGATTGAAATTCAAGCTGCCTTTTATTCAAAAGGCCAATATCTTTCCCAAAAATCTTTTGGAGTGGGACGGAGACCCGGGTCAGATTCCTACAAAGGATAAAACCTATATTTGGGTGGATACCTTTGCCCGGTGGAAAATCTCTGACCCCATTGTCTATTTCCAGACGGTCAAAGATGAATTTTCAGGCCTCAAACGCCTGGATGACATTATTGATCCTGCCATGCGGGATTTGATTTCAGCCTACCCCCTGGTGGAAAGTGTCAGAAACACTGCCCGTCCCATGGATACCTTTGATGCCATTGGTGCCGGCAGTGAAGATAAGAACACAAAACGAATGGTCCGGTATAAGGTTGATCTGGGCAGGGCTGAAATTGCACGCCAGATTGAGAAACAGGCCCGGGAGAAACTGGTTGAATTCGGGATCGAAGTTGTTGATGTGAAGATCAAACGGATCAACTATATCGACAGTGTCAGGCGCTCTGTTTATGACCGGATGATTGCCGAAAGAAACCAGATTGCTGAAAAATTCCGTGCAGAGGGCAAGGGAGAGGCCAGCAATATAAGAGGTGAAAAAGAAAGGGAACTCCAGGTGATCAAGTCTGAAGCCTATCGCGAGGCCCAGACCCTAAAGGGTAAGGCTGATGCCGAAGCCACCCGTGTCTATGCCAAGGCTTATGGACAGGATCCTGAATTCTATGCCTTCTTAAAAACCATGGAATTGTACAAGAAAACCCTTGAAAAGGATAGTACCATGGTGTTGTCAACGGATTCGGAACTGATGAAATATCTTAAAGGAAGTAATCAATAAAAAAGTAATGGGATATGAGTATTGAGTTGACTCAACTCAATACTCCCCATGATCTTAAAAAATAACCCGACAGGTCTTGCTCGGTAAGACAAAATCGGGTTAGACTTTATTTCTTTTTTCTCTGATGTCTGGTCTTGGCAAGGAGCTTTCTATGTTTATGCTTGCGCATTTTCTTTCGTCTCTTCTTAATAACGCTGCCCAAAAAAATCACCTCCTTTAATGTATTGATAGTTTCTTTAACATGCTAACTTGTTACTATAGCATAAATTTTTAGGGGATGTCTATTCTTTTATTCCCTGGCTGGGGTTGGAAATGATGGGTCCTTTTTTTAATAGATACGAGCTTGAAACGGTAGATCTGGCGGTTCTTCGTGCCGAAGAAATGGTGAACAACTATTTTAAGATTTCTCCGGCCCTGTGGCTGAAAAACAGGTATGATATCAAGACCGGTGCCAGCCTTGCCCCCCACGAACAGGTGGAGGGGCCCTTTGCCCAGGTGGTTAAATATGAAGGCCGTAAAAAGGATGTGCCCCTGGGATCTACAAGTTTTAGTCTTTACCATGTCTGTCTCCAGGATCCTGCCATCCTGAATCTTTTGTCCCGGAATTCCAAAATTGGTCTTGCCCCGTTTTTATTGTATGTCCTGATTCATGAGTTGGTGCATGTGGTCAGGTTTTCCCGCTTTGAGCACCGGTATGAAAATGCCTCCGAAGCGGATGTGACCCTGGAAGAAGAAAAAAAAGTCCATGGTCTGACCTTTGATATTGTCTCCTGTGTCGCGGTGCAGGGGCTTGGTGAAGTCGTTGAATTTTATAAGGAATGGCACGGGTTTTCCAAGGGGGGGCGCCTATGGTAAAAAATTTGGACAGACTGCCTTGACAAGGGTGAAAGACTTATTATTTTATTTTTGATTTTTCAAGCACTAACATGGCAACCAAGAACAACGTAAGGAAATGATAGCAATGCCAGTTTATGAGTACCAATGCCAGGAATGCGGACGTATTGAAGAGGCATTTCAGAGAATTTCAGCCCCCCCCCTTGAGGTGTGCCCCCACTGCAGCGGAAGGCTTAAGAAGTTAATTTCCCAGAGTTCTTTTCATCTTAAAGGAACCGGGTGGTATGTGACGGATTACGGCGGAGCAAAGTCCGGTACCCCAAAAGGGTCTGAGGCCAAGGGAAAATCCACAAGCAAGTCAGAAAAATCAACGTCTAAATCAAGTGATTCAAAATAAAGACGTTGGTTTAATCCACAATAAAACTTAAGAGAGCAAACATTAATACCTAAAGGAGAATTGTATCATGAGTTTGAGACCATTGAGTGACAGAATTTTGGTTGAACGGGTTGAAGAAGATGAAAAAACCAAGGGCGGTATTATTATCCCGGATACAGCCAAAGAAAAGCCTGCCGAAGGAAAAGTTGTTGCAACAGGCAACGGACGTATGGGTGAAGACGGAAAGCTGCTTCCCATGGATGTAAAAGTCGGAGACCGCGTATTGTTCAGCAAATACGGCGGCACTGACGTGAAGATTGATGGTATTGATTATCTTATCCTGCGTCAGGATGATGTTCTGGGTGTAGTGGAATAGTCTGAACATAACGAATTTAAAGAAATAAATGGAGATTAAATAAAATGGCCAAAGAAATTAAGTACGATGCCAAAGCACGTGAAGCAATGCTCAAAGGCGTTCAGGCGCTTGCCGATGCAGTAGTGGTTACCCTTGGACCCAAAGGTAGAAATGTTGTTATTGAAAAATCCTGGGGATCTCCCAACGTAACCAAAGACGGTGTTACTGTTGCCAAAGAGATTGACCTTGAAGATAAATTTGAAAACATGGGCGCCCAGATGGTTAAAGAAGTGTCTTCCAAGACCTCTGACATGGCCGGTGACGGAACGACCACTGCAACGGTTCTTGCCCGTGCTATCTATGAAGAAGGCCAGAAACTGGTTGTTGCCGGCAACAACCCCATGGGTATTAAAAGAGGTATTGACCAGGCAGTAATCAAGATTGTTGAAAATCTTGAAACCCTTGCCAAACCGACCAAGGATCAGAATGAGATTGCCCAGGTCGGCACCATTTCCGCCAACAATGACGAGACCATTGGTAATATCATTGCCGAGGCCATGGACAAGGTGGGTAAAGAGGGCGTCATCACTGTGGAAGAAGCCAAATCCATGGACACCACCCTGGACGTTGTTGAGGGTATGCAGTTTGACCGCGGATACCTGTCTCCTTACTTTGCAACAGATACCGAAAAAATGGTTGCTGCCCTGGAAAGCCCCTTTGTCCTGATTTGCGACAAAAAAGTCTCTTCCATGAAAGATTTGCTTCCCGTGCTTGAAGAAATTGCGAAAACCGGCAAACCTCTTGTGATCATTGCCGAAGACGTTGAAGGCGAAGCATTGGCCACCCTGGTTGTCAACAAGCTGCGCGGCACCCTGAATGTGGCTGCTGTTAAAGCCCCTGGATTTGGCGACAGAAGAAAAGCCATGCTCGAAGATATTGCCATTCTGACCGGCGGTCAGGTGGTTTCCGAAGATATCGGCATCAAACTTGAAAATGTGACCATCCAGGATCTTGGCCAGGCCAAATCCATCACCATTGACAAGGACAACACCACCATCGTTGACGGTGCCGGTGCCAGAGAAGCCCTTGAAGCAAGGGTAAAACAGCTTCGTGCCCAGGCAGAAGAGACCTCTTCTGACTATGACCGTGAAAAACTTCAGGAGCGTCTTGCCAAGCTGGTCGGCGGTGTTGCCGTGATCAATGTCGGTGCTGCCACTGAAACTGAGATGAAAGAGAAAAAAGCCCGTGTTGAAGATGCGCTGAACGCGACCCGTGCTGCTGTTGAAGAGGGTATCGTCCCTGGCGGCGGTGTTGCTCTGGTTAGAAGTATTGCTGCCCTGGACAGCCTTGAGCTGGTCGGTGAAGAAAAACTCGGTGTTGAAGTCATTGCCAAAGCCATTGAATGGCCCCTTCGCAAAATTGCTGACAATGCCGGTGTTGAAGGCTCTGTTGTCATCAACAAGATTAAGGAAGGCAAAGGCGCTTTTGGCTACAATGCCAGAACCGATGTTTACGAAGACCTGATTGAAGCAGGGGTCATTGATCCTAAAAAAGTGGTCCGGTTTGCCCTTCAGAATGCAGCCTCTGTTGCTTCTGTTATGCTGACCACCGAAGCCATGATCGCTGAGATTCCTGAAGAAGGCGGCGGCGGAATGCCTGGTGGAATGCCCGGCGGCGGAATGGGCGGAATGGGCGGAATGCCCGGAATGATGTAAGCATATTTTAAAAAATACGAGCCTCATTTTGTTCATATGAATGAGATAAAAGCCCCTTTGCCTTTGGTAAAGGGGCTTTTTTTGTTTTGACAGGGGCCGCCTGTTCATATCCGTAGATTTATTGGATTTTATCTGATATGTTTCCCCTTGGAAAATAATAAAGATTAAGAGAGGATCTATGACCGCGGAATCTGTCGGCCTGCTTCACATGCTCAACGATGCAGGGCCAATTGTAAAATTTGTCATGCTTTTGCTGCTGTTTTTTTCAATTATTTCTTGGGCCATTATGTTTATAAAATTTCGCTATATCCGGACGGCCTATAAAGAATCTGCAGATTTTACAGAAGTGTTCTGGCAGTGTAGGACCCTGGCAGATGCCTTTACCAAGGCCAAAGCGCTTAGGGCAAGCCCTGTGGCCCGCATCTTTATCACCGTCTATATGGAGGTGGCAAGAGGGGATGCTAAAGAAGGTCAGGGCTTTAAACGAACCGAGACCTCTTATCTTCAGTCCATGGGGTCTGTGAAAAGGACATTGCGCCGGTCTATCAATGTGGAAATCAGGCGGCTGACCCAATTGGTCCCCTTTTTGGCCACAGCAGGCAATACCGCCCCTTTTATCGGGCTTTTCGGGACGGTATGGGGGATTATGGATACCTTTCAGGGGATCGGGCTTTCCGGTTCGGCCAGCCTTGCCGTTGTGGCGCCTGGTATATCAGAAGCATTGGTGGCAACGGCCGCAGGCCTTGCCGTGGCCATACCTGCGGTGATTGCCTATAATTATTTTACAGACCGGATTCGTGTTCTGGATTCGGAACTGGAGAGTTTTTCCTCGGATTTATTGAATATCATTGAGCGTGATATTCAGAAAAAAATGGAGGCATAATGCAGCTGGGTTCCGGTAATAATCAATTTATGTCTGAAATCAATGTCACCCCGTTTGTGGATGTGATGCTGGTTTTATTAATCATTTTTATGGTCACGGCCCCCATGATGGTTCAGGGTGTGGACGTGGATCTGCCTGCGGCAACTTCGGAGGCGCTTCCGTCCAATGAAGAGAATCTCATTGTATCCATTGATAATGATTTAAAGGTTTATATTAATGACCTTGAAGTCAGTGTGGCATTTTTGTCAGAAAAACTGGATGCGGTCTTGGAAAATCTGGATAAAAAAAATGTCTATCTCAAGGCGGACAAAAAAGTGCCCTACGGGGTGGTGGTCAATGTGATGTCCCAGATAAAGAAAGCGGGGATAGAAAGCTTGGGCATGATCACCCTTCCCGAAGAACAGGCCTCCATCTGATCGATTGATTATGGGTATCCGGACTCAGATCCAAAATAGGAACCGTTTCGTAAATCCGTTTCCCGGACATGGGAGAAAAGGGTTTGCCTGGGTCTGCATCGTTTCCATGCTCGTGCATCTGGCCTTTTTTGCCGGTATATTCTGTTTCCATGATTTTGAATTTTCAGCGCCCAAACCCCAGGTGGTCAGGATTGATCTGGTCTCCTTTGTCCCGGGTCCTGTTGGCGGGGCAGCCCCGCTGGAACCTGCGCCTGTTGATCGCGCCAAACCTGAGACAGAGGCTGTGAATTTGAACACAGCCCCCCTGGCCAAAACGCCTGAAGCGCCTCTTGTTGTGCCCGTGCTCAAGCCCGAGATCAGCCTGAAATCCAAGCCCAAAAATATCAAAGATCTTATGGCAAAAAGAAAGGCCAGGCAAAAGCCCTTGGAAAAGGAAAAAACCCAAAAGCTTAAGCCAAAGCCTAAGAAAATCCCTGAAAAGGATCTTAAAAAGGCAAGGGAGGCCCTTGCCAAAAAGGTGGAAGATCAAAATCAGGAAAAGATCAACCAGGCCCTTAAAAGGATGCAGGCTGCCATTGATACCCAGGGCCAGCAGCCCACAGGGGGGAAAACCGGAAATGGCCAGGGCACCGGCATGGGAAATCAGGGAAGCAATCCCCTTGTCCTTTACCAGATGGTGCTCAAATCTGCCATTGAACAAAATTGGATATTCAACGATACCATGGCCGGGATCAATCAAAATCTTGAGGTAAGATTGTTCATAAAGATTTTAAAAAGCGGAGAGATCAGAGATATTTCCTATGAAACTCGGTCGGGAAATCTCTATCTGGACGAATCTGCAAAAAAAGCGGTCCGAAAGGCCAGTCCGCTGCCGGAACTTCCCAAGGGGATGCCCTCCTATGAATTAGTGCTTGGGTTTACTCCCAGGGGGCTGAACTAAACTTATAGTGGTTTACAAGGAGTCAAAAAGGATTCATATGCAAGCGTTTAAGTGGAAAGCCAACCTTTTGTGCTGGATACTGGTCTGCGTGTTCTTTTCTTCTGCACAGGGCAAAGAGTACGACTATATCAATATTTCCAGTCCGTTTTTAAAAAAGACCCCTGTGGCCGTTACCCGGTTCAAAGCTTTTTCAGGACATGAGGCAGAGGTGAAAGGCGGGCTTCGGGCCGAGCAGATTTTAACGGACGGGCTTGATTTTACAGGCTACTTAAAGGTGATAGATCCCAATGCATTTTTATCTGATCCGGCCGAGACCGGAATTCAGCTGGGGCAGATCAACTTTAAGGACTGGACCGGCATTGGTGCTGAACTGTTGGTCACCGGAGGCATAGAAGAGGTTGACGGCCGTATTAAATTAAAGCTTCGGCTTTTTGATACCTTTAATACCCGGCTTTTGGTCGGTAAGATTTACTCAGGCCGGTTTGATCAGATCAGGGAAATGATTCACATGTTTTGTTCGGAAATCGCCTTTAAGCTGACCGGCAATTACGGGGTGTTTGGCAGCAAGATTTCCTTTGTTTCCACAGTGAACGGGAAAAAAGAAATTTTTATCTGTGATTTTGACGGGTATAATCCCAAACAGATCACCCATCATAAGAGTATTTCCCTTTCCCCGGCATTGTCCCATGACGGGAAATGGCTGGCCTATGTCTCTTATGCCAAGGGCAAACCTGATATTTTTATAAAACAGCTTGAGGAGAACAGAGGCGCCATCATCAATTATGATGGCATAAACATATCTCCAGACTGGATGCCCGGACAGCTAAAACTTGCGGCAACCCTTAGTTTTTCAGGCAGTCAGGAAATATATTTGTTGACCAAAAAGGGAGAAATTATTAAAAGGATTACCAAGAGCTGGGGGGTAAATGTCTCACCGAGATTTTCTCCGGACGGGAAAAAAATTGCTTTTACTTCCAGTCGGGGGGGAAATCCTCAGATTTATATCCAGGATCTTGAGTCAGGAGAGGTTAAGCGGGTGACGTATACGGGACGGTATAACACTTCACCTGCATGGTCTCCGGACGGCAGGAAGATTGCCTATGTGGGGATAGATAAAAATAAGATTAATATATTTGTGATCTCAGCAGAACCGGGTTCCGGTCTTCCGGTTCAGCTGACAATGGACCAGGGAAGCAATGAAGATCCAACCTGGTCTCCGGACGGCAGCCTGATCGGATTTAAGTCGGACCGTGAAGATAGAACAAGGTCCAGGCTTTATGTGATGACGGCTGCGGGTACAGACCAGAGACGTCTGCTGACCCTTAAAGGAAAGCAGAGCCAACCCCATTGGTCCGGATCAATGGGATTTGAAGACAGGTAATAATTGTTAATTAACATAACCAAGGAGGTGTAATGAAAAGAAATTTGTGGATGAATCTGATGATGGCAGTGCTGGTGGCAGGCCTTTTTATGACAGTTTCCTGTTCCCAGAAAACAATGGTAAAAGATCCCACAACCGTTGAAGATCAGGCCAAGGCAGATGCTGAAAAAGCAGCAAGGCTTGAGGCAGAACGCATTAAAGCTCAAGAACTCCAAGATAAAATGGCCAGGGAACAGGCTGCCAAGATTGCCGCAGCCAAGAGCCGTTTTGTGAATCAGAATATTCATTTTGACTACGACAGTGCAGAACTGAGCACAATGGCCAAGATGCTGCTCAAGGAAAAAGCAGAATGGCTGACAGCCAATCCTGCCGTTACCGTTGTTGTTCAAGGGCATTGTGATGAGCGGGGCACAACCGTATACAATTTGGCTTTGGGCGAACGGCGTGCGCTGGCAGCCAAGTCTTACCTTGAAAATTTAGGTGTTTCAGAAGGCCGTCTGGATATGATCAGCTATGGCGAGGAACAGCCCCTTGATCCTGCACAGACAGAAGCGGCCTATCGTAAAAACAGACGGGCGCAATTTGTAATCAAATAATTATTGCAGGTATAATTCTAACCTTTCGGGCAGACCGGCATATCCTATGGCAGGTTCTGCCCGAAAATTTAACTTTTCTTGGGATTTGAGATGAAAAAATCTTTCCTTTTTTATTATTGTCTTTTTGGTTTGGCTGTATTGGTATCAGGCTGTGTGGCACCGGATCAATACCAGATACTGGAAAACAGGATTGCTGCCATAGAAAGGGCGAACAATCGTCAGGCATCTTTGCAAAAGGGGAAAACCGTTGATCTTGAAAAGTTAGCGGCAAATTTGGACCAGTCGTCTAAAAGCACAAGGGAAAATTATGCTGAAGTCAAATATGATGTTCAGCAGCTCAAAGAGCAGTTTTACCGGGTGCAAGGACAGATTGAAGAGCTCCAGCATCATTTTGGGACCAACGATCAAACCCGGCAGGAAAGTCTTGAAAAAAGGCTGGAACGCCTGGATAATGCCATTTCAAGAAATTTTGAAAAAGTCATTGCCCTGGAAAAATATATGGGGTTCGAACCATCTGACACCCTTAAGACCGAGGATCAGCAAAAAAAGTTGAGTCTTGTGCCTGGAGATTCAGAACAGGGCCTGTATGATTTTGCCAAAAAAAAGTTTGATCAGGGGGAGAGAGAAGAGTCCAGGATCCAGTTTGAAAATTTTATCAACAAGTATCCTGATTCTCAAAAAGCGGATAATGCAAGGTTTTGGATTGCCGATTCATACTATGCTGAAAAATGGTATGAAAAAGCAATTCTGGAATATCAGAAGGTGCTGGAAATCTACCCTGATTCCAATAAAACAGCTGCGGCCAGGTTAAAGCAGGGATATGCCTTTGCCGCTCTGGGGGAAGCTGCCAATGCCCGACTGATTTTAAAAGAGTTGATCAAACGCCACCCCAAGTCCAAAGAAGCCCAGTATGCCCGTGAAAAACTTAAGGGGCTGAATTGAGTTTGTTTTCCAATGATGAAAATTGTTGGTATTGATCCCGGACTTGCGGGTACGGGTATCGGGGTTATTCAGGGGACCAGCCGTGAAATCACCGGGTATTCCTTTGGCAGTATATCCACCGATGCCAAAGATTCTGCGCCTGCCAGGCTTCACCACATTTACTCAAAAGTTAAAGATTTTTTAGCAGACCAAAGACCCGACCTGGTGGTGGTTGAGGATATCTACTCCCTTGAAAAATACCCCGGATCAGGTATTATGTTGGGAAAAGTGTCAGGGGTTTTGCTCCTTGCTGCCTTTAAGGCGGGTGCCCGGATCCAGGAAGTCTCGGTCAGGGAGGTTAAGAAAATTGTTTCCGGTAACGGAAGTGCAGATAAATACCAGGTGGAGCGGTCTGTGCGTCACCTGTTGAACCATGACGGGCCCATACGGCCCTTTCATGCATCAGATGCCCTGGGCCTGGCATTAACCGGCATGTATAGGTATGGAAAATAATTATGATCGGATATCTTGAAGGGCGTATACTTCGCCGGGAATCAGAGAGCATTCTTCTGTTGGCCGGTCATATCGGTTATGAGGTCCTGCTGGACCCCATAACTCTGGTAAGGGCGGTTTCCCTTGAATCAGAGCAGGATACGCTGGGATTGTATATTTATTACCATGTGACGGAAAGACAGCCCAAGCCTGTGCTGATTGGTTTTCTGGCTCCGGAAGACAAGGAGTTTTTCCAATTGTTTATCACGGTGGCGGCCATAGGCCCCATGAAGGCGGTCAAGGCATTGACAAAACCTGTGGGGGTGGTGGCAAGGGCCATTGAAGACAAGGATACGGCGTTTTTATCCCAATTGTCCGGAATCGGTAAGCGGACGGCTGATAAAATTATCGCCACCCTCCATGGAAAGGTGGCCCACTTTGCAGAGACTTCAGCTGCCAAGCCAGATGAAACAGCCGCTGAAATTCCTCGGGAAAAAGAGGATATTTCACAGCAGGTGGGCGATGTTTTGGTGGAACAATTGGGGCATTCCACCGCTTCTGCCCGGCGGATGATCAAAGAGGCATTGGAGCGCAACCCCGCCATTAAGACCCCTGAGGATTTATTTGATGAAATTTATCAGGAGAATTAGCTAATATTATGGGCTCGGATATACTTTCCTTTTCCTCTGATAAAAAAGGGGTGGTTTCAGAAAAACCTAAATCTGAAGATTATTCTCCTGAGATTGTCTCTTTGCGGCCTCGCATGTTCCAGGATTATGTGGGTCAGAAGGCTGCTGTTGAAAGCCTTAAAATTGCCATTCAGGCGGCAAAGATCAGGCAAGAACCCCTGGATCATATCCTTTTGCACGGTCCGCCAGGGCTTGGGAAAACAACGGTCTCCCATATTATTGCCAACGAGATGGAAAAAGAGCTTACCGTAACGTCAGGCCCCACCCTTGAAAAGGGCGGGGACCTTGTGGGGATACTCACCCATCTAAAGGAGGGGGATATCCTTTTTGTGGATGAAATCCACAGGATACCCAAGGTGGTTGAGGAGTTTTTATATCCGGCCATGGAGGATTTTGCCGTTGATTTCGTATTTGACAAAGGCATTCATGCCCGAAGTCATCGATATAGGTTAAAGCAATTCGTGCTTATCGGCGCAACCACCCGGGTGGGATTGCTCTCGGCACCTCTCAGGGACCGGTTTGGCATATTTCGCACCCTTGATTTTTATTCAAATGAAGAACTCATGGTGATCATCAAGCGGTCTGCCCGCATATTAAATACCCATATTCTGGATGAAGGTGCCATGGAGCTTGCCAAAAGATCCAGAGGCACTCCCCGGGTGGCCAACAGGCTGCTCAAACGGGTCCGGGATTATTCCCAGGTAAAGTATCAGGGCCGGGTCACCCTTCGGGGGGTTAAAGAGGCCCTGGATCTTGAAGGGATTGATGCGCTCGGGCTGACCCGCCTTGACAGAAGTTATTTAAAAACCATAGTCCAGTTTTATGGGGGCGGGCCTGTCGGCATTGAAGCCATTGCCGCAACCCTTCAGGAAGAGACCGACACCCTGGTGGATGTGGTGGAACCCTATTTGTTGAAAATCGGCCTGGTGTTAAGAACCTCCAGCGGCAGAAAAGCATCTGAAAAGGCATATCAGCATTTGAAACTTGATTGTAAAAAGGTAGACGAGTAAGACAGATGAAATTATTGCAATATATCGCTATGTTTATCACGGTATGTCAATTTGTTTTTCCAGGGGCAGCCCTGGCCGGCGAGGCAAGCTTGCCAGCCGCACTGATTTTAATGCCCCAGAATGAAAATGCCATTATCGTGGAAAAAAAGCCCCAGACCCTTTATGTGTACTCAGGGCATCAGGACCGAATTGATATGGCGTTTAAGGTGGACTGTTCTACAGGAGAGGTGGCAGGACCGAAAACAAAGGCCGGAGACAAAAAAATACCCGAAGGCATTTATTTTCTCAAGGATGAGTTCGAAGATCGTTATCTGACCCCGGTATATGGGAAAAAGGCCTTTCCTTCTGATTATCCCAATCTTTTGGATCTGCGCCAGGGAAAACAAGGATCTGCCATTTGGATTCACGGTACGGATAAAACTTTAAAACTCATGGATTCCAACGGATGTATTGCCCTTGAAAATGAAAACATTATGGCCCTGTCCGAATATATTCATCTGGATGCCACCCCCCTGATTATTGTTGAACAGATTAACCATCTTCCCCTGGCCCGCCTTGGAGAACAAAAAAAACGTATCCTTGCCCTGATTCAAGCCTGGACCCAGGCCTTGGAAACAGGCAGTTACCACCAATATCTTGCCTTTTATGATTCAGGTTATCTTCCGGACATCTCCTGGTGGGAATCCTGGCTTCAAGCCCGGAACAATGCCAAATCCTTAAATCAGGTATTTAAAATTCAGCTGGAAAATACAGGGATATACACCTAGGAGAATGTGGTGGTTGTGCTTGGGGATATGGTGGTTTCTGTGGGCAGTGAAAAACGGTATCTTGGCAGGCGGCAGTTGTTCATCAAGGCCGGGGCCGAACGGATTGTCGGAGATCTGTTTCAAAAAAAGGCAAAACCGTATGGGATGGGAGAACCTCCCCTGGTGGCTGCGGCCCGGGAGTTGGTCCGGGATAATGCTGCGGATATTGCCGTTGTTGAGACCGTCGAGCAATGGCTGGCGGCCTGGTCTGCAAAGGATATGGCTGAATATGCGGGATTTTATGCCAATGATTTTATTTCTGACGGTTTGGGAAAGACCGCCTGGGTCAGGCGTAAAAAAAGGCTTGCCAGGCAATCTGATTATATTTTGGTGACAGGTAAAGATTATAAGGTGGTACAAAAAAAAGATGGTTATGAGGTCAGTTTTCTTCAAAACTATGAGTCCAGCGGGTTTTCGGCCAAGGGAAGAAAAGAGTTGAGGCTTGTTAAAAAAGGTGGCGTATGGAAGATATTTCGAGAGAATTGGAAAGGGAAATAGCACGGGCAAAACCTTCCCCTTACAAAACGAAAAAAAATAAGAACGTTTTGGTTATCGATGATTTTGGTGAGCTTACATCGGGCGCGCATTTAAAGACCCTGGTATATATCTTTTCAGGCCTCAGTCTTGTCGGCATCTTAGGCACCATTGGCTTTTATTATCTCTTTGGTGCGGCAAGCAGTGAAAATAAAGTGCTCAAAGAAAAATTAACCGTACTTGAAAAAAAAGCGGACCGCCTTGTGAACGACAAGGAAATTTTAATGGCAAGGCTGGTCATGTCCGGAAAAAAACCAGAGCTTACAAAAGCGTCATCCCCTCCGGGCAAGGCGCCGGGCAAGGACGTCCGGGCCGGCATCATTCCAAAACCCGGCCTTGAAAAAAAGGGCGGCACTTCTGTGATTCCTGAAAATATTCCTTTTGAGCCTATCCCAACGGCTTTAAATGGGAAATCTGTATCCGAATCCCTCCCTAAAAAGGAGTCAAAAGAACCAGAGCACCAAAAGGTGGTCTCGGTTGAAAAATTTTTGGTGCTTCAGGGAAAAACCAGCGAGGAACTGGTGGTCAAGTTTAATATCCGGAATATTGCAACAAATTCCAAAGAGATTTCCGGCCGGATTTTTGCCGTTTTAAAACCCGGGACAAACCAGGAAAAAGACTGGGTCATTGCCCCCCGTGCCGATTTAAAAGATGGAATACCAACCCCCTATCGCAAGGGGCAGTATTTTTCCATTTCCCGGTTCAAGCCGGTTCGGTTGACCATTAAAAATCAAGCGGCTCCGGACAGTTTTGTCAAGGCATCCATATATATTTTTGGTGATAAAGGTAAGATCCTTTTTGAAAATACCATTAAAATTAACGGGGCGGACAAAGGCTGATGCGCTCTGGGTATAAAATAGTGCATATCCTGATCGGGGTGATGCTCTTTTTTGGGGGGATATCCGGAGTAAAACAGGGCTTTGCAGGGCAGAAAACCCATACGGTGTTTTTTGAAGGGGAGCAAAACGAACTGCACGTTTATCGGATTTTTGGATCCAGCCCCGGGAAAACCCTGTTGATTATCGGGGGAATCCAGGGTGACGAACCCGGCGGGTTTATTGCTGCAGATTTTTATGTGGACATGTCCATTGAACAGGGCAATCTCATTGTGGTGCCCCGGGCAAATTTTCCGTCTATTTTGAAAAAAGAAAGACAGATCAACCAGGATATGAACCGTAAATTCATGGATGACGCCATTGGCAATTATGAGGCAAAAGTGGTGAATGTCTTAAAAAAGCTGATCTGTGAAAGCGATTGCTTTTTAAACCTCCATGAAGGCTCTGGTTTTTATTCTGAAACCTGGGAAAGTGCTGACAGGAATCCTAAAAAATTCGGACAGTCCGTTATTGCGGACGAGGCCTTTCTTGAAAAAGGCGGGACATCCAGTGCTGTAGACTTGGAGAAGATGGCCCTGGAGGTGGTGGATAAAATCAACGCATCCATGAAAGATGAGTCCCATTATTTTCATTTTAACAACTATAAAACCAGTCACCCGGATTCCCTTCATAAGGAGCAGCGAAGATCTGCCACCTACTACGCCTTGAATGTCTGTAAAATACCTGCCTTTGGTGTTGAGTCGGCTAAATCCCTGCCCCTTGAACAAAAGGTACGCCAGCATATTCTTGCGGTTGACGGTTTCATGTTCCTTCTGGGTATTGTTCCCAAAACACCGGGGGGTGATTTAAAAAAACCACAGATGCAATATATGATCATTTCTGTGAATGATTCAATCCCTGTGGTGGTTGGAAAAATGCAGCGTTTGAAGATCAGACGAGGAGATGTGATCCAGGTCCATGATATTGTGGCCAATTATGAGAGAGGGCTGAGCGTGGATGTGATCGGGCTTGGAAATGAATTCAACGATATGAAAAAAAAGCTTAAGATTTTCGAGCCGACCCGGATAGAGGCCAAAAAGGATTTTTATGCCTGCGGCAGTGTTTTTTTGGATATTGAAACACAGCGGGAAACAGGTCGTCTTGGGCCCTTGTCCTTGAGCAATTCACAAAAGGCGGACCAGATCCAATTTAAGGTCAAGGTGAACGGTGCCACTCAAATCGTTGATAATTTCAGCCGTATCAATTTGAAATACGGGGATAAAATGGTCATTGTTGACATTATCACAGGGGATGTGGACCCTTCGGAATATATCGTTAATTTTAAGGGCTTTGTGGGAAATAACAGCCATAATACAGGAGAGGACAGGGGCTATGTCATTGATACCGGAGCCGGTGTCCTCATGCCCAAGTATTCCATTGAAAAAAAAGGGATGCGTTACCAAATCATTACAACGCTCAAGGGCAAAAAAGTCGGGAAAATATTTATTGATATTCAGTAGTGTCCGGTTAGGTTGTTGCATATAAAAAGCATCTAAAATCATTGAAAAAACAGTCTGTTTTGTGTTGACAAATGTGCGTAAAAATTTTTGTGCGCCTTGAAAATTTAACTCAAGGAGCTCAAATGACGCACATCTCAGTCCCTAAAAAACAACTACGGTCCCTGAACTTTGACAATTTCAGGTGCCCTCTGATAAAGTCACTTTCAAAAGCACCGGAATTACAATCTTGAGGAGACCGCCCTTTAAAAATGACATTCGAAGACCAGATAAATGCTTTGGTTTATTTCCATCTTCAGGAGCACAAGTCTGCCCGACATTTAATTCAGGATCTCAAGGAGAATGTTTTTGCTAAAGAAAATATTGCGCCAGACGGTGGTATCAGCCGTAGTAGTTTCTGTGAAGCCATCAATCACAGGGGACTCGAACAACTGCAATTTATCTTTGAGGATCTTTATAAACAGGCTCTTGAGTGTCATCCGGGTGAACACGCCGAGTTAGGAGAGTTGGTTTCCATTGACGGTAGTCTCATAAATGCAGTCCTTTCAATGCACTGGGCGAACTACAGAAAAGGAAGTAAAAAAGCCAAAGTACATTGCGGATTTGACATTAATCACGGAATCCCAAACAAAATCTTTTTGACTGAAGGCAACGGCGCTGAACGCACTTTTGTTCCCAAAATACTTTCCAAGGGGCAAACAGGTGTTATGGATCGTGGATATCAATCCCATAAAGAATTTGACCTGCTTCAGGAGCAAGGCAAACATTTTGTCTGCCGTATAAAAACCAGGACAACAAGAACAATTATTGATAACCACGAGACCCCTTCCGACAGCTACATTTTTTATGATGCACTGGTTAAACTTGGTACTCCGAATCAAAACCAGACGAAAAGGCCTGTTCGGGTTGTTGGCTATAAAATTGCTGGCGTCAAATACTATGTGGCAACTGACAGGCATGATTTAACAGCGGAACAAATAGCAACAATTTATAAACTCCGGTGGACCATTGAGGATTTTTTCAAATGGTGGAAAGAACATCTGAAGGTATATCATCTCATTGCCCGCAGTGAATACGGCCTTATGGTTCAGATTCTTGGCGGCCTTATCACTTACCTGTTACTGGCAATCCATTGCCAAAAACAGTTTAATGAAAAGGTCACGATCAAAAGAGTTCGGCAGCTGCGAACCGCCATTCTAAATGACCTGTTTGGCTGCGAGGAGCAGGGCTCTCATAGTTCAAACAGGGACAATATTGTCAAAGATCAAAAAATTATTGAGCAAGCAAAAACCTAACCGGACATCACTGATTGATATTCAATCATAAAGATATTGAGGAGGCGTGCTGTGGGGAAAAAAGACAGGAAAAATTTAAGCATAATTGATAAGGAATTAAAGATTGACGGCTCCATATCCAGTACAGGAAAACTGATCATTAAAGGGCAGGTAACAGGGACCATTGCCGGTGACGTCGTGATTATTGCAGAAGACGGGCTTGTGAATTCAAGTGCAACAAAGGTTTCCAGCCTTACCATTGGCGGTAGTTTTCAAGGCGAGGTCTTTGCATCCAAAGAGCTGATCATTTTATCCACAGGGATCTGTGCCGGTAAGGTGGTGTGCCAGGATTTGATCGTTGAAAACGGGGGCGTGCTGAATGCAGATGTGTCTTGCAAAACCTCTTCCAAGATGTCCGGGGCTAAAAAAGATAAAAAGTTCTTTACCCCGACTCCGAAAATACAGGCAAATGATGAAAAACAGATTGAATTGTAAAATTTGCTTGACATAAAAATAAAAATTATGTAAATATCGCTGATTGTGTTTATTGAGAGGAGCATGGAACATTGAAAAAGTATACATACAGTGCTAAACGATCGGATAATCAGGAAAATTGGTGCGTGATTGACGCAAAAGACCAGGTGCTTGGCCGGCTTGCATCCCAGATAGCATACAGGATTCGCGGCAAGCATAATCCTTTGTTTACCCCCCATGTTGATATGGGTGACTGGGTGGTCGTGGTGAATGCGGACAAGGTCCGTCTGACCGGGAATAAACTGGATCAGAAAACCTATTACCGCCATTCCGGTTACATTGGTGGGATCAGGTCTTTGACTGCCAAAGAAATGTTTGAGAAAAAACCTGAGGATGTCCTGCGCAAAGCGGTTCGGGGAATGCTCCCTAAAAACCGTTTGGGACGGAAACTGGGTAAGAAATTATTTGTCTATGCAGGCGACCAGCATCCCCATGCTGCTCAAAAGCCTGAAGTTGTTGAAATTTAAGATATAAGGACGCGATACTATCAATGGAAAGTGGAAACGTTTTTTACGCAACAGGTAAACGGAAAGATTCTGTCGCCAAAGTATGGCTTTTGCCTGGTACAGGAAAAATTGTTGTAAACAATAGAGAGATGGAAGATTATTTTGACATCTCCGTAAACCAGAACCTGTTGGTCTCTCCTCTGGTGCTCACCGATAAAAGTGATACCTTTGATATTCGGGTCACGGTTATGGGCGGCGGACAGAGTGGTCAGGCTGGCGCAGTTCGTCAGGGCGTTTCCAAGGCGCTTGTTCTGGTAGATCCCGAGTTGAGAGGTGTTTTGAAAACCGCCGGGTTCCTGACCAGAGATGCCAGGAAAAAAGAACGTAAGAAATACGGTAAAAAAGGCGCAAGAGCCAGTTTCCAGTTCTCAAAGAGATAGTCTTTTTTTACTATAGTAAATTGCCTGGAGGGGGGATCAAATTTATTTGTTCCCCCTTTTTGGGTTTGTTTTTTACACAGGAGGTATGGGGATGAAGTCTTTTCTTTTCTACGATATTGAGACTTCCGGGCTCAACCCTGCATTTGATCAGGTTTTGACCTTTGCCTGCATCCGAACCGACCTTTCTTTGACAGAGTTGTCCCGTGAGGTCATTACGGTTCAGCTTCGACCTGATATTGTCCCGTCTCCCGGGGCGTTTCTTACCCACGGCCTGACCCCGGAAGAACTTGAAACCGGCATTGTGGAATACCAGGCAGCCTTGAAAATCCATAAATTGTTCAACACCCCGGAAAGTATCTCCATTGGATATAACTCCCTCGGGTTTGATGATGAGTTTTTGCGGTTTTTATTTTATCGTAACCTTCTGGACCCATATTCACATCAGTTCGCCCATGGCTGTTCAAGAATGGATATGCTCCCGGTCGCAGCTGTTTATTATCTTTTCTGCAGCCAGGCCCTGTCCTGGCCCGTTTTAGAAGGGGGAAAGCCCAGTCTGAAGCTGGAGCATTTATCCCGGGAAAACAAGTTCGTGGTTTCGGGCAAAGCCCATGAGGCCATGGCCGATGTCGAGGCTCTGCTGAGTTTGTCCAGAAAATTTGCAGCACAAAAAGAGATTTGGGAATATGTACTTGGTTTTTTTGACAAAAGAAAAGATGTAAAGCGAATAGCAGGCCTGAAAAATGCGGTTTATGTTGAGAATAATCGATTTGAGCTCGGGTTGATGGTCTCGGTATCTTTTGGTGCGAAAATGAATTATATCGCACCTGTCATTCATATCGGCGGTTCTATTCCCTATAAGAACCAAACCCTTTGGATCCGGCTTGATCAAGAGGGCCTGCTGGATGGGACAGATGAGGATCATGGGATTTACGATCTTTTTGTGATCCGCAAACGGCCCGGGGACCAGGTCTTTGTTTTGCCTTGTCTGGATCGTTTTATGGAAAAGCTTACCCCTGGTGCCAGGTCTGCCAGCAAAAAGAATTTAAGCTTGATCAAGGGTGATTCTGAACTGTTCATAAAAACAGCATCCTATCATAAGTCGTTCAGGTATCCGGAGATTCCGGATATTGATCCAGATGCCGGTTTGTATGAAAAGGGGTTTTTTTCTCCTGGAGAAAAACAGGAAATTGCACGGTTTCATCAGTCGGATGAAAAAAACAGAAAAAAGGTTTGCGGCACCTTTAAAAGTGCCCGGGGCACTACTTTGGCCCAGAGAATTCTGGCCAGGAATTTTAATCACACCCTGTCACCCCCGCACGAATTTTCATCCCATATGGCAAGGCTTTCAGGGGAAGGGGACCATCAGGTTAAAGGCTATAAAAATGATGTTAAATTTACCTGTGCCCATGGATTGGCAGAGATAGAGCAGATAGAGGCTAAAGAAGGGCTTGATCCGGCATCTCAAAAAATGCTTGCCTGGTTAAAGCGCCATATCGTTGAGTTGTCAGCCTCGTTTGCTGAGCCATTTTAGGTCGTCGACCTGGGCATTGTGGATAAACTGGTTGAGAAGGGCTTCTCCCTCCTTGGTAATGCCGGTGATTTCCAGTCCGATCAGGACATGGGTTTGGGAGTAATTCTGATTTACCCTGACCACCCGGGTTTTGACGGGGAATGCCATTGGCGGTCCTTTTTGTTCCTTATCCACTAAAATGATACCAAAATGATACCAAAGGTAAGGCTGGTGCCCGACTTGATATTAAGCAAGGGGTTAGGCGCCTTGTTGCCTATGTTTTTTCGTACGACCAAGCCGATTCCGGCAAAAGAGATACCTTTGATTTTAAAATCCCTGGACGTATAAAATTCTTGTTTGTCGCAGCGCATTTTGGCTTTAACATCGTGCAGGGAACTCAATGGAAGTCTGAAGGCGGACCGGATATTGGTTTCAACGGCAGGCAGCTGATATTCAATGACCAGGGCCTTTGTGACAGCCTTGTTGGCCAGCTGGTACTTGTCGATAAACTGGGTGGGGTGACAAGGGATGCCTACGCGTATTTTTCTGTGTTCTGTATGGATAATGGTTGTCAAGTGGAGTTGGTCGAAACGGGTCTCATTTGTAATGGGCACACGGGGTTGGGCAATGGTAATGGTCTTATCATCGTGGTTTGTGTCATGAATGATAGATGATTTTGAAATAGGGGTCATGGTGTTCATATTGAACACCAGATCTACCCCAACAGAGGGGGGAAATATTTTTTTTACGTCGAATCCCATATGGTCAAATCGATTCAGGCAGTATTGACATGGGCAAATACTGCCTGAATTATTTTGCTACAAAGGATTTGCTTATTTTACTGCATCTTTAAGAGCTTTGCCTGGAACAAATTTGGGAACATTTCTAGCTGGAATGTTGATTTCTTTTCCTGTTTGGGGATTTCTTCCCTTTCTGGCTTTTCTTTCTGCCGTTTTAAATGTTCCAAAGCCGACAAGTGTTACAGAGTCATTGCTGGAAAGTGCGTCTGTTACCGCTTTGATTATGCAGTCAACTGCAGCCTGAGCCTCTTTCTTGCTGTTCAAAACTTCTGAAACCTTGTTGATTAAATCGCCTTTGTTCATCGTGATCGCTCCTTTTTTTGGGTTTTAGGAATTCAACTAAAAAATAGAAAATTAAGATTCCTAAAAGTTGAATAAATTTAAATCAGCTTTTTGCGTACGTTACGTCGTTGAGAAGTGCGTGTCAAGTATTTATTCACATTTTTTGAAAATTTCATTGCCAGTTTTTTTTAAACAACATTTGATCAGGTCAAACAGGAGGAAAATATGGACGTAACACTTGTAAACCCTTTTATTGAAGGTACTTTGCACATTCTTGACACAACCGCATTTGTAAAAGTAAAATCAGAACCCGTTTTTTTAAAGAGAGATTCAGTTCAACAAGGCGATATTTCAGGGGTTTTGGCGATCAGCGGAGACCTTGAAGGGTCGGCCGCGATTTCCTTTACTGAAAAAAGTATTATAGGTATTGTTTCGGCCATGTTTGGCGAAGACATGACCGAGGTCAACGATGAAATCACAGATGCTGTTGGAGAAATCAGCAATATGGTTGCAGGCCATGTAACCACGAAGATTGCTGAGATGGGTAAGAAGGTAAAGGTTAAATTTGTCAAAGTTGTGACCGGAAAGGACCAGCACATTTCTCATATTGACAGCGGAAGCCAGATTATCAGCATACCGTTTCGGACCACCAAGGGGAAAGTCGTGATAGAGGTCTGCTATTCAGATGAACGGTGATAGGGTCCTTTGAATATTTTTTTGCTTTCAAGGCGCGGCCAAATGATCGTCGGAGCCGTATATTGAATATTTTGACGATTCAAATTTGTCTGGAACCCGGAGATCGAGCCGATAGGCAAGGATTGGACGTGGCCTCATGTCCTTCCTATGATATTGATATACCAGCGAATTATATTTTCGCCCCATAGCAGGTAAATAAATGCACCGGCAGATAAAAACGGACCAAAGGGGATTCTCATTTGCCGGCCCATTTTCCCCAAAATTATGGACAATACCCCCACAAAAGTTCCCAGCAAAGATCCTGTAAAAAGTGTGAATAAGACCCCTTTGATGCCGGTTGCAGCGCCGATCATTGCCAATAGTTTAATGTCTCCGCCGCCCATACCCTGGTGCCCTTTTAATAAATAATAGGCCAGGGCAACCCCATAGAGAATACCTCCCCCTGTCAATATTCCTGACAGGCTTGATATCAGGCTCATTTCAGGGAGGAAAAAAGCTGCGGTGGCAAAGATGAAAATACCCGGGATGGAAATGACGTCGTGAATAATCTGGTGGTCAAGATCGATAAACGAGATAACAATCAGAGCAGAGCTGAAAATAAACCAGAATACAGAGACTTGGCTGATCCCGAATTTTTGAAACACCATTAGGGCAGCAATCCCGGTCAACGCTTCAATGGCGGGATAGCGTATTGAAATCGGAATCTTGCAGAATCGGCATTTTCCCCTTAATAAAAGGTAGCTTACTACGGGAATATTCAGGTAAAATGGGATACTTTTTTTACACGCAGGACAATGACTGCCCGGGGATATAATAGAGGCCTTGGCCGGAAGTCTGAAGATGACAACGTTTAAAAAACTGCCGATGCAGGCGCCTATGATAAAAACAAAAACGGGGATGAAAATGGGGTATTGAGCCATGGATATATTCCTGATTTTTCTGGATTAAGTTTGGGCTGTTGGGTGTTTCCAATCTGTTTGAGTCTTAAATTTTGATCATTAACGGGTTATCTGATTTTAAAAATATTTTTTCAAGCATATTGTAAAAAAAAAAAACTGTTTTATTCTAACTGCAACTTATAAATGTAAAAACCAAACCCAAAGGGCAGATCAGCACCGGATGAAATCCACGAGGTAGACTCCATGGCTGATTCTGTTTATCTATTTGAAGGAGCATAAATGGCAGAAGCAGATATTGATGATCTGATCGAGATCATAGAAAAAGAAGGAAATTTAGAAGATATTCCAAAAACCTTACCCATGATGCCGGTCAGGGATGTGGTGGTTTTTACGGATATGCTGCTTCCCCTGTTTGTCGGGCGGGAAAAGTCCATAAAAGCCATAGAAGAGTGTTCTGAATATGACCGTTATGTCTTTCTTGCTGCCCAAAAGGATTCAGAGATTGAAAAACCTGGGCCGGAAGATGTGTATGAGGTCGGTACCATCGGCCGGGTTCAGAAAATGATTAAAATGCCTGACGGTCGAATTAAAGCGCTTGTTCAGGGCCTTGCCAAGGCAAAGGTGGTTGAGTTCGTCCAAAAAAGATCCTTTTTCAAGGTAGAGGTGGCGCTGTTGGTGGATGATGAGCCCAAGGACCTTGATATTGAGATTGAAGCCATGATGCGGAATGTCAAGGAGAACAGTGAAAAGCTTTTGGCCCTGAAAGGCGAGTTCTCAGGTGATGTGGGAGACCTTCTGGCCCATATTGAGTCTCCGGGAAAGCTTGCTGACCTTGTGGCCTCGAACCTGAATTTAAAGGTTGATGATGCACAGATGCTTCTTGAAAAGACCGATACGGTGGAGCGGCTCAAGCAGGTCAATGACCTGCTTGCAAGAGAGCTTGATCTGTCCACGGTTCAGGCCAAGATCCAGACCCATGTTAAGGATGAAATTTCAAAAAATCAGAGGGACTATTATCTTAGAGAACAGGTCAAGGCAATTCACAGGGAGTTGGGGGAAAGCGATGATAAGCTGGCTGAGATTGCAGAATTTCGAGCCAAGATAAAAAAATGCAAACTGCCCGAAACCTGTGAAAAAGAAACCTTAAAGCAGCTCAAACGACTGGAGCAGATGCATTTTGACTCTTCTGAAGCTTCGGTGGTCAGGACCTATCTGGATTGTATTGTTGAGCTTCCCTGGAGCCGGTCAACCAAGGATTTTTTGGATATTCAAAAGGCCGGAACGCTTCTGGATCAGAATCATTTCGGGTTGGACAAGGCCAAAGAAAGGATTTTAGAATATTTAAGTGTCAGAAAACTCAACCCCAAGAAAAAAGGACAGATTATCTGTTTTGTCGGCCCTCCGGGCGTGGGTAAAACCTCTTTGGGCCAGGCCATTGCCAAAGCCATGAAGCGCAAGTTTCATAGGGTTTCCCTTGGGGGGATCCGTGATGAGGCAGAGATCCGGGGCCACCGGAGAACCTATATCGGGGCCATGCCCGGCAGAATTTTACAGGGGCTGCGCCAATGCAACACCAACAATCCGGTGTTTATGCTTGATGAGATAGATAAACTGGGCAGTGACTTTAGGGGGGATCCTTCTTCGGCACTGCTTGAAGCCCTGGATCCCGAGCAGAATTCCGAATTTTCAGACCACTATTTGAATATGCCCTTTGATCTGTCAAAGGTGCTGTTCATATTGACGGCCAACATGGCAGATACGATTCCTTCGGCCCTAATGGATCGGATGGAGATGATTCATATTTCAGGATACACCCGCCAGGAAAAGATCGAGATTGCCAAAAAACATCTGCTTCCCCGAAAATTAAAGGACAACGGGCTGATCCGCCGCTCCATTCATTTCAGCCCCAATGCCATGGAGTCCATTGTCTCTGAATACACCCTGGAAGCGGGGCTGAGGGGGCTTGAACGCAAACTTGATTCCGTGTGCCGGAAAATAGCCCGGCAGATTGCAGAAGGGAAAAAAGGCAAATTTACCATTACCAAGCAGAATCTCACCAAATATTTGGGACCTCCCCACTATATCAACGAAATGGATCAGGAAGAAAGTCAGGTCGGCCTGGCCACAGGACTCGCCTGGACTGAATTCGGAGGAGAGCATCTTTATATTGAGATTTCACTTTTCCAAGGCAAGGGCGAACTGCTGCTCACAGGCCAGATTGGAGAGGTTATGCAGGAATCTGCCAGGGCGGCTTTGACCTATACCAAAGCCAACCAGGAGGCTCTCGGGATCAAAAAAGAAGATTTTGACACCCATGATATTCATATTCATGTGCCGGCAGGTGCCATTCCAAAGGACGGCCCTTCTGCGGGGATTGCCATGGCAACCGCCCTGGTATCCGCCTTTACCGGAAAAAAGGTGAACAATAAGGTCGGTATGACCGGGGAAATTTCATTGAGGGGAAGGGTGCTTCCCATTGGCGGGCTCAAGGAAAAAGCCCTTGGCGCCCTGAGAGCCGGAATTAAAGAGGTGATCATCCCTGAAAAAAATTATAAGGATCTCCATGACATTCCCAAATCCGTAAAATCCAAACTCAAGTTTACCTGTGTGAAAGACGTGAAAGAGGTGCTGGATATTGCCCTGGAAAAGGATTAAACGTCAATGAGGCTTTTTTCTCTGAGCACGGCAGAACAGGGGGCCAGCATGGCCATTTTTGACGGCCCAAATCTTGTCTGTGAATCCTATTGGGCAAGCCCCAAGACCCATTCCAAGTGTCTGATGTCAATGGTCGAGCAGATGGTGGTGGGCCAGGCTGGTCTTGTGCTTTCCGATATTGACGGGTTTATTGCCGCCAGGGGACCGGGCCGTTTTACAGGGCTTCGTATTGGTATCTCTGTGGTCAAGGGTTTGGCCTACGGGGTATCAAAGCCCTGTGCCGGGATTTCAAGCCTTGACGGAATTGCCCTCAGGTTTTCAAATGCCTCAATGCCGGTCTGTGTGATGATGGATGCCAAGCGCAAGCAGGTCTATTCGGCGTTGTATCAGTTTTGTGGGGGCAGGCTTTGTCAAAAAAGTGATGAGGTGGTCTGTGCACCCGAACATGCCGTTGATCGTGCCGGAACTTCTGCCTTGTTTGTGGGGTCAGGGTCAAAGGCATATCAGGAAATGATTTTGGCCAGGACGTCTGGAAAGGCATGCTTTTCCCACCCGTCCATGGATCATGTGAGTGCAACAGCCTTGGTCCGGGCGGCATTGGAAGCGGATCAGGTTTTTCATTCCCCGGATCATTTGCTCGTTCCGGTTTATTTGAGGAAATCAGATGCGGAGATTAATTTTTCTTGAAACAGGTGGTATCTTGACACATCACCAAACGATTTGATATAATCATAGGGCTATGGTTATGAATATGAGGGATTATGGATAAATCAAAGTGGCCGGCAAAGGCGGTATTGCCCATTGCTGTGCCGGGTGTAAAATTTGTAGTGTCAGCCATCCTTGTTACCGGGGTGTTTTTTTATTTCGGCTGGGTGATCCCGGGTTTGATTGCCCTGGTTGCCACCGTGTTTACCACCTGGTTTTTCAGGGACCCTGAGCGCAAGATACCCTCGGGGGAGGATGTGCTGGTCTCTCCTGCCGACGGCAAGGTGATTATTGTCGAAAAGCTTGCGCCCTGTGAATACATGGACGGGCCCTGTCAGAAGATCAGTATTTTTATGAACGTCTTTAACGTTCATGTGAATCGGATTCCCCTTGACGGTCTGGTGGAAAAGGTCAAGTATAATCCGGGCAAGTTTATCAATGCCTCCTTTGACAAGGCCTCGGTTCATAATGAACGCAATGCCCTGAAAATAAAAACAGATTCGGGCAAAACCTTTGTGGTGGTTCAGATCGCCGGCCTGGTAGCCCGCAGAATTGTCAATTGTGTAAATGCAGGGGATCGGGTGCAAAAGGGAGAGCGTTACGGCATGATCCAGTTTGGCTCCCGCCTGGACCTTTATCTGCCCCTGAGTTTTGACCCGGCTGTAAGCGTTGGTGATAAAACAAGGGCAGGAAGTACCATTATCGGTGTAATGCACTGATAATGTTCGGTTAACGACTAAGTACAAGGCGTTTTATGCAAAAACCGGAAAAACCGGAAAAATTTGTTTTTCCTGATTTGTTTAGGCCAATGAATTTTTCTTGCGGCTCTGGTTTTACATTTATCCGTCTTGAGTTTTAAGGGGCGGCCATTGCCATGATTATCAGCGGTGTTTTGATTTTTCTGGCTGTTGCCGCAGGACCCTAAATCATATTATTCGGGGTATTTTCTTTTTATGTGCTGTCAGGGCCTATGATGTCCCGGGCAGCCCATTTTTCCTTGAATCGGCTGGATAGAAAACCGTATGAATAAGGGGAAGCGGTTTTTAACATTGATGACCCCGAGTATTTCAATTTAATTAAACGGAGTAAATCGTAATTTTGGATCAGATACCTATTACAACACAGGGCTTTGAGGCCTTGAAAAAAGAATTGGAAAGATTAAAAACCATTGAGCGGCCTGAAAATATCAAGGCCATTGAGGTTGCCCGTGCCCACGGGGATCTGTCTGAGAATGCAGAGTACCATGCTGCCAAGGAAAGACAATCCTTTCTCGAAGGCCGGATCGGGGAGATTTCCTATAAGGTGGGCAATGCCAAAATTATCGATCCTGAAACGGTCCCCAAGGATGTGGTACGGTTTGCCAGCCGGGTACTTGTGGAAAATCTGGATTCAGAAGAAGAGATTGAATACATGATTGTGGGGGCGGATGAGGCTGATATTAAAAAAGGAAAAATTTCCTCGTCTTCACCTCTCGGCTCTGCTCTGATTGGCAAGGAACCAGGGGAAGAGGCGGTTGTCCATGCCCCTGGCGGTAAACGTATTTATGAAATTATTGATATATTATAACCCATGGGTTTAAAATACTCATATTGGAGGATACTGCTGTGGCTCGAGTAACAATAGAAGATTGTTTGAAAAATGTGGATAACCGATTTAGCCTGGTTCACCTGGCTGCCAAACGGATTCGTCAGGTCAGAGAAGGGGCAGACCTTATGGTCAAGCCCTCCAAAAATGAAGATGTTGTGACTGTCCTCAGGGAGATTGCCGCCAACCGAATCGTTGCCAAAAAAAGAAACATCAGCGAAGACGATTAAACCAACTTGGGTCGGGGGCTGCAAAAAAAAGTGAACCGCGGTTTTGGAAAGGCGGTTCACGACTGGAAAATGATTGCCGACCAGGACCGTATTCTGGTCGGGGTTTCAGGCGGAAAAGACAGCCTCATACTATTACACCTTTTAGCCTCCCTTAAAAAAAAAGCACCTGTTGAATTTGAACTTTTTCCCGTGCATATTGACCCTGGGTTTAAAGATTGCTTTGCCCCTGACCTTAAAAGATATGTAAATTCCCTTGACCTGCCGTTGCATATTGAATATACCGATTACGGCGTTCTGGCCCATTCAGACAAAAACAGGGAAAATCCCTGTTTTTTATGCAGCCATTTGAGGCGCAAATGCTTGTTTGAACTTTCCAGGACCCACCAATGCGGGAAAATTGCCCTGGGTCATAATAAGGATGATTTGATTGAAACCTTATTTATTAATATTTTTTATGCTGGCAAAATCGGCACAATGAAGCCCAAGCAATCTTTTTTTCAGGGATCTCTTGATATCATCAGGCCCCTGTCATATCTTGAAAAAGATGATATAACAAGGCTCTGCCGCATGCAGGAAATGCCTGAGTTTGTCAATTCCTGTCCCAGTGCGGATCTGACCAAAAGGGGTGAGATCCGTAAGATGTTGGAAGGCATGTACCGGCAGAATAAACATATAAAGGGAAATATATTCAGGGCAATGGGCAATGTTGCCTCGGATTATCTTTTAAAGACGCCATCATGATTGATATCCAGAATCAACCTGACTTTAGAAATATTCCCATCGACAAGGTGGGGATCAAGGGGCTCAAGTATCCGATTACCGTGAGGGATAAAACACGGGGGTCCCAGTCCACCGTGGCAGAGATCAGCATGTATGTTGATCTTCCCCACCAGTGCAAGGGTACCCATATGAGCCGGTTTGTGGAATTGCTCCATGTTTTCAGAAAACAGGTCTCTTTAGAGTCTTTGGCCAGTATTCTTGAGGATATGAAGACCACGCTTGGGGCCAAATCTTCCCATATTGAAATTTCTTTTCCTTATTTTGTTGAGAAAAAATCCCCCAGCACAGAGTCCAGGGGGTTAATGGATTATAATTGCACCATTGTGGGGTCCTCAAATTCAGAGAAAACAGCAGACCTTGTTTTAAAGGTGGCCGTGCCGGTCACATCGGTCTGCCCCTGTTCAAAGGAAATTTCAGATTATGGGGCCCATAACCAGCGCGGTGAGGTTCACGTGTCCACAAGATTTCATAAGTTCATCTGGATCGAAGACATTGTCAATCTCGTGGAGTTGTCTGCCTCCTGTGATATATTTTCAGTCCTCAAACGGGCCGATGAAAAATTTGTCACGGAAAAAGCCTATAACAACCCCAAGTTTGTCGAGGATATTGCAAGGGATGTGGCCAAGGTGCTCATCGAAGATGAAAATATCACCTGGTTTTCCGTGAGTGCGGAAAATTTTGAATCCATTCACAACCACAGCGCCTACGCGTATATTGAAAAAACAAGGCCCTGAAGTTTTTTAGAAGGTCTTGTTGTCCACCATGGCTTTTAGTTTCTGTTTGATCTCTGTGTATCCGGGATCTGTCCGGTTGAGCATGATCACAAAGGGGTAAAGTCTCTTGTCTTTGCCCTGGAAATACCCTGCCCGGGTTCTCACATCTGAGAGCGTCCCTGTTTTATAAAATTCATTTTTATCTTTTTGCATGAGATCATAAAAGGGCATAAACCCTTTGAGAATAACGAGCATCTGCTGGGCGGAAAATCTGTTCTGCCTTGAAAGACCAGATCCTTCTTTTAGGGTAAAATCCTTTAATTCAAGTGTTTCTCGTGCAAACTGTCGGATCTGTGCCATTCCTTTTTCAAGGGTTGCCGGCGGTCCTGATGCGTGGGCTCCCATGGTCAGCATGAGCTGGTTGGCCATAAAATTGTTTGAAAACTGCAGCAGTTTTGCAACGACTCGGTCCAGGGTAAAGTCAGATTCATACTCAAGAATGGACGAGGACGAGGACGAGGCCTCAAAGGTCCCGAGTCTGACAGCGCCGGTGACACGAATGCCTTTTTTTTCAAGAAACGCCTTGATCAAAAGCCCTGGATATTTTTTTCTTTGGTCATGGGATAATAAAATCCTGCCCCGGGCCTGCCCGGTGGCTCGAATCTGGTCTTGGAATATGTTCAGCAGGGGCGTCTGGGGCTCTGCACTGAGGTAACGGTCGGTTGTTCTGTCCCGTTTAAAGAAAACGGTGTTAAAATTTGCGCACAGGGCGCCGGTGGTGGCATCATAAGGATTCAGCGAGCTGCCCGTGCCCGGAATAATGATGTCAGGATGAAAATAATCATGGTCAAGAATGATATCATGAACATATTGAATCTTTGTCTCCTGGATGATCTTATCGGTTAAAACTTGAATTTTTTCTGAAATAAACAACGGATCCCCAAACCCTTTGATGTGCAGATTGTTGGTCTTTGTATTCAGGCTTGCCCATGTTTTGAATTGGTAATCCGGTCCAAGGGTTTTTAATGCCGTAAGGCTGGTTAAAATTTTGGTAATCGAGGCGGGGATAAGTTTTATGGTTTCATTTTCAGCATAAAGGATGTTTCCCCGGTCATCCGAGAGAATAACCCCGCAGGTTTTTGCCGGGCAATCGATGGCCGTACAAAGAATAGAAAGGGTCAAGAATAAAAGACAAAGCAGTTTGTGGGGCATGGCAAAAAAAAGAGGCCTATTTGAATAAAAGGATAAAATCATTGAAAATTTTTTTAATCTTAAGTTTTTGTTTCAAGGATTCCCATTGATCTGGAAATGCAATCGGGGCAAATTGAACCTGGGCGGTATAGGGATGACCTTTCAGACTCTTGTCATAGGGGCCAATCTGTAGGTTCATGGGGGTGCAGACCATGCCCTCATAGCTGAGAATGGTGTCCAGATTATGGGCTGTGACGGATTTTAACCCGTGCTGTTTAAGAATGTTCATGAATGCATTTTTTTTGCCCTGGCCTCAAGGGTGGCGTTTGAATCCTGGGGTGTGGCGGATACCACATGGGACAAGGGAATTATAGAAAAATTTTCCGGGTCTGCGCCGGTTTCTGCCGGGGTCATGGTGAGCTGGCTTTTGATTGTTTTATGGTTGGCGTGTTTTATGTCAAGCCGGATATAATAGGTTTTGATTCCGGCAAAGCCCTTGGCCCATAAAGGGTTTGGCGTTGTAACCCCCAGAAGGCTGCAAAGGATGGGGTATAGAATGAAAATTTTTAAAAGCCAAGGCATAGATATTGTATAAGTCTTATATTGTATGGGTTTAAAATTGGGTTTAATTTTTTTATCTAAAATAAAATGGCTGTTAAACCAGTCAGCCGCTAAAGTTTATGCGGTTTCATGACGATTCGTTTTTAACATGAATAAAGGTTTTGAATCAATGCTAAAGAAACAGGTTCAAGATTTGTCTAACCTGTAAACGACAAGGAAGGGAAAATGAAAAAACTTTTGGTATTGTCAGTCGGTCTTTTGGTTTTATTCTTTTACGGTTGCAACACTGGCAGTCAGTCTGTTTCCAGTGCGCCCGGCAGTGTGCTTGATCCTGCCGGCGGCAGTGCAGACAACCATAAAATTGTTACCTTTTATGTCGCAGGCAAGGGGTTGGAGCCTGAAAACGCCCTTACAAAAGGGGAAGCCGTGCTCATGGCAGAAAGGGCTGCTGTGGCCGACGTATACCGGCAGCTGGTGGAAAAGGTCCGCGGCGTTTATGTGGATGCCTTTATGAAGGCGGGCAGGGGCACTGTCAACCATGATGCCATCCAGGTCCATACCCAGTCCTGGCTCAGGGGAACCGAAGTTATGGAGATCACCCAGGGTGAATACGGGATCACCAATGCAAGGCTTCGGCTGAGGATCAATTTCTCCAAAGAGGGCATGGTCTGGTGGCCTGTGGGCATCGGGGAAAATGTCAAACCTGTGGCTGCCTCTACAAGCAACGTTACGGGCGGGTAATCTTCATATATACTTTTGATTTAATACCATCATCATTAATTCAAGGCCGGCCTGGGTGGCCGACTGTCGTATCATAGGGGGAGATACCATGGATGCGTTGCCGCTAATTGCAAAATTTAGGGCCAAAATCGTGTGTGTCATGTTTCAGGTGTTGTTCTGCATTGTTCTTTTTTCTGGAAATGCCCATGGGTTTTATGAAAAAAAAGGCTTGAACATAGAGGCCTATTCCATGGCCGAGCTTAAGGCTGTCATAGATGAGTACCGGATTCAGGCAAAGGTGATCAACAAGCAGATCCAGGATGTTGAAAAAGATCTGGACTGGCTGGTTCTTAAGATCAATCGGATATCAGATTCTGGAAGAAAAATACCCGCTCAGCTCAAGCATTCAGTCGCCTTAAAAGAAAAAAAAGCAGTCCAGCTGGGCAAACAGAAAAACCGACTGGAAACCCTTGTGCTTGGGTATGAAAAAGCATATGCGGCAAAGGCCGAGAAGATGGCCCCTAAAAAAATATCCAATATCAAGGTCAATCCCATTGCCGCGGCAACCACCAAAGTACCGGATGCCTCAATGACCCAGGGTAAAATCTCTGATATTGAGCTTGCCGTCAAAAAAGCAGGGCTTGAAGACTGGGTTGAAGTTTTAAATGCCGACGGCGGCTGTGCCAAGATCAACAATACCCTGCCCATCCTTTTTTCATCGGGTAGTGCAGTCCTGGCCAAAGAGTATCAATCCTTTTTAAAAAAACTGGCCTATTTTCTTAAATCCTATGATGTAAAAATCTATGTGAACGGATTTGCAGATCCTGACCCTATTCACACCCCAAAATATCCCTCCAACCTTGAACTGGGTGCATCACGGGCGGCAAACCTTGTTCATGAAATGGTCAAATACGGCCTGAAACCCGATATTTTTAAAATCGGCACCACAGGCGAATACCGCTTTGCTGCAAAAGAGCCTTCCCAAAATAAATCCTTTCAGCGGCGTGCCCAGCTCACCGTGGTCTTTAGCGGATAGCTTTATAAATTAAATTTTTGCCATTACAGGGTGTTGTTTTTCGCAACATCCTGTAATTGTTTTAATATGATGCCTGCTTGATGCGAATTGATTTGTAAACGGAATTTAATGACTCAATTTCGGTGTTTATTATCTGAAAATCCTTGACCTTAACCCCTGTTTGTCCTATAAGTTCAATCCATGAACGCTCCGTTAGACGATGAAATCAGATTTAAATTGCTCACGCTTTTAAAAGACGAACCTAAACTCACCCAGAGGGAAATGAATCAGCTCATGGGTATCAGTTTGGGTCGACTCAATTTTTGCGTTTCCGCCCTTGCTCAAAAAGGGCTGATACGGATTGAGCGATTTAAAAATAATTCAAATAAACCTGGATACTTGTATCAGATCACACCCTCTGGACTTAAGGATCTTGCCCATCTGACCGTTAATTTTTTGCAGCTTAAGCTCAAAGAATACGAGCAGATTAAAAAAGAGATAAAAAAACTGTCCGAACAGGTGAGCAAGATGGATTCCCAGTTGTGTGATGACCCTGAATTATTGAGTGATTTGAAAAAGATCACCTGATTTTAGGTTCTGTTGCAAAAAATATTTCCAGGACAAAGAGATCGTTCAGGCGTAAAATTTACGCAGCATAAGAAAACAGATTTTCGACGAATTCTTTCTGCTTTAAAATTTCTCCCTTCCTGATATTTTTAACTTGTCCTTTTCTGATCATGTTCATAATTTCATAGCCTTTTAGCGTCCGCCAGGCAGAATGAAATGTCTTGAACCCCATACCAGCTCTGACAAGCTTTTTGATAAACCGGTGGTCTTGCTCAATAATATTGTTCAGATATTTATTCTGTCTTAGGATACAGTCCTTATTCAGAAGCTTTTTTTCTTTCAAAGCCTTTACAGCCGGAGGATATGCAGGATTTCCGTCAACACTCAGAACCCGAGGTCTGGAGCTATTGGAAGCTCGCAGCATCTTTTTAAAAAATCGTTTGGCAGATTCCATATTACGTCTGCTGCGAAGAAGAAAATCGATGGTATTTCCACGGGAATCGACCGCTCGGTAAAGATACTTCATTTTCCCCCGCACCTTGATATATGTTTCATCAATACGGTAAGAATCATTTGATTGCCGCAGATACTTCCTGCTTCGCTTTTCCATTTCAGGAGCATAGCGCTGAACCCATCGGTAAATGGTACTGTGATCCACAGACAAGCCCCGTTCTTGCATCATCTCTTCCAGATTCCTGTAACTCAGTTGATATCTCAGATACCAGCGAACATTCAACAGGATGATTTCTTTTTCATAATGACGCCACTTGAAAGGGTTTTCATTTTTCATACTATCTCTCTGCAAACAAATTAGTGCCAAAACGGACTTGTATCAGACATTAATAATTTTTTGCAACAGAACCGTTGTTTCCTTTGCTTTGCCTGATTGCTGTATTGGTAAGGCATAAGCTGGGCACTCCTGTGTTTTTTAAACAGATGCGGCCCGGTCTGAAAGGCAGACCTTTTGTCATGTATAAATTTAGAACCTTAACCCAGGATATGGATTCCAATGGTCAATTACTGCCGGACGAGAAAAGAATGACTCGGTTTGGTGCAAAGCTCAGGCAATCGAGTCTTGATGAGCTGCCTGAGCTTATGAATGTGCTCACAGGAGACATGAGTCTTGTGGGGCCACGGCCATTGCTGATGCAGTATCTGGATCGGTATTCACCTGAGCAGGCAAGACGCCATGACGTCAAACCAGGCATCACAGGCTGGGCCCAGGTCAATGGGCGGAATCTGCTGTCATGGCCTGAAAAATTCAAACTGGATACCTGGTATGTTGATCATCATCATTTTTTGCTTGATTTAAAAATTTTGTTCCTGACCATGGCCCGTGTATTAAAACCCCAAGGGATCAGCCAGGAAGGGCAGGTGACCGCAGAAGAGTTTATGGGGAATACAGACCATGGAAAATAGATTTTTAGATTGGACATTCCCGGAAATAGTTGACGGGAAACCAACCATTTATAATTGGGTGGTTCAGCATGTTAAAGGCCTGACGCTTGGATTTAAAACAGATATTGGTGCTTTTTCATATATCAATGCAAGATACGGGGTTGAAATTGGAGATAATGTTCAGATCGGCTCTCATTGTGCCATTTATTCAATTTCAACCATTGATGATAAAAAAGGAAAGGTCATTTTAAATAAAAACTGTTGTATCGGTAGTCACAGCACAATTATGCCGGGGGTTACCATAGGAAAAAATTCTGTGGTGGGCGCACATAGCTTTATTAATAAGGATGTCCCGGACAATGTGGTGGCCTGTGGGGTGCCTGTTAAAATAATAAAAAAGGTGGAGAAATAAAATGAAATTTGCTCCATGGCCATATTTTGAAGATGATGAAATTCAGGCGGCAGTCAATGTGTTGAAATCCGGCAAGGTAAATCAGTGGACCGGAACAGAGGTGACAACCTTTGAAACAGAGTTTTCAGGGTATATCGGGGTGGAATATGGGGTTGCCCTTGCAAACGGCAGCCTTGCATTGGATTTGGCCCTGAAAGGGTTGGGCATAGGCAAGGGGGATGAAGTGATCGTAACGCCCCGATCTTTTATTGCCTCTGCAAGCTGTGTGGCCCTCCAAGGCGGTGTGCCGGTGTTTGTGGATGTGGATCCGGTCAGCCAGAATATCACTGCGGATACCATCGTTTCTGCCGTCACCCCAAAGACAAAGGCAGTGATTGCGGTGAATCTGGCCGGCTGGCCTTGTGAATTAGGTAAGATAAAGAATTTGTGCGCTGATCATAACCTTTTTCTCATAGAGGATTGTGCCCAGGCCCATGGCGCTTCTTACAAGGGCAAAAAAGCGGGCAGCTTCGGGGACTGTGCTGTTTTTTCCTTCTGCCAGGATAAGATCATGACAACTGGCGGAGAAGGGGGGCTGCTGGTCACAAACAACAAAGAGCTCTGGGAGCGGGTGTGGAGCTATAAAGACCATGGAAAAGGATATCAGGAATCCAATACCAGTAAACCTGCATCAAGATTTAAATGGCTTGCCAGCAGCTTGGGTACCAATTGCCGGATGACGGAAATTCAGGCGGCCATGGGCCGGGTGGTCCTCAAAAAGCTGGATGCCTGGGTTGGAAAAAGACAATCGTTTGCAGGCATGTTTAACGAGGCCTTTTTAAATATTTCCGGGCTCAGGACAACGATACCCAATGAGAACATTTTTCATTCATACTATAAATAATCAGTGATGTCCGGTTAGGTTTTTGCTTGCTCAATAATTTTTTGATCTTTGACAATATTGTCCCTGTTTGAACTATGAGAGCCCTGCTCCTCGCAGCCAAACAGGTCATTTAGAATGGCGGTTCGCAGCTGCCGAACTCTTTTGATCGTGACCTTTTCATTAAACTGTTTTTGGCAATGGATTGCCAGTAACAGGTAAGTGATAAGGCCGCCAAGAATCTGAACCATAAGGCCGTATTCACTGCGGGCAATGAGATGATATACCTTCAGATGTTCTTTCCACCATTTGAAAAAATCCTCAATGGTCCACCGGAGTTTATAAATTGTTGCTATTTGTTCCGCTGTTAAATCATGCCTGTCAGTTGCCACATAGTATTTGACGCCAGCAATTTTATAGCCAACAACCCGAACAGGCCTTTTCGTCTGGTTTTGATTCGGAGTACCAAGTTTAACCAGTGCATCATAAAAAATGTAGCTGTCGGAAGGGGTCTCGTGGTTATCAATAATTGTTCTTGTTGTCCTGGTTTTTATACGGCAGACAAAATGTTTGCCTTGCTCCTGAAGCAGGTCAAATTCTTTATGGGATTGATATCCACGATCCATAACACCTGTTTGCCCCTTGGAAAGTATTTTGGGAACAAAAGTGCGTTCAGCGCCGTTGCCTTCAGTCAAAAAGATTTTGTTTGGGATTCCGTGATTAATGTCAAATCCGCAATGTACTTTGGCTTTTTTACTTCCTTTTCTGTAGTTCGCCCAGTGCATTGAAAGGACTGCATTTATGAGACTACCGTCAATGGAAACCAACTCTCCTAACTCGGCGTGTTCACCCGGATGACACTCAAGAGCCTGTTTATAAAGATCCTCAAAGATAAATTGCAGTTGTTCGAGTCCCCTGTGATTGATGGCTTCACAGAAACTACTACGGCTGATACCACCGTCTGGCGCAATATTTTCTTTAGCAAAAACATTCTCCTTGAGATCCTGAATTAAATGTCGGGCAGACTTGTGCTCCTGAAGATGGAAATAAACCAAAGCATTTATCTGGTCTTCGAATGTCATTTTTAAAGGGCGGTCTCCTCGAGATTGTAATTCCGGTGCTTTTGAAAGTGACTTTATCAGAGGGCACCTGAAATTGTCAAAGTTCAGGGACCGTAGTTGTTTTTTAGGGACTGAGATGTGCGTCATTTGAGCTCCTTGAGTTAAGTTTTCAAGGCGCACAAAAATTTTTACGCACATTTGTCAACACAAAACCGACTGTTTTTTCAATGATTTTAGATGCTTTTTATATGCAACAACCTAACCGGACACTACTGATAAATATTATGTGTTCATCAATCTGGAAGCGCTTAAATCTGATTGGGACACCTATCGGGTTCTCGATGCTTTGAGGGGAAATGGTCTTCCCTGCAATGGAGGAATTTGCCCTGAAATGGGGTTCATCAGAAAATCGCGTACCTGGACTGAGAAACATCACTGGGAAGGCAATAACACAGTAAGGATTTTTATGCTTGAAATGATGGTGTGAACATGATCATGTTCTAATTTTTTTGTGTTATTCGCACAAAATCGGAGAATGAATTAATGTCCACAAGCTTCATATACCATGCCTTTGGCCTTCGTGACTACTTTTATAAAACAACGCGTTTCATCGGTGGAATAATCACTTTTGAACTCATACCAAAACCGGAGGCGGTAAAATGCCCGGAATGTAATTCCAGGTCCGTCACCAGGAAAGGGATTGTGACAAGAGATCTCAGAACAATACCGGTAGGTTCAAAACCCGTGATTCTCAGGACGGCTATCCAGAGAATTTGGTGTTCGTTCTGTCAATTTGTCCGGCAAATCAAACTATCCTTTGCCCAGGAGGGGAAAAGCTATACCCGGGCTTTTGAACGGTATGTCTTGGAGTTGTCTCAGTTCATGACAATCAAAGATATTGCCATCCATTTAAGGATCAGCTGGGATACGATAAAGCAGATCCAGAAAGAAGACCTGCTGAGGCGTTATCGAAATATCCCCCTTGAGAAAGTCCGGCAGATTGCCATAGATGAAATTTCCATAGGGAAAGGGCATAAATACTTGACCATCGTGATGGATCTGGAATCCGGTAGAATTCTGCACGTGGGAGAAGGAAAAGGTGGTGAAGCTTTGAAATCTTTTTGGACAAAAGTGAAAATATCGAAAGCAAAAATCAAAGCCGTCAGCATCGATATGTCCCCGGCATACTTGAGTGCTGTTATTGAAAATCTTTCTGGTTCAGCAATTGTCTTTGACAGATTTCATGTTGTTAAATTGTTCAATGAGAAACTGTCGGATTTCAGGCGAAAGCTCTACAACCTTCTTGCCAATACCGGGCAACAAAAACTTCTGAAGGGAGTCCGGTGGCTTTTGTTAAAAAATCCCGAAAACCTCAGTGATGACAAGAAGGAGGCCCAACGGTTAGAAGAAGCATTGAAAATAAATCAGCCGCTATTGGTAGTCTACTACATGAAAGAGGAACTCAGGCAAATATGGAATCAAAAGAAAAAAGAAACAGCTGAAAAGATAGTCAGCAATTGGATCAATCTGGCCAATATTTCCAAAATTCCAATGTTGATGAAATTTGCCAAGACCTTGGCTGTGCACAGGCAAAGAATCCTTTCATACTATGATTACAGGATATCTACAGGTCCTTTAGAAGGGACAAATAACAAGATAAAAACCATGAAACGGAAAGCTTATGGATACAGGGATTCGGAGTTTTTCAGGTTGAAACTTTTGGACCTTCACAATAAAAGGTACGCATTAATCGGATGAACCTGAAATGGTCTTTAAAAATTATCCCCATAGAATCTTTGGATCAAGGAATGACAGGCTGCCTGTGGCAAAACAGTTGGGCGAAACCTCAATGATGTTTATGGTTCATCCGACCTTGGATGAAACCATGATTCAGTTTGTCATTGACCAGGTTAAAAAGGTTATGGCCAGGGCGGTCCGATAGGGTGAGTTTTTTTAAGCGCCTGGGCCGGCACCCCTCCCTGGCAAATATTTCAGGAGAAGTCCTCTGGGTTTGGTATCTTCTCTTCGGTCATTGCTATTTTTGGCGGGACCCGTATTCTCACCTCCCTATTGTCAACGACAGAATATGGAAAGCTTGCCCTGGTTGTTAGCGTTGCCACTCTGGCAACATACAGTTGCGGGACCCCCCTCGGCCAGACGGCAACTCGGTTTTATCTGATATATGTGGAGGAAGGCAAGTCCGGTCTTTTTTTTTCTTATCTTAAACGCGCTTTGGCCTGGGGGGCAGGAGGGATCCTCTGTGTGGGGGGGGGATGGCGATTGCCAGCATTTGGATTGACCGACTCCCGGGGTGTTGGGTCATGCTGGGCGCTGCTTTATTTGCAGTTCTGATTTTTTTGAACCGCGTGGCCCTCGGGGTGGAGGATGCTTCACGCCAAAGGCATTACCGGACCGTAACCCAGAGCGTTTTTGAAATAGGACGGTTTTTTATGGCCGTCTGCTTAATCCTTTGGCTGAGTAAACCGTCGGCTGAGATGGCTTTGGCAGGATTTGTTTTAAGCGGACTGGTGACGATGGCAGTTCATTTTTTTTTCTTGAAAGAATTGGTAGTAAAATCCAGCGGTAAACCTCAATTGGACCAGGACCAATCCAGCATCACAGATATTAGGAGACTCACCCGTTTTCAGCGTCCCCTGATTATCAGCAATCTCTGTGTATGGGTTGTCATAATGACCGAACGTTGGTCGTTGCAGTATTTTGGGAGTCTTTTCGAGGTGGGGGGATATGCAGCTGTTTATCAATTGGCATTTGCCCCAATGATTTTTTTGAGTAATTTTTTTATCATATTGACAGAGCCAATTATCTATCAGATCGTTGGAGCAGGTAAAAGTAGCGAGGCCAATAAAAAAATATTTTTGGTGAATCAGTATCTTTCCGCAGGCATTCTTATTTTATCCTTGGGTTTATCAATGTTTTTCTTTTTTTTCCATTCCACGATCGGATATTTTCTTTTAGGAGAGGCATTTCGTTCCTATAGCTGGTTATTCCCGTGGCTGGTGTTTGCCGGGGGCTGCTTTGCCACAGGACAGCAATTATTGCTCAAGTTGAGTTGTGAGATGCGTACCCAAGACTTGGCAAAGCTGTGGGGAACTCTGGCACTTGTTGCAACGGCAAGTTATGTCATTGGTGCTGGGTTTTGGCAGTTAAAAGGAGTTTTAGCTGCTGTCGTGTTTGTTAATATTGTGCTGGTAGCGCTTGCTTTTCACAGGGCTGGTCAACAAAAAAACAGTTCAATCGAGTCTGCACTTGGAGCAGGAAAAATAAATTAACATTCAGGATCGAATCCTCTTAGCTTCAGCAAAGGCCGTTGAAAATATTATAATAGGGCCTGCACATATCCCTAATCATAAATAATAAATAAAATAATATGTTTTTTCAATTGACTGTTTTGTGCAAATATTTTCAGTAGTGTCCGGTTAGGTTGTTGCATATAAAAAGCATCTAAAATCATTGAAAAAACAGTCGGTTTTGTGTTGACAAATGTGCGTAAAAATTTTTGTGCGCCTTGAAAATTTAACTCAAGGAGCTCAAATGACGCACATCTCAGTCCCTAAAAAACAACTACGGTCCCTGAACTTTGACAATTTCAGGTGCCCTCTGATAAAGTCACTTTCAAAAGCACCGGAATTACAATCTCGAGGAGACCGCCCTTTAAAAATGACATTCGAAGACCAGATAAATGCTTTGGTTTATTTCCATCTTCAGGAGCACAAGTCTGCCCGACATTTAATTCAGGATCTCAAGGAGAATGTTTTTGCTAAAGAAAATATTGCGCCAGACGGTGGTATCAGCCGTAGTAGTTTCTGTGAAGCCATCAATCACAGGGGACTCGAACAACTGCAATTTATCTTTGAGGATCTTTATAAACAGGCTCTTGAGTGTCATCCGGGTGAACACGCCGAGTTAGGAGAGTTGGTTTCCATTGACGGTAGTCTCATAAATGCAGTCCTTTCAATGCACTGGGCGAACTACAGAAAAGGAAGTAAAAAAGCCAAAGTACATTGCGGATTTGACATTAATCACGGAATCCCAAACAAAATCTTTTTGACTGAAGGCAACGGCGCTGAACGCACTTTTGTTCCCAAAATACTTTCCAAGGGGCAAACAGGTGTTATGGATCGTGGATATCAATCCCATAAAGAATTTGACCTGCTTCAGGAGCAAGGCAAACATTTTGTCTGCCGTATAAAAACCAGGACAACAAGAACAATTATTGATAACCACGAGACCCCTTCCGACAGCTACATTTTTTATGATGCACTGGTTAAACTTGGTACTCCGAATCAAAACCAGACGAAAAGGCCTGTTCGGGTTGTTGGCTATAAAATTGCTGGCGTCAAATACTATGTGGCAACTGACAGGCATGATTTAACAGCGGAACAAATAGCAACAATTTATAAACTCCGGTGGACCATTGAGGATTTTTTCAAATGGTGGAAAGAACATCTGAAGGTATATCATCTCATTGCCCGCAGTGAATACGGCCTTATGGTTCAGATTCTTGGCGGCCTTATCACTTACCTGTTACTGGCAATCCATTGCCAAAAACAGTTTAATGAAAAGGTCACGATCAAAAGAGTTCGGCAGCTGCGAACCGCCATTCTAAATGACCTGTTTGGCTGCGAGGAGCAGGGCTCTTATAGTTCAAACAGGGACAATATTGTCAAAGATCAAAAAATTATTGAGCAAGCAAAAACCTAACCGGACATCACTGAAATATTTTAGTATTTTTTATCTGATTCATTCTGAACTTTAATCTCGTTTGCATTTTCAAATTTTTCTTTTTGATTTTCCCTCATTTAAGGATTCTTCTATTTCGGGGCAGGGATTTGACACCTTTAAATTGAAGGAGAAAAATTATGCTAAGAATTAAAACAAGGGCTATTTTTATTGTTCTTTTCCTGGTGCTGGCCGGTCTGATTTCACCGGTATATGCGACAGATGACAAAGTCAACATCAACACGGCCAGCAAAGAAGAACTCATTACACTAAAATATGTCGGTGAAGCAACCGCAGAAAAGATAATTGAATATCGAAGTGCACATCCTTTTGTGGTGCCTGAAGATATTATGAAGGTTAAGGGGGTCGGACAAAAAACCTTTGACGTAAATAAAGATCGCATTTGCTGTGGTGAATCATAGATATAAAACCTTTAGATCATAATCCCTGGCCTCGGATTACAAACCTTTACTTGATATACCCATATTTTGTATTATTATGAAATACCATGTTGAAAAAACCGACATGGTATTTTTTTATGGATGGAACAGACTTTATTATAATAGGAAAATGAGGTTCGATTATAAATGTATAAACAATATCGGAAAAAATCGTTTTGGATAATTATGAGTTGTATGGTAATGCTCGCTTTAGCCGTGGGTGCCGGCGTTTATTACGGTCACCAGTGGCTGATATCCACCTACTCTTCTGACCAGGGACAATCGTTTCTGGTTGATAAGATTTCGGGTTTGATCTTTTTTTGGGACCAAGGCGGTTTTTTTCAATGGATTTTACCGGGGATTATACTGTTTTGTCTAATTTTCGGATTTGTTTTTTGGGCTGTGCTGTCGGTTTTGATTGCCAATATATTCAACCGTGATGAGGCAAAATCCAATCAGCCGAAATCAAACAAACTTTTGAAAAAGGATTTTGTCGATCACAAAATTGAACAGGAACGGAAAAGACGGCTCTTTTTGCATTCTTTATCCGTTCTTCAGCGGGAGGGGCGGCTGCTTGATTTTTTTGATGAAGATTTAAGTGTTTATGAAGACGGGCAGATTGGTGCTGCTGTGAGATCCATTCAAGAAGACTGCAAAAAAGCGATTAAAAAATATATTGATCTCAAACCGGTTGTTAAAGGGGAGGAAGGTGATTCAATCACCATTGATGACGGATTTGATATTGAGGCCATCAACCTGGTCGGGAACGTGTCAGGCCATCCGCCTTTTCAAGGGATCATAAAACATCCGGGGTGGAAAGCCGGTAAAAAAGAGGTGCCCAAGCTATCCGATATTCAGGATCCAGGGATCATGACACCTGCTGAAATTGAGATACAATAATACTATTGAGGTCATAAACGAACAGGAGTTGTTTTGGATTTTCAGGATAAACAATATGTAATAGGCATTGATCTGGGCACAACTAATTCTGCTGTATCCTACGTGGACATGGCAGGTTTAAAAAATGACTTGGACAAGACCCGGGCGGCTTTAGATAAAGACAAGGTGATCAAAGTCTTTAATATTCCCCAGCTGACAGGTCTCGGGGAATTGACAAAAATTCCGGTTCTTCCTTCCTTTTTATACATTCCTGGAGAATATGACATTTCAAAGGAGGTGCTCAAGCATCCATGGAAAAAAAGAGAAGACCTTTTCGCCGGCAGTTTTGCCAGGGACCATGGATCCAAGATTCCTTCAAGGCTGGTATCCTCGGCCAAAAGCTGGCTGTGCAACCCTTTGGCGGACCGAAGGGCTAAAATATTGCCCTGGGGATCTGAAGGGGTTGAAAAGGTTTCTCCGGTCATTGCCACGGCCGAATATCTGGGACATATCCGCAATGCCTGGAATCATTTTGTCAAAGATGAAGACAAGTTTATAGAAAATCAGTTTGTCGTGCTCACAGTGCCGGCTTCATTTAACGAAGAGGCAAGGGAAATGACCATGGAAGCGGTTGCCCTTGCAGGACTTGGAGAGTCTGTCACCCTTTTGGAGGAGCCTTTGGCGGCTTTTTATTCCTGGCTCATTCTCCATGAATCAGACTGGCAGAGCCAGGTGGGAGAAGAAGATCTGATTCTGGTCTGTGATGTGGGAGGGGGGACAACCGACTTTAGTTTGATCACCCTTAAGGAGACAGAGGGGTCGCCCCGTTTTGAGCGTGTTGCTGTCGGGGACCATTTGATATTGGGTGGAGATAACATTGATCTGGCCCTGGCTAAAATTGTGGAAAATAAATTTAACGCCAAGTCTTCATTAAGCTCGGATAAATGGAAAACCCTTTGTCACAGGTGCCGGGAGGCCAAAGAAAAAACCCTGGAGCATGGCGAACGTTCGGTTCGGATCACTTTAAAGGGTGAGGGCAGGGCGCTGATTGCAGGCACCCTGGCGGCAGATCTGACCCGGGGAGATATTGAAACGGTCTTACGGGGGCGGTTTTTTCCTGATGTGGATACAATTGAGTTTTCAGCACTTGAGCAGGGAAAAGAGATTGCCGATTTCGGGCTTCCCTTTGAAAAGGAGGCCTCTGTAAGCAAACACATTGTCCGGTTTCTTGAAAAACACAGGGACACGGTGAAAAATGTATTGAACAAAGAGGACCCCATGCCGGATTTCATCCTGTTCAACGGCGGGACTCTAAAACCATCTCTTGTTCAGTCCCGTATTAAAGAGGCGATCCGGCGGTGGTTCAAAACCTCTGAACCGAAAAAACCCATGATTTTGGAAAATGACCGGCCTGAACTGGCCGTGGGTATCGGGGCGTCTTACTATGGGCTTGTTAAACAGGGAATGGGGGTCAGGGTCGGCTCTGGGAGTCCAAGATCCTATTATCTTGGCATATCCACCCCATCTGAAAAAGATTTAAAGGCTGTTTGTCTTGTGGAAAGAGGGTTAGATGAGGGCTCGGTGATTGATTTGCCGGATATGTCCTTTGAAGTCCGGGCCAATCAACCGGTGAGTTTTGATGTGTTCAGTTCAAGCTTTCGTTCCGGTGATATGGCAGGGCATATTATTTCCATTGATGATTCCTTAACCCCCATGGCACCCATTCAGACCATTATTAAATTTGGTAAAAACGGGGATAAAAAACAGATTCCTATTACCATGGGGGCTGAATTTACCGAGATGGGAAGCCTTGCTATGTTTTGCCGTTCTGCTGTTAGTGACCATCAATGGAAACTTCAGTTCCAGTTGAGAACTTCGGGCAAGGGCATGGAAACCGGTGAAACAGAAGTGTATGAAGATGCCTTGATCAAAACAGCCTGTAAGCAAATTGAAAAGGTCTTCACCGGGGGATCTGAAATGGCCGATGGGTTACAGACCCTTGCCAAGACGCTGGAAACCTTGACGGAACAACGTAAGGTCAACTGGCCTTTGTCTTTTTTAAGGCAGCTGGCAGATCAGCTCATCAAGGTTGCGCCCAACCGTTGTATATCCGCAGCCCACGAGTCACGATGGCTTAACCTTGCAGGGTTCTGCATGCGACCTGGATTCGGGGATGCCTTTGATGAGGAACGGGCAAGAAAATTGTGGAAAGTCTATTTAGCAGGATTGACTTTTGATAAGGTTCAGCAAAACAGGGTGGAATGGTGGATATTTTTGCGCCGGATTGCCGCTGGTTTAAATGCGGGCCAGCAAAGACAATTTTTCCAAGACACCTCTTCTTTGCTGATTAAAAATACCAAAGGAAAATTGCCGCTTCAAGAGCAGGTGGAATTGTGGATGACCTCAGCCAACATGGAGCGGTTGCTGGTCAAGGATAAGGTGGTGTTGGCAAAAGCCCTTATGCCGCAGATTAAACCGGGAAAAAAAATGGATCGTTTGTTCTGGACCTTGTCAAGGTTTGGGGCCAGAGAGATGTTGTATGGATCCCTTGACAGGGTGATTCCGCCAGGAGAAATAAACAGATGGGTCCAGCAGATTATAAAAAAGAAATGGAAACAAACCGATCCGGTCCACACTCTTGTGGCATCTTTGGCAAGAAAGACCGGTGACAGGACCCGAGATTTGCCCGAAGAGATGATTGTCAAGATTATGGAGTGGATGAAAGATAGTGGTGCAGCAAAGAAAACACAAATCTTGATTCAAGAAAAAACCGGAATGGGGATGAAAGAAAAAAATCTTCAGTTTGGAGAGCGGTTGCCATCAGGTCTTATATTAAAATGAAATTAAAGTTAAGAAAGTTGTTGACATTTGGTTAGTGTTCTTATAGTATTGCCGAGTTCTTTTCGAGTGAGAATATTCACTTTTAAAGAGCAGGTTTGATCTTTGAAAATTGGTCAGTGAAGAAGAAAAGAGCAGGTCCGGCTTCGTTGGAAGCTGTGACCGCAAGTTTTAGTAAAAGGATTATAACTGGAGAGTTTGATCCTGGCTCAGAATGAACGCTGGCGGCGTGCTTAACACATGCAAGTCGAACGAGAAAGGGATTGCTTGCAATCCTGAGTAGAGTGGCGCACGGGTGAGTAACACGTAGATAATCTACCTTCAAACCTGGAATAACTATTCGAAAGGGTAGCTAATACCGGATAAAGTTGATCAGCATAAGTTGATCTATGAAAGATTGCCTCTTCTTGAAAGCAATCGTTTGGAGATGAGTCTGCGGACCATTAGTTTGTTGGTGGGGTAATGGCCTACCAAGACTGCGATGGTTAGCTGGTCTGAGAGGATGATCAGTCACACTGGAACTGGAACACGGTCCAGACTCCTACGGGAGGCAGCAGTGAGGAATTTTGCGCAATGGGGGAAACCCTGACGCAGCAACGCCGCGTGAGTGAAGAAGGCCTTTGGGTCGTAAAACTCTGTCAACTGGGAAGAAATTATAAATATCCAATAGGTGTTTATATTGACGGTACCAGTGGAGGAAGCGCCGGCTAACTCCGTGCCAGCAGCCGCGGTAACACGGGGGGCGCAAGCGTTATTCGGAATTATTGGGCGTAAAGGGCGCGTAGGCGGTCTTGTCGGTCAGATGTGAAAGCCCGGGGCTCAACCCTGGAAGTGCATTTGAAACAGCAAGACTTGAGTACGGGAGAGGAGAGCGGAATTCCTGGTGTAGAGGTGAAATTCGTAGATATCAGGAGGAACACCGATGGCGAAGGCAGCTCTCTGGACCGATACTGACGCTGAGGCGCGAAGGCGTGGGTAGCGAACAGGATTAGATACCCTGGTAGTCCACGCAGTAAACGTTGTTCACTCGGTGTGGCGGATATTAAAATCTGCTGTGCCCAAGCTAACGCAGTAAGTGAACCGCCTGGGGAGTACGGTCGCAAGACTAAAACTCAAAGGAATTGACGGGGGCCCGCACAAGCGGTGGAGCATGTGGTTTAATTCGACGCAACGCGAAGAACCTTACCTGGGTTTGACATCCTGTGAATCTTGTAGAGATACGAGAGTGCCTTCGGGAACACAGTGACAGGTGCTGCATGGCTGTCGTCAGCTCGTGTCGTGAGATGTTTGGTTAAGTCCAGCAACGAGCGCAACCCTTATCGTCAGTTGCCAGCACATAATGGTGGGAACTCTGGCGAGACTGCCCCGGTTAACGGGGAGGAAGGTGGGGATGACGTCAAGTCCTCATGGCCCTTATATCCAGGGCTACACACGTGCTACAATGGTAAATACAGAGGGCAGCGAACCTGCGAAGGTGAGCGAATCCCTAAAGTTTATCTCAGTCCGGATTGGAGTCTGCAACTCGACTCCATGAAGTTGGAATCGCTAGTAATCGCGGATCAGCATGCCGCGGTGAATATGTTCCCGGGCCTTGTACACACCGCCCGTCACACCATGGGAGTTGATTATACCCGACGTCGCTGGGCTAACCCTTCGGGGGGGCAGGCGCCTAAGGTATGGTTGATAACTGGGGTGAAGTCGTAACAAGGTAGCCGTTGAGGAATCAGCGGCTGGATCACCTCCTTTCTAAGGAAAGAAATTAGTAGTAAAATAGCTCTTCTCGGAATCACTGACCAACTTTGAGAGATCAAGACGGTGAAATTTAGTAGCCGGATGTCTCAAACGTTCTTTGACAATTTGTTGTAGTAGATAATATCAATTGCGCAGTTAATAAGATTTTTTATTAACTGATATATATAAACAGAGAAACCTGATCTTTGGATCAGGCGGATCTGGCAGTTGTTATCGAAGAATTCGATGAATTCTTCGATAACAATATGTTCGCATCAAAGCGTTTAAACTTATTTGTGGAATTAAATAGTGGCTAAGCTACTAAGAGCAAACGGTGGATGCCTTGGTGTCAAGTGAAGAAGAAAGACGTGGAAAGCTGCGAAAAGCTTCGGGGAGGAGCTAAACATCCTTTGATCCGGAGATCTCTGAATGGGGCAACCCGGCACGATTAATATTGTGTCATCCTTATCTGAATACATAGGGTAAGGAAGCCAACGGGGAGAACTGAAACATCTTAGTACCCCCAGGAATAGAAAGTAATAACGATTTCCCTAGTAGCGGCGAGCGAACGGGAACCAGCCCAAACCGTGTATGTGTCAAGCCCAAAAGCGTTGCATGCATGGGGTCGCGGGATAATACTTGTAAGGGTTTTGGACCTTGCGGGAAGTCAAAAAATTAATTGTTAGCTGAACAAGCTGGAAAGC